>CAZXPF010000038.1:0-5484 GCA_964643105.1 uncultured Flavobacterium sp. | reverse complement strand
TGACCCCAACTGAAAAAACAGTTATTGCAAATGCTACCGCTGCTTACAACAATGCAATCGTTTCAATTGCTGCATCAAAAAATCTTGCGGTTGCTGATATGAATGCTATTTTAGGTCAGTTAGTTAGTGGTTTAAAATCTGTTGAAGGCTCTATCTATACGGCTAATTATTTTAGTGGTGCGGCTACAGAAAACAAGGTATTATTCTCTTTAGATGGAGTTCATCCAAACGCAAGGGGATATGCAGTTATCGCTAATGAGATCATCAAAGTTATCAATACACATTATAAAGCAAAATTACCCTTCCTGAATCCTTCTTATTATCCAGGGATCAATATTGTAGCAACAAACTAGTATTGAGAATAAAATAGCACAAAAAAAGGCATCAATTTTGATGTCTTTTTTTATCTTTAAAAATAAATTTTAAACTATGAACTTACTTATTAAACTTTTAATCTCTACGGTTGTAGTGTTTGTTTTAGCTCATTTTCTTCCGGGAATTTCAGTCGATAATTTTACAACGGCATTAATAGTGGCTGTGGTGTTAGCTTTATTAAATACTTTTTTGAAACCTGTTCTTGTTTTCTTAACAATACCAGTAACCCTAATCACTCTTGGGCTTTTTTTATTAGCAATTAATGCGGTAATCATTCTAATTGGAGATAAGTTGATTGATGGATTTGCTGTTTCGGGATTTTGGTATGCTTTGCTTTTTAGTTTGTTGCTTTCCATAGGTCAGTCTATTCTGAATAAAATATTTATAGACAAAAGCTAAATTTTATACAATTGAATTTCAATTCATTAAAAACTTGGTTGGGTTGTAAAATTTTTATAATTTTGCAACCCAATTTTCATAGGAAAAAAAGACAAAATGAACATTACAAGAGAAAACGTTGATGCATTAAATGCAATAGTAACTGTAGCAGTTACAAAAGAAGATTATTCAGATAAAGTAGCTAAAATTTTAGCTGATTATAGAAAAAATGCTAACATTCCTGGATTCAGAAAAGGGGCTGTTCCTATGAGTGTGATTCAAAGACAATATGGTAAAGCAGTTCTATTAGATGAGGTAAACAAACTTTTGCAAAAATCGTTAAATGATTATCTTGTTGAAGAAAAATTAGATATTTTAGGAAATCCTTTACCAAAAGTAACTGAAGATTTTAATTGGGATAAAGAAGATTTTAAATTTGAGTTTGAATTGGGGTTAGCTCCAGAATTTAATGTTGACTTAACAGCGAAAACAAATGTGACTCGTTTTACAATTGTAGCGGACGAAACGATGTTAAATGAACAAATTGAACGTATTCAAAAGCAATACGGCAAATTAATTCCTAAAGACAAAGTGGAAGAAGGATTTGATGTTTCAGGAACATTTTCAAACGAAGAAAAAGGAATTGAAAACAGAACTACTTTTTCATTAGATATTTTTAAAGATAAAAAAACAGCAAAAGAGTTCATCGGTAAAAAAATAGGTGATGTTGTTGTTTTAAACACTAAAGGACTTTTTGATGATGATCATAAATTGATGGATTATTTAAAAGTTTCTCACGATGATGTTCATGGTTTAGATGTTGAGGTTAATTTTACTATTGAAGAAATCAACGCTATAGAATTGGCAGAACTTAACCAAGAATTATTTGATAAATTATTTGGGGAAGGAAATGTAAAATCGGTTGAAGAATTAAAAGCAAAAATTAAAGAAGATGCCGAAGGTCAATTTGCACAACAAGCGGACCAAAAATTCTTAAACGATGTAACGGAATCTTTAATTGACAATACAAAATTTGATTTGCCAGCTGAGTTCTTAAAAAAATGGATTCAAAATGCAGGAGAAAATCCTCTAACAGCTGAACAAGCTGAGCTAGAATATGAAAAATCAGAAAAAGGGTTGCGTTATCAATTGATAGAAGGAAAAGTAATTGTTGAAAATAACTTACAAACTACTTTTGAGGAATTAAAAGCTTTTACAGCAAATTTAATCAAGAAACAAATGGCACAATTTGGTCAGATGAATCCAACTGATGAGGAAGTTGATGGAATAGTAGCCAGAGTTTTATCAAATCAAGATGAAATTAAGCGTTTATCAGAACAAATCATGAGTGAAAAAATGATAAACTTATACAAAGAGAAAGTTCCAGCTAAGACTAAAGAAGTTTCTTACCAAGACTTTATTAAAGAAATGTACGGAGAATAATTTCTCACAAAAAATAATTATCTTTGAACGTCAAACTTTTTGTTTGACGTTTTTTTATTCTGAATTAATGTCAGAGTCTGTTTAACCATAATTTACTTATTTAATAAAAATATGAACTACGGAAAAGAATTTAGAAAATTTGCTACAAAGCACCAAGGAATAAATAATTTGTATTACGATAAAATCGTAAAACAAATTACACCAACAGGAATGACTCCTTATATCATGGAAGAACGTCAGTTGAACGTTTCTCAATTAGATGTTTTTTCGCGTTTGATGATGGATAGGATTATTTTTTTAGGAACGGGTATTGATGATCAAATTGCCAATATTGTGCAGGCTCAATTGTTGTTTTTAGAAAGTACAGATGCTTCTAAAGATATTCAAATCTATATCAATTCACCTGGCGGAAGTGTTTATGCTGGATTGGGAATTTATGACACTATGCAATTTATCAAACCAGATGTGGCAACAATTTGTACGGGAATGGCTGCTTCCATGGGAGCTGTTTTATTGTGTGCTGGTGCTGATGGAAAAAGAAGTGCACTACCACATTCAAGAGTAATGATTCATCAGCCTAGCGGTGGAGCTCAAGGTGTTGCTTCTGATATGGAAATCAACTTGCGTGAAATGTTAAAATTAAAAGACGAGTTATATCATATTATTGCACAACATTCAAAACAAGATTTTGATAAAGTGTATAAGGATTCAGAACGCGATTATTGGATGATAGCGGCTGAGGCCAAAGAATATGGTATGATTGATGAAGTATTGACAAGAAATTAAAAAAACAGGTCATAGATGAATATTCATAACGTTGGTATGTTTTTAAATCATCTATGACCAATTATCAAAAAAAATGGCAAAAGAAATATTAGAATGTTCATTTTGTGGAAGGAAAAAGCCAGAAACGAATTTATTAATTGCCGGTATTGATGCTCACATTTGTGATAGATGCATCGAGCAGGCACATGGTATTGTAATTGAAGAAATTAAGCAAACAGGAAATACAGATTTGTTGGCTGATTTGCAATTGCTTAAACCTAGAGAAATAAAAACTTTTTTAGATGATTATGTTATCGGACAAGATCAAACTAAAAAAATAATGAGTGTTGCTGTATATAATCATTACAAAAGATTAATGCAAAAACAAACCGAGGACGATGTTGAAATTGAAAAGAGCAACATCTTGATGGTTGGACAAACAGGAACAGGAAAAACATTGGTAGCCAAAACAATAGCTAGAATGTTAAATGTCCCTTTGGCTATTGTAGATGCAACTGTTTTAACAGAAGCTGGTTATGTGGGTGAAGATGTGGAAAGTATTTTAACACGTTTACTACAAGCTGCTGATTATGATGTTGAAAAAGCAGAAAGAGGAATCGTTTTTATTGATGAGATTGACAAAATTGCTCGTAAGAGTGATAATCCTTCTATTACAAGAGATGTTTCAGGAGAAGGTGTGCAACAAGCCTTATTAAAACTTTTGGAAGGAACTGTAGTAAATGTACCGCCAAAAGGAGGAAGAAAACATCCAGACCAGAAATTTGTTGAAGTAAATACACAAAACATCTTATTCATAGCTGGTGGAGCTTTTGATGGAATTGAACGTATCATTTCTAAACGATTAAACCGTCAAGCTGTTGGGTATAGTTCGTCTATAAACACAGACCAAATAGACAAAGACAATTTATTGCAATATATTATTCCAAAAGATGTGAAAGACTTTGGTTTAATTCCTGAAATTATTGGGCGTTTACCTGTTCTTACTCACATGGATCCATTAGATGCTGATACCTTGAGAAGTATTTTAACCGAACCAAAAAACGCCTTAGTAAAACAATACAAAAAATTGTTTGAAATGGATGAAGTGGAATTAGAAATTGAAGAAGGTGCTTTGGAATTTATTGTTTCTAAAGCATTAGAATACAAATTAGGAGCAAGAGGATTGCGTTCCTTGTGTGAAGCTATCTTAACGGATGCTATGTATGATATTCCAGGTTCTAAAGAAAAAACCTTGTTGGTAACATTAGAATACGCAGAACAAAGTTTAAATAAAAATTTATTGCAACGATTGAAAGCTGTTTCATAAAATATAAAATCCCGATTTAGAAATAAATCGGGATTTTTAGTACTAATCATGTTTGGTATACATGCTGCATTATTTATTGGGAATTCTTACCACCTAACATTTTCAATTATATTTAAAAGAATCCAATCATTATCTTCTTTTTTGAATATATATATATTAATGTAGAGTTTCCTTTGGTTGTTTTATTTACTATTATAAAGGCATGATTTTTCTTCTGATTATAATATGTTTTTGAAATAGAGTTTTTACAATAATAACTATCACACCATTTCATAGAAAAGTTATATTTATGAAAAATAACATTTGTACTATCCCATTTTATGTTTTCTTCTTTTGTCTCTATAATTCGCTCAATATCTTCTTTCGTAAACAAACTATCTAAAACTTTATATTTATGCTTCCATTTTATATTGTCTTTTAGTAGTCGAATTGTGTCATATCCAATTTTATCATTAATACTGTCATATTTAAAAACTTTAAAAAATGGTTTGTCATAATATCTGAATTCATAATATTTTTTTAATAAATATTTACTACCATCATTTTTGTTACTTAAATTAAAAACACTATCATTGGGATTTGAGTTAAACTGTATAATTTTATCCAAAAAATAATAATCATCCTTTATTAACTGTGCATTAATATCATTTATAAATAATATTAAAAAGAGAACTATTATTTTACTCACATGTTTTTGTGCCTTTTGCATTTGTTGTATAATTTAAGTTTTCATAATTTAATAATGTTGTAGCTTCGTTTTGTTGAGATGGAGTTAAACTATTGTTGAATATATCATTGCCATATAAACTACCTCAAACCATTTTTTTGCATGTAGAAGTAATGGACTAAATAGTCTTAAAATTTTGTTTTTATAGCTTTCAATTACAATTGTAATAACGAACGACTTCTAAAAAACCAAAAAACTACTATTGTAAAAAGAAATGCTCTAGTTAGACTGTATTATTGGTCTCTAAGGTGTAATTTAATTCAATTTTTTATAGTATTACTTTTTTTAAATATTAAATAAACTACAATGCTTATCGATAAACACGAACAAATAAAACTATTTAATGAACTATTATTGTCGTTAAAATTGCTATCAAATATTAAAGTTAGAATAAAATATATAAACAAACAAAGTAGTATAAGGTATATTTTTTTGAAATTATTGATAATTTTAAAATGTTCAACTAAAT
>CAZXPF010000037.1:0-5780 GCA_964643105.1 uncultured Flavobacterium sp. | reverse complement strand
ATCGGCGCGCCATGCCGCGAAATCGGCGATCGGTTGGGTCCAGTTAGCGGTGTCATGTGTTAATTTCAAAATTTACAGTCATGAAACAGAAAGTTCCCGTGTCAACTATTATGACGAAAAATGTGATTAAATTAAATCTTAAAGATGATTTAACAAAAGCAGAAGCACTTTTTAAAAAGAATAAAATAAGGCATATTCCAGTAGTTAACGGCAACAGAATAATTGGAATGTTAAGCTATACAGATTTACTTCGTATTTCCTTTGTTGATGCTATTGATGATGATGAAGTAATTGATGCAACTGTATATAATTTATTTACAGTTGAGCAAGTCATGGCTAAAAATCTTATTACAATTTCTCCAGAAACTACAATAAAAGAGGCCGCTGAGATTTTATCTAGTAAGGAATTTCATGCATTGCCAGTTGTACTTGGAGATTTGCTAGTAGGAATTGTAACTACTACAGATTTAATAAAATATTTGATTGATCAATATTAATGAACTTGACAAGTTTCTAAAACTTGTCAAGTCATTGTTTATTGTTATTTTGTGATTTGTTTTAACCCTGAAATATTAGCTTGTGGATTTTCTGCACCAAAAACATAACTTCCTGCTACCAATACATTAGCGCCAGCTTCAACCAATTGTTTGGCATTTTTATCTGTTACACCACCATCAATTTCAATTAATGTGTCTAACCCTTGCTCATCAATCATTTTTCGTAGTTTTCTGACTTTTTGATAAGTAATATCTTCAAATTTTTGTCCACCAAATCCAGGATTAATCGACATGATTAATACCATATAACATTCAGGTAAAATGTCTTCCAAAACAGAAACAGGTGTTGTTAAATTTAGTACCACTCCAGCTTGGCAACCAGCAGCTTTTATTTGTCTTAATGTTCTATGCAGATGCACAGTAGATTCATAATGCACAGTGATAATATCGGCACCAATTCTAGCAAATTCTTCAATATAACGCTCAGGTTTTTCAATCATTAAATGAACATCTAAGGGTTTGGTAGCATGTTTTTTAATAGCTTCTATGACAGGCATCCCATAAGAAATGTTTGGTACAAAATGCCCATCCATAACATCAATGTGAAACCAATCAGCTTCACTGTTATTAACCATTTCAATGTCTCGTTGTAAGTTAGCAAAATCAGCAGCAAGAACTGATGGTGCAATTAATGTGTTTTTCATGTTAGTTTTTTTACGTAGGGATAATTTGCGAATTGCCCGTACTTTTTAATGGGTTTCGTGTGTTGTTTCGGCAAAGATAATTCTATTTTTCAGCTATCCCAAAATCCTTCATTAAATCCAATCCATAGTTTCTTAAAGTATCAATAATTTTAATTGATTTCATCCCTCTTTCGGTAATTGAGTATTCTACTCTTGGAGGAACTTCAGGAAACACTTCTTTAGTTATAAAGCCATCTTCTACCAATTCTTTTAATGCCTTTGACAGCATCCTATCCGATGCGTGAGAAAGACTCTTTTGCAACTCACTAAAACGCCACTTTTTATCTTTTAATCGCCATAAAATAGGCATTTTATATGTACCACCTATTTTATTTATTGCGAATTCTACTGGATTGTGGAACAAACGTTTGTCTTTAACGAAATCTGGCATACTTACATTTTTGTTAGTTACTTACAAAGATACGTAGATATTGCTTACAGTATAATCCTAAGATAAATTTGTACCGTCAAATAACAAAAAAATACTAAGGATTAAAAAATAATTCTATTAACATTAGTATTTATATTCCCTCTTTGGGATAGCTCAAACCAATAAAAAGTAATCTAATAAAAAAACAAAAAATGGAACAAGTTAAAGAAGTAAACAGTTATGTGCATTTTCATGGTGCCTCTTCAAAAGGTAAAATTTTAATGGTGGTAAGTTCGCCAAGTATCAGTAAACAAACTGGATGGCCAATTGGTTTTTGGGCATCAGAATTAACACACCCATTGCTAGTATTTCAAGAAGCAGGTTATGAGATAGAATTAGTTTCAACTCAAGGAGGCGATTTACAAATGGATGGATATTCAAATCCTACGGATGCAAGCGGTTATTCAGCTAATGACATCATTACTTTGGGGTATATGCAAAAAACTGAATTTAATGAAATGTTGAAAAACACAAAAAAATTGACAGATGTTGATGCCAAAGATTATGTTGCGATTTTTTTAGTAGGCGGTCAAGGCCCAATGTACACATTCAAAGGAAACAAAGATTTAGAAAAATTATATGTGAATTTCTACGAAAGTGGAAAACCAAGCGCAGCGGTTTGTCATTCTACAACATTATTATTAGAAGCTAAAAAATCAAACGGTGAATTATTGGTGAAAGGAAAAACATGGACTGGTTTTGCTGATGCAGAAGAAGAGTTTGCTGACCAAGCTGTAGGAATGAAAATACAACCTTACAGAATAGAAGCAGAGGCTAGAAAAATTGAAGAAACTACTTTTAAAGTTGCTGCTCCATTTAGTTCGTATGCAATTGCTGACGGTAATTTAATTACTGGACAACAACAAAATTCAGGTGCAGCAGCTGCAGAATTAGTGGTAGAGCAATTGAGTAAGTAAAATTATCCCTACATATGATTACAGCTGTAGTTATAAAAAATAGTTTAAGTTCAGCGATAATCAGAGAAAAAATAAATCAGCAGAAAATAATTTTACAAACCATTTACTTTTCTAAAATACTTTTTGAAATAGTATCGAAATAAAAGTTGGCTAATTGAAAACTTAACTAAATGGTAAAAAAAGAACATATTGGTCGCGGAATTTTGGCCGCAATATTTACCTAAAAAAGCATTAGACAATAAATTACACGATTTATTGATAGAAGCAAAAAATCATGTTGAAATTAATAAAATTAAAAATTACTAATCATATAATTATGCAAATCAAGAGAACATCTACAGCCGTTTGGAATGGCACGGGAAAAGGAGGAAAAGGTGCTTTAAGTACTCAAAGCACCGTATTAAACAAAACACAATATGGATTTAATTCTCGTTTTGCAGACGGAATTGGAACCAATCCAGAAGAGTTAATTGCAGCAGCTCATGCCGGTTGTTTTAGTATGAAATTAGCATTTAATCTGCAAGCTGCGGGATTTTCAGTCATTGAGTTGAAAACAGATTGTGAAATTGTTTTTGAAGATGGTAGCATTACTCAATCAAATTTAAAATTAAGTGCAAAGGTGACTGAAATTAGCCCTGAACAATTTGACGAATTAGTAAAAGATGCTGAAGCCAATTGTCCTATTTCAAAACTATTGAACACAAAAATTTCACTAACTTATACCTTAAATTGAAGATGAAACTAGCATTCATAGGCATTGGTAATGTGGGATTTGCTATTGCTAATAATTTACAGAAGAAAGGCCACGATATTATCATAGCTAATAATGACGAAAATTCAGAAACCGTAAAAAAAGCATTAGAACAAAACCCAAACTTTTCTGCAAAGAAAATACAAGAAGCCATTGATGAAGCTGAGATTGTTTTTTTAGCAACACCTTTTAATGCCAACGAAGAAATTCTAAGAACTTTGCAGTTTAATGGTAAAGTTTTAATCGATTGTACCAATCCAGTTGGTTTAGGAATATCTCATGGATTAAAAAGCGAGATTTCAGGAAGTGAAAAAGTTCAAGAATGGGCACCAGATGCTAAAGTGGTAAAAGCTTTTACTATTTATGGTTTTGAAAATTTTATAGATAGTTCTTATCCAAATTACAACGTTAAACCCGTTATGATGATAGCTGGTAATACTATTGAAGCTAAGAATAATGTGTCCAAAATTAATGCCGATTTGGGGTATGAAACTTTAGACACTGGTGGATTAGATCAAGCCTTGCATTTAGAGCATATGACATTGCTTTGGGTAAAAATGGTGCGAAGAGATGGACATCATCCTAATTTTGTTTGGGCATGTTTAGAAAAGTAGTTTGTTAGAATAAAAAAATAGATTACTTTTAAGATTTAAATCCTCTCTATGTACACACGAAGAAGATATGGTTTCTGGATGACTTTTAATTGGAGTAAAAAACCATTTATAATTGGATTGGTTTATGCAACTCTATTAACCATAATTTTTGAATTGGTTTATCACCAACTTAATTTTGATTTTTCCATTAGCTGGCAACCCATCAGTGTTTTGGGAATTGCCGTGGCGTTCTATCTAGGCTTTAAAAATAATGCCAGTTATGATAGAACTTGGGAAGCAAGAAAAATTTGGGGTGGAATTGTAAATAATTCTAGAGCTTTTGGGGCAGCCGTTAGTAGTTTTGTGAAAGGTAAAGATCAAGATTTTATAAAAAAAGAACTTATTCACAGGCATATTGCTTGGCTTACAGCTTTAAGATACCAACTTAGGTTGCAACGTGAATGGGAACATACAGAATATAGATTAAAAGGAAAGTACAACCCGACAATCTCAGAACATTATTTTCACGATTTGGAAAATGAAATCAAAAATGTTTTGTGTGAAGAAGAATTTGAACTTTATAAAGGTAAGGCTAATATGGCAACTCAAATTCTTCATAAACAAGCAACAAGACTTCAAGAGTTAAGAAATTCTGGTTATTTTGAAGATTTTCGACACATGGAACTTCATAAATTAATAGCTGAATTTTATGGAGACCAAGGCAGGAGTGAGCGTATAAAAAATTTCCCCTTTCCTAGACAATATGCATCAACAGCTTGGTGGTTGGGAATTATTTTTGCAGTTTTGGTTCCTTTCGGATTGCTAAATATTTTTCATAATTTAGATAGTCATACCGTTTGGTTGACTATTCCTTTCTCCGCATTAATAATTTGGGCTTTCTTTCTAATGGAAATGATAGGTGACTTTTCAGAGAATCCTTTTGAAGGAACCTATAACGATGTGCCCATAACTTCAATCAGTAGAGGAATAGAAATAGATTTAAGAGAAATGCTTAATGAAAAGGATATCCCCAAACCCAGTATAGCAGAAAACGGATTTTTAATGTAAAACAAGAGTATGGAATTTGAAAAAATATTTAAAAACAATGAAAAATGGGTTGCTGATAAATTAGCGTTAGATCCCAATTATTTCACACAATTGGCCAAAGGACAAGCTCCTGAGATTTTGTATATAGGTTGTTCTGATAGTCGAGTTACTGCAGAAGACTTAATGGGACTTCAACCTGGAGAGTTGTTTGTTCATAGAAATGTTGCCAATATGGTAGTTTCTGTGGATTTGAATGTAATGAGCGTTATCAATTACGCTATCAATCATTTGAAAGTGAAACATGTTGTGGTTTGTGGACACTATGAATGTGGAGGTGTAAAAGCTTCACTACAGCCATTTGATTTGGGAATTTTGAATCCATGGCTTAGAAATATTAGAGATGTTTATAGGATTCACCAACAAGAATTAGATCAAATAACTAATGAAAACTTGCGGTTTGATCGGTTAGTGGAGCTCAATGTGCAGGAGCAATGCATTAATGTTATTAAAACGGCAGCAGTGCAAAAAGCCTACAAAGAAAGAGGATTAACTGTTCAAGGTTGGGTTTTTGATGTTAGAACTGGGAAATTGAAAGATTTAAAAATTAACTTTCCAGAAATATTAGCCAACATCATGAAGATTTACAGTTTGGATTAGAGGGTTGAACTTTGTACTTTACAACGAATTGAGTTGACTGGAGTTTTGCTCCCAAAAAGCAAAACTCCGGAAACCCGAACGAAGTGAATCGACTGGAGTTTTGCTCCCAAAAAGCAAAACTCCGGAAACCCGAACGAAGTGAATC
>CAZXPF010000036.1:0-8790 GCA_964643105.1 uncultured Flavobacterium sp. | reverse complement strand
CAGTAGCTTTTAACAAATAATAAACAGATAAAGGTAAAAGAATGGTCAAAATTACCACTTGAATCAACAAAAGTAAAGACAAAGAATTAAGTCCTAAATCCGAAAGCCAAATGTATAATAAAACCCCATAAAGCGTAATAAATATGGGATGAAAGACATAAGAAAATATAGGTAATATTTTTTTTAAATCCATTTGCGTACTTATATTTTCTTACGCAAACGAGCTACTGGAATATCTAGTAACTCTCTATATTTTGCAATAGTTCTTCGAGCAATAGGATATCCTTTTTCCAATAAAATTTCAGCCAACTTATCGTCAGGATAAGGTTTCTTTTTGTCTTCGTTTTCAATAACTTGTTGTAGGATATTTTTAATTTCAATCGTAGAAACTTCTTCACCTTGGTCATTAGTCATGGATTCGCTAAAATAATCTTTGATTAGTTTAGTTCCATAAGGTGTTTCAACATATTTACTGTTTGCTACACGAGAAACAGTTGAAATATCTAATCCTACCATATCGGCAATATCTTTCAAAATCATCGGACGAAGTTTGGTTTCATCACCATCTAAAAAATATTCTTGTTGATAATGCATGATGGCATTCATGGTAACATATAAGGTTTCGCTACGCTGTTTAATAGCATCAATGAACCATTTAGCAGAATCTAATTTTTGTTTGATGAACTGAACAGCATCTTTTTGAGCATTTGATTTATCGCTAGTGTCCTTGTATGTTTTGAGCATATCTTGGTAATCCTTGGATACATGAAGCTCTGGTGCATTTCTACCATTTAAAGTTAAATCTAACTCTCCATCAATGATTTTTATCGTAAAATCAGGGACAACATGCTCCACCATTTTTTGGTTACCATCATAAGAGCCACCAGGTTTTGGATTTAATTTTTCAATTTCATCAATGGCTTTTCGCAATTGGTCTTTCGAAACATCAAATTTTTGAAGTAATTTGTCGTAATGTTTTTTGGAAAAAGCATCAAATTGATCTTCAATAATTTGAGTGGCTAAACTAATAGACTCGTTTGGCGTTTTATGTTTTAGTTGTAGTAATAAACATTCTTGTAAATCTCGAGCGCCAACTCCAGAAGGTTCTAATTCTTGAACAATATGCAAAATACGTTCAACGGTTTTTTCATCCGTATAAATACCTTGTGTAAAGGCCATATCATCCACCATATCTTGTATGCTCCTACGGATATAACCCATGTCATCTATGCTTCCTACAAGGAATTCTGCAATACTTCTTTCATCATCATTTAAAATGAAAGTATTCAGTTGATTGATTAAATCTTGATGAAAACTAATGCCAGCAGCAATAGGAGTGCTTTTGTCTTCATCATCATCACTATAATTATTGGCCTGATATTTATAATCAGGCGTTTCGTCATTGCTTAAATATTCGTCAATATTGATTTCAGTTTCAATTCTTTCGTTATCATAATCATCATAATCGTCTGCGTTAGAATCAGTGTAATCATCTTCATAATTTTCAGCTTCTTCTTTTCCATTTTCTAAAGCTGGATTTTCCACTAATTCTTCTTCTAAACGCTGTTCAAAAGCTTGCGTAGGCAATTGAATTAACTTCATCAACTGAATTTGTTGAGGAGATAATTTTTGTGATAATTTGAATTGTAAACTATGTTTAAGCATCTTTTTTGCTTTTTGCTACAAAGGCACAAAGGCACTAAGTTTTTTATTTTGTATTAATAAATCTTTTTATTCCGTCTTTTATTAAAGGTACGTTGAAGTTAATTAAAAAACCAAGTTTATTATTGGTTAATTTTAAATGACTAATGATTTGAGCTTTCCAAACAGGACTTACTTTATCTACAGATTTTATTTCAATAATGACTAAATCTTCAACTAATAAATCTAACCTCAAATTTTCGTTTAAATCTATTCCATCATAGATTACAGGTAATTCAACCTGTCTTTTAACATCTAATCCAGCTTTTTTTATTTCATAAGCTAAACAAGCTTCGTATATTTTTTCTAATAAACCAGGACCAAGTTCTTTATGAACTTTATAAGCTGAATGTACGATTATTTTTCCAATTTTTTCTAATTCTTCATTAATCATAGTGCCAACTTTTAAGCAGATATATTAATTCTTAGCGACTTTGTGTCTTATAGCATTTTAACTAAAATTCTGCATTTTGAGGCGTTCTTGGAAAAGGAATTACATCTCTAATATTTGACATTCCTGTTACGAAAAGTACTAAACGTTCAAATCCTAATCCGAAACCTGAATGTACTGCACTTCCGAATTTTCTGGTATCAAGATACCACCACAACTCTTCTTCTTCGATTCCTAATGCGTGCATTTTTTTTACCAAAACATCATAGCGTTCTTCTCTTTGTGAACCTCCAACAATTTCTCCAATACCAGGAAATAAAATATCCATTGCACGAACAGTTTCTTTTCCTGGTTCTGTATTGTCGTTTAATCTCATGTAGAATGCTTTGATATTCGCTGGATAATCAAATAAGATTACAGGACATTTGAAATGTTTTTCTACCAAATAACGTTCGTGTTCACTTTGTAAATCTGCACCCCATTCTTTGATGATATAATTAAATTTGCCTTTTTTGTTAGGCGTAGAATTCTTTAAAATATCTATAGCTTCCGTGTAAGAAACACGTTTAAAATTGTTTTCTAACACAAAATTTAATTTTTGTAAAAGAGTCATTTCACTTCTTTCGGCTTGAGGTTTAGATTTTTCTTCTTCTAACAAACGTTGTTCTAAGAAAGCTAAATCGTCACCACATTTATCTAAAGCATATTTGATAACATATTGAATAAAATCTTCGGCCAAATCCATGTTTGCATCTAAATCATTGAACGCAACTTCTGGTTCAATCATCCAAAACTCTGCCAAATGACGAGAAGTATTTGAATTTTCAGCTCTAAAAGTTGGGCCAAAAGTATATACTTGCCCTAAAGCCATAGCATAAGTTTCAGCTTCTAATTGACCAGAAACGGTTAGATTGGTTTCTTTGCCAAAGAAATCTTCTTTATAATTTACGTTTCCTTCTTCTGTTCTTGGAGTTTTGTCAAAAGGAAGAGCCGTTACTTTAAACATTTCACCAGCACCTTCGGCATCACTTCCAGTGATAATAGGAGTGTTTACATACACAAAACCTCTTTCTTGAAAGTAATTATGTACGGCAAAAGACAATACAGAACGAACCCTCATGATAGCTCCAAAAGCATTTGTTCTAACCCGTAAGTGTGCATTTTCTCTCAAAAATTCAAGAGAATGTTTTTTAGGTTGAATAGGATATTCTTCAGGATTTGAATCTCCCAAAATGTTAATTTTAGTAACTTGAATTTCAACTTTTTGGCCTTTTCCTTGACTTTCTTGCAGAATTCCAACCACCTTAACAGCTGCACCAGTAGTAATTCTTTTTAAAATTTCATCAGGAGTGTTTTCAAAATCGACTACACATTGAATATTATGAATGGTTGAACCGTCATTCAACGCTATAAATTGATTGTTTCTAAATGTCCTAACCCAACCTTTAGCAGTTACTTCATGTAGTGTTTTTGTGCTGTTTAAAAGGTCTATAACTTTTGAGTGTTTCATTTTTTATGGTATATTTAAAGTACAAATATAAAATTATTCTTCTTTAGATATTTCGTCTTCTTCATCATTTTCTGATAAAATATCTATGGTTGGTTCTATAAATTCTTCTTTGTTTGCAATGGTTTTTTCTAAGGATAGCAACAAGGCTGGCAATAATATTAAATTGGATATCATAGCAAAAAGTAGGGTCAAAGCCACTAGACTTCCAAGAGCAATCGTTCCACCAAAGCTAGATAAGGTAAAAACGGAAAATCCAAAAAACAGTACAATTGAAGTGTAAAACATACTCACACCAGCTTCTTTGATCGAATTGTAAACCGATTTTTTTATACGCCAATTATTTTGTTTCAATTCTTGTCTATATTTAGCTAAAAAGTGAATGGTGTCATCTACAGAAATACCAAATGCTATACTAAAAACTAAGATGGTAGAAGGTTTAATAGGAATACCTAAAAAGCCCATCAAACCAGCAGTCATGATTAATGGTAAAATGTTAGGCAATAATGAAATCACAATCATTTTGAAAGAACGGAACAAATAAGCCATTAAAAGGGATATCAAAATGATAGCAAATAATAAAGATAATACTAAATTATTAACCAAATAATGCGTTCCTTTTTCAAATACAAATGCTTTACCTGTTAAGGTAACGTTGTATCGTTCTTTTGGAAAAAGTTTGTTTATTTTTTCTTGAAGTCGGTCTTCAATCTTAGCCATTTTATCCGTGCCAATATCTTTCATAAAAGTGGTAACACGAGCATATTGACCGGTGCTATCTACATAACTTTTCAAAAGATTTTCACTATTTTCTTGGGTTGAATTTTTGACGTATGTCAATACAAAACCTTCTTCTAACTTGCTCGAAGGTAATTCATAATAATCAGCATTTCCGTTATAATAAGATTGTTTGGCATATTTAACTAAGTTAACAATAGAAACGGGTTTAGATAATTCAGGAATTTCTTCTATTTCTTCCTGAAGCTCGTTTATTCTTTTTAAGGTAACAGATTTCATGACACCTTTAGGTTTTTTGGTGTCAATCATGATTTCCAAAGGCATTACACCATCAAATTCGTTTTCAAAGAATAAAATATCTTTAAAAAAAGGAGCTTTTTTAGGCATGTCTTCAATGATACTTCCTGAAATCTTAATTTGATAAATTCCAATAATACCTGTTACAAGTAATAAAATAGCCGTTGCAAAAACAGCAACTCTATAGTTTTTTATGGTATTTTCAATCCACTGAATAAATGAATTCATGTAGTTTTTGCCTAAGTGTTCCAAGTGTTTTTCTTTTGGTAAAGGCATATAGCTATAAATTATGGGTATAATTAATAGGCAAAGAATAAATAGAAAAACAATGTTTAAAGAAGCTACAATTCCAAATTCTTTCAGTAATTTACTATCGGTAAACATAAAAGTAGCAAAACCAGCAGCTGTGGTTAAATTGGTCATCAAGGTAGCATTTCCAACTTTCGAAATAACCCGTTGAAGCGACTTAGCTTTGTTACCATGAAGTTTGAATTCTTGTTGGTATTTGTTGATTAAGAAAATACAATTTGGAATACCAATAACAATGATTAAAGGTGGAATAATGGCTGTTAAAACTGTAATTTCATAATGTAATAAGCCTAGTGTTCCAAACGACCACATCACACCAATAATTACAACACACATTGAAATTAAAGTAGCTCTGAAACTTCTAAAAAAGAAGAAAAACAATAAAGAAGTAATCAATAACGCAGCACCAACAAACAAACCAATTTCATCAATAATACTTTGCGCATTTAAAGTTCTGATGTAAGGCATACCCGAGATGTGCATGTCTAAACCCGTTTCTTTTTCAAAAGCATCAATTTTTTCTTGACTGAAATGTTTGAAAACAAAATCTTTTCTAGCAGCTGTGTTTACTATCTTTTTATCCATGTAGATAGCAAATCGAACGGCACCACTTTCTTTGTTAAACAACATACCTTCATAAAAAGGTAAATCGTTGAAAAGTTCTTTTTCCTTTTGTTTTACATAACCATCAGTAATTGAATCTCTATTGATAAACGGAATTAATTTAAATTTTTGTGCAATAGTGTCTTTAGAAAGCACTTTTAAATCTTCAATAGAAAGCGTTAAATCAACAGCTTTGTCGGTTTTGATTTCATCAACAAAGGCATCCCAAACTTTTAGATTTTTAGCGGTAAAAAAAGTAGAATCCTTGAATCCAACCACAATAAGATTTCCTTCTTCTCCAAATTTATCTAGGAAAGATTGATATTGAATGTTTACCTCATGATGATCGGGTAGTAAGTTTGCTTCTGTGAAAGTAAAACGCATGTTTTTCCACTGCAAACCCATAAAAACAGTAAAGGCTCCAACTAAAATTAGTAAGGCAACTCTATTTCGCAAAATTCGTCCTGCAATATAATTCCAAAAACGACTATTTAGCCATTTAAACATCTTCTAAAATTTAGTTTGCAAAGGTAAGGATTATTGCTTAAATAGTTTGTTTTCAAATCAAAGAATTACTTTAATTTAAAGTCCTAAATCAAGATTATAAGAAATTTTTATAGCAATATTGTCATCAAATTTTGCCAATTGATAATTTCCATACCGATAAAAGGCAACGAGACCAAATCCTTTAAATAATTTATTGCATATCCAAATGCAAAAATATAAACTAATGATTTTTTATTTTTAAAATTTTAAAGAGGTTGTTACTTTATGTAGCAACCTCTTATACTTAGACTATTAGAAAAATATTTTTTGTTTAAAACTATTTGTTTGTACTTTAATCCATTACTTCAAAAAATATTTCTGTTTCAAGAATTTTAAAATAGCCAAAATTAGAAAGGTCAATATAGATTTTAGCTTTATACGAACCTTCATCAACTATTTTTTTGAAAGTGTCAATCCAGATATTTTCATACGATATATGTTTCCCGCCACTTGATTCAAAAACAACTCTTTTTGAGATATTTACACCACCATGAATGAATATATCTGTTTTCATTTTTTTTTGAACGTAGTTTTTATAGTTATCTTTTTCTTTTCTATAAATTTCAATAGTCATTTCTGCATTTTTGATATTTTTATCAGTTCTAAACCATTCTGGCATATACAATTCTTTGGTTCCATAGTTTGTTATCTCCATTGAAAATAGTTTTTCCTCTTCTGAACTAAAAACTTTTTTATTAGGTTTGGAGCAAATTTCAATATCGTAGAAATCTGAAGTATTGGCTCTTAAGCTATCCATACTGAAACTGTTAAATTTCTTTCTTAATTCTTCTAAATATTCATAATCGAGATCATCATCCATACTTTGTAGATGTTCCAAATACTTCTTATGAATTTTTTTTGAAGTTGACTTACAACCGAATGTAAGTAGACCTATGATTGATATAAATATAATTCTTTTTATTATTCTGGGTATAATTCTAGAAATGCTATTTTGTGTATAGGATAATACACAATTTAAGAACAACAAAATATAAACTAATAATTTATTTTTCATTTTTTTTTGATTTTAAAAGAGGTTGCTACATAATGTAACAACTTCTTATAATAGACTATTAGAAAAATATTTTTTGTTTAAAACTATTTGATTATACTTTAATCTATGACTTCAAAAAATATTTCTGTTTCAAGAATTTTAAAATAGCCAAAATTAGAAAGGTCAATATAGATTTTAGCTTTATACGAACCCTCATCAACTATTTTTTGATAAATATCGAACCAAATGTTTTCGTAATATATGTGTTTACCTTGCTTAGTTTCATAAACAACTCTTTTAGGTGGATTTATAGCAGGATGTCGAAAAATATCTGTTTTAATTCTTTTTTGGACGTACTTCACAAACTTTTGTTTTTCTTTTCTATAGATTTCAAAAGTCATTTCTACATCATTAAAATCTCTATTGTTTCTAAACCATTCAGGTAAGTACAACTCCTTAGTACCATAGTTTGTGATTTTCATTGAAAATTGTTTTTTATCTTCTAAATTAAAAACTTTTTTATTAGGTTTGGAGCAAATTTCAATATCGTAGAAATCTGAAGTATTAGCTCTAATGCTATCCATACTGAAACTGTTAAATTTCTTTCTAAGCTCTTCGAAGTGTTCTTCTTGATCTTTATCAAGAGGTACAAATATAGACCTATTTAAATATTCATTATCTGAATTATATTTATTTGTTTTACAACTTAATAAAGTTATAAATATAAATAAATAATAAAATGTTCTGAAATTTAATTGTTGCATATTCTAAGGAAATAAAAATTAAATGTATTTATCTTTTGCTCTGATTCATTTTTTTCAGATTCAGTCATCTGATCCAGATATTCACATATTTTTTTTGCTATACCTTCTTCAATTCCTATATCATTTATTTTCTTCAAATTCCTAAATCCAAAAAGTTGTGAATAATACGCATCAAACTCTCTAGCGGCATTTGAAACATTAAACTGTCCATAATTTTCAGCTTGTAACACATGATATAACTCATGTTTGATTACTCTTGTAATATAACCAAAATCTTGAAACGAAAATAAATTTGTATCAATTTGAAGTTCACAAGTTACCATATTACCAGATGGATTATAACCTATAATAGCATTAGCATGGTCTCCAGTTAACAATCCATCTGCAAAAGAAATCGAATAGTTCATATTTATAGTATTAGATCCAAAAGTATTCATATTATAAGTGCTAATTAAATAATTAACAGCTGCTAAATTTCCGCTTGTATTTCTTAAGTTATTGAATTGTTGTTGAATTGCGTCATGATCTTGCTGAACTGAAGGAGCAGGATAATCCCCAAAAAGATTTGGATCATAATCAGCTTCAATTTCTGATGGGTTAAAAACAGTAGGTAATATAATACACTCTTCATCATTGTTTAAATCATCAATAGCTTGAGCAATAATATCTGAAATTAATTGTTGATTAGCATTACTATTTTGAATTGCATAATCAATCAACGCATTAGCAAAATACTCTGCTTCAGGTTTAATAATTATTATTGTTGGGTCACCACCAATTTGAGGATTATAATTTGGAGTAGGAACACTAACAAGATTCTTTACTAAATACTCTTGTATCGATGGGTTAGCATTATAGATATCTAATTCTTCTTCTGATAATGTCGCTAAAAATGGATTTAAAAAAATTGAAGCAGGAAACGATCCACCACCATTTTGAT
>CAZXPF010000035.1:0-14050 GCA_964643105.1 uncultured Flavobacterium sp. | reverse complement strand
AGACGGTACTCTGGTACCAAAACAATTTAAAGCTCACTTTACATTAAAAAGATAATACATTATGAATTTTAAAAGAGGATACTTATTATTATTAGTGTTTATTACACAGTTCTCATTCTCACAAGAAGGTATAGCAGTTTATTCAGATTATTTGTCTGATAATTATTATTTAATTCATCCATCTATGGCTGGAGCTGCTGATTGTGCAAAAATTAGATTAACAGCACGTCAACAGTGGTTTGGTCAAGATGAGGCACCAGCATTACAAACTGTTAGTTTTAATTCTTCTGTTGGAGAACGTTCGGGAATTGGAGCAATTGTTTTTAATGATAGAAATGGTTACCATACACAAACAGGTGCGAAACTTTCTTATGCACACCATTTGAGATTTTCAAGAAGTACATTAGACTTAAATCAATTGTCGTTTGGTGTTAATGCTGGATTGATTCAAAGTAATTTAGATGAAACTTCTTTTTATAATTCTAATCCTTCAATTGATCCATTGGTTAACGGGGGAATTGTTCAAAAAGACTCATATTTTAATGTTGATTTAGGAGCATCTTATTTCTATTTAGATTTTTATACGCATTTCACAGTAAAAAACGTAATAGCAAATAAGAGAGAACTATATTCAGATATCGAGACTGATAATTTGAGAAAATACCTTTGGAGTGCAGGCTATGTGTTTAATATTGGTGATAACGGTTTGTTACTTGAGCCTTCTACAATGTTTCAATATGTTGATGAAACTAAGGAGAAAACTATTGATTTGAACGTTAAACTTTATAAAAACTTAGAGTTTGGTAGAGTTTGGGGAGGACTGTCATATAGAAGAGGTTTTGATGGTACACAATTTATCGATGGAGCAAGTGTAGGGGAACAAAAATTACAATACATAACACCTATTTTAGGATTAAACTATAAGAAATTCATGTTTGCTTATACTTATTCCTACTTAACAGGGGATGTAAAATTTGACAATAGTGGTTTTCATCAAATTACTTTAGGTATAGATCTTTTCTGTAAAGACAGTAGATATGATTGTAATTGCCCAGCAGTAAATTAATTAAATATATTATATTGGTCCCGTATATTTACGGGACTTTTTTTGTTATGATAATAAAAACAGTAAATGGGAAATCTCCAAAGATACCTTCAGATTGCTTTGTAGCTGAAAATGCAACCATTGTTGGTGATGTAACATTGGGAGAAAATTGTAGTGTGTGGTTTAACGCTGTAATAAGAGGCGATGTTCATTATATTAAGATAGGGAATAAGGTAAATATTCAAGATGGAGCTGTAATTCATTGTACTTATCAAAAACATCCAACAATTATAGGTAATAATGTGTCAATTGGTCATAATGCCATTGTACATGGATGCACAATTAAAGATAATGTGTTGATTGGAATGGGAGCTATTGTAATGGATAATTGTATTATAGAGAGTAATTCAATTATTGCAGCTGGTGCTGTTATCACTCAAAATACAATTGTAGAATCAGGGTGTATATATGCTGGTATTCCTGCTAAAAAGGTCAAAGATATCAATCAAAGTGATTTTGCTGGAGAAATAGAAAGAATCTCAAATAATTATGTAATGTATTCAGGTTGGTTTAAAAAAGAGGATGAATAAATTTAAAAATCTTCTTCTAAAATTTGATATTTGTTGTTAAGTATTGAGCTTAAAACCTTAGGATTTGAATTGGTTAAAAATATATTTTTTATGTCCTGAGAATTTGTATTTAAGTAGCCGTTTTCCAATAATATTTTCTTGGTTTGTTTAGCAACAGCTTCACCAGAATCAATAATTTTAATTTTAGGAGGAAGAATTTTTTTAATATTGGGAATTAAATAAGGATAGTGGCTACAACCTAAAACTAAATAATCTATGTTTTTTTCAATCATTGGATTTAAATAGCTTTTTAGTAAATCAAACATTTCAGGAGTATCGATATCTCCATTCTCTATTAATTGAACTAATCCATGCCCTATTTGTTCAACGATTTCTATGTTTTTGAATGATGATGAAGTTTTGTGAAACAAATCGCTGTTAAGGGTTCCTTTTGTGGCCAATATTCCTATAGTATGAGTTTCTGAATTATTAGCTGCAGGTTTAATGGCTGGTTCAATACCAATAAATGGTACGTCGTATAAACTTCTTAACTCTTTAATGGCATTTGTAGTTGCGGTATTACAGGCCACTACAACTATTTTGCAATTTTTTTCTAATAAAAATTCAGTGTTTTTTTTGCTTAAAGCAATAATTTCATCTTTAGATTTTAATCCATAAGGTGCATTTTTACTATCTGCTAGATAGATGGTGTTTTCATTGGGCAGAAGTTTGTTAATCTCTTTCCAAATTGAAGTGCCGCCTATCCCAGAATCAAAAAGACCAATTGGATTTTCTTCTATCATACTTTTATTTTTATTGTTACAACCAAAAATAAAAAAAAACTGCATATGTTTTAAGATATGCAGTTTTAATTTTTTTAATTGTTCTTATTAGAAGCCCAATTCTTTTTTTACATCCGCTAATAAATTTGGACCATCTGCTAACATCACACCAGAACCAACAGTTGAATCCAACACATATTCAATCCCTTTAGCTCTTGCAACTTTTTGTACGGCAGCAGTTGCTTTTTCCATAATAGGTTTTACTAAATCTAATTCTTTTTGTTGTAATTCTTTTGTTGCAGTTTCTCTGTATTGTTGAATACGAGTTCCCATGTCTTGCATTTCTTTTGCTCTTGTTTCATTCACTGCATCTGTTACAGTTCCAGCTTCAGCATCAGCTTGATATTTTTTCATTTTAGTTTGATACTCTTGTACCATAGTGTTGTATTCTCCATCATATGACTTCTGAATTTTTTCAAGTTGAGCTTGAGCAGTTTTCATAGCAGGCATTGTTGTCATTAATTCACTCATGTCTATGTGAGCCACTTTAGACTGAGCAGTTACAAATTGAGCACTCATAAAAAATGCTACTGCGATAAAAATTGATTTTAATTGTTTCATTTTTGTGTTTAATTTTAAATTTATTCTTATTCTTCGGTTTTATTTTCGTCTTCTTTTTTCTTTTTAGCAGCTTCTCTTTCCTCTAATATCTTTTTTCGTCTATCATCAGCGGCTTTTTTGCGCTCTTCAATTTTTTTATTTCTGTCTTCAAGAGCTTTTTGTCTAATTTGTTCTGGGGTTAGTTTATCTTCTTTAGGAACGGATTTTTCACCTTCTTCGGTTGTGCTTTCATTATCATCAGCTGTTTTTTTATTATCTTCTTCAATTAGTGTGCCATTCTTTTTTGCTTCTCTTTCCTCAATTAATTTTTGCCTTCTATCAGCGGCTTCTTTTTTTCTTGCTTCATAAGCGGCTTTTTTATCTTGCACTAATTTTTCCCTTGCTGCTTTCTTTTCATCCAACAATTTTTGACGTTCAGCCAATTCAGGATTTTCATCTTGCATATCTTCCAAAGCATCTTTTGCCTGCTGGTCTTTAAGTTGTTTGGCAGTTAGTTGTTCTCTTTTTTCAGCTCTTACTAATTGTCTTATTACTTGGTCACTAATATCAAAACGCTCAGCAGCAAACAACATGGTCATGTCTGAAGATTTATCAAAAATGAAATCGTACTTTTTTTGTTCAGCAATATCTTGAACAATAGTAAAAACTTGGTCTTGAATTGGTTTCACAAGAACAGATTTTTGGACAATTAAGTCTCCTTTTGGACCAAATTTATTTTGTTGGTATTCTAACAATTCATTTTCTTGATAACTAATTTCTTCTTCACGCTCTTCAATCAATTCTTTTGTTAAAAGAGGTCTTTCTACTTTTAAATCTTCTTTTAATTTATTTATTTCATTTTTTTTAGCCTCAATTTCTTGTTTCCATTTTTGAGCTTTAATCTCCAATTGATTTTTAGCTTCTGCATAATTAGGAACTTTCTCTAGGATATATTCCATATCAATAAAACCAATTCTTATTCCTCTAGATTGAGAAAAAACTATTGATGTACATAAAAATAAAAATAATAAAACTGTTCTTTTCATACTTATATTATTTTAGTTTATCTAGGCTACAGTATTAAAACTGTTGACCAATGATAAAGTGTGTTTGCCATCCACTTTTTTGAGTTTGTCCAGGAATTGCATCGAAACCATGAGCAAAGTCAATCCCTAATAATCCAAATGCTGGCATAAATACTCTTAAACCAAAACCAGCTGAACGTTGAACGCTAAACGGATTATATGATTTAAAATCATTAAAGGCAGCACCAGCTTCTAGAAACGAAAGTGCATAAATAGAAGCGCTTTGTTTCAAGGTTATAGGGTATCTTAATTCTAACGAAAATTTGTTATAAATAGTACCTCCATCTGTCGAAGATAAGGAATTATTTGGATATCCACGTAATTGAATTGTTTCTCTTCCGTCAAGTGCAAAATTTGCTAGACCATCTCCACCCAAATAAAATCGCTCAAAAGGCACTAATCCTCTATCTTGATTGTAAGCTCCCATGAAACCAAATTCTCCTAATGAACGTAGAACTAATTTCTCATAAATCTTTGTGTACCAGTCTGCTTTGAATTTAATTTTGTAATATTCTAACCATTTAAACCTTTCTTGGTCAACTTTACTTGGGTCAGCAGCAGCTTCGGCAATAGTAAATGCCTTCGTAGGATTTGGATTTGTGTTACTAGGAATTTCTGTAACATAATCACCAGGTTTTACTAATACTTCTTCGCCATTATTATCTAAATAAGTGTATCCAGTTCCTTCGTATTTGTATTTGTTTTTTTCCAAACTTCCTAGATTTGCATAATCTATATTGTTAAACAACGAGTAAGGAGGAGTGAACTTAGCAGTTATACTAAATTCAGAACCATAGGTTGGATATATAGGATTTAAACCTTTATTATTTCTGGTAAGTCCAACTGTGTATGCAAAATTTCTTGAAGCTCCATTTCCAAAGGTAAATAATCCAGTATTGTAGTTGTTCAAGTTATAATATTGGAAAGATACTGCCTGCGAAAGTGTAAAATACGGGTCTGGAACAGTTAATCTTTTTGCAATTCCTACAGAAATCGTTGAAATTGTAAAACTTTGTGATCTGTCAATATCTCTTGTCGAAAAATTGTATAAAAATTGCTTACTATGCGATAGTGATGTAGAAAAACTAACTGGTTTTTTACCTCCATACCAAGGTTCTTGAAAGCTTAAACTATAAGTTTGAAAATAGGTACTTCCTTGTAGGTTAAGAGACATTTTCTGCCCATCACCCATAGGTAGAGGCTTATATGCATTTTTATTAAAAATATTTCTAATAGAGAAGTTGTTAAATGACAAACCTAAGGTTCCTATAAAACCACCACCACCATAACCACCTTGTAGCTGAATTTGACTGGCTCCTTTTTCTACTAAACTATATTCAATATCGACTGTTCCTGCTGCTGCATCAACATTTTTAAAGTTTGGAGTGATAGCTTCAGGATCAAAGAAACCAAGTTGTCCCAATTCTCGTATTGTATTTACTAAGGCTTCTTTACTATATTTTCTACCCGGTTTGGTTAAAAGCTCTCTGTAAATTACATGGTCATTTGTTCTTTCGTTACCTACAACAGTTATTTTATTAAAATAAGCTAGAGGACCTTCATTAATTCGTATTTCAAAATCAATGGTATCGTTTTCTGTTTTTACCTCAACGGTGTTGATAGTAGAGAATAAGTATCCATTATTTTGATATAGGTTTGTTATGTCTTCTGCATCAGGCTTTGTATTGTCTGCAATTCTTTTTTGAAGCAGTACACCATTGTACACATCTCCTTTTTCAATACCTAAAATTCTTTTTAAATATTCTTCTGTATAAATAGTATTTCCCAAGAATCTGATATCTCCAAAGTAATATTTTCTTCCTTCTTCTAGTTTTACATCAATGAAAATTTTGTTGTTATCTTTGTCATAACGTACGCTATCACTAATAATTCTCGCATCTCTGTATCCTTTTTCTTTGTATTTGTTAACAACGTTTGTTAAGTCTTCTTCATATTTATCTCTAATAAACTTAGAAGCCTTAAAAATTCGTATGGGATTTTTCTGTTTGGTATTTTTGAAAGCTTTTCGTAACTTCTTGTCAGATAGTTGTTTGTTTCCTTCGAAATTTATTTTTTTGATTTTTACTTTATCACCTCTGTCAATTTTGATAAGCATGTCAACATTGGTTTCAGTAGAGTCGGGAAAAGTATTTACAACCACTTTAGTGTTGTAAAAACCATTCTTTTTGTATTTGTTTTGGATGTAATTTTTGGTAGTTGTAATTAAATTTTCGTTAACGATTTTTCCTTTTTTTAAGTCATTATCTTTAATTAATTCTTCTATTTTCCCTTTTTTAACACCTGTAATTTTTACATCAGCTAATTTAGGTAGCTCATTGATGTTTAATTCTAAATAAATACTGTCATTTTGGATTTTATTGACATAAACATTGATATCGTTGAAATAACCAAGTTTCCATAGTTTTTTGATGGCATTACTTATTTCTTCACCAGGTACAATAATGTTTTGTCCTTTTTCAAGTCCAGCAAAAGTTATGATTGTTTGTGGGTTGTAGTTGACTTTTCCTGTTACTTCAATATCAGCTAAGATGTATGATTTGCCATTTTCAAAATCGGTTTCTTGTGCAGAAATTTTGAAAAGACCTAAAAATAAAAATAATATCGCGCTAAGCTTGATATGTTTGTGTAAAAGAGAATTTCTTTTATAGTTGTTCGCTTGTTTTTCCAAATCTACGTTCTCTTTTTTGGTAACTAATAATTGCTTCATACAAATTGTTTTCTGTAAAATCAGGCCATAATACTTCAGTAAAGTAAAATTCTGCATAGGCTATCTGCCACAATAAAAAATTACTTATCCTGTGTTCGCCACTAGTTCTTATTACTAAGTCAACATCTGGCAAATTTTGCGTGTAAAGATGCTCATTAATAATTGATTCGTCAATAGCTGATTCAGAAATTATATTATTTTTAACTTTATTGCTGATATTTTTAACAGCTTGAATGATTTCTTCTCTGGAGCCATAACTCAAGGCTAAAGTCAGAGTCATTCGGGTGTTGTTTTTTGTTTTTTCTATTACTTCATGCAATTCTTTGTTTACATTTTTGGGCAAATTTGTTAAATTTCCAATTGCATTTAATTTGATGTTATTTTTCATTAAAGTTTCCTCTTCTTTTTTTAGAGAAGAAATCAATAACTTCATTAGTGTATCTACTTCAAGTTTTGGTCTATTCCAATTCTCAGTTGAAAAAGCATACAAAGTTAGATTTTCTATACCTAATCTGGCACAAGTTTCAACAGTTATTTTTACAGACTTTGTTCCGTTTTCATGACCGAAAGCCCTTAAATAGCCTTTCTGTTTGGCCCAACGACCATTGCCATCCATTATAATTGCTAAATGGTTGGGTAGTTTACTTTCATCTATTTGTTCTAAATAACTCATTTTGTTCCTTGTGGACAATAACATGGGTTTTCACCAAAAGTATATGTTAAGGTGAGACCTGAAAACATATACCAATCATTACTATTTATATTTCCAAAACGTAAATTTTCATAACTATCATTTGGTGAATTGCTGCCGTCTAAATTATCTGAAAATGTATATCTAGCTCCTGCTTCAATACCTAAAATAAAAGAATGTGCAATTCGAGCTTTAAAGCCCAAAACCATTGGAATTGAAAAAGCTCTTCCACTATCAAATCCTTTTCCATATGTTACATAATCTCCTTCAAAATCATTGTGCCAAAAATAATTGACACCTGTAAATACATATGGGGTGTATTGCATGTCAAATTGATGTAGGTCAAAAGGGAAAAAATTAAATTCAATTCCAGCAGAAACTTCTTTAATTGTATTTGTAAAGCTATAACCTCTTAAATTTCTACTTGGTACTTTTGACTCTAGATCATTACTCTTGATTCCTCCTTGTGTATAAGTGAATCTGTATGAGTGTCTAACGCTTTTATTCCACTTGTAAATCAAACCAAAACCTAATTTATTAGGATTAATGTAATTGGTTTTTCCTATATCACCAACATAATTTGATCCTCCAACAAACACTCCAACTTCGTGAATTTGTGCCTTAGAAGAATTAAAAAATGTTATAAAAAATATATATAAAATTAGTCTTTTCATTTTTTTCAGATTGCAAATATAACAATATTGATGTTTTAACTTCATAAAGAAGCATTTTTTTACTCATTATTAGTAACGTAAAAAAATGAAAAGTAATATAATCTGTTTGAAAAGAGTTTTCAATTTCTTTTATCTTCGCCCCAAAGTAGTTTTTTTCGAATGGTTTTTAAAAATCCTTCTTCCACAAACTCAACCATGTTTATTTCAAATGAAGCCTTGTTTATGGTCAAGGTTGTTTCTTTAGTAACTGTTGTGATTCTCGAATCTAATGAAACCAAAAATTGATCTTCTCGACCTGAAATGGATAGTTTAATTTCAATATCATCAGGAATTACTAAAGGTCTGGCTGTTAAATTATGAGGAGCGATAGGGGTAATGACAAGGCTTGAATTCTCAGGCATTAAAACTGGTCCACCACAACTAAGGGAATAGCCTGTTGAGCCAGTTGGTGTGGCAATAATTAGTCCATCTGCCCAGTAAGAATTCAGATATTCGTCGTTCAAAAAGGTTTCAATAGTAATCATTGAGGTGGTATCCTTTCTGGAAACAGTTATTTCATTAAGAGCAAAATTGATGTCTTCTAAATCTTTATTTGGAGGATTACATCTTAAGCTGAGCAATCGTCTTTTTGAAATTTTAAAATTATTTGAAAATAATTTAGGTAAAAAGGTTTCAATATTTTCCTCTTGTACAGTAGCCAAAAAACCTAATCTTCCAGCGTTAACTCCTATAACAGGAATGTTTTTGTCTCTTACTAAAGTAGCGGCTCTTAAGATTGTTCCATCGCCACCTACGCTGATTAAAAAATCAAAATTATGATCTAAGTCAGCATGATCTTTAAAGGTTTTGAAAGTTTTTTCAAACAAAAAATTCTCATTCAGTACCTTCCAGAATCCTTCAATGATTACAATTTCTGCTCCTTCTTTTTCGAGAACGCTGAAAACTTTATGAATGATTTCAAGAGTGTTATTTTGATAATGTTGTCCAAAAACAGCTATCTTCATCTTACAGGTTTAAATATTTATCCAAATAATCAGAACGTTCTTTCAAATTCTCTAGATAAGAATCTTCTTGATGTTCAGAAACAATTTCATACTCGTATCGTCTAAATGCTTGCAGAATTTCATTTAAATAGCTTTGAGATATTTTTAAAGTTACCTCAACCAATTGCTCATTAATGTTGGAAATAAACAATCCTAATAGTTTTCCTCCATTTCCCTCCACAATCTGACTAATCTGACTAATTGAATAATCTGTTTTGGCTTTTTGTACAACGATAATACCACCTTCTTCTTTCAAAAAGGGACTTTCTTGAAAAAATCTGATAACATCTTGAAGTTCATAGTAG
Organism: uncultured Flavobacterium sp.; assembly: GCA_964643105.1. Taxonomy (GTDB): domain Bacteria; phylum Bacteroidota; class Bacteroidia; order Flavobacteriales; family Flavobacteriaceae; genus Flavobacterium. Next base: position 4,528 of record CAZXPF010000035.1, on the reverse strand, counting down.
CCTATGTAATTATTTTTCTCATTTAAAACTGGCATAATGTTCGATTCGTTTTTGGCAAATTCTTCCAAGACATCCAGCCATATCATAGATTCTCTGACAAAAAAACGCTCAAAGTCAAATTTGTTTTCTCCAATTAGTTTATTCTCATCGAGAGCTTCTGCATCTTCTTTTCTAAAACAACCCACATATATACCATTTTCATTAACAGGAAAATGAGAATAAGGAATTTCTAAAAACAAATCTTGTGCATCTGCAATAGTTTGAGTTGTTTTTAAAGGCTTGATGTCAAAATTTATATAATCTGTTAAATTATGCATAGGGTTTAATTTGTTTTACAAAATAATCAAAAAAATACAATACTAAACTTAGTTAGACTTTGTATTTTTGTAAAGTTAAAAACAAAGTTATGACAAAGTTATCAGTTAATATCAATAAAATAGCAACTTTAAGAAATTCTAGAGGAGGAAATGTGCCAAATCTTCTTCAAGTTGCCAAGGATCTTCAGCAATTTGGTGCCCAAGGTATCACAATTCACCCAAGACCAGACGAAAGACATATTAAATACAAAGACGCTTATGATTTAAAAGATGTTGTATATACAGAGTACAATATTGAAGGTAATCCAGTTGAAAAATTCATGCAAATGGTTTTGCAAATTAAACCTACTCAGGTAACATTGGTGCCTGATGCTGATGATGCTCTTACTTCAAATGCGGGTTGGGATACCATCAAGCACAGAGATTTTCTTAAAGAGGTAATTCAAGAATTTAAAAACAATAATATCAGAACTTCAATTTTTGTTGATCCTGTTATAGAAATGATAGAAGGAGCAAAAGAAACGGGTACAGACAGAATTGAGCTTTACACAGAAGAATTTGCTCATCAATATGGTTTGGGAAATGAAAAAGGAGTTGATGTCTATGTAGAATCTGCATTGAAAGCACATGAATTAGGATTAGGAATAAATGCTGGTCACGATTTGAGTTTAGATAATATTCAATTTTTCAAAAAAAATATTCCAAATTTGTTAGAGGTCTCAATTGGACATGCTTTAGTTTCAGAATCGTTATATTTAGGTTTTGATAATGTAGTTAACATGTATTTAAATAAATTAAAATGATTTTACACTCAAGAATAGAAGGAAAAGGTAAGCCATTTATAATTCTTCACGGATTTTTAGGAATGTCAGACAATTGGAAAACCCTTGGTACACAGTATGCTGGAATGGGTTTTGAAGTTCATATGTTAGATATGAGAAATCATGGGAAAAGTTTCCATTCTGAAGACTTCACGTATGAAGACATGGCTAATGATGTTAAAGAATACTGTTCGTATCATAAATTAGAGAATATAGTACTATTAGGACATTCCATGGGAGGAAAAGCAGCGATGTTATTAGCGACTCTTTATCCCGATTTAATAGACAAACTTTTGATAGCTGATATTGGTCCAAAATTTTATCCTCAACACCATCAAGTTATTTTAGAAGCGCTAAATGCTGTAGATTTTTCAACAAAGCCTAGTAGAAGTGATGTAGAGGATATAGTTTCTAAATTTATAAAAGATAATGGAACAAGACAATTTTTGCTAAAAAGTTTATACTGGAAAACCTCTGAAGAATTAGCATTTAGGTTTAATTTGAATGTTTTCAATGAAAAAATTGAAGAAATAGGCAAGCCATTACCTCCTAATAGTGTTTTTTCAAAACCTACTCTTTTTTTAAGAGGAGCAAATTCAAATTATATTTTGGATGAAGATTTTGAATTAATTAATACACATTTCCCAAATGCTGAAATTGAAACGATTTCAAATGCAGGTCATTGGTTACATGCTGAAAATCCATCAGAATTCTTCGATAAAACCATAGTTTATTTACAATGAAAAGTTAAATTTATTATGCATGCATAATTTTTTTACCAAAAAAATTGTTAAATTCATTATTTGTTATAAATTTGAAGTATTGTTTTTAACAGATTCAAAAAACTAACACATTAATTAAACTATGAGAAAATTACTTTCTTTAACAATTTTTGCTTTGGCCAGCTCTACTGTTTTCGCAGGAGGATATAGAGTAAGTATTCAAGGGCAAAAACAATTAGCTATGGGGCACACTGGTGTTGCTGTAGTAAATAGTGCAGAAACTGCTTTTTTTAATCCTGCTGGAATGGCTTATTTAAAGGATAAATTTAATTTGTCAGTAGGAGGTAGTGCTTTGTTTTCAAAAACTAGATTTCAAAATTCTGAATTTAATTGGACAGCTTCATCTGATAATGTAGGAACACCCTTTAATGTATATGCTACATATAAAGTTACAGATTGGCTAACAGCAGGTTTGGCGGTTTATTCTCCTTTTGGCAGTTCTGTTGAATGGGAACAAGATTGGCAAGGAGCACATTTGGTTAACAATATTGACTTAAAAGCAATATTTGTACAGCCAACGGTTTCTGTTAGAATTGGTGATGAATTTAGTTTTGGAGGTGGTCTGATTTATGCAACAGGTTCTGTAAACTTTAATAGAAACTTATCTTTAAATCCATTATTGTCAGCTAACGGAAGCGGTTCTGATGTTACCTTAGACGCTACGGGAATTTCTGCTTGGGGTTATACTGCAGGATTTATGTTTAATCCTACTTCTAAGTTAAGATTAGGTCTTAATTACCGTTCTGAAATTATTATGGAAGCTAGAGATGGTGATGCAACTTATGCAGATTTGCCTTCTTTTAATCAGATTCCAAACACCACTTTTAATGCAGATTTGCCTTTGCCAGCAGAAGTAACTTCAGGTTTGTCATATCAAGTAACCGATAAATGGTTAGTGGCTTTTGATTATAACTACACATTGTGGAGTGTTTACAAAGCTTTAGATGTAAAGTTTGCTAATGGAACAGAATCGTTAAATCCAAGAAATTATAAAAACTCAAGTACCTACAGAGTAGGTACTCAATATACAGTAAATGATAAGTTTACTTTTAGAGCAGGATATTATTTTGATGAAAGTCCTGTTCAAGACGGATATTTTGCTCCTGAAACACCAAGAAATGATTCAAATGCATTTACTGGAGGTTTAACATATCAATTGAATCCGAAGTTTGGTATTGATTTTTCATTCTTGTACATTCACTTTGATGAGATTGATAATTCATACAATTATTCTACTGATCCTGTTTCGGGTCAACCAAACCCAAATTTTGGAGGAACATATAAATCATCTGTTTTTTCGCCTGGAGTAGGTATTTCATATAGCTTTTAATTAAACAAAAAATACAATGAAAAATAAATTTATATATTTAACACTCTTGGCTGCAGGATTAATTTCTTGTGAACCAGAATTTGAAAATGCAGTAGATGCAAATTATTCAGCAGGTGAAGCTAATTTTACTTCATATGTTGCTGTTGGAAACTCATTAACTGCTGGTTACATGGACGGAACAGTTTCTAGAGTAGGACAAACTTATTCTTTTCCCAATCTATTAGCACAACAATTTGCTTTAGTTGGGGGTGGTGCTTTTACACAACCTTCTTATGCAGAAGATGTTAATAATTTAGGAGGTATTTCTGGAGTTCCAGGATTTAACAATAGGTTAGTTATTAATGCTTCAGTTGGAGCTCCACAACCTATTGCTGGAACCTCAACAATTACATTAACTCCTCAAGCAACAGCTTACAATAATATGGGAGTTCCTGGAGCAAAATCTTTTCATTTATTAGCAGCTGGTTATGGTAATGCAGCAGGTCTTCCTTTAGGATTAGCTAATCCATATTATGTTAGACATGCAACATCACCTACATCAACTGTTTTAGGAGATGCTCTTTCTAAAAATCCAACATTTTTTACAAACTGGATTGGAGCAAATGATGTTTTGTCTTATGCAACAACTGGAGGAATTGGGACAGACCAAACTGGAAATCCAAATGCAGCAAGTTATGGTTCAAATGATATTACAGATCCAACATTGTTTGCAGGAGTTTACAGCACAATTATTAATCAGTTGACAGCAAATGGAGCAAAAGGTGTTGTAGCAACAATACCGAGTGTTACATCTATTCCTTTCTTTACAACAGTACCGTATAATCCACTTACGACTACGGTGTTAGGACAAGGAAATGTAGCGGTAGGTGAGGCAACAGTTAATGCATTAAACACCCAACTTTATGGCCCTTTAAAGCAAGCCTTAACGGCTTTTGGTGCTGGTTCAAGAATTAACTTGTTATCCGCTACTGGAGGAAATCCTTTGCTTATTAGAGATGAGTCGTTGACAAATTTATCTGCACAATTGACAGCGGCTTTTACACCTACATTGGGTGCAACAACAGCCGCATTTTATGGTAGTGTTTTCGGGCAAGCACGTCAAGCTACAGCAGATGATTTGGTATTATTGACAACTAGAGGTGTAATTGGAACAGCTCCAACAGGTATTCCAGCACCATTGGATAAATTTGGAATAACCTATCCTTTACAAGATCAACATATGCTGACCCCAACTGAAAAAACAGTTATTGCAAATGCTACCGCTGCTTACAACAATGC
>CAZXPF010000034.1:0-22089 GCA_964643105.1 uncultured Flavobacterium sp. | reverse complement strand
AATTAAAAACAAATAAAGATGCAAATCATAGAAATTTGTTAATATCTATGCTTTTTAACCCTTTTGAAGACGAAAAATTTCTGCCCAAACATATTATTCAACGAATCCATTTTGTAATTCAACCTTAAACAAATCATCTATTCTACATAAATAAAGCAACAAACCCCATCCTATAGCCCCGATAACAATGGCATCCTTTTCTTTTTTCCCAAAAAAAAAGAAAAGATAGAATGGATAGCGGGAAAATAATTCCTTTAATAAAAAAACAATGGGCTACAAAAAAATATTGAAACTGAAGGTTTGATTATATTTACTAAATCTATACCTATATATATTGTATGTATTTTAGGTTTGTTTTATATTTGCAACTTATTAAATTTATACGATGATAAAAATTACTTTACCTGATGGGTCAATTAAGGAGATGGCTAACGGCTGTACTCCTATGGATGTTGCAATGAGCATAAGTGAAGGATTGGCAAGAAATGTCATTTCGGCTTCCTTTAATGACATAACTGTGGAAACAACAACCCAATTAACGACGGACGGTACCTTAATATTATACACATGGACTAACATAGAAGGAAAGAAAGCTTTTTGGCATTCTACTTCACATGTGATGGCTCAAGCCATTGAAGAAAAATATCCTAATGCAAAATTGACTTTAGGACCAGCAATAGATAATGGATTTTATTATGATGTGGATTTTGGTGATGAGAAATTCACTGATGCAGATTTTAAAGCTATTGAAGATCGAGTTTTGGAAATTTCAAAGGAAAAGCATGAATTTAAAATGCGCTCAGTTTCTAAAGCAGAGGCTCTATCTATATATAAGGACAATGAATATAAAACTGAATTGATTTCAAATCTTGAAGATGGCACAATTACTTTTTGTGATCACTCTAACTTTTTTGATTTGTGTCGTGGGGGACATATTCCAAACACTGGACTTATAAAAGCCATGAAAATTCTTTCTGTAGCTGGAGCTTATTGGAGAGGTAATGAGAACAACAAACAGTTAACTAGAGTTTATGGAATTTCTTTTCCTAAACAAAAAGATTTGACTGAATACCTTCACATGCTTGAAGAAGCTAAAAAACGCGACCACAGAAAACTAGGAAAAGAATTAGAATTATTTCATTTTTCACAACGAGTTGGACAAGGATTACCATTATGGTTACCTAAAGGTGCTGCTTTACGTGATAGGTTAGAACAATTTCTTAAGAAGGCTCAAAAAAAAGCTGGATATGAACAAGTAGTAACTCCTCATATTGGTCAAAAAGAACTTTATGTTACTTCGGGTCATTATGCGAAATACGGTGCGGATAGTTTTCAGCCTATTCATACACCTGCTGAAGGAGAAGAGTTTTTATTGAAACCTATGAACTGTCCTCATCACTGTGAAATTTATAATGCTAGACCTTGGTCTTACAAAGATTTACCGAAACGTTATGCAGAATTTGGAACAGTGTATAGATATGAGCAAAGTGGAGAGTTGCATGGTTTGACACGAGTTAGAGGATTTACTCAAGATGATGCCCATATATTTTGTACTCCTGATCAATTAGATGAAGAGTTCAAAAAGGTGATTGATCTTGTTTTATATGTATTTGGTTCATTAGGGTTTGAAAACTTTACAGCTCAAATATCATTACGTGATCAAGAAAACAGAGATAAATATATAGGTAGTGACGAGAATTGGGAAAAGGCAGAAAATGCAATTATTAATGCAGCTAGAGATAAAAATCTAAATACAGTTGTGGAATATGGCGAAGCTGCTTTTTATGGGCCTAAATTAGACTTTATGGTTAAAGATGCTTTAGGAAGAAGTTGGCAACTAGGGACTATCCAAGTTGATTACAATTTACCAGAGCGTTTTGAGCTTACATATAAAGGAAGTGATAATGAATTACACAGACCTGTAATGATTCACAGGGCTCCTTTTGGTTCAATGGAACGATTTATCGCTATTTTATTAGAACATACCGCAGGAAATTTCCCGCTTTGGTTGATGCCTGAGCAGGCTATCATCTTGTCTTTGAGTGAGAAATATGAAAATTATGCCAAAAAAGTTTTAGAATTGCTAGAAAATCACGAAATTCGCAGCCTCTTAGATAATAGAAATGAAACTATTGGTAAGAAGATTAGGGATGCAGAGGGACAGAAATATCCATTCATGCTAATCATAGGTGAGGAAGAAGAAAAAAACGGCACAGTTTCTGTAAGAAGACACGGTCAAGATGGAAAAGGTAATATTACTATTTCTATTGAAGAATTTGCATCGCTTATTGATGCAGAAGTTAAGAAAACATTAAAAACATTTGAAGTTTAACTAAATAATTAAAGCCATAGCAATAAGAAACAACAGAGGTTATCAACCTCGAGTAGAAAAGAAAGACGCACACAGAATCAATAATTTAATTCGTGTACCAGAAGTACGTCTTGTAGGAGATAATATTGAGCCTAAGATTTACAAAACAACTGAAGCCTTAAGAATGGCCGAAGAACAGGAGCTGGATTTGGTGGAGATTTCTCCTAATGCTGAGCCACCTGTATGTAAAATAATGGATTATAAGAAATTCCTATACATGCAGAAAAAGCGTGAGAAGGAAATGAAAGCAAAATCATCTCAGGTTGTTGTTAAAGAAATCCGTTTTGGACCGCAAACCGATGAGCATGATTATGAATTCAAACGTAAAAATGCTGAAAAATTCTTAAAAGAAGGTGCCAAGTTGAAGGCTTTCGTTTTCTTTAAAGGACGTTCAATCATTTATAAAGAGCAAGGACAAATTTTATTATTGCGTTTAGCTCAAGATTTGGAAGAATATGGCAAAGTTGAACAAATGCCAGTCTTAGAAGGAAAACGTATGATTATGTTTATTTCTTCAAAAAAGAAAAAATAAAATTAAATGCTAAATAAACTATAGCATAAAAGATAGTAAGTAAGATAAATATTAAATAAAAGGAAGAAATGCCTAAAATGAAAACCAAGTCTAGCGCTAAGAAACGATTCAAAGTTACTGGTTCTGGAAAAATTAAGAGAAAGCACGCTTTTAAAAGTCACATTTTGACTAAAAAATCTAAAAAGCGTAAGTTAGCTTTAACTCACTCTGCATTAGTTCACACTTCAGATGAGAAAAGCATTAAAGAACAATTAAGAATTATCTAATTCATTAGAAAACTTAAAATTCTTTAGGTTAAAACAATTTAATAACCCTGTATTAGTGCCTCTAAGAACTTTGAAAAATAAGTCGCCTATTACAAAACACATTTAAAATTATGCCAAGATCAGTAAATTCAGTTGCTAAAAGAGCACGTAGAAAAAGAGTATTAAAGCAAGCCAAAGGTTACTTTGGAAGACGTAAAAACGTTTGGACAGTAGCTAAGAATGCGGTAGAAAAAGCAATGGCTTATGCTTACCGCGATAGAAAAGCTAACAAGAGAAACTTCCGTTCATTATGGATCGTGCGTATCAACGCAGGAGCTCGTTTACACGGAATGAGTTATTCTCAGTTTATGGGAAAAATCAAAGCTAACAACATCGAATTGAACCGTAAAGTTCTTGCTGATTTAGCGATGAATCACCCAGAAGCTTTTGGAGCTATTGTAAATAAAATTAAATAAAACGTCTAACCGTTTATCTTACTTATAAATTAAATCCCAATCGAAAGGTTGGGATTTTTTTATTTATTAGTTTTATCTTTACCAAAAACAAAACTCATTTTGAATACAACTCCTGAAAAGAAAGGCTTTCATCCTAGAAATAAATTCAAGTTTGATTATGACTTTCAACAATTGATTAGCACTACTCCATCACTTAAAGAATTTGTTTCTTTGAATAAATTTGGAAATCAAAGCATAGATTTTTCAAATCCAAAAGCCGTTAAATCATTAAATGCTGCTCTACTGAAAACCTATTATGACATTGACTATTGGGATATTCCTGAAGGGTTTCTTTGTCCACCCATTCCAGGAAGAGCCGAATACATTCATCATATTGCTGATATTTTGACTGAAATCTATGGAGAAATTCCAACAGGAAAAAAAATCAAAGTTTTAGATATTGGCACAGGTTCAAATTTAATTTATCCCATAATTGGTGTGAACGAATACGGTTGGCAATTTGTGGGCTCAGAAATTGACAGTCAATCTATAAAATGGGCTGATAAAATGGTAAAATCAAATACCTGTTTGAAAGATTTAGTTGAACTTCGAATGCAATCTGCCAAAAGAAATATTTTTAAAAACATCATCAAAGAAGGAGAATACTTTGATATGACTATTTGCAATCCTCCTTTTCACAGTTCTAAAGCAGAAGCCACAAAAGGAACAATTCGTAAAGTAAAAAATCTAAAAAATGAAATTACATCCAAACCAATTTTAAATTTTGGTGGTGTCAATAATGAACTATGGTGTGAAGGTGGAGAATTAGCTTTCATTACTACCATGATTTATGAAAGTGTCCATTTCAAAACACAATCTTTATGGTTTTCTACTTTAGTTTCAAAAAAAGAAAATCTAAAATCAATATACAAATTACTGAAAAAAGTGGGAACAACAGAAGTAAAAACCATTGATTTAGAACAAGGAAATAAAATAAGCAGATTGGTTTTTTGGAGTTTTAAAGAGTTGAAGCTTTATACTCAACCATAAAAAATTATATTTGAATATATGAATTCAGAGAAAATAAATTTAACTAGTCACTGTGAACTATGTTTGAATCACAGTGTTAGTTTTAAAAAAGGAACGTTCTGTATTTTAACAAATGAAAAGCCTAATTTTGAAAAAAAATGCAACAAAATCAAATTTGGTAAAAATCTTAAAGATAAAATTACTGAAGTAAATGTTGAGCATAAAAAGATAAATGATGAAAAAATATTAGTTTACATCTATTTTACTGTCTTCTTACTTTTAGCTATTGCCGTATTTTTATTAACATACTTTTTCTCTGAATACATTTCAGACAGATTAAAATCATTTTTTGCAAAAGCACAAGGAAGGCCTACTGGATTATTTATTGGTTCTATAGCAATATTTATAAGTATCGGTGTAGCATTATTAAGTTATGCTTTTGGAATGCTGAACAAACATTTATTTGATAAAAAAGCCAATCTAAAAAACAAAAATGAATTAGATTCAATTATTGATTTATATGATATGAGTTATGAAATTGATGTTAATATAAAAGATAGAATACTTAAACCAAGCGAAATAAAAACCGATTTAAAAATCACCAAAAAAAGTGCTCAACTTCCACTGTAAAAATCAGTAAAAGAGACAAAAAATGAATCTTGCGAAACATAATTCCTTATTCATTAATAGCATTAATCCCTACAAAACATAATAAATCATTACTTTATTAAAGTTTATTTATTAGATTTGAGAAAAAAATGAAGAAATTATTTACATTTTATATAATAGTCCTATTGGGACAAATAACTCATTCCCAAAACATATCTTATGGTCTAAATTTAACCAATTCTATTTACCAATACATAGAACTTAAAACACCTTCTGTACAAGGATCACTTAAAGGGCTAACAAGCAATTTAAACTTTAACTATGGAGGGTTTTTGGAATATAATTTTAATGAAAAAATTGGGCTTCGTGGTTCTTTGCTATATGGAAAAAAGGAAGATAATTACTACCAATACCAATTCATAACTTTACATGTCACAACATTACAATTCAATCCAGTTGTAAAATATGCCTTTGGCAAAAATTATGATAAAGGTTTATATTCATTTGCAGGACCAAGATTAACATATGTTTTAAAAACGGAAAATAATGGAACAGAAATAACAGATTTCTACAAAAAAACCAACTTTGGTTTTCAATTGGGACTTGGTGTGAATTTTTTAGAGTATTTTGCTTTTGAATTTGGTGGTTTTCAAGGTGTCCCAAATTTTTTAGAGAGTATAGATGAGAAAAATTACTACATAGATGTTTCAGCAAGTATAATCATAAAAATAGATAATTTAATTACAAAATAATTTTTTACGATAAGAAACATTAAATAATACAACTATTAATCACTCAAAAACTTCTTCCGCTTCCCCATCAAAACTAGCAAAAACCATACTAGGATGAGAATCTTGATGAAACATGTTTCCGTTTTTATCAATAGCAATCGCTCCAGCAAAACCATCGTAAGGTCTCAATTCGTTGAAGGTCTTTTCAAATGCCTTTTCTAAAGGAAATCCGTCCGTTACTCGAGTTACAATTTTCGCTGCTACTGCTCCACTTACAATATCTTCTCCAACACCAGTTAGACTTACGCCACAAAATGAATTGGCATAATTTCCAGCAACAGTTGCAGAATCCGAAATTCTTCCTGGAATTTCAAACCCTTTTCCACCAGTTGAAGTCGCAACAGCAATTTTTCCGTTTTTATCCAAAGCTACACAACCTACAGTTCCAGTTCCTGTTGCTTTTAGTTTGGCTTCATATTCAGCTCTTCGTTGTGGGATTTCCGTTGAAAAAACTTCAAAACCATTGGCTCTTGCAAAATTTGTGGCACCACTTCCACCTAAAACTCTATCGTCAAATGGCATCAATTTTTCAGCAACTTGAATCGGATTTTTAACCTCTTCAATATTTATAACACCACTAAATCTCTCGGTAGTTCCATCCATTAAAGCAGCACTCATCCTGATTTTCCCATCACTCTGAATTTGAGAACCAATACCAGCATTAAATAATGCATCATCTTCCAACAAAGAAACAGCATAAACCACAGTTTCTAAGGCCGAATGATTTTCCATATAAGCATAAGCCTCTTTCACAATTCGCAATAAAGCGTTTTGCTTAGCTACTTTTGTTTCATTAGAAGTAGATGATTCCGAAAAAAAACCACCGTGAATTATTAGTTTCATAGTAAACAGATTTCAGCCGGCAGATTTCAGACTACAGAACTGATTTCTGCCATCTAAAATCTGCCATCTAATTTTACACGTATTGCGAAGAATGAATCTTCATTTTATAAGTAGTCAAATCAAACGTATCGTGCATGCTCATTACATGTGTTACCAAATGATTGATGGAAATAGGTTGCCCCAACGCTACTTCTGTTAAATTAGTATCTTTTATTTCTCTTCCATCTACTAAGATAACTAAACCAGAACCAATAGCTTCCATTTCATTATTATTCGTAATTAAAAGTCCAGTATCTTCTCCAAGTCCAATACCTAAAAGCTTTGGGTTTCCTACAACCGCTTGAAACAAACGACCAATTCTACCACGTTTTACAAAATGCGTATCGATAATTACATTATCAATAAAGGAAAGTCCACTTGTAATTTTCACTTCACCCTTCAACAAAGCTTCACTACTACTTCCTTGATAAATCATACTATTAGAAGCCGCAGCAGCACCAGCCGAAGTTCCTGCATAAACAAAATCTTCATTTTTATATTTGTCCATCAATAAGTCATGAAATTTTGTTCCTCCTAATATTGATGTCAAACGCAATTGATCACCACCAGTGAACATAACCACATCAGCAGCTTTCAAACGTGCTAAAACCTCATCATCATTAGCTTGTTCGCGTCTTTCAATATACAAAACATCCGTGTTTTTAGCCTTCAAATACTGCAATGCTTTTACATATTCAGGTCCCACTTCTTTCGGAATAATAGACGCTGTAGTAACAATCTCAATTCTCGAATTCTCTTTGTGTTTAGATTCGTCAATAATGCGTTTTAAAATCCCCTTTTCAAAAAAATTTAGATTTTTAGCAACATCTTTATCAAAACTTTTTTCTGTAAAACTGCCTTTATCTACAGCTCCACCAATAATAATTAATTTTCCTCTACAGTTCATTTAAAGCTACTATTTCCCCCAATTAAACTATATTGCCATTCAAGCAATACCTTGAGGCAAAAATAATAATTTCTAAATAGCTATACTTTTTTTTAGGTTTAATTTATGAGCAAAACTTAAGGCTTATTAACAATCCCTTTTCCCGCTATCCATTATATCTTATCTTTTTTTTCAAAAAAGATAAGGATGCCATTCCTATCGGGGCTATCAAAAATGGTCTTTTCAATCTAATAAGATTAGTAATTACTTGTAAATCAATACTATTATGCTGTCTTGAAAATATATTTGACTTTCTTTCAACAAAAACGAAAATTTAAAACAAAAAATTATTATTTTTAACAATTACATAGTCACTTTTAATAAAAAAAAGAATTAAAAAATGAAAATATTAAAAATTCAAGCCTTACGTGGACCCAATATTTGGAGTGTAAAAAGAAAAAAATTAATCCAGATGCGTTTGGATTTAGAAGAAATGGAACAATCACCAACTGATAAGATTCCTGGTTTCCGCGAACGTATTGAAGCTATGTTTCCCTCAATGATTGAACATCGCTGTTCCGAAGGTTGTCGAGGAGGTTTTTTTATGCGTGTGGAAAGAGGCACTTGGATGGGACATGTCATTGAGCATATTGCCTTAGAGATTCAAACTCTTGCTGGAATGGACACAGGCTTTGGGCGAACAAGAGAAACAAAAACACCTGGAATTTACAATGTGGTATTCAGCTATACAGAAGAAAATGTTGGCCTTTTTGCTGCTGAATCATCTGTTAGAATTGCGGAAGCATTAATTGCTGGTACACCTTATGATTTAGAAGCTGACTTGCAAAAAATGCGTGAGATTCGTGAAAGAGTACGTTTAGGTCCTAGCACAGGAAGCATTGTAGATGAAGCTGTTTCAAGAGATATTCCTTGGATTCGTTTAGGAACAAATTCATTAGTACAATTGGGTTATGGTGTAAATCAAATGCGCTTTCAAGCCACAATAACTTGCAACACAAGTAACATTGCTGTTGACATTGCCTGCGATAAGGAAGAAACCAAACGCATGCTAAACAACGCTTCCATTCCTGTTGCCGATGGAGATATTTGTGTAGATGAGGAAGATTTAGAGGCTACTATCAAAAAAATTGGGTATCCAATTGTTATAAAGCCTTTGGATGGAAATCACGGGAAAGGAGCATCTATCAATGTAAAAACTTGGGAAGATGCTGCGGAAGGTTTGGCATATGCTAAAAAATATAGTCGCAGAGTCATTGTAGAAAAATTCATTACTGGATTTGATTTTAGGGTTTTGATTATTGACAACAAATTAGTAGCTGCTGCCAAAAGAGTACCTGCACATGTTGTTGGAGATGGCAAAAATAGCATCCAACAATTGATTGATATTACCAATCAAGATCCAAGACGTGGTTATGGCCACGAAAATGTTTTAACGGAAATTGAAATCGATAGAGATTCGGAAGATTTACTGGAAAAATATGGCTACACTGTTGAAACGATTCCTGCAAATGGTGAAATTGTTTACTTAAAGTCAACCGCTAATCTAAGTACTGGAGGAACTTCAGTAGATGTAACCGATATGATGCATCCTGAAAACATCTTTTTATGTGAACGCATTTCAAGGGTAATTGGTTTAGACATTTGTGGAGTTGATATAATGGCAGAAAACTTAACACAACCACTGAAAGAAAATGGCGGTTGCATCTTAGAAGTCAATGCTGCACCAGGATTTAGAATGCATTTAGCACCTTCTGAAGGATTACCAAGAAATGTTGCTGCTCCAGTAATTGATATGTTATATCCACCTGGAAAAGAAAGTCGTATTCCGATTATTGCAGTAACAGGAACCAATGGAAAAACAACCACAACAAGATTGATTGCACACATTGTTAAAAATAATGGATACAAAGTTGGGTTCACAACATCTGATGGAATTTACATTCAAAACCATATGATGGAAAAAGGAGATACAACTGGACCTATTTCTGCTGAATATGTTTTAAAAGATCCTACTGTTGAATTTGCCGTCTTGGAAACAGCTCGTGGTGGTATTTTACGCTCAGGATTAGGATTTAGTCGTTGTGATATTGCTATTATCACCAATGTGGCAGAAGACCATTTAGGCTTGGCAGACATTCATACTTTGGATGATTTAGCTAGGGTAAAAAGTGTAGTAGTAAAAAGTGTAAAGAAAGATGGTTGGGCTATTTTAAATGCTGAGGATGAGCAATGTGTAAAAATTGGTGATAGTTTAGAATGTAATGTAGCTTATTTTAGTTTGGACGAAGAAAATCCGTTAATTAAAAAGCTAAGCAAAGAAGGAAAAACAGTTGCTGTTTATGAAAATGGGTATATTACCATCAAAAAAGGAGAATGGAAAATAAGAGTAGAAAGAGCCACTCATGTACCATTGACTTTAAACGGAAAAGCTAGGTTTATGGTAGCCAACGTCCTAGCGGCTACTTTAGCTAGTTATTTATGGGGTTTCAAAACGGAAGACATAAGTTTATCTTTAAAGACGTTTATTCCAAGTGTAGCACAAACTCCTGGTAGAATGAATATTTTTGAGTTCAGAAAATTCAAAGTATTGATTGATTTTGCTCACAATCCTGCTGGTTATCGCGGCATTGAAGATTACTTGCAAAATGTGGAAGCTACTAAAAAAATAGGAATTATTGCCGGTGTTGGAGACCGACGTGATGAAGACATTAAAGAATGTGGATTAATTGCTGGAAGAATGTTTGACCATATTATCATTCGACAAGAAAAATATTTACGTGGTAGAACCGAACAAGAAATTATTGACTTAATTCTAGATGGAATTAAAGAAGCTAACAGCAATACCACATTTGAAATTATCCCACTTGAAACAGAAGCCATTAAACACGCTATTGATACTGCTGAAGAAGGAGCGTTTATAACAGCCCTTAGTGATGTGGTTGCCAATGCTATTGAAATAGTCCAAAATTATTTAGATAAAGAGAGTGAAGAGCAGAATATTTAACTTAAATTAAAGAAAATTAAAAACAAAAAGCCCAAATTCAGTATTTAGAATTTGGGCTTTTTTCAAAACAAACAATTAAATTAATTTTTATTTAGCACTGTAACTTCATTTTTCTCTTTGATAGCAGCATCTAAATTAGCTTGTAATTCTTTTTCTTGAATTTTTCCTTTTCCTTTTTTGTTAGCTACCAAAACCTCTCTGTGGTTGTATTGTGGTTTGTTTAACAAATTAAGGTTGTCATTTTTAGTTGGGATTGATGCGTTCACATATGTTCCGTCACCAAATGAACCAAATGTATTCCATCCCATATACCAAACTGAACCATCTTTTTTAGTCAACATAGTAGCTTGAAATCCTTTAGCGTGAACTGTTTTCCAATCATTAGCTGTTCCTATTTGAACTGGCACATATCTGTTTTCTGTTGTTCCATCACCCAATTGTCCATAATTATTTCTGCCCCAAGCCCATAATGTACCATCACTTTTGATAGCATAAGAAACTGCAAAGCCAGCAGAAAAATCAATCCATTTATCGGCAGAAACCAATTGAGGTCTATTGGTATAGGTTACCAATTCTCCACTTCCTAGTTGTCCCATGCTAGATTCACCCCAAGCCCAGATTGTTCCGTCTGTTTTTTGAGCAATCACATGATTTTTTCCAGCTTCTATTCTAACCCAGTCTCTGTCGTTGTTCACTTGTGTTGGTAAATAAGTATTTGAAACTCTAGAATCAGGCACAATCAGGTTTGAATCATTTAATCCCCAACCCCAAATCGTTCCATCTTCTTTAATTGCAAAAGCAGTTTTATTGGTAGTAGTAGCAATGTCAACCCAGTTTGAAGCTTCTCCAATTTGTATAGGAGACAATTCTTTATCACTCTTTGTTTTGTTTCCCATTTGGTTTGAATCATTTTGTCCCCAAGCCCAAATTGTTCCGTCTGCTTTTAGAGCTACTGTAAACAAATGTGAAGGAGCAACTTTAATCCAATCAGCATCATTTCCTACTTGATGGAAATATTCTATAACTTGTTCTTCAGAGTTAATTCCTAAGGCACCATATTCATTACTTCCACACGCCCAAAGTGTTCCATTCTCTTTTATGGCAAATGTATTTTTAATACCTGTTTGAACAATTTTCCAGTCTTTATCATCACTTAATTTAACTGGTGAAGGCTCTTTATCACTCAACGTTGCAAGTTGACCTGAAGAAGCATAACCCCAACCCCAGATAGTTCCATCTGATTTTTTTGCTGTTGTGTGTCCTCCACTGAATGAATAGTGTTCAAAATTTTGTGCATTTATAGATAAAGTTAATGCAAGTGCTGCTATTGTAAGTAAATTTTTCATAATTATAGTATTTTTATAAAGACTCAAATGTCTAATTGTTAAGTTTGTTTTGGGTACTAAAAGCCTTTGCTGAGATAATTCAACAGAGTAATTTTAATACATAAAATAAGATACTTATAACCGCTTGGCCTCGAGTATTAACTTTGACTAATCTGTTTAGGGATACAAACTGCACAAAGATTTTTCAAGCAGAAATTAATGTAGATTTGGGAATGATGTTTATGGATAAAAAATTAATTTATCACTTTTTTTTGACTCGAAAGATTTTAAAATAATAATCTTGTAGGTGGCTAATTTCGAATGAAAAAAAAGCACTTTGTTTTGGAAATTTTGTTTGCTTTTTCATGACTAAAATAATTGTTTGTTTGTTTTTGATATGTTAAAAATACAACTAAAATTCAATACATTGCAAGCACCAAAATAACTTATGCGGGTTTTATGTAAAAGAAAAAAGGTTTTACCGTAAATTATATGATATTTTAACAATAAATTTAAATTATTTTTACATCATTTGTCTTTTTGATAAAAAATACACGCCATAAAAACAAAAACGATATCAATTATGCATTACAAGATCAATTATGTTTTTTGTTTTTTCTTTCTAGCAGCTGGGAACAATACGTTATTTAAGATTAGTCTGTACCCTGGAGAATTAGGATGTAAGTCTAAAACTGTTGGAGCATCACCTACTCTATGTTGATAATCTTCTGGGTCATGTCCGCCATAAAAAGTAAACATTCCTTTACCTTTTGTCCCATGAATGTATCTGGCCTCTCCATTAATTTTACATTCACCCATAACCAAGACATTTGATTTTACTTTTGTAGCATCGAAGGCTGTAGTTTGTCCCATGAAACCTTTCACTAAAGTAGTGTGATTTTGGCATAACATAGTTGGAATAGGATCCCATTTAGCAGAATACTCCATTAAAGAAAAATAGTCATTATCCATAATCATGGCTCCTTTTCCGTGTTCTAATGTTGTATCAATATCCGAAAACTCATATACCATAGGATTTCTCTCTAGTGTATAGTCTTTAAAGGCAAATGTTGCATTATAATCAATTTTGGCTTGATAATTAGCCTCACTAGCATCTCCATCAAACATGGGTTCGCAAATATCTACATTCTCAGCTGATAGGGCTATATCAAAACTATCTGTTGCAGAACACATAGCAAACATGAATCCACCTCCAATTACAAAATCTCTAATTTTTAAAGCTACAGCTCTTTTCTCTTCTGAAACTTTATTGTATCCTAGTTTTTTGGCTAGTTCTTCTGCTTCTTTTTTTTGTTCTATGTACCAAGGTGCATTTCTATAATTAGCAAAAAACTTTCCATACTGACCTGTAAAATCTTCATGATGCAAGTGTAACCAATCGTATAAAATCAATTGGTCAGTGAGTACTTCTTCATCATACACTTCTGTATAGGGAATTTCAGCATAAGTCAAAACCATAGTAACAGCGTCATCCCATGGTTGTTTTCCTTTAGGAGTATAAACTGCAATTTTAGGAGCTTTTTCTAATATAACAGTTTCTTGATTTTGCGAAGGACTGCTAATTTCTTCTAAGATGGAAGTAGTAGCTGCATCGGATAAAACTTCAAATGTAACGCCTCTAATTTGGCATTCTTTGCGAATTTCGGTTGCATCAGGAAATAAGAACGAACCTCCACGATAATTCAATAGCCAATTGACCTTATAATTTTTCTCTAAAGCCCAATAGGTAATTCCGTATGCCTTGAGGTGATTTTGTTGTCCTTCAGCTTCCATAGGAATCAAAATAAAAGATGCTTTTGCTGAAAGGGTCATTAAAAAGAAAAGAATGTATGCTATATTTTTCAAAATATCTACCGTTTATTCAAAGGTATAAAAATAAACTAAAAAATAGTTTTTCTAAATTATATTATTAATGGAAACAATTTTATTTTGAATAGCGTAAACCACTAATCCAGCTATGTTTTTTGATTCCGTTTTTAAGAGAAGATTGTTCCTGTGTCCTTCAACAGTTCTTGGGCTGATGAACAATTTTTCAGCTATCTCGTTTGTACTGAGTTGAAAGCAAATTAGCTCTAGAATTTCTTTTTCTCTAATGGTCAAATAATCTTCATCAAAACTACTTTTAACTTTCCTGTTCCCAAAAACTTCATCATTTTGAATAATATTCATTATTGATTCATTATAATAAAATCCTTTATCCGCAACTTCTTTTATGGTGTTAATCATTTCAAAAGGAGAAGCATTTTTAACAAGATAAGAAGAAGCTCCTTCTTGGATCATGTTTATGATAAAAGGTTTAGAATCGTAGCTTGTTAATGCTATTATTTTAACAAATGGAAATTTTTTATGAATCTTTTTTGTAGCTTCTACTCCATTCACTAATGGCATTTTTAAATCCATCAAAATAATATCTGGAAGATTGTTTTGATGGTTATTTAGATATTCTACTAGTTCTTCTCCGTTAGAAGCTTCAAATAATATTTCAAATTTTTTCTCACGTTCTAACATGAATACTACACCTTTTCTAAAAAGGAGTTCGTCATCTGCTAATATTATCTTTATAGATTTACTCATATTACTTAAAACTTAAAATTATCTGTACTCCTTTATCTGGTGCACTTTTTATCTTAAATTTACCATTCAAAAAATTCACTCTACTTTCAATGTTTTTTAATCCCAATCCTTTTTTATTATTTAGATTCTCTGCATCAAAACCTTTTCCATTATCCTCATATTTTAATACCTTTTTCTTTATCTTGTCATCAAAAGTAATAACAATTTTTGTAGCCTTTCCATGACGCATAGAATTATTGATTAATTCTTGTAAAATTCTATAGAGGTGCAAATGTTTTTCTGTTTCAATAGCATCAAAAAACGACTGTCTAGCACTATTAGTATAGTCAATTGAGATTTGATCTCCATTGGTGTATGTACTGCAAAGTTCCTCAATAGCAGCATGAAGTCCAAACTCTTCTAAAATTGGAGGCAATAAGTCATGTGCAATTCTTCTGGTACTATCTAGCACTTTTGCTGTAACATCAATTATATTTGTCGTAATTTGTCTTGTTTCATGTTCTAACAAATCATTTGACGTTAACAAATGACTGTTTAATGAAATGATATTTAATTTAGAACTTATATCGTCATGTAAATCTCTGGCTATTCTCTTTCTTTCTACTTCTTGAACAAGAATAGTTGCATTAAGCATCTTTTTTTGATATTCAATTTCTAAATCTTTTTTTTCGATTTCTTTTTTAATTATTTTTTTTCTCGAATAATATACAAAAATTAAAACCGAAACAGTCATCAATACAAAAGCAATAAATGTATATACGACTGCAGCAATGATTTCTCTGTCATTGATTACATTACCACTCATCTATTTCCCTATATTTTTCTTCTGTAAAAACATTTTCCACCATTCAACTAAAATGAAGATTTGATATACAATATACAAAAAAGAATTTAACATCCATACAATCTCACTAGAAGATATCTCAAAAGTAGCAATTAAGTTACCTGAAATAAACAAAACTGTACTACCGAACAAATATAAGAGTATTCCTGCGTTTATGAAGTAATATTTTTTACTTTCGTTTAAAATATTATAAAAATGAAACATTGAAAAAATGATTACTAAAAATGAAGTTATAAATATCTCGAAAAGATTAAATTTATAAAAGAGCTCATAATCACTATAATATTGAATGCCCAAAATAAATAAACATAAAGGAATACTTATTTGAACAACTCTCTTTTGAAATGTAGATTCTAAAATTTCTAAGAAAAAAAAACTTAGTATAACAAATTGAGAAATAAAATAAACGTGTGAGAGAAATAGATTGTTCTCTCCTTTTCCACTTAAAAAACTTGAATAGTATTGAATAAGAGCAATTACTAGTAGATAGAAAGTAAATATTAAAAAAGACTTAGGCCTTTTTTTATTTATTTTTGATAGAAACAAAATTAAATTAAGGCCTAATAAAAAATACCCTGTATCTATGATAAATTGTAACAAAATATTAGTTAGCTAATGAAAGGAGCCTTCGTGTTACACTTATTTGGACAAGGTTCAGAAAAATCATAAATATACCATCCTTTTCCCTCATCAATCATATCATTTCCTTCTTCATCTACTCCAACAATCATTAATTTTTCAACCTCATTTTCATCGATGCCTAAGTATGCTCTAACATCTTTCACACCTGTTTCTTCCATTACTTGGGTAAAATCAATTCCCGGAATCCAGAATGCTTTCAATTGATTGTGTTGATTATAACTTCCCTGTTGACGTTTCCATCTTGCTGCCCATTCTTGTGCAGTTTCTAATGTAATAGTGTTTAAATCTGACATTTGATAACTCGTTTATAATGTTAATAATTCTTAACAAATCTAACACTTAAAAATCGATTATTAAACACTGAAGCAAAAAACAGGTGTTTTTACGGGTATAAGAACTTTTTATAATCTTTACTTTAGCACGGTAATATTGTAGGGTTATTGAATATCAATACAACTATTTTTAATCAATTAAATTTCTTAAAATAATTATTAACTAGTAAAAAAATTAAATTATGTCAACAGAACCTTTCATCGGTGAGATTAAAATTTTCGGATTCAATTTTGCACCTAAAAGTTATGCTACTTGTAGCGGTCAAATTTTATCAATTGCTTCAAATACTGCATTGTTTTCTTTATTGGGCACTGTATATGGCGGAAATGGGCAAACAACTTTTGCATTACCAAATTTAGCTGGACGTATGCCTATCAGCCAAGGACAAGGTCCTGGATTACCAGATCACACGATCGGAGAAATTGGAGGAAACACTACAGTAACACTTTTAACACAAAATTTACCTGCTCATACTCATCTAGCACAAGGAATCTCTATCAGCATGCCTGTATCTAATTCTGGTGGAGATACAGCCTCACCTCAAGGAGCTTATTTGGCTAACAACGGTAGTGAAGTTTTTTCTAGCGAACCTACACCAGGAGCTTTTTCGGGAGCTTTAAATGCTTCAGGTCAAACAGGCATAACAGGATCTAATATTCCAGTTTCTATCATGAATCCTTATCTTGTAGTGAACTATTCAATCGCTCTTTATGGAATCTTCCCTAGCAGAAATTAATCACTAACGTTAAAAAAAATATTATGTCAACAGAACCTTTCATTGGTGAAATAAAAATCTTTGGATTTTACTTTAATCCCGTTGGACACTTACTTTGTTATGGTCAAACATTATCCATAGCAACAAACAACGCTCTTTATGCATTAATAGGAACAACTTATGGAGGCAATGGCACTACAACTTTTGCTTTACCTGATTTAAGAGGTAGGATGCCTATAAGCCAAGGACAAGGAGCAGGACTTCCTGAATATTTTATGGGAGAGGCAGGCGGCTCTACTACGGTAACATTATTGACGCCTAATTTACCTGCCCATATTCATGGTGCACAAGGACTTACCGTTAACTTACCTGTTTCCAATACAGGAGGTGACACAGATTCTCCTCAAGGAAGCTTTCTTGCCAATAATGGTAGCGAAGTTTTCTCCAGTGAAGCAACATCAGGAGCATTCTCTGGATCGTTGAATGTATCTGGACAAACAAGTCCATCTGGATCTGGTGAACCTATACAAATAGTAAATCCTTATCTAGTGCTTAATTACTCTATTGCAATTGAAGGAATATTTCCTAGTAGAAATTAACATCATTAAAAAGGGAGAGTAGGTAACTACTTTCTCTTTTTGTTTTTATAAAATTATGCAAACAATAGGAATTTTATTACCGCGTTCAACCTATTATCAATCAATTGGTTTTGATATTCATGAAGGACTGCGATCTGGTATAAAACAAACCGGAAGAGAAGATATTAGAATTGTTACCGAAAACATAGGTTTTGGTGCCGATAAACAACAATGTTATAGAAGCACAGAAAGATTATTACTGGATGAAAATGCAAGTGTAATCATCGCTTACATTGGACACAGAACGGCTGAGCTACTGAAACCTCTATTTTTAGCCACAAACAAAATATTAATAGTTTTAGATGCTGGTGCAAATATGCCAACAGAATGGCCAACCTGTCCAAATATTTTTTATCATTCCCTGCACAACACTCTGGGAGCATGGTTGACAGCCAAAAAAGCAGTCAATGATGGTTATTTAAATGGTGGCATGGTCACTGGTTATTATGACGCTGGTTATTTACATACTTATAGCATAAGCAAAAGTTTTGAAAATGCTGGAGGAAAAATTTGTTTTAATCATGCTACGGGATATAAAGAAAATGATTTTACCATGAAACCTCTGAAAGAACATTTAGATAAAAATCCAAATAGTGCTTTATTGAGTCTTTTTAGTGGTGATTTTGTACAATGGTATTTTAAAGAAATTAAAAAAGAGTTTAACGAAACAGATCTTCCTATTTATTTAGCACCATTTAGCTTTGAAGAAACAATGTTAGAAAATGCTGTCTTTCCAAGTAATGCGATAACTGGTTACACATCATGGTCAAGAAAAATAGAAAGCAATCACAACAAATTATTCATTGAAAGTATAGAATCGTCAGGAAAAACCCCTAATATTTTTTCATTATTAGGATGGGAAAGTGCTACAATTGCTTTAAAAGTATTAAATTTATCAGCAAAAAATCAGTCTAAAGTAACCGAAATAGCATCTGAACTCCATTCATTTGAATTTGAAGGACCTAGAGGGAAAATATTTTTTGACGCCAAAACAAATCACTCCATAAGCCCATTATATGAAGCTTCAATTACAGAAAACAAAGGCATGTGTGAAATAAAAATTGGACAAAAAGTAAACCATATCAAAGAGGAATTTGAGGCATTGTGTCAACTTCCCCTTGAAAACAACATTTCTGCTTGGTATAATAGCTATACTTGTATTTAATGGAAGAAAAAAAGAAAATATTAGTACTTTGTGGTGGTAAATTCGCCTTTAAAAGCTTACAATTGTTGGCTTATGAGAAAAATTTATGTGGAGTAGGCATTGGCAAAGGAAGCGAAATGATTATTGATGCATTAGAAAGAGAATCTGACGATAACGATATTGCATTTAAATCGTTTCCAAATAAAGAGAGTATATCTCAAATGCGTGAATGGATAGACAATGTAAAGCCTGATTATATCTTTTCGATTGCATTCCCTTTTTTATTACCTAGTGATGTGTTAAACTATGGTAATGAAAAATTTATTAATTTTCATCCAGGACCATTACCTCAATACAGAGGAGTTATGCCTATTTTTGAAGTTTTAAAAAATCAAGAAGCTGAAACTGCTATATCTGCTCATTTTATGAACTCAAAGTTCGATGAAGGAAATATAATATTCAATGATCCCATAAAAATTGAAGATGGTGATACGTATGGAAAACTGACATCAAAATTAAGTAATAGAATGGCACAAGTAACCTTAAATGTAGTTAACATGCTTGAATTTGGCAGTAAAATTCCAAATTTCCCTCAGAATGAAAGTAAAGCATACTATTATGAAAAACCACTCTTAACAGATACCTACATCAATTGGAAAAGGATGGATTCTGACGAAATAATAGCACTTATAAATGCTTGCAATCCATGGAATACAGGAGCAGATACAACCTTTATGGGAGAACAAGCCAAAATTATAGTTGCAACTATACTTAACCAACAGCATGACAATATACCTCCAGGAACAGTAACCGAAATAATTGATGATACTAAAATCGCTATTGCCTGCTCTGATAACAAACAAATAGCTGTAGAAGTTATGAGTACAGAAGAAGGTATTACCACAATAAAACAACTTAACAAGCAAACAAACCTTATAGGCAAAATTTTTAACTAAATAAATACATCCCAAATCTAAAACAAAATTTTAAATCAATTAATTATGAAACAAAACATTACTATTTTCTTAATTACGGCTTTCTTCACACTCTGTGGATATGGTCAAACTCAATTTTGGAGCGATGACTTCGAAGGTTCTCCCACGAGTGGTAGCAGAGTAGCCGAGGTAAATGGAGGAACATTATCAAGTTACTTCAGATCAACTGATGGAACAACAATATCACAAATAATTCCTTTTACTGGCAAGCAAGGCAATAATTTCTGGGCTGGTGAAGACCATAACGGACCAGGAACTGGTTTCCCTTCTGAGGGAGCAACACCTGCAAGTAACCCTTTAAGTGAACTTCAAATAGAGTGGACTGGTATCAATATATCAGGAAAATCAGGTATGAGTTTCAGGGGATTAATAGCTGCCGCAAGCACTAATGAACCCTGGGATAATCAAAATTCATGTAACAGTGGTGTTGGAACAACAAATACAGACTATATCATTGTAGAATACAATATAGACGGAGGCCCTTACTCAAATCTAATTCGTTTTTACAATCGAGGAAGTGCATCTGGGGTTGGAGACAAATATCTTTTTGAAGACACAAACAATGATGGCTGTGGAGATGGAATTCAACTGACTAATATTTTCAATGAATTTACAAAAAATATCACAGGCACAGGAACTACTATGAATTTAAGAATCCGAGTATTTTCAGAAGGGAATAATGAAGAATGGGGAATTGATAATTTTAGATTATTTGAAACCGCAGCTTGTACAGCTCCAACCATAACTTCTAATCCTTCAAATAGAATTATATGCAATGGTAGTAGTACTAGTTTTGTTGTTGCCGCTACTGGAGCTACAGCATATCAATGGCAAGTTAATTCAGGATCAGGATTCACAGATATTGCTAACGGATCTATCTACTCGGGTGCAACCACCGCAACTTTATCCATCACTAATGCAAATATAGCTGTGAATGGATACCTATACAGATGTAGAGTGATTAATGGAACATCTAGCTGTTTTACAAATTCTAATTCAGCCACACTAACCGTAACCTCTATTTCTCTTGCATCAAGTTCGCAAACTAATGTATCTTGCAATGGTGGTTCAAATGGTGCAGCTGCTGTCAGTCCATCTGGTGGAAATGCTCCATACAGTTATAGTTGGTCTCCATCTGGAGGAGTTAGTTCTATTGCCACTGGCCTTTCCGCTGGAACATACACTGTAACAGTTACTGACAATTTAGGATGTACAGCGACTCGAAACTTCACTATAACTCAACCAACTCCTCTAGTACTAACACCTTTTTCACAAACTAATATCGCTTGTAATGGTGGTACAAACGGAGCAGCAGCAGTTAACGCTGCAACAGGTGGTGTTGGCGGATATACTTACAATTGGACTCCAGGCAATCCAACTGGTGACGGAACAACTTCTGTTACTGGATTATCTGCTGGAACATGGACATGCACAGTTACCGATGCTAACGGATGTACGGCAACTCAATCATTTACAGTAACTCAACCAACTCCTCTAGCAGTAACACCTTTGTCGCAAACTAATATTGCTTGTAATGGTGGTGCTAATGGTGCAGCCTCAATTAATACTCCTACTGGAGGAACTGCTCCATATACTTACAATTGGACTCCAGGCAATCCAACTGGTGACGGAACAACTTCTGTTACTGGATTATCTGCTGGTACTTGGACTTGTACTGTTACCGATGCTAACGGATGTACAACTTCTCAAAATTTTACAGTAACTCAACCAACCGCTTTAACAGTAACACCTTCGTCGCAAACCAATGTTGCTTGTAATGGTGGTGCTAATGGTGCAGCCTCAATTAATACTCCCACTGGAGGAACTGCTCCATATACTTACAATTGGACTCCAGGCAATCCAACTGGTGACGGAACAACTTCTGTTACTGGATTATCTGCTGGTACTTGGACTTGTACTGTTACCGATGCTAACGGATGTACAACTTCTCAAAATTTTACAGTAACTCAACCAACTACTATTGTTGCTTCAATCAGTTCACAAACTAACGTTTCTTGTAATGGTGCTGCTAA
>CAZXPF010000033.1:0-24808 GCA_964643105.1 uncultured Flavobacterium sp. | reverse complement strand
ATACTTAATAAAAACTATACAGAATTTAATAAAGAGGAAATTATAGAATATTTACCATTCCGTATTGAACTTAGAAAGTACCTATCATTTAAAAAACATAATAGAGGTAATATATTAAAATATTTAAATTCTCTATTAGAAGAGGAATATGGAATAACAAGTATGACTGAAACTCTTTTAGAGAAAATTTTAAAAGAACATAATAATATAATATTCTTTGATGGTTTAGATGAAATATTTAAAATTGAAGACAAAATTGAAATTAAAAATGATATTGAAAATTTTCATAATTCATTTCCTTTAACAAAATCAATAACAACTTCAAGAATAATTGGTTATGAAGAAGCAAAATTAAATGACGAAGAATTTTGTGAATTTACAATTGAAAACTTTAATGATTCTCAAATTAAAGAATATTTACAAAAATGGTATGAAAAAGAAGAAGACAATCTAGAGAGGAGAACTAATGAAATTAATGGCTTTTTAGAAAAAAAACATGAAATAGATTTTGAATTAGTATCTAATCCACTACTACTATCATTAATTGTCATCATTTATAGAAATACATTAGCTTTACCTGAATCTAAATTAGAAATCTATCAAAGCTGTACAAAAACACTTGTTGAAAAGTGGGATGCAAGCAAGAAAGAATTAGAAATAAATCTTGAAGATACAATATATAAAAAAAGAGAAAATATTTTAGCTGACTTAGCATATTGGCAGTATAAACAATTAAGTGGTGAGAAAATTCAAATTACATTTGAAAAAGCTCTTAATAATGTTATGTATTCATTGGAAAAATTGAAAATTGCAGATGAAAATGATTCATATACAATGGCTGAAAATTTCATGAGTTATGCACAAAAACGCTCTATCTACTTTGGAGACAACTTCACACATAAAACCTTTTTAGAATATTATTGTGCATATTGGATATATTCAAATATTGAAAAAAAGAATAAAACTGATGAAAGAAATATTTTAATCTCCACGTATATTAACAATCCTTTTTGGCATATTGTCTTAGAATTATTGCTCAATATGATTGACAAAAATCAAGCAGATTGTGATATGATGGATGAACTAATAGTTTTTCAAATTGAAAAAAATAAAAATTCTCTTCCTTTTATTTTATCAACAATAAATAGTTACAAAAATGTCAGTAATGAATGTATAAAATACTGTATTGGTATATCTATTGATTTTTTATTTCAAGATTATGAAAGAAGTAGTTTTTTAAATAAAGAAAATCTCCATGCAAAAATTTATGAATCAATCAAAAGCATATATATTGACAAAAAAATCAAAAAAAATATACTTGAAAAACTTATTCAAATTGAAAGTGAAGAAAAATATATCGATTTATTATATCCACTCTATTTTGAAATTGATTATCTTGAAAAAATTCAAGAAAATACTCATGAAGCTAAATATGAATTTGAACTATCAAACGAAAAACTTTTCAATGAAGCTTTAAACCAAAATAAGTTTCTTTATATATCTTCATGTTACAATATCAACTCTGTAAAAAATCAAAAAAAATATTTTGAAACCACAATTAAGTTTATCGAAAATTTCGGAGGAGATAGCCTATTCAATGTAATTCCATTTTATTTCTATGAAAATTCATATATTCCAATGTTTTATTTTTACATTCGAAATCAAATGAAAAAAGAAAATATTTATGATTTGACAAATAATATTCATCACCTCATAGATATAGGTGTGAATAAAAATCAAATTATTAAATTTATTCTTTCAAATCACTTTCGATATGTAGCGATTCATGATATACAAATAGTGGCAAAATTTTTAATTGATGCTTTT
This sequence comes from uncultured Flavobacterium sp., assembly GCA_964643105.1. Lineage (GTDB taxonomy): Bacteria > Bacteroidota > Bacteroidia > Flavobacteriales > Flavobacteriaceae > Flavobacterium. Next base: position 22,981 of record CAZXPF010000033.1, on the reverse strand, counting down.
GATAAAGAAAAAAATGAATTAATCAGCTTAATTTTTTTACTACTTCTTTATTCAAAAAAACAAAATATGAAAGATATTAATGAATTAGTTAGAGGAAAGAAAAAAGAGTCTTTTATATTAGAAATAGACAAACTACCAAAGGAAAAAAAGATTCCATTTATCTTAAAACAATATAATTACAAATTGGATTAATTAAATGTAAATGAAGAATTATCTAAAACCACTAACTAAAAACTAAAGTAGTTGTTTTAATCAAATTTGCGAAGAGAATGTAACATCCATAATTAAATCCTTTTATTATTTTAATTTACTTTCAAACAAAAAACACCATTAAACCTTTTCCAATTTCCAAAGTCTAATATCCATATTAATTCCATAACAATGAAACACCTACCATTCTTTTTAGTACTATTGCTTTCGTTATCTGTTGGATGCGATAAGGAAGACGATTCAACAACACCTGTGGCTGATACAACCATGTATTTTCCTTCAAATACAGATACCAATTGGGAAACCACATCGATGGCTAGTTTAGGTTGGAACGAAAATCAAGTGCAACCGTTGAAAGACTATTTATTCCAAAAAAACACCAAATCCTTCATGATTTTGGTCAACGGTAGAATTGTCATGGAAGAATATTTTGACGGTCATACACCAACAGCAACCTGGCAATGGAACAGTGCTGGAAAAACCCTAGTTTCAGAAACCACAGGAATTGCTCAACAAGAAGGATTGCTTTCCATCAACAACAAAGTATCGCAATACATTGGCAACGGTTGGACAAGCGCTCCACAAAATAAAGAAGATTTAATCAACATAAGTCATTTGCTAACCATGACTTCTGGACTTAGTGATACGCAGCTTGTAATTCCGTCTAACTTAACGTATTTGGAAGATGCAGGTAACAGATGGTCTTATAGTAACGTTTTTCAAAAGCTAATGGATGTGGTTGCTGCATCGAGCAATCAAAGTTTTGAGGATTATTTTAATGCCAAACTGAAAAATAAAATTGGCATGGATGGTTTTTGGAATAATGGTGTGATCTTTAAAGTTTACCATAGCAACACTCGAAGTATGGCACGATTTGGCTTGTTAGCTTTAAACAATGGCAAATGGAAGAATGAACAAATCATCAATGAGACTTTTTTTAATGCAAGTCGCACCACTTCACAAAATATAAATCCATCGTATGGTTATTTTTGGTGGTTGAATGGCAAAAGCAATTACATGATTCCAGGAGCACAAACGGTTTTTCCAGGCTTTTTAGTGCCAAATGCACCAGCTGATATGTATGCTGCAATGGGTGCCGAAGACCAACGTATTTATGTAATTCCAAGTAAAAAAATGGTAATCATCAGAATGGGAAATGCTTCAGACCCAAGCAACCCTAGTTTTGCACTTTCAGGATTTGATAACGAACTTTGGGGAAAAATAAATGCTGTTATCAATTAAATGACAACAGCATGTAAATCTTACTATTGATAGTATCAAAAAGTTATTTTAAAAAAACCAAATGTTATTACCTGGTAAAAACCAAGGAATTTCCTTTACTTAAATTTGCATCAAAAGCATAGCCTTCGTAATTAAATCCTTTTAAATCTTCGATGGTTTCTGCTTCGGTATCTATGATATAACGCACCATTAATCCTCTTGCTTTTTTGGCAAAGAAACTTATCATTTTCAATTTTCCGTCTTTGTAATCTTTGAATTCTGGTGTAATTACAGGTACTTTTAAATTTTTGGTATCCACTGCACTGAAATATTCGTTACTCGCTAAATTTAGGAATAATTCGTCTTTTTTTAGTTCGTCGTTTAAGGTTTTGGTAATCGTTTTTTTCCAAAATTCGTATAAGTTCTTTTTGGTTCCAATTGCTATAGAAGTTCCCATTTCTAAACGATAGGCTTGCATCAAATCCAAAGGTTTTAGTAACCCATACAAACCTGAAAGAATTCGCAATTTCTCTTGTAAATCCTCCAATTTATCCACTGGAATTGTATAAGCATCCAAACCAGTATAAACATCACCATCAAAGGCAAAAACCGCTGGTCGAGCATTCTCTGGCGTAAAAGGTGTTTCCCAAACTTGGTTGCGTTCCCAATTCAAATCGGCTAATTTTTCAGAAATAGCCATTAAATCCATCAACTGTTTGGGTTTCTTCTTTTTTAACGTTTTCTGAATGGTATTGGCTTCTTTCAAAAATTGAGGTTCAGTAAACTGCTTCGTTGGTAACTGACTTTCAAAATTTAACGACTTGGCTGGTGATATTACTATTTTCATTTTATACTTTTCTGTCACGCTGAATTCATTTCAGCATCGTTTATTATTTTACTAAATTTTAATGAAAATCAAATTTACAAATTCCTTTCTTAAAATCATATACGGTAAAATGGATTGTTGCGATTTTGGTATAAGGGAAATTTATGGTTTTTATAGCACAATGTTTCACAAAGTATTGCACAGAGTGGCACGAAGCTTTTTGCATTGAATTGAGAAACTTCGCTTTGCATAGTTACTTTGAGAAATTTGCAAAAAAACTCTATCTCTGTATGTGTTTTTGAAATTCTTAACCTAATAAATTCTTAACAAACTTAATAGCTAAATGGTTGACTAATTTTTATACATTTGCACTTTACAAAAGTCATGATTAACCCATCAGCAAACGGTTGGATAAAGAAGTTTTTTTCAGAAAATAAATCGAATTATAAAGACTATAATAACGATTTGTTGGCTTTTTATCATGATGTAAGAACTTCTGGATTTATTTATGGTCACGTGATTCAGATTAATCTCATCCAAGAAATGGAAACCAAAAACCTTTCAAGTGATGAAATTACCAAAATTGCATTATTGAATTCGCTTTTTTCTATTTTTAAAATCGTTACCAAATCGGATGATGAAAAAGAGTTTGAAGAAAAAGCTATCTCGTTTTACCTGTTTTTACATCAGAAAACAACGATACTTTTCACTAAATCAAAACCTAATTTAGAGGAATGCATAGCTACAAGAATCCAAACTAACGAAAATATTTTTGCCCGTAATTTTTCGCATATTCTTACCAATGCTTTGTTGTTCATGGATATATTGGCTTTCAAAAAATACCTTGAAACTTTTGACAATCCTGTAAATTACCTGAAGAAGATTGAAGAAAGTACAATTGTTTTGGTTTCCAATGCCTTATCAGTAAAAGAGAATCCTTCACAATATGATGCTTTGTTGGTAAAACTTTTTGAAAACTCACTGCGTTATACCAAATTCTATAAAAAACAATTAGAATCAGCTGATTTTGAAAAATTTGAAAAATTTGATTCAGTTATCGAAAAACTTTATTTGTTGGATTTGGCTACAATGGCTATGTGGAGTGATGATGAATTGACATCCATTGAAAAAGATTATTTACAAACGCTTTGTGTGGAACTGCAAATCGAAGACAGTGAATATAGAATAAGTCTTCAAAATATTGATACTTACATAAAATTATACCGCAACGAAATTCCGTATTTTAAATACTCAAATCCAGTTAAGCATTTTTATGATCAATCCAATAAAACGGTAACTAAATTAATCACCCGGAACGGCAAAAGGCTGACCAAGGAATTGAGAGAAAGTAAAGAGTTGTTGAAACTTTTGGCTAAATCCACTACCACAGATTTGGATAAAGAAGAAAAAAAGAAAGTAAAAAAACAGCTGTTGGATATTTGCAAAACTATCCCTTCACTGACTATTTTTTTACTTCCTGGTGGAGGCTTATTGTTACCTATTTTGATTAAATATATTCCTCAATTACTACCTTCTGCTTTTAATGAAAATTTGGAAGAATAGTCATTGGTTAAATTTACATAAACTTTTAACCAAAAAATTAGAATTTCAATTGATATACATCATCTAGGTCTTTATCGCAACTGAAGTTAACTCCTAAATCGGTCACATATCCTGAATTTAATCCGTAAACCCAACCGTGAAGCGTTAATTCTTGTCCGTTCTTCCATGCGTTTTGTACGATAGAGGTTTTGGCTAAATCCAATACTTGCTCTTTTACATTTACTTCTACAAAAGTATTAAATCGTTCTTTTTCATCTGTAATGGCATCTAATTCTTTACTGTGCAGACGATATACATCTTTGATGTGTCGAATCCAATTGTCAATTATTCCTATGGAATCATTACCCATTGCAGCTTTAACACCACCACATCCATAATGACCACAAACAATTACGTGCTTTACTTTCAAAGCATTCACCGCATAATCTAAAACGCTCAACATGTTCATGTCTGAATGCACAACCATATTAGCAATATTTCTATGCACAAAAACTTCTCCTGGTTCAGCGCCAATTATTTCATTGGCTGGCACTCGACTATCTGAACAACCAATCCACAAAAGAGGTGGATTTTGACCTTCTGCCAAATTGTTAAAATAATTTGGATTTATCTGAAGCTTTTCTTCAACCCATTTTTTATTATTTTCTATTATCTTTTTATAAAAATCACTCATTTTATTTCCAAATTTTATTCAAATGTATCACAAAAAACGCCTTTTTTTTAAATGACGTTTTTGTGTCTTTTATTTTACATTAATGCCTTAATTCTGAAACTGAAAAAGAGGGATTTAACTCATCCTTAATATATGTAACATCATCATAGAAAGTTACATTCCCAGTTTCAATGTCATGCATGGCTCCTACTATACCTATTGAACCCTCTTCCACCATTTGTTCCAAAACGAAACTTCTTTCAATGATGTTTTTTACACTTCTTTTTACATTTATGACAGAAACATTTTCAACAAATTCCGCATTTTTTGAAGAACGTTCGTTTGTGGTTTTACTTTCTTGATAAACAGCTGGTTGTATTTTTGATAGCAATTCTGTTAGATTACCCATCTCAACATGGTCACAAGCTCCTTTTACTGCACCACATTTGCTATGTCCTAACACAACTATCAATTTTGAACCTGCTACCTTACACGCAAACTCCATACTTCCTAAAATATCTGTATTTACTATGTTTCCAGCAATTCTAACGGAAAAAATATCTCCTAATCCTTGATCAAAGATTAATTCTGCCGAAGTTCTACTGTCAATACAGCTCAAAATGGTTGCAAAAGGCCATTGTCCATCACTAGTTTCGTTGACTTGTTGCAATAAATTTCTACTGGCTTTTAAGTTATTTTTGAATCTGTGATTTCCCTCTTTTAATAATTCTAAAGCTTTTCTAGGTGTGATTTGTGATTGTAATTCTTTATTTAATGTTTTCATTATTTAAAGTGTTTTTAAGTTTGTTTTTTTAGTTTTAGGAATTCAATAAAACTTACTGGATTATCTACAATTCCTCTTTCTGAGATTAAATGAACATTTATATTTTTATTTCTAGCCTGAATGATAAAATCTTCTAAAATTTCAACAATATCATAGTCTAAATAGGTTGTTTTGGTAATATCTAACTCTAAACTTGTATTTTCTGATAAATTATTTAATTCTTTTTGAATGGTTGCTTTGTTCAAGAAGGTCAACTCCTCAGCAAAAGTCATTTTCACGGTATTAGATTTTGGATTCTCATTTTTGTGAACGGATATAGAATTTTGATAACTCTTTACTAAAATGACAATAATCCCAATAGCTAATCCTGTGAAAATTCCCCATAGTAAATCTTTTAAAACAATTACAATTATAGTTACGATAAATGGGAGAAATTGTGTCCATCCCAATTGATACATCTTTTTAAATAATGCTGGTTTTGCTAATTTATACCCTACTAAAATCAAAATAGCTGCTAAAACTGACTTAGGTATGTGATTTAGCACCATTGGAATAGTAAGAACAGAAACCAACAATAGTATTCCATGCAATATAGTAGATAATTTTGATTTTCCATTAGATTGCACGTTAGCTGAACTTCTAACAATTACTTGTGTTATGGGTAAACCTCCAATTAATCCCGAAGCTATATTTCCAAAACCTTGAGCAAAAAGTTCTCTATTGGTTGGTGTGATATTTTTTTCTGGATCTAATTTATCCGTTGCTTCAACACTCAATAATGTTTCTAAGCTGGCTACTAGGGCTAGAGTAAAGGCAATTAGTATTACTTCTTGAGAAAAAATTTGACTAAAATCTGGAAAGCTTAAAAAATTTATATATTCTGTAATTTTATCTGGAACTGGTACCTGCACAAGATGTTTTCCATCAATTATTAAAGCTGCATCTTTACTAAAAATAATTTGCAAAATAGTTCCTATTACTACTGCTACAAGTGATCCTTGAATAATTTTAAAGATGTGGTGTTTTTTTGAGAGTATATTATCCCAAAAAAGTATTAAGAACAATCCCACAAAGCCAATAATCATTGATCCTAAAGTTATGTTGTCCCAAATATGAAGAATAGCTGAAAAGGTGTTTTCACCTGAGCTTTCAATGAAAGTATCTGCTCCTTCAGGCTCAGCATCATAACCAAAGAAATGGGGAATTTGTTTTAAAATAATTATAATTCCAATACCTGTTAGCATTCCTTTGATAACACTATTGGGAAAAAAATAGCCTATTACTCCCATTCGAATTATCCCAAAAAATAATTGAATACATCCTGCTAAAACTACAGCTGAAAGGAATAATTCAAAACTACCCAAACTACCAATGGCTGCTGCAACAATGGCTGCGAGGCCTGCTGCTGGACCACTAACCCCTATTTTTGATTTACTAATGAATCCTACAACTATACCCCCAATTATTCCAGAAATTAATCCTGATAAAGGTGGTGCATCACTAGCTAATGCAATTCCCAAACATAAAGGAAGTGCAACGAAAAAAACTACGATACTCGCTGGAATATCGTTTTTTAAATGTTTAAACATATATGAAATTTTGAATTATATAAAATTATGTGCTTCAACTTTGCAAAGCTTCTATGATTTTATACTAATTCAGGAGGTTGTAAAAACACATTAGGTGTAATGGAACTGATTTTTGCTTCGTTAAAAATAGAAAACTTAACTTTTTGAAAACCTTCAAAATCAATTGTAAGAGGAATAGAATAATTTGCTGGAATTGTTTTAATTTCTGTAAAAGCATTACTTGTATGCTCTTCTTCGCTTAAATTATAAAAGGCCGAAGTATCTACATCTCCTTCAACAAATGATATAATTGTTGGAGTTGCAAGAAAGAAGATGAAAACATATAAAATTATTTTACATAAAAATTCCATATGACAAATATAAATTAATTTTATACACCAAATGATAAATTTATCAAAATAAAAACATAAAAAAAACCACTCTGTTGAGTGGTGTCATTTTTTAGATTTCATCTTCCATCCAAGCATTGAGCATCCAAATGGTTTTTTCTTGTTCCACTATAAAATCACTCATCATAGAATTTGTACCTTCATCATTTATAGCTCCAGAATTTTCTAAAATAACTCTTTCCAACTTTAGCAATTCAACCAACGAATCAATTATCAGTTGAATGGCTTCTGTATCTTTTGAAATATTCTTGCCTGCTTTCAATTTACTGTGATTGATATAATCTGAAAAAGTGTGTAGAGGTGTTCCTGATAAAGTCAAAACTCTTTCTGCAATCAAATCAATTTTGAGTTGTGCATCATTGTATAACTCTTCAAATTTAAGGTGCAAATCAAAAAAACGCTTTCCTCTAATATTCCAATGCAATCCTCTTAAACTTTGATAATATATTTGAAAATTTGATAACAATTCATTCAATTGTTCTACTAGTTCTTGTGTTTCTTTTACGGGTAATCCTAAAGTATTCGTTTTCATTATTTCACATTATTTATATTCAAATGTATTTAAAATTTAACAAAAACATATATAAATAATATCAATAGTTTTTATATTTTTATCGAAAATAACTATACAATGACTATTACTCAATTATACTATGTTTTAGCAGTTGCTGAACACAAAAACTTTACATTAGCCGCTGAAAAATGTTTTGTTACTCAGCCCACATTGAGCATGCAAATTCAAAAATTAGAAGAAGAACTTAAAATTCAAATCTTTGACAGATCTAAAAAACCGATTCAATTGACAGAAATTGGGGAAAAAATTGTAAATCAAGCCAAAAATATTGTTAATGAAGCAGGTAGGATTACAGACATTGTAGAGCAGCAAAAAGGATACATTGGTGGCGAATTTAAAGTAGGTATTATTCCAACTGTTATGCCAACATTGTTACCTATGTTTTTAAACAATTTCATTAGAAAATACCCTAAAGTCAATCTAATTATTGAAGAACAAACGACAGAGGAAATCATTAAGCGTCTAAAAAATGGTCATTTGGACTGTGCCATTGCTGTTACACCTCTTGAAGAAGAAAACTTAAAGGAAATAGTTTTATATTATGAACCTTTTGTGGCTTACATTCCTGAAAATTATTCTATAGCTGAAAAAACAGAAATTGAAATTAGTGATTTAGACATTGAAAATATTTTATTGCTGCAAGACGGTCATTGTTTTAGAGATGGAATCTTAAATCTATGTAAAAACAACAAATACTTAAACGAAAATCATTTTCAAATTGAGAGTGGTAGTTTTGAAACTTTAATAAAACTGGCTGATGAAGGTTTGGGAACAACCCTACTTCCTTATCTTCACACCTTAGACTTACATGAAAAAAACAAAGCTAAATTAAGGCATTTTAAAGATCCTAAACCTGCAAGAGAGGTGAGCTTGATTTATCCGAAAAACGAATTAAAAATTCATATAATCGATGCCTTAAGAACTGTTATTTCTGGTGTTGTAAGAGGTGCAATTGCCTTTAGTGACGTGGAAATAATTAGTCCTAAAAAGAATGTATAAAAAAAGGTACGCTTGCTCTAGCGTACCTTTTCCTTTATTCTATTAAAAATAAACATTGTCTTAATTCTGGTTTTTCAATGGTAAATTGCATAACCCATTCTTTTAGCTGCTCTATTTCGTAGGGCAAAAGCACCTTTAATGCCTTTTCAAATTCTTTACAAAACAGCAATGGATCAAAACTTACGCGCTCTAAAATTGACTTGGTGTACGTAAACATTCTTGTGGGCATAATACATAAATTAAGCGTTAATAATTAAATTGAACGTTTGGTAAATTTACTGAATAAACCTCTACTATAACGTTTGAGAATGTGAAATTATTGTTATAAAAATCATAATTTTTTAAATTGCTGTTATCCAAACCATAAACTACAAAACTTCACAAACAACCCTTTTTTTTAGATTGATTCCTTGAATGCCCTTAACATTTCTCTTTTTCCTGGTGCTCCTGGTAGCTTTTCAACGTTAAAACCGGCACTCATCATGGCTTTTTTAATTGAAGTTCTACAAGCGTATGTTACTAAAACTCCATTTGGTAGCAAAGCATCATACATTTTTTGAAAAATAACTTCACTCCACAATTCGGGTTGAACATCATAACCAAAAGCATCAAAATAAATAAGATTATATGCATTTGAATCTGAAATCTCTTCAAATTTTTGTTGTCTCTTAGTGAGACTAAAATGAGTTGCAATTTTGTTTACTGATTCCCAATCTGAAAGATGCATATCATTAAAAATTGATTGAAAAGTTGTTGCATTTAAAGCTGAGACATAATTCAAATTTTCAATCGTTTCAATTGCTACAGGATATGCTTCAACACCAACATAATTGATATTTTGACTGGTCTGCAATGCTTCTAAAAAAGTTACAAATGCATTTAATCCAGTACCAAAACCAATTTCTAAAACAGAAACGGACTTGTCATTAAATAATGAAAGTCCGTTTTTTATAAATACGTGTTTGGCTTCTTGTATAGCTCCAAATCTTGAATGATAGGTTTCGTTCAATTCCGGTAAAAAAATTGAAGTTGAACCGTCTTTGGTTATAATTATTTCTTTTCTCAAGCTATTATTCTATGTATAATTTTTTGATTCTTGGGATTGGCCCGCTACATTTTACTTGATGACAAGATATACAAGCATCAATTCCATGGTTAAAATGCTCTTTAGCGTTTTCTGGGTCTTTGTAAATTAACTCTTGGGCTTCTATAAATTTCTTTGCTTGCTGATTAAAAAAAGCATCTTTGTCCTTTTCATCCGTCATAACTGATTCATGAATTTTTAGAAAATGCTGCGGAAATTTGCCAATAGTATCACCGTTAATAATTTTCCCTTTCAAACGTTGATTATCCACATACATTTGCTCCATCAAAGCTGCCATTTCTGACATCTCATACATTTCAAAACCTTCATCTGCCTTCTTTGTCTGTGGCGCTTCCACTACTCCGTTTTCATTTTTACATGATAATAAGAGAATGAATACAAAAAAATAATATAGTATTTTCATTACTTCTTAATTAAAACACCATCAGCCATAAATAAAAACTTTTTCTCTGGTGCCGTAATGCTATCGATAGCGGCTTGCGATTTTCCAGCATCTTGTGCAAAATGTTTCAAATCATCAACTGACACTTCACTAACATAGGCCTTTCCACTAACCACAACTTCTTTATCAGCTGCGTTCATTGGAACAAAAAAAGCATAGTCTTTGAACTTTACAAAAGCTTTTTTATCATCTTCTAAGGCTACATTCATCCAACATCCTTTCTTTTGACACACATCATTAATGGTTGAAGTAAATTTTAAAGCTACAGTATCACCTGGTTTTAAATCTCCAAATTTTGAAGTCATTTCATGATAAGACAATGCACCTTCCGCAGAAATTGAATCTCCAAAAACAGCATATTGTGTTTCTTCTTGATTTATGGCAACTTCTTCGTTTTTACTTTCTTTTTTGCAACTTGAGACTAAAGCAAGAATTGCTAGTGATAAAATTATTTTCTTCATTGTGGTTTAAATTTTTATTTGCTACAAAAATAAATAGTTTTGTTTAATAAGTTTACTTTTTTGTTGATAATATTCAACAATAAATTTTAAAATTAACACATAAAACCCATTCTTATTTTTAAATTTGCAAAATATGGAACCGTTTTAGGTTTTATCATTAAATTTTTATAAAATGGCAGCTAATCAATTAGGTGATATTGAAATTATTCAATCACCATCTTCAAAAATAAATTCTGTTGACTTTGAAAACTTAACTTTTGGAAACGTTTTTACAGACCATATGTTGGTTTGCGATTTCAAAAATGGCCAATGGGAAAAACCAGTCATCAAACCCTACGCGCCTTTTATGATGGAACCTTCTGCTAAAGTTTTCCATTACGGTCAAGCTATTTTTGAAGGCATGAAAGCATATAAAGACCAAAATGATGATATCTGGTTGTTCAGACCAGACCAAAACTTTGAACGTTTTAACAAGAGTGCCAAAAGAATGGCAATGCCTGAAGTTCCTGAGTTTGTTTTTATGGAAGGGCTAAAAGAATTGATTCGTTTGGAAAAAGACTGGGTTAAAAAAGGATTGGGAAATTCATTATACCTGAGACCTTTCATGATTGCTACTGGTGCTGGTGTAATTGCTGCTCCTTCACAAGAATATAGATTTATGATTATTCTATCTCCAGCTAAATCATACTATTCTGGTGAAGTCAAAGTAATTATTGCCGAACATTACAGTAGAGCTGCTAACGGAGGAATTGGTGCTGCCAAAGCTGCTGGAAATTATTCAGCACAGTTCTACCCTACCAAATTAGCTAATGAAAAAGGATTTCAACAAATCATTTGGACCGATGATGCCACACATACAAAATTAGAAGAAGCTGGGACAATGAATGTTTTTTTTAGAATTAATGATACGTTATATACAGCTCCAACGAGTGAACGAATTCTAGATGGTGTAACTCGCAAAAGTGTGATTGATATTGCCCAAAGAGATAATTTGACGGTTGAAGTTCGCTCAGTAATGGTAGATGAATTGGTAGAAGCAGCAAAAAAAGGTTCTCTAAAAGAAATTTTTGGAGCAGGAACAGCAGCTGTAATTAGTCCAATTGTAGGTTTTTCATATAAAGATGACTATTTTGAATTACCTAAAATAGAAAACTCTTACGCTATGCACATCAAACAATCACTTACTAATATTCAGAATAAGCTTGCTGAAGACACTTTTGGCTGGACAGTAAAAGTTTAATCATTAGCAATTAAATGAAAAGCGGTTTTCTGATGATAACCGCTTTTTATTTATCCTTAGTTTTATACAAAACTACTTTAATATAGTATCGAAATTGGGTTTGAAATAATTAGGTCCTTTCATTACTTTTCCATCTTCTCTGTATATTGGTTTTCCATCTTCGCCTAATTTACTCATATTACTGCGTTGGATTTCTTCAAAAACTTCTTCAATTTTATGTTGTAATCCGTGTTCTAAAATAGTTCCACATAAGATATATAACATATCGCCTAATGCGTCTGCTGTTTCAATCAAATCATTATTCTTAACTGCTTCCAAATATTCCTCGTTTTCTTCTTTCATTAAATTAAAACGAAGTAAATTTTTACTTTCTCCTAGATCAGACTTCATTTCCTGAGAAACACCAAGTCCAAAAGATGTATGAAATTCAGCTACAGCTTCTAATTGTCTTTTCATGTTATAATACGCTATGTTAATTAATGATTTACGGGCTTATTCAAAAGTCAATATCATACTAAAATAGTAAGACTTTCTTATTATTCTTTTTTTTGTTGGTGCAAATTATATTTTTTACACATATAAAATGCTATTTTTGCATTAAAATTATTACTATGTTTTCAACAGGTCAAATTTATTTTGCTATCTTTTTTGTGGTTGCTTTTTTGACAACTATGATTTATGTTTATAGAGCGGATTTAAAGTTACATAAAATCCATTACAAAGGCAGCAGCAAATGGGTTTTTGTGGGTTTTCTATCTTTTATAGCAATTTTATTTATTTTAAAATTTTATTTAAAAAATAATTAATATATTTGATTCATATTAATAAAAAAGTTTCCTTTTAATGAAAATATTGAAGTATATCTTTTTACTTCTTCTTCTTTGTGGAATTGCTGGTTTTGTATTTATTGCAACTCAACCAGGTGAGTATTTCATCGTTAAAAAAAAGGAAATCAGCACTTCCAAAGATGTTGTTTTTAGTTTCATAAATGATTATGAAAATTGGCATATATGGAATATACATGTTGATTCTACGGTTGCAAAAGAATTATTTTCTGAAGATTCAAAAACCTACACCATCAAAACTGGAGATGAATCAATCATATACGAAACGCTACAAGCTCTTGAGAACGATTCTATTACTCAAAAATTAACCCAAGACAACCTTTCCCATACTTTAACTTGGAAATTTTCTTCAACTCAGAAAGGCACTTTGGTGACCTGTGAAATGAAAGGTACAATGACTTTGAAACAAAAAATATTTTCTGTTCTTCAAGGTGGTGCAACAAATTATTTGGGAGAAGATCTTGAAAAGAATTTAGCCAATATTGAGCGTTATTTGACCAATCAATTGAACAACTACAATATAAAAATCAATGGTTTAGTGACTAAAGAGAGTACTCTTCTAATCAAGCAAATTGATAGCAGCTCCATCAAAAAATTTAGTTCTATTGCTGTAGAGAGAATTCCAAACCTTGTTACATTTTGTAACGATAATGAAATAAATTCAATAGAAAAACCATTTGTTCTTTTCCACCATTGGAATAGCACAAATGCTAGAGTTCCTTTTTCTATTTGTTTACCTGTCAAAGAAGAAATTATTACTTCTGAAGGAAGTGATATCCTTGGTGGAGAACTTTTTGAATTCAGAGCTGTCAAAATTACATTAATTGGAGATTATTCGCACCTTAAAAAAGCTTGGGAAGAAGGTTTCAAATACATCCAAAAAAATAAATTGATTGAAGAAAAAGAAGGCAACTACTTAATAGTATATAAAATATTTCCTACAGAAGAAAAACAACCCTCTAAATGGATTACTGAGATTTACATTCCCGTTAAGTCTGAAACAATTCCTAGTAGAAAGCCCAAAACTAACAACCTCCAAGAAACCACAACTGAAGTACAACCTTCTTCAACAGAATAACAGCCCAAAAAAGCCTGACTTTTATTTATTAAGCAAATGCCTTATAACTGTTTCAGCTGCTTGTAGCCCAAATTGAGCGGGCATCCAACTGTTGGTTCCGTAAAAAGATTTCTTAAAATTTTTTCCATCAGTGGTTTTTATACTGGTTGCATCTGGTGTTTCAATTGAAAAAACAGCTTTAACTCCTTTATTAATATTAGCATCTTTCAATCTCTTTCTAACATTTTTGGCTAACGGGCAGACTTTGGTCTTACTGATATCTCTTACCATTACTTTACTAGAATCATACTTTCCTCCTGCTCCTAAGCAACTGATCACTTTCACTTTCTTTTGTTTGGCTGCAATTATCAAGTTTAGTTTTGGAGTTAGACTATCTATACAATCTAAAACATAATCAAACTTTGGTGAAACAATCTCTAAAGCTCTTTCTGGTGAAAGGAATTCTTCAACTCTTGTCAAGTTTAATGCTGGATTGATATCCATTAAACGATCTCCAACAATAGTTACTTTTGGTTTTCCTACTGTGGAATGTAATGCCGGTAATTGTCGGTTTATGTTAGTTATGTCAACCGTATCACCATCAACTATTGTAATATTTCCAATTCCTGCTCTTACTAAAAATTCTGCCGCAAAACTACCTACACCTCCAAGTCCAACTACTAAAATATTCGCATTTTTTAAAGTCTTGATTCCTTCTTCTTTGAAAAGCAATTCAGCTCTTTCTTGCCACTGTGCCATTTTATTTTTATTTAATCGTTTATTTTTTTAAGTGTTTTATTGATTGAAAATTTGATTGAAATTGGTTTTAACAATTTCTTGAATATCGCTAATTTGTATGTTTTTTATGTTGGATGCTTTTTGATAAACGTCAATAATTGTTTCTTCTATAGTATCGGTTTCTAAAAAAAATCTGTCTTTTGGAACATAAGCAAAAACTGCTGCTAATTCAGGATTACGCAGTAAATATTTTCCAAAGGACAAATAAAATCCATCATCCAAAAGAGATTTAGCTACCTGTTTGTTCTTTGAAAAGCCATGAATTATCATTGGATTATTGACATTCATTTCCTTCTTAATAGCCACTATTTCTTGAAAAGCTGCTACACAATGCAAAATTATTGGTTTTGTTGTTTGCTGAACCAGTTCCATTTGATGTTGAAAAACGGATGTTTGAAGGTTCATTGGAATTTCTATGCGTTTATCTAAGCCACATTCACCAAGAGCTAAACATTTATCTAACTTTAACTTTTCTTCAATGAGCTCTAAATCAGAATTTAATCGGTTTTGATCAATATACCAAGGATGAATTCCAAGAGAATAGTTTGGAATACTTTCCTCAAATTCCCACGGATATTGATTCACAATTTCTAAAATATCTTCTTGATTTGAAAATGAATGTGTATGTAAATTAATAAATTGCATTACTCATGAAACTTTTTAACACCAGCTTTAATTTCAATAGCTAACTCATTTTCTAAAGGAACAATTGGACAAGAATATTCATGATTATAAGCACAATAAGGATTATAAGCTTTATTAAAATCAATAATAACCTCATCAGAAGTTGGAACTCTCATATCCAAATAACGTCCACCACCATAGGTTTCAATTCCATTTGTGGCATCTAAAAAGGGCAAAAACAAATAATCTTTAAATCCTTTTCTTTTTGACAAATCGATATTTTTATAAACCGTTAACATCATATCTTTTGAATCAATAGTAAAATGCAATTCACCGTATTTGATGTATTTTGGCTTTCTATCGGTTGTAGTAGGCATGTCAAAAGGTTTTTGCTTTTTTAACTTTATAAATTTTGCCTTTACAATATACTTTTCATCAATTGAAAAAAAATCCAATCCTTTAAAATGTAATCTATCTTCTTCTGTTAAAGGACTGTGCAAAGAATCTGCAAAAGAGCGATTTAATTCTTCTTGATATTCTTTGCTAGTTTGCACTTTTTCTTCTTGAGCAAAAAGATTTAAGGAACAGATTAAAAACAAACAGATGATTTTTTTCATTTCAAATTTTTTACAAAAATATATATTTTAAATTACATTCATTTCTTTTAGGCTTTCGTATTTTTGTACTTTCAAAAAACATGATACAAAAAGCTTTCCATAAATATATTGACAATTTCAGAGGATTTTCTAGAGAAATTTGGATACTTACTTTAGTTACTTTCATCAATCGTGCTGGCACTATGGTATTACCTTTCTTATCCAAATACCTTAAAGAAGACTTACATTTCACTTATGCACAAGTGGGCTGGATATTAGTTAGTTTTGGTGTTGGCTCTATGTTAGGTTCATGGTTAGGCGGAAAATTATCAGATAAAATCGGTTTTTATAAAATAATGATTTTCAGCTTATTTACTAGTGGACTAATGTTGTTTGCACTTCAATTTATTACTAGCTATGTAGGTTTACTCATTGCGATGTTTGTAATTATGACCATTGCTGATATGTTTAGACCTGCCATGTTTGTTTCCCTTGGAGCTTATGCAAAACCCGAAAACAGAACAAGAGCTTTAACTTTAGTTAGACTTGCTATTAATTTAGGATTTGCTGCTGGTCCGGCTTTAGGTGGATTAATCATACTTTACGTAGGCTACAAAGGACTATTTTGGGTTGATGGAGCTACCTGTATTTTGGCTATAATTGTTTTTGGTTCATTGGTTAAAGAAAAAGCTAAATCTCCTTTTCAAGATAAAAAACATCCCGGAGAAGTTTTACGAGCTTCCGTTTTTAAAGATCATGTCTTTTGGGTTTTCTTAGCTATGTGTCTGATAACAGGAATTTTATTTTTTCAACTATTCACCACTATTCCACTTTATCATAAAGAACAATTTAATTTAACTGAATTACAAACAGGCTTGCTTCTTACACTAAATGGTGTTTTGGTCTTTTTTCTTGAAATGCCTATTGTGAGTTATATTGAAAAACATAATTTAAACCGATTGAAAATTGTTGTCTTTGGGACATTTGCAATGGCAATAAGTTTATTTTTAATGATGGTAAACTTTTGGTCTGGTATTTTGATTATCATGATGTTATTTATGACTTTTGGTGAAATGTTTGCCTTTCCTTTTGCCAATTCTTTCGCCATGAGTAGAGCTCCAAAAGGTCATGAAGGCAGATATATGGCCATTTTTACCATGAGTTATAGTTTAGCTCATATTTTAAGTGCTAAAACTGGAATGCAATTAATTGATAAATTCGGGTACCAAACCAATTGGTTTTTTATGGGGAGCCTTGGTTTAGTTGGTGTATTGCTAGGATACTATGCCTTAAAATTAATAAAAGAAGAAAAAAATTCCACCCTCAAACTTAAAAAATAGTTGATTAACTAAAAAAATAGTTGTGTAACTAAAAAAATAGTTTTACATTTGTTCTAATTAAGAACAAAAAAACTATTCCTATGCAAAAGTTGACCAACAAAGAAGAAGAAATAATGCACATCTTGTGGAACCTTAAGAAGGCTTTCGTTAAAGATGTATTAGCAGAAATTGTGGAAGACAAACCTCATTATAACACCTTATCTACAATCATTAGAAATTTAGAAGAAAAAGGATATGTTTCGCATACTGCATATGGCAATACGCATCAATATTACCCAATTGTTGCTAAAGAAGCTTATCGCAAAGAGTTTATGAATACTGCTATTGAAAATTATTTCAATAATTCATACAAAAATATGGTTTCCTTTTTTGCGGAAGAACAGAAAATATCAGCTAAAGAGCTTCGTGAAATTTTAGATTTAATCGAAAAAAAATAAGCTTATGGAGGCTATATTCGTCTATTTTTTGAAAGCTAATGGGTTACTAATCCTCTTTTTTTTAGCTTATTATTTTTTATTGAGCAAAGAGACTTTTTTCACTAAAAACAGATGGTTTTTGCTAATGGGATTATTTGCTTCGGTTCTTTTACCTTTGATAACATTTACTAAAGTTATTTGGGTTGACCCTACTCCTATCACATTTGAAGCTGCAACAAATGATTATATTCCATACATCATTGAAAACAAAGTCATAGAAGAGCCAATAGATTGGAATTCAATTTTAGTCTATGTGTATGTAACTATTGCTTGTCTATTAGTTTTAAAAATAAGCATAGAAATCCTCTCCTTTTTTAGAATTATTAGATTGGGTAAAAAAAATAGAGCCGCAAAAACAATCTTGATAGATAATCTACAAAATGAGAATCCTTTCTCTTTCTTTAATTACATTGTTTTTAATAGTCAACGTTTTAATGAAGAAGAGTTACAACACATTATTACTCATGAAAACATTCACGTGAATGAAAGACATTCCTTTGATGTTTTGATTGCCAAAATTTTCTGTGCTCTATTTTGGATTAATCCTATAATGTGGTTATATCAAAAAGAAATGCTTCAAAACCTTGAATATATTGCAGATGATAAGGCTTCTGCAATAGCTCAAAACAAAATAAATTATCAAAAAACTTTATTAAAAGTGGTGACTCATCAACACCAGTTAAGTATTACTAATCAATTTTATCAATCATTAATCAAAAAACGAATCGTTATGTTAAACACCCATCCATCCCATCAAAAAAATTCATGGAAGTATGCTTTAATTCTTCCTGTGTTAAGTGCTTTTATGTTACTTTTTCAAGTGGAAACTGTAGCACAAGTTAAAGAAGTAACAGAAGAAACCAATTATGCAGTTTCTTCAAATTATTCATCAATTCTTACAAAAAACACAACAGATGAAGAATTAAAAGAGTTAGAAGAAACGTTTTCAAATGAAAATCAAAAGCTAAGTATTTCGAATGTAAAACGTAACAAAAATGGAGAAATCATTGAAATAAAACTAACGTTTGATTCTGGAAAAACATACAATCAAATTTTAGAGCGAAAATCATCAGAACCCATAAATGATATAAAAATTTATATGAATTTAAGCGAAAAAAATGGTGAAACCTGTGGATTTATTGAATTAAATGATAAAGCTACAAATGCTTTAGATGTTATTGAGGAAGAATTTGCTGATGCTGACGGCTTAAAAGTAGAAATATCAAAAGAGTACTGGAGTTTTGACAACATGACTAAAAATGGTAAAGAAGTGATTTTAATCATTAATGGAAAAGTTAAAGGAGCTACTGAAAAGGTAAAGATTCCACTAAATGAAGAAATGGGAAAAATGAAAAAATTAACTCCCGCTGAATTTGAAAAAAAATACAAGAAGAAAGCTGATAAAAACAAATACTACTATGAAGTTGAAACTGTGAAAGTAAAAACAGTTAATGGAAGTTGGAAGGATAATGAAACAAGTGAAAAAAATCGATTGTACATTATTAACGGAAAAGAATACATGCAAAACGAAATTCCAAAAGGGAATACAATTTCACTAGAAGGAACGATAACTGAATTAAGTAAAGAAGAAGGAATTAAAAAGTATGGACAAAAAGGCAAAGATGGTGTTCTTATTTTTGAAGGAAGATCTACTTTTGTTACAGATGAAGAGCAAATTAAACAAGTGAAGTTAGAAATTGAAAGAGCTGAAAAAGAGATTGAAAGAGCTAAACTTGAAATTGAAAATTCAAAACCAGAAATTGAAAGAGCTAAACTTGAAATAAAAAGAGCAAAAGAAGACATTGAAAAGACTAAACCTGAAATAGCAAAAGCAAAAATGGAAATTGAAATGGCTAAAGCCGAAATGGAAAAATCCAGAATGAAGACAGAATTAGATGCTCAACGAAATTCAAAATTTAGTAAAGAAGAGTTAGAAGAACGTCGCATGAAAAGGGAACAACTTCTTGAAGAAAGAAAAAAAATACTTGAGGAAAGAAAAAGTAAACTTGAAGAATCAAAAAAGGAAAATCTTCTCAACAAAATTAATTATGTGCAATTTATTCTTTCAAATGGTGATGGTATAGTAATAATGGAAAAAAACAGAATAAAAATTCCTGAATATCCTACAGCAATGCTTAACAAAGTATCGCTATACTTCAATGATGAAAAAATATCTGATAGTGAATTTGTGAAGTTAAATTACGACTTAATTAAATCCCTAAAAGTTATAAATATTGAAGGAACAAAAGAAACTTTCAAACCTATAAAAGAAATTTATTTTTATTCAAAGTAAATAACTTCTTTCGGAATAATTAAAAGCCACAAATCTCTTACCATAAAGCTAAAGATTTGTGGTTTTTATTTTTCTATCTTTGTCAAAAAATTAAAATGTATAAATTATTAGCTAAGTTGAACAAGCTTTTGTTACCTAGTCTTACTAAAAGTGGTTTAGACATTACAAAAGCTAAAAAATGGCAAAAGGCTTTATTGGCTTATCGTTATTTTATAACTATGAAAAGTTTAGATTAAGATTTTCTGAATTTCGAAAAATGGATTTTTGTAAAAATTTTAAAATTCTAATATCTGAATATCTAAAACTAATATTTCAAAGCAGCAAATATTTCATATTCAGAAATCTTTTCTCTTCCTTTTAAGAAGTCTATTTCCATTAGAAAATTGCACTGTATAATGTTTCCTCCTAATTGCTCTACTAAATCGCAAACAGCTTTTGCCGTTCCACCAGTGGCTAAAACATCATCGTGAATTAAGATATTTTCTCCTTTTTCAATAGCATCTGTATGCATTTCTAATGTATCAAAGCCATATTCCAATTCATAAGAAGCTGAAATAGTCTCATAAGGCAATTTTTTGGGCTTTCGAACAGGAATAAATCCAACTCCTAATTTTTGAGCTAAAAGTATTCCGAAAAAGAAACCTCTACTTTCCACACCCACAACTTTATCAATCTTTTTTCCTTCTAACGAACTGATTAACAAATCTAAACAAGCATTGGTTGCTTCATTATTTAATAGCAAAGGAGTTATATCTTTAAAAATGATACCCGTTTTTGGAAAATCTTGTATGTCTCTAATATAGTTTTCAATATTCATTTCTTGTGTATTTTTATCAATTTGGTTTGCAAGTTACACAATTATACTTATATTTGCACCCACAAAAAAGGCCTCGTGGCGCAACTGAATAGCGCATCTGATTACGGCTCAGAAGGTTACTGGTTTGAATCCAGTCGAGGTCACTCTTAAAACCCTTAACCCTTTTAAATAAAGGCTTAAGGGTTTTTTATTTTGAATTTGTGCCTTTTTTGTGTCCATATTTTATATCTTTACTAATATATACTTTTTTGGTTTAAAAAAAAACACTGTGCACATAGATTAATATTAATTTTTCCAAATAAAGTAAATTGTGTAAAATAACTGTATAAATATGCCGATTTTTACAAATAATTCAACCTTTCCTTTTGATAAATTTAATTTATTAAATGATTCGAATTTCAGCACTTATTCTGATATTGAAAAATTTGTATTTATTCACAAAGAACATAAATTTAGAGGAAATTTAATTGAATTAATCAATAATTTTGAAAATCAACATTTATTTCAAATACTTTCAATTCAAATTTTAAGGTTAACATTCAATCCAAAAATTTCAAAAATCTTAATAAGTGAAGTTAATTCAGATTCAATTGTAAACCCAAAAGAGTTTGTTAGACTTCTAAATTTAAAAGTCAATCTAGAGGAAATCACGAAAGAGTTAAATAAAATTGAAAATAGTGTGGACGCTACCGTTAATTCAAAGCAATTTTTAAGTCAAATCATAATATTTACCTACAAATATTTGTTTGTCAAATTAGCAAGCTTAATTTACTGTAACTCTATTGATGGATTAAAAGAACCAATGATTTTTAAAGAGCATAATGATACCTTCATAAAATACAGTGAAAAACAGGAAGAAGGGAAATATACCAACTTAAATTATGTGTCTCAAAAAGAGTACATTAAAAATTACTTTAAATCATTTAATACTGATGATATTAAATCAATTGAAGCAACTATTGAAGAATTAAATTTATTCTCTAATGAGAAAAATCTAGAAAGAAAATTAAATGAGTTAATTGAAAATAGTATTCATATTAATCCAAATCTTAGTACAATTAAAAAAAACAGACTATTATTACTTCTTTTTAAATTAGTGACTTGCGTTTTCTTTCATAGAGAATTTATAGATCTTGAAAATGATGATCCTGCTTTAATTGAATATTTTAAAAAATTTAGATTACGAATGAAGAAATAGTTCGTATACAAAAAATAATTGAATAAAATCGTCTCATTTTTCTTTTCCATAAAAAAAGTGAGACGATTATTTTTATTGAATTTTCGTCAATTTGTCAAATAACAAAAACAAATGATCATGGAAATTCAAAATCTACCTCCAAAATACTTATCAAGAAATGAAGCTTCTAAATACCTAAGAGTTTCAATTAAAACAATTGACCGTTTAATAAGAAACAATAGAATCAATGCATTTAAACTTGGTAAAAGAGTGTTGATACATTATGATTCTTTAACGGAAGAAAATATCAATGCAGTTAAACCAAGATTTAACAATTAAATTGATTTGTTAAAGCTTATTAAAACGCTTCAAAACCAATTAATACTTTTTAAAATGGATAAAAATGTAGAAATCAGAAAATGTTTGTATTCAGGTGAAGAATTTCTACCTAAAAGAAACAATCAAGTCTTTGCTTCAAAGAAAAACAGAATCAATTATCACAATGCTAATAACAATAAACTAAGAAGCGATTTAAAATCAACAAACAATCAATTGATGCTTAACTATAAAATTTGTAAAGAATTGATTGAAAAGAAAAAAAGTGTAACTGTTCATAGAGAATTTTTAAAAGGAAAAGGTTTTGATTTTAGTTTTTTTACAAACATTGTTGAAAACAGCAATAAAACTAAAGGAACTTTTGCTGTATATGAATTTGGATTTGAAAAAATAGATGATAATAATTATTTAATATTTAAAATATGATATTAGACCCAGACATAATCAATGTAAATATAATTCCTGAAAGCAAATTAACATTGATTGAAATTGAAAATATAACAAAAGTTAAAAATCAAAATAAATATTTAAAAATTTCATTGATTATTATATCAATCACTATTGTTT
>CAZXPF010000032.1:0-28391 GCA_964643105.1 uncultured Flavobacterium sp. | reverse complement strand
GTAGCACATATTTGTTGAATAAGTAATTATATCAACACAATCTGAACCTTCACCTAATATTGGGATACTCATAGTAGAATTTACTTCTGATATTGAGGTAGGCATAATGTTAGTTAGATTACCGCTTTCAATTAAATTATTAATTTGTTCTTGGGTTAGCTTATATTTTGAAATATAAGCTGAATAATCACCATAATCTTTATAATTTAAAATAAGGTTTTCAAACTCTTGCATATTTTCATTTATAATTTGAAAAGTATAAGAATGAGAATCTTCACTTTCAATAAGTGTGATATTGGTAGTGTCAATAAAAACACCAAAATCTGAATTATATTCACCTCTATATTCTAAAGAAGGATTTTTTTTAATTCTGGCTTCTACTAATTTATCAAAAGCTTTTTTGTTTTTTTTGAGTTGACTAAAACGAACTTTCTTAAGTTGGTAATTGTTTTGTTTTTGATGGGTTACAAGGTCATTGTTGCTAATTTCCTCTTTTTCACAAGAAAAAAAACAAGTAAATAAACTTATTAATATAAATATTCTCAATAATTTCGACTTAATAATTTTTTGTTTCATTGTATTAGATTTAAATTATTCATAAAACTTTCTATCTAAATCAAAAAAAATCAAAAAACTTGCCTTGTTTTACTTTATTTAGTTTTCTTTCGTACCATTTGAAACCATTATTAGCATTGTAAAACTGGTAGAATTAAGTCATCGATAACTTTGTTGTTTTTTGAATAAGCAAGAGTTAAAAAATTTTTTATTTCTCAATCTTTTTTGACATTGTAAAACTAGTACGCATTATTGCAATAAAATTACAGAAAAACTGTAAAAATTAATTTTTTTTCATGCTTTTTTTGATGAATTTTATAGAAAAACTGTAAAATTTTGATTTTTTTGAGAAATAATGGGGTTGAAAGATGAAAAAAATTATCAGAAAATAAAAGAATGTTTACCGTTAGGTTTAAACTTTGAGTTATATAAATTTTTGAGCTTTGGCTTCTCTGATGATATCTTCGTCATTTCCTTTTTCTATATTGAAAAAACTCTTGATTTTTACTTTTCGCTTGTCAATAGCACTTATAGTCAGAGGCAAATGATCCACCAAACTTTTATTTTTTACCCCATCAGCCAGCAACATAATGATTTGAACATCAATTTCATCTAAGAAAAAATTACTAGCTGTTAATCTTTTCTGAGCTTCTAACATGGTTGAGCTGTAATACTTTTGACCTGAGAAAACAGCTTTAAAAGCTTCGTTCAATTCGTTAGAAGTAATATCACTTTTAATTAGAATGGCATCAGGATTGTGGTTCACATACAATTGATACAATAAAAAATGCTCTGCGTGTGAAGTAATAACTATAGTTTTTGCCGCTAAATTTGTTGTTCTCACTACTGGAATTAAATCCTCTCCTGCTAACAAATTCAGTGCTTCGCTTGCTGGCAACGTCAAATCTATAACCACAGCATCAAACTTATTGGCATTTGCTAAAAAATGAAGAACTTCATAGGCTTCTTGGCAAGAGTTTGCGGTTTGAATGTTAAAAATATAGCCATAAGGATTAAAAGACAATATACTTCTATACCCCTCAATCATGGTAGGATGGTCGTCTATGATTAAAATATTTTTTAGCATACTTAAACAGTTATGTTGTTTATGGGAACATTGATAAACAAAGTAGTTCCTTGGTTGAGTGCAGAAAGTATTTTGAATTTTCCTTTTAGCAATGCCACTCGTTCTGCAATGTTTTTTAGTCCTATTCCACTTTTTACTTTTTGGGTATCAAAACCTATTCCATCATCTGAAATTTTAATTACAAAAATAGTTTCTTCTAGGGTCAAGCTAACACTACAATTTTGGGCTTGGGCATATTTGAGACAATTGATGATACTTTCTTGGATAATTCTATAGCAATGTAATTTAGCTTCAGCAGAAATAGTTTCCCATTTTATTTTGGGATCAAAGTGATAGGAAATATTGGGAGCATCTTGGTCATTGCTCCAATAAATGGCTTGAATTATGGCTTCAAAATTATTACTTTTTTCAAAAACTTCTTTGGATAAATCGTGCGAAAGGGTTCGTATTTCTTTCTCTACGGTTTGTATTTCATCAACGTGTGTTAAACAATTTTCTATGGTTTTATCGGTTCTATCTCTTTTTAAGGCATACAAATTGAACCTAATGGCCGCCAATTTATTCATCACACCATCATGAAGTTCTTGGGCTATTCTTTGCTTTTCAATAGTTCTGCCTTCTTCATATTTTACTTGTTGGTCTAGCATCAACTGGTAGATTTGTTCGTTGCTTTTTTGTTGGTTGTTTGCAAACAGCAATTGTTTTTGCTTTTGTTTTTGCCAAAAATACACAACCCCAAGAGCCAACACCAGTATTCCAATGAGGGTGTAATAAATAAATTGTTTGTTGCGTTGGGCTAGTAATTCGTTTTCATTGTTTAATTCATCCACTCTATATTCTATGCGAGCAAAAGTATTTTGAATTTTCTTATCAACAGTGGCAATACTATCGGAAAGTTTGATATACTCACTGGAA
Source organism: uncultured Flavobacterium sp. (assembly GCA_964643105.1). Taxonomy (GTDB): domain Bacteria; phylum Bacteroidota; class Bacteroidia; order Flavobacteriales; family Flavobacteriaceae; genus Flavobacterium. Next base: position 25,834 of record CAZXPF010000032.1, on the reverse strand, counting down.
TAATATTTTGCTTTTTCAGGAAACACATTAGTCAACTGCTTTAAAGCTAATAGTTTTTCTCTGAATAATTTGTCTTTAACCGATATATCATAAGCTTCTAAAGCATATTTCTGAGCTTTTGCCATATCTTTTTGGGATTCGTAAAATTCTGAAAGTTGAATTAATGGTTCAACAATTGATAGATTTAGCTTTTTACATTCTTTTAATACAAAGTCGTATTCTGCGTTGAAATTATCTATTTTTCCCAATTTGTAATTTGAAAATGCGATATATTGTCTAGCATAAGCATAAATTTTTGGGAAATTTTTTTTTATAAGATTATTATTCAATTTACTGTAAAATTCCAATGCTTTTTTATAATCTCCCTTTTTGAAATACAATAATGCAATGTTATTTATTGAGCTTTGCTTACTACCTGTTTCATCAGATAATTCTCTTGCATATTTATCTGCTAAATTTAAAAAACTTAGACCTTCATCAAACTCTTTTGTTTCAATTTTGCATAATCCCAACAATGAATATGAAATATTTAATTGAACCTGGTTATTGATTTTTTCATAATATGGTAATGATTTATAAATTGTAGTTTCACAGCCTAAAAAATCATTTCCATAATATTGTAAAATTGCTTTTCTCAGTCTTACATTATTTGCACCTCTATATATCTTTTTTGATAAAAAAATTATTTCAGCTTTGTCAAAAAAATAAAATGCACTATCATTCTTATTAATCTGTAAATAATAATCTCCTAAATTCAGATATCCCTTTGAAATAGCTTTAGCATCTTTGACCTCTGATCCTTCACTAATAATCAAATTTGATACATCCTTAAACTCTATTAAATTTTTATTTTTATAAAAATTATCAGCTACTAAATAGTAATAATCAATTCTTGTTGAGTCATTTTTTATTTTCTTTACAATACTTAGAACTTTTCTATTATAAATAGAATTTTTGATATCACTTAGATTAATTGTATCTATTTTTTGGTTATAATAAACAATACTATCCACAAGTTCTGTTTGCTTGTTTAAATCGTTGGATTTCTCACAAGAAATAAAATGTAATGAAATTGATACAAGAAGCCAAAAGACGTATTTTTTCACTTTTTGGGGAATTATGATTTATTTGCTAATATAAATAAAGTTGCGAATACTATCTATAGGAGAATAATTTTATGTCTTTAAAAGAGGAATCAAATCTATAAAAAATTAAAAAGGCTACCTGAAAAAATCAAGTAGCCTTTTTAAAAGACATATATAAATATTAATAAAAATTAATCGGTAAGAACGTAGCTCTCTTGAGAATGAGCCTAGGTAAGCCCTTCTTTAAAAGAACGCGGTAAAAATAATTAAGATTTAGGAATAGCCGTAAAATTGCTTCTCTGTATTTGTATTATAGCTACAAATATGAGTTAACTGCCTATTTTGAATTGTAATTTTAAAGTATCTAATCGTCTTTTAAATCGTTAGAAGCATACAATTCAATAATGGTGTTGATATTGTCTTTGTACGACTTGGAAAAAGGAAGTTTAATTTTCCCTTTGTTCAAATAACAATCTGAGTTACCCAAATGGATTCTGGAAACAAATTTTATATTGATGATATGACTGTTGTGTATTCGCACAAAATCATTTGGCAAGGAGCTTTCAAAGTATTTTAGTGTTTTAAAAGCTGTGATACTGTCTCCTGTACTCAACATTATATCGGTAGAGTTGTTGTCTGCTTTTAAGTAAACTATATCATCAAACTCAATAAATCTATAATCTCCATATGATTTTACACACAATATGTTGTTTTTCTGTTCCACAACCTGTTGTTCCATTTGCTGAGGAACAATGGTATGAGTGGCTAAACTTTGCTTGACTATTCCAATCAACTCATTTTTAATTTCCTCAGTATCCAATTGAATATCTATCTTTTCAGCTTCATAAGCCATACCGTTTTGCTTAAAATCATACTTCTCTTCTACTAAAGGTATCGCATTGTTGACCAAAGGATTAGCTATAACCGGTTGACTCACTTCTATCTGTTGAACATTTTGATGATTGAATACTTGAGAAAAACCGCTTTCTTTTTTAAATTTCATCAATGATTTTAGGACATCTATTCGCTGAAAAGGCTTCAAGAGAAAATCATATACATCATACTTCATGGCTTCATAAGCAACTTCTTTAGTCTGAGAAACCACAATTATTTTAGGTAAAATAACCATGTATTTATACAATTCATTTACCAACGAAAAATTACTTTCTGTAGATGAATCTCTCAAATTTGTTCCTAAAAAAATCACATCTGGATTTTGCTCCAGAATTAGATTTAATCCTTCTTCTGAATTATTTACATATCCAGAAAAAAGAAAATCACCCAAAGTAGTGATATGCGTTTGCAAACTCATGCTACTTTGACTATCACCGTCAATTATTATGTATTTATATGTCATATGTCTAAACCAATAACCTAGATTATCTAGAATTAGCAGTTTGAAGGGTAAAATTTGGGGTTTTACTGGTAACAATATTAGTTCTTTTTATGTAAATAAGAATAAAACCATCAATCGATTTTTCAAACAAAAAAATGTTAACAAATAAACAACCGTGTTAACAAACGGTTAATTTACAATAAAAAAGGGTCAAAATACACATTATTATGCATCATAAAATAAATTAAATTGGATGTATAAGTGCATTAGTATCGATGAAATGATTTTTTTTCACTGTGAAATGTATCAAATAGGTAAAAATCAAGGAAATTTAATCTGCTAATACTTTAGTGTTAATAACTAAAAAAAAGACTCGCAAAAAAGCGAGTCTTACCAAAATATATAATAAATACTTTTTACATTTTCATTAACCAATGGCGCATTGAAACCTCATCTGAAATAATTTTTCTTAAATCAGCGATGGTAACTCGCTCTTGTTTCATGGTATCTCTATGACGAATCGTTACGGTTCTATCCTCAACTGTTTGATGATCTACGGTGATACAAAATGGTGTTCCAAGGGCATCTTGACGACGGTAACGCCTTCCTACAGCATCTTTTTCATCATAAGCCACATTGAAATCCCACTTTAATTCTTCAATAATTTCTTTGGCAATTTCTGGCAAACCATCTTTCTTAACTAATGGCAAAACAGCTGCTTTTGTAGGAGCCAATACTGAAGGCAAACGTAAAACCGTTCTAGTAGAACCATCTTCAAGGGTTTCCTCTTCCAATGCTTTAGAAAAAACAGCTAAAAACATTCGGTCTAAACCAACTGATGTTTCAACCACATAAGGTACATAACTAGAGTTGGTATCATTATCAAAAAACTGTAGCTTTTTACCGGAATGCTCTTCGTGAGCTTTCAAATCAAAGTCTGTTCTAGAATGAATTCCTTCTAATTCTTTAAATCCAAACGGGAAATTGAATTCAATATCAGCCGCAGCATTGGCATAATGGGCTAATTTTTCATGGTCGTGAAAACGGTAATTTTCTTTTCCTAATCCTAGTGACAAATGCCATTTTAAACGGGTTTCTTTCCAGTATTCATAATACTTCATTTCTTCACCTGGCTTTACAAAAAACTGCATTTCCATTTGTTCAAATTCACGCATTCTAAAGATAAATTGTCTGGCTACAATTTCGTTTCTAAACGCTTTACCCGTTTGAGCAATTCCAAAAGGGATTTTCATTCGACCTGTTTTTTGCACATTTAAGAAATTCACAAAAATACCTTGAGCCGTTTCAGGACGTAAATACAAATCCATTGCTGTATCAGCAGAAGCTCCTAGTTTGGTAGCAAACATCAAATTAAACTGTCGAACATCTGTCCAGTTTGCTGTTCCTGAAACTTGACAAACAATTCCTAAGTCAATAATAAACTGACGAAATCCCTCTAAGTCATTTTCTTCTTGAACTCGAGTTAACTCAACTGTAATCTCATCTATTTGTTTTTGACGACGAACTACATTTGGATTAGTTTCTCTAAATTGTTTTTCGTCAAAAACTTCACCAAATTTGCTTTTCGCTTTATCAACATCTTTTTGGATTTTTTCGTTAATTTTCTCGCGAAACTCTTCTACTAAAACATCAGCACGATATCTTTTTTTAGAGTCTTTATTGTCAATCAAAGGATCTGAAAACGCATCTACATGACCAGACGCCTTCCATGTAGTTGGGTGCATAAAAATTGCAGCATCAATTCCCACAATATTCTCATGCATTTGTACCATGGCTTTCCACCAATATTCTCTAATATTCTTTTTCAATTCCACACCGTTTTGAGCGTAATCATAGACTGCACTCAAACCATCATAGATTTCGCTTGACGGAAAAATAAATCCGTATTCTTTTGCATGCGAAACTACGTTCTTAAATAAATCTTCTTGTTTTGCCATGGTGCAAAAGTAAAAATTATAAAGAATATTGAATAAGATTTTTTATCTTTAATTAAAATTTTTTACATGTTAAAAGCTTTACTAAATTTATTTTTCCCAAGACTTTGTAATGGATGTAATGCACTGCTACTGAATAATGAAACCATAATTTGTGTAAAATGCAGGCATGAATTGCCATTAACCTACCATCATCTAATTCCAAATAACGAGATTATGACTAAATTTTATGGAATTCTCCCTGTTGAACAGGCAAATGCTATGCTGTATTTTCATGCCAAAGGGATTGTTCAAGAGTTAATCCACAATTTAAAATATAGGAAACAACAAGAAATTGGAACGCTATTGGGCAATCTTTATGCTCATGAATTAAAAGCGGCCGACAAAGTTCCTCTTGTTGATTATATTATTCCCACACCCATTCACAAAAAAAGACTGCATAAAAGAGGCTACAATCAGATCAATACATTTTGTGTTGCTTTAGGAAAAGAATTTCAAATTCCTGTTGACAATGAAGTTCTATGTAGAATTAAACATACCCAAACACAAACTAAAAAGTCTAGAGAAAAAAGAGGCGAAATGAAAGCCAAAGACTTTGAAATTACCTTCAAAGACCATCACATTGGTAAACATTACCTTTTAATTGACGATGTAATAACCAGTGGAGCTACTATTGAAGCCTGTGCTAAAACCTTGCTAACTATACCTAAATCTAAAGTTAGTATTTTGTCAATAGCTTACACACAATCATAAAAAATAGTAAAAAAAGTATGTTGGCTTTAAATATAGTTGTTATTTTGTGATTGAATTTTTAAAATATTATGCAAAAAATATATTTCATAGTTATATTTATCGTTTTTGGTTTCTTATTCTCCACTATAGGATGTGCTAAAAGAGGCACAATTACTGGTGGTTTGAAAGACACTATTCCTCCTAAAATCATTGGTAGTTCTCCTGAAAACTATAAAACGAACTTTACCGGAAATGAAATAAAAATTATTTTTGATGAATTAATCAAAGTAAAAGACATTACGAAGCAGTTGATTATTTCACCTCCAATGCAAACTGCTCCTATAATTGTGCCACAAGGAAGTGCCAGTAAGTTTATATCTATTAAAATTCAAGATACTTTGCAGGCAAATACTACTTATAGTTTCAATTTTGGACAAAGTATAACAGATAATAATGAAGGAAATCCTTACTCTCAGTTCAAATATGTCTTTTCTACAGGCTCATATATTGACTCATTAACGGTTGTAGGAAAAATAAAAGATGCTTACAACCAAAATCCTGACAACTTTGTCTCTATACTGTTATATGATGCTAAAACCTTCAAAGATTCAACTGTTTATAAAGAAACTCCTTTGTATGTGACCAATACATTAGACAGTTTAAAAGTGTTTGCTTTAGAAAACTTAAAAGAAAGTGAATACTATATTGTGGCTTTAAAAGATAAAAATGGGAACAATAAATTTGATCCCAAATCGGATAAAATTGGATTTCTGAAAGATCCTATCAAGACTCCAACCGAAATAGCATATCAATTAGAATTATTTACTGAAAAACCTACTTTTAAAGCTGAAAAACCTATTCAACAAACAACCAATAAATATTTCATGGCTTTTAATGGTTCTACAGAAAATCTAAAAATAAAAGCCAAAGCAGGCTCTAAAGATATTGATGTAAAAGTAGCCAAATTTCCTTCTGTTGGAAAAGATTCCATTCAACTGTTTGTCCCCAAAATTGAATCTGATTCTATTGAATTTTTTGTTGAAAATGACAACTATTCCAAATCATTTGTTTCAAAATACAAAGAATTGAAAGAAATGGACACTTTGTCCATTCAAATGAAACAAAGAGGAACTTTAAAATTCAGGGAAAAATATATTTTAAATACTACTACTCCTTTGGTAGAGTTTAATGTTTCCAAAATGAAGTTGCTTGACAAAGATTCTTCTGCGGTTGCATTTACTACTAAATACAAGGAATTTGAACAAGAACTTTATTTTGATTTTGTAAAAGAAGAAAATGAGAAATACACTTTAGAGCTTCTCCCAGGAGCCTTAATTGATTTTTATGGTAAATCTAACGATACGTTACTGCAAAAAATCAACACTAATTCCTATGCCGATTATGGAAACTTAAGGGTAAACTTAAAAAATGTAAATCGTTTTCCCGTTATTGTGGAACTTCTTGATGACAAGGCTAATGTTATGGCCTCACTAATCTCAACCCAAGAGACTACATTAAATTTTGATTTGATTGACCCAATGCTCTACACAATTCGTCTCATTTACGATGACAATGCAAATGGTGAATGGGACACAGGCAATTTTTTAGAAAAAAGACAAGCTGAACAAATTGTTTATTTTCCCAAAGAAATTGACGTCAGAGCCAACTGGGATGTTGAACAAGAATTTGATTTGGGTAATAATTAAATGTTTATTTTAAACGAATCTTTGTCATTTAAAAAATTAAATTTAGTTCTGGATTGAAGCATTTTATTTTTATCTAATTCTGTTATAAAAACTCCTACTTCACTTTTTGTATCTAAAAATATATTGCCAAATTCATCAATTGCTTGAGTATGGCCAACATATTCGTGATTATTCTCATCTAAACCGATTCGATTTACACCTAGCACATAACACATGTTTTCAATAGCTCGAGCTTTTAACAAAATATCCCACGCACCAATTCTTGGTTTGGGCCAATTGGCAACGTAAATCAATAAATCATAAGCTTCTTGATTCCGAGAAAAAACAGGAAAACGCAAATCATAACAAACTTGAGGGCAGATTTTCCAACCTTTATACTCAATTATTACTTTTGAAATACCCTTTGAATATTTTTCATGTTCACCAGCTAAAGTGAACAAATGTCTTTTATCATAAAAATCAATTTTCCCGTTGGGATGGACAAAGATAAATCGATTGTAAAAATTATTGTTTTCTGAAATAACCAGACTTCCACAAATTGCACAATCTTTCTCTAATGCTAATCTTTTCATCCAAGAAACAGTTTCTCCGTTCATAGTCTCAGCCACATTTTCAGGATGCATGGTAAATCCCGAAGTAAACATTTCTGGTAACACAAACAAATCAAACGTTTGCTCTTCGCTTCTAAAATACTCTTCTATAAATATTCGGTTTGATTGAGGGTTTTCCCAAGCTAAACTGGTTTGGAATAAGGCTATTTTCATAAATTATGGTTTATTCAAAGATAGAAAATCACTTTTAAAACCCCTACTTTTCTCTCTTAACTTTTCTTTTATCAGGGAAAACCCTTAGAATAAAAAAGAGGCAATTACCCTGAATGTTAATTGGTTACACGATAGTAGCTTGCACTTGTTAAAAAACAAATCAAATGAATGTCTAATTTAAATATTCAAAATATGCTAAAAATACTCTCTTTCATGTTTCTTTTTCCTTTTTTAGGTAAAGCTCAAAACAATGTTGTAGCTTCTGGAGCAACCTGTTCTGGCACAACAGGTTCTGCAACTTACACTGTCGGACAAGCTTTTTTTGTTACCAATAGTAGTACTACCGGAACAGCTTCACAAGGTGTTCAACACCCTTTTGAAATTACAACTTTAAACACTACGGAAATTCCAGAGATCCAATTAATTGCAAGTGTTTATCCTAATCCAACAACACAACACATAACACTTTCTGTAAAAAACTATGACATTACAGCCTTAAAATTTACACTTTATGATGCCTTAGGAAAAGTAATTCAAACAGATAGAGTGCTTCGAGAAGAAACTCCTATAGACTTGAATGATCAACCAGCTGCACTTTACTTTTTAAAAATTAATAACACCTCTTCTGAATTAAAAACTTTTAAAATCATTAAAAAATAACTAACATGAAAAATAAATTATCTTCTATTTTAAAAACCTTTATAATCATTGTCTTTTTTTGCTCACTTAACAAAATAGCCGCTCAAGCACCAAACAAAATGAGCTATCAAGCAGTTATTCGTAATACATCTAATGTTTTAGTTGCTAATCAAACCGTTGGTGTTAGAGTTACAATTGTCAGTGGTTCTGCTAACGGAACAGAAGTATATAAAGAAACTTTTTCTCCCAATCCATCTACCAATGTAAACGGATTACTGACATTAGAAATAGGAACAGGAACACCAAGTATAGGAACATTTAATAGTATTGCTTGGGGAACCAACACTTTTTTTGTTAAAACCGAAATTGACCCAACAGGCGGAACTAATTATTCTATAACAGGCACTAGTCAGTTACTAAGTGTTCCATATGCATTTTCAGCAAAAGAAGCTACAAATAATTGGGGTTTAAACGGAAATACTAATGCAACAACTTCAAGTTTTATTGGAACATCTAGCTCAACTCCTATCGTATTTAAAATAGGTCAAAAAATTGCAGGAAGATTGATTAGTCAAGGAGGTGTAAACAGTTACAATTGTTCTTACGGTATAGATGCAAATCCACTTAATGGTGGATCAACTAATACAGCTGTTGGAGGTTTGGCACTTGGACAAAACAACATAACAGGAAGTGCAGATGTCACAGGATTTAGTAATGTTGCCGTTGGATTTGCAGCACTTAGTAATGTTACAAGTGGCAACAATAATATTGGTATTGGCGCGACCGCAAATGTTGCATCTGCTACAGGTTCGAACCAAGTAAGAATGGGTAATGCCAATATTTCATTAGCTACTATACAAGTAGCTTGGTCAGTATCATCTGATAAAATATGGAAAGAAAACATCCAAACTTCTTCGCTTGGTTTAGACTTCATTAAAGATTTAAAACCAGTTTCGTATACTCGAAAAAATGATGAAAGCAAAAAAACGGAATATGGTTTTATTGCACAAGAATTAGAAACTAGTCTAAATCGTTTTGATGCAAAAAATAATGGTATCATCTCTATTGATGATGAAGGGACTTATAGTGTTCGATATAACGATTTAATGGCTCCAATGGTAAAAGCTATTCAAGAACAACAAGTGATTATTGAAGCACTGAAAGCTAAAATAGAAAAACTAGAAGATGAAAAATAAATTCAAGAAATACTTACTGCTTTTGTTATGGATTGCAACTTGTAGTTCATGTCAAAGTAAAGAATATCCAGAACCAAATATACATCCAAAGAAAATCATAGAAAACAAACAAATGATCGCAAGTAAATTTTCAGGAAAATTTTTGGGTGTATTAAATGGAAATGAACTAATTGTTTTATTAGTATCCGAAAATAATTCTAATAAAATTAAAGGTGAACTATGGATGAATAACGAACGAGCAACAATAGCTGCTGTTGAAACTAATGCCATTGTTAAGGGTACAATTACAGAAGACAATAGCAATAAAACATACAATATCAAATTAGAATATGTATCAGAAAAACTTCACTTGTCCATTACATTTCCAGAATATGGTAACCAAACGGTAACCATCGAGTTGGATAAAAACGATACAAGTGATGTTACTTCGAAACCTATCTCTAACAAAACTAGAAATAACAATTTGGTTGGGACTTGGCGTTATACAGAGGTTTTAAGTAGTGGTTCAGGTGAATATTATGCTTCTTTTTCTACTGATTATTTTATACAATTTAAAGCCAATGGTGAATGTATAACTTGGACAGGCAAAAGTGCTGGTGGAAGCAATGATGTTTCAATTGAGAGTAACAATGCAACTAACGTAGAGCAAGTAGAATGGCACACAAATAACAACATCATTTTTTTTGTAAATCCAAGTACACAAAAAGAAGTAAGTATTCCCTTTTATGCCGAAGAAAACCGAATGATGTTAAAAGGAAACGTAAATAGAGTTTATCAAAGAATATATTAAAATCATTAACAAAACCTATAGAATTATGAAAGACTTAATCAAAATGAAAAGAATAATATTTTGCGTATCAATCTTTATTGTTTGTCAGAGCGAAACAATGAAGGCACAAGTAAAATCAATAGAATCAATCAGAAAATCCATGCAAAATAAAGTGATTACTAATAAAAATTTGAAAACCCTTCCGCTGTTAAATTATGAAGCCAAAAATAAAAAAGTAGAGCAAACTACCGTTCCTAATACCGATTGTCCTGGAACAACCACAACTTGCACCGTTACAAGAGCCAATTTAGAAGCTCCTATATTTGGATCATCGCTATTTACATTTCCTACTGATTTGTTTTTAGGAAACTTATTTGATGTAAACGAATATAAAAATAATGGGGTAATGAATCCAAAACTTGTGGGAACAAGAAATAAAATTTCAGTTTCTGCTTCCTCGCAGGCGTTTGGTGGTACAGAAATAGAAAATATAAATCCTACAAGAAACGACTATATGGCTTTTCTTGGGAGAGCAAGAACCCAATTAGATAAATTGATTGGAGATAGTAACCCCATTTTAAGTGCAGAGTATGTTGTAGAGAGTATTAGTTCTGAAGATCATATGAAAGCAACACTAGGTGCAACATATAACGATCCTCAAAATTTCTTTAATTTTCAATCTAGCGTTTCCTCATCTAGCTCTAAACAGTTTGCAGTTATAAAATTTGTAGAAAGAAATTTTGATGTTGCCATGAATGATCCTGCAGAAGGACTATTTGTATCTCCAACAACTATTTCGAGTACTTTTGGATTTGTAAGTAGTATTACTTACGGAAGATTTGTTTTATTAATGTTTGAAACTAGTCGAAACGATTTTGATTTAAAAGCAACTTTAGAAGCTGGATTAAACGTTCCTGGAGCACAAGCTGGTGCTAATGCATCGCTTAGTCTTGCAACGGTTCAGGATAAAATTAAAGTAAAACTGGTGATGCAAGGTTTTAATGCCAATCCAAGCTACAGTTCATTACTAAGTGGTACAACAATGAACAACTCAATCATTGAAAAAATAAACACTATAATCGGTGGTTCAATGGGAACAAGAGTTGCCGCAATCCCAATTATGATAACTGCAAAAAAAGCAACTTTAGAAAACTTTTCGTATCCCGAAATTTCACAAACTGTTACTTTTACAAATGTTCCTGTAGAAAAATCTTGCGTAGTTAATTATCCACCATCAGCAAAAAAATACAAATATGAAGTGTCATTCAACAAAATTTATTCTACAAAAGCTGGTTGGGGTTTTGACGAACAACTTTATGGTAAATTATACTGTGAAAGAGTTACAGCGGCTAAAGGAGGAGAAACATCTTCATCAAAATTTAATTTAGCAGACATATCAAAACCTAGTCAAATTAAAATTGATAAAGAAAAGGAATATAATTTAAAATCTCTAATAAACGGTTTGGAAACAAAAATCATTACTTTTACTAAACCAGAATGTATTTCAGAACAAGAATTTTTAAAAAACTCATACATAGAAATGAATGCTAATTTAAAGATAGTTAAAGATCCTGCAAAGGATGAAAATTTTGATGTAAATTCTCGTTATAAAAAACACTCACTAAGTTCAATTAACCAAATTGGACCATACAATAACTTTGGAAATACTTGTAATGCATCTAATCAAGGTATAATATGTACAACAACACCAGACGGGCAAAACTTTCAAATCTCTTATACCATAAAAAAAGTGGAATAATAAACAAGATGTAATTTGCATCTGTAGATATTTAATAAATACAGATGCAATGCTTTTATTTCCTAATTTTAACACTGTAAAGTAGTTAGTCATGTTTAAATATTTTATTTTACTTTTTGTATTTCTCTCAACAAATGTGTATTCTCAAAAAGATACACTGCATATCTTAAAATTAATAGATGATGCTGGAAATCTAGAAGTATCGAATCCTAGAGCATCTTTAAAATTGTATGATAAAGCTTACTTGCTTAGTGTAAAAACCAATTATATAAATGGTGCATACAAATCTTTATTTTTCAGCGGATTTTCTTATAGCAATATGGGTTTGTATGACTCTACTTTATACCGCTTCAACAAAACTATAGCCTATTGTAAAAAAAACAATATTGAAACTGGTATCGCTAAAGTAAATGCAAATATTGCCAACACCTATCAATACAAGGGAGATTACACTAAAGCTATTAAATATTATATTGAGGCTATAAAATCATTTGAAAAATTAAAAGATAGTACTTCCACAGCTATAAGTTATCAAAACTTGGCGGCAATTTACACACAATACAAAAATGAAAAACTAGAATTTTTTTATTTAAAAAAAGCCGAACAATTTTTTAAAAAAAATGACTTCTTAAATATAGGTTTGCTGTATAACGATATTGGACTTGGCTTCATAAGGAACGAAAAATTTCCCATGGCACTTATTTATCTCAAGAAAGCAGAACAAATGCTTGAAAAAACTAACAATAAAGAATTAGAATTTTATGTAGTTAGGAATTTTGGAGAATATTATAGATTGTCTAAAAATTACGAAAAGGCAATTCCATATTACAACAGAGCATTAAATCTGGCTGATAATGCTGTGGACATTATTAGGAAAGGTGATTTATTAAATTTCACAAGTGAGGTATATCTTGAATTAGGAAACTATTCAAAAGCTATTGAACTGGCTAACCAATCATTAAAAATTGGCAAAGAAATTAAATCAAAAGAGCTAGAATATAAGTCTTTAAAAAAGCTTTCTATTGCTTATAACAAAATTAATCAACCTCAGAAAGCTTTTGATGCTTTGGAAAAAAGTTATGCAATCAAAGACACTATTTTCTCTGAAGCACATCTAAAGGAAACTACTCTACTCCAAACTAAATTTGAAACCGAAAAAAAGGACAAGTCTTTAGCAGAACAAAAAATAAAAATAAAACAACAAGAGTTAGATTTAATTAAAAATCAAAAACAAAAACAATTATATTCAATATTTTTTATTGTCTTTGCATGGGTTACTTTAGCTTTATGGTACTTTTTTAGACAACGTCAAAAAATAAAAAATAAAGAAATTGAAAGCCTAAAGCAAAGTCAGGAAATAGCAAAGCTAGAAGCTTTAATTGAAGGCGAAGAAAAAGAAAGAAAGCGAATTGCACAAGAACTACACGATGGTTTGAATGGTGACTTATCAGCCATTAAATACAGATTGTCCTCTTTAGAAGAATCTGGTTTAAGTGCAATTGATACCGAAAATTTAACAAAAGTCATTCATATGATTGATGAATCTTGTGCACAAGTTAGAAGCATTTCACACAATTTGATGCCATCTTCAATTTTAGACTTTGGATTAATAGAAAGTATAAAGGAATATTGCGTGAAGATTAATAATTCAGATAATTTCAAAATTGATTTTCAGGCTTTTGGCAATTATATGGCTCTTTCTAAAAAAACAGAAACCGTAATTTATAGAATCATTCAAGAACTGGTTACCAATATTTTAAAACATTCTAAAGCAACCGAAGCCATGGTCCAATTCAATTATCGTGAAGATGAACTTTTCATAACCGTTGAAGATAACGGAATTGGCTTTGATAAAAAAATAAATGCTAAGGGAATTGGTCATAAAAACATACAAACTAGAATAGATTTTCTTAATGCTCAAATGGATGTAGATAGCTCATCAGCAGGAACATCATATACTATTTCTATTGATTTAAATAAAGTAAAATGACACGAATCGCTATTACTGACGACCATACCATTGTGATTGAGGGCATTAAAAACATGCTAAAATCCAATAAAGAAATTGAAGTATTACAATCTTTTGAAAACTTAAAAGATACTTTTACTAACCTCAATGAATTGGTTGAAGTTTTGCTACTAGACATTAATTTACCTGATGGTAATGGTATAAACGCCTGTAAGGAGCTTTTAGAAAAACATAAAAGTTTAAAAATTATAGCCTTAACGAATTTTGAAGACAGTATTTTCATCAAACAGATACTAAAAAATGGTGCTATGGGTTATTTACTTAAAAACACAAGTAAAATCGAACTCACTGACGCAATAAAAGAAGTTGTAAAAGGGAATAGATATCTCCCTAAGAAAATTAGCGACATTTTATTAAACGATTCTATTGGAATTGATAACTCAAGTTATTTTATTCCAAAATTGACCTCACGTGAAAAAGAAATTTTGGCTTTAATAATAAAAGAATACACAACTGAAGAAATTGCAAATGAGCTCTTTTTAAGCATTAAGACCATTGAATCGCACCGCAGTAACTTAATACAAAAACTAGGTGTCAAAAACACAGCAGGTTTAGTCAGAGTAGCCTTTGAAAAGGGTCTTTTATAAAACAAACAACGCATCCATAAACTTGAATGCGTTGTTTTTATTTAATAAAATTTTGCTTTTTAGAAACTAGATTTTAAATACTCTCGGTTCATACGCGCAATATTTTCTAATGAAATTCCTTTTGGACATTCAATTTCACAGGCTCCAGTGTTAGTACAGTTTCCAAAACCTTCTTCATCCATTTGACGCACCATATTTTGTACACGTTGAGCGGCTTCAACTTTTCCTTGTGGTAATAAAGCATATTGAGAAACTTTAGCTCCTACAAACAACATAGCTGAACCGTTTTTACAACTTGCTACACAAGCTCCACAACCAATACAAGCTGCTGCCATAAAAGCCTTATCTGCATCATCTTTGGGTACTGGAATTGAATTAGCATCAATAGTGTTTCCAGATGTGTTCACCGATACGAATCCACCAGCTTGTTGAATCCTATCAAAAGCACTTCTATCAACCACTAAATCTTTCACCACTGGGAAAGCTTTACTTCTCCATGGTTCAATGAAGATAGTATCACCATCATTGAATTTTCTCATGTGTAGCTGACAAGTAGTAGTCCCTGTTTCAGGGCCATGAGCTCTACCATTGATGTAAAGCGAACACATTCCGCAAATTCCTTCGCGACAATCGTGATCAAAAGCCACAGGTTCTTTTCTTTCATTAATTAACTGTTCGTTCAATTGGTCTAACATTTCCAAAAACGAACTGGCTGTTGAAACATTATCTAATTTGTATGTTTCAATGTTTCCTTTTGAATTGGCATTTTTTTGACGCCAAATTTTAAGGGTTATATTTATATTTTTAGCTGCACTCATACTATTTTATTTATAATTTCTAGCTGCAATTTTAATGAACTCGTATTTCAAATCCTCTTTATGTAGAACGGCTTGAGTTGTATCTTGACCTTTATATTCCCATGCACTTACAAAAGAGAAGTTTTCATCATCACGAAGTGTTTCTCCTTCAGCATCTTGATACTCTTCTCTAAAATGACCTCCACAAGATTCATTTCGTTGTAAAGCATCCATAGCCATTAATTGTCCCAATTCTAAAAAGTCAGCTACTCTAAGTGCTTTCTCTAGTTCAGGATTCAATTCATTTGCACTTCCTGGAACATATACATCTCTATAAAATTCTTCACGAATTTGACCAATTTCAGCAATTGCTTCTTTTAGTCCTTTTTCATTACGAGCCATACCAACCTTGTTCCACATCACTAAACCTAAACGCTTATGGAAATGATCTACAGACTTAGTTCCATTATTGTTTAAGAATTTTTCAATTGTTTCTTTTACATTATTTTCTGCTTGAGTAAATTCAGGAGAATCAGTTGAGATTTTTCCCGTTCTAATATCATCAGCTAAATAATTTGAAACTGTATAAGGAAGTACAAAATATCCATCTGCTAATCCTTGCATTAAAGCAGAAGCTCCTAGCCTATTTGCTCCATGGTCAGAGAAATTAGCTTCACCAGCGACAAAACATCCAGGAATTGTAGATTGTAAATTATAATCTACCCAAACACCACCCATAGTGTAGTGAACTGCTGGATAAATTTTCATTGGTGTCTCATATGGATTTTCGTCAGTAATTTTTTCATACATTTCGAATAAATTTCCATATTTTTCTTCAATCCATTTCTTTCCTAATTTTATAATTTCTTCTTCTGAAGGATTGTGATTTCCTTGTGCATAAGCTACTTCTTTTCCTTTACTCTTAACTTCTGAAGAGAAATCTAAATAAACTCCTTCGTTTGTATCGTTAGCTTCAATTCCGTAACCTTCGTCACAACGTTCTTTTGCCGCACGAGAGGCAACATCACGAGGCACTAAGTTTCCAAAAGCAGGATATCTTCTTTCTAAGTAATAATCTCTATCTTCTTCAGCGATTTGTGTAGGCTTTAATTTACCCGCACGAATTGCTTCTGCATCTTCTTTCTTTTTGGGCACCCAAATACGACCTGAATTTCTTAACGATTCAGACATCAAAGTTAATTTTGACTGGTTGGTTCCATGCACAGGAATACAAGTTGGATGAATTTGCACAAAACATGGATTAGAAAATAAGGCTCCATTTTTATGGATTTTCCATGAAGCTGTAACGTTACTTCCCATTGCATTTGTAGATAAGAAATAAACATTTCCATAACCTCCTGAAGCAATAACAACAGCATGTGCAGAATGTCTTTCTAATTCACCAGTTACTAAATTACGGGCTATGATTCCACGGGCTTTGCCATCAACTTTTACTAAATCCAGCATTTCATGACGGTTGTACATCTTAACACGTCCTAAACCAATTTGTCTTGATAATGCAGAATAAGCTCCTAATAATAATTGTTGTCCTGTTTGACCCGCAGCATAGAATGTACGTTGCACTTGTACACCTCCAAACGAACGGTTGTCTAACATTCCTCCATATTCACGTGCAAAAGGGACACCTTGTGCCACACATTGGTCGATAATATTTCCTGAAACTTCTGCTAAACGATGTACGTTTGCTTCACGAGCTCTGTAGTCACCTCCTTTGATGGTATCGTAAAATAAACGGTAAATAGAATCTCCATCATTTTGATAGTTTTTAGCAGCATTTATTCCTCCTTGAGCTGCAATGGAGTGTGCTCGACGTGGAGAATCTTGAAAACAAAATGCTTTGACATTATATCCCATTTCTCCAAGAGATGCAGCAGCAGATGCTCCAGCTAAACCAGTTCCTACAACAATAATATCAAGTTTTGGTCTATTATTTGGAGCAACAAGTTTTAAATGGTCTTTATAATTGGTCCATTTATCTGATAAAGGACCTTGAGGTATTTTTGAATCTAACTTCATATTGTAGAGTATTTGTACTGAAATAATTTCAGTATAAAATTATTTTGTAAAATGAATATATAATGGAATAATAGCAAATAACAACGGTACTAAAACCGAAAATAACTTTCCAAATAATTTTATTCCAGCGTTAAATTTTGGGTTATTCAAACCTAAAGACTGGAATGCACTTGCAAATCCATGCCATAAATGAAACCCTAAAGCCAACATGGCAACTACATACAACAATGTGTAAACCAAACCATATTTTGCCTCTCTAAAAAAATCAAGTGTAATCTTGTATAAGTCTTTATAACCTTCAGCAAATTCTACTTTAATGGGCTTTGTTATGAAGAATTTATTCCCTTCAATAATCATATTTTCACCATCTACTTGGTTAACTGGCATGAATTTATCTTGACCAGTACCTGTCGTAATGTAAAACTCTTGTTTATTACCTGAAGCTTCATCAGTTACTGTCAACGTTTGTAATGGCATCTTTTTATCAAAGTGCATTTTTGCCCAAAATGTAACCATATGGGTTACGATAAAAACTAAAATAACTGTACCTAAAACGGCCATGTTTCTTGATGCAAAACTACTATTTGCAGATGGACTGTTTTTAGCATAAGCAATTGGCCTAGCTCTTTTGTTTTGAATAGCTAGCATTATTCCATCAATTGCATGAAAAATAATCGAGATGTACGTAAGGTAAGATAACACCTTTACTGCTGGATTTGTAGTCATAAACAAAGCGTATTTGTTGAACGCTGATGCATTATCAGGAATCAATAATTGAAGATTTCCTGCTAAGTGACCTGCCAAAAACAAGCATAAAAATAAACCCGTAAGAGCCATCCAATATTTTTTTGCGATAGATGACTTTAAAAGTGCAGATTTTGCCATAATTTTATTTGATTGTATAGTTTTATTTAAAAAATCAAACAAAAATAAGGCTAAAATAAATTAACTACAACCTTTTCGAGCTAATTTATAATCAATTTAAAATGAGTTTAACTAATGTTGAAGTTTTTATTTTGTGATGACCCTAATGAGTTTTTTTAAATCTACAAAAATAACATTTCAACCTAATAAATTTTTAAATTTTCTCAATTTTTACTTTTGATGCTGAGCTATAAAATCTGAAAGAAATACTAAAAACCAACCTTATCGTTTAAACTAAGATAAGAAATTTGATGCAAAAGGCACTTCAACTCTATGATACTCATCATAAATTATCCAACTTTAAAAATCAATAAACCACATTGTTGTTTTCCACATAACTTTAAAAAGTTAGAACAGATTACTAATGGTAAAGTTTTAATTGTAACTTATACTACGTGATACAAATTTTTCATACACTAATATTACAACTTCACGTGGAAGGCATTTTTGGTAAAAATTTTCAAAAATAAACTACATTATAGGGCCTAACTAGATTGAAATTAAACGTAAACTTATCATAAAAGTTCAATTTTGAGGAAAATCAGCTATCTCAAATGACAGTAAAAAGAAAAAATCAAAAAAACACCTTACTTGTATTTTCTTCAAAAAACAATTAAATAAATTATAAAATCACAATCCAAGAGCTTGAATTGCTGGAGAATTTTTCTCAAAACCATAACATCTCCAAAATCCTACCGTATTATTATATTTCCATGCAACATCTTTATTCTGGGTAACTTCCCAAAATCCATAATCTCCTTCTGCTATAAGGGTATTTCCATTTTTCAAACGAACAGCTCCTGATATTCTTTCATTATATAGATTGACATCGGTAAAACTCCAAACAATTACTGGTTCGTTATTTACGTTTGGTGTTAAACTAAAAGTTGCTGGCAATGCAAATTCATAAACTGTTGATTGACTAATATTACTTCCATTGCCGTAAACCAATAAATTATTAGCTCCAGGATAATTTTCTTTTATTAAAATTGGTGCATGATTGTTATGAAATAGTCGCTGACCTACATTATTATATGTCTCTGGATTACCAAATCTATATACTAAATCTCCTCCTTTGTTATAATTTCCTCCTGAGTGCGAAGCTGCTTGAGCTGTGGATGTACTATGGTCTATTACCCAAATCTCGCTGTAAAAATTAACACTAACAAATAAAACATCTTTTACAGGATCATATTCAATGCCATTTGCATGCATGTAATTCCCATTTGCTGCATTATTGTAATTAATATTGATTAATTGTGGATTTTGATTAACAGACCCAAAAGTAGCGCTAGAAGCATTTTGTTCTTGTACAATATGATCAATACTTCTCCATTCCCAAACAACTTGATTATTTGTTGGATTTATTTCTACAATTTTTTCAGTGAAAATATCAGAAGTAGTATTAACACCAAGTTGAATAGCTGTTGCTGATGGTATTCTCTCCCAAACTAAACAAACTATGTTGCCGTTTGGTAATTGTTTTAAATCATGATGAGCTAAATAGTTGTTTGAAGAAATTTCATATTCCCAATTCACAGAGCCATCAGTATTCAGAATTCTAATAATCCCACCATATCCTCCAAAATTAAAAATAGGATTCTGTGATTTAAACATCCCTAGCAATTTCCCATCAGGTAATAGCTCTATATCATTTCCTAGATTACTGGTAAAATTCCATTCTTTGACTTTAAATCCCTTTTTATTTAACAAATAGGATTTTGTTCCGCCATTTTCAATAGCAAAAACATAACTGTCTTCAAACAAATCTGGATTGTAAACTACCACCTCTTGAGATAAAACTACTGGCTCTGTTTCTGTCTTTGATTCGTCGTCTGAGCAGTTAAAAAATAGTAATGATAAGATTATTACTTTAATAGCATTTTTCATTTTATTAATATGTTTTTGTCACATCTTCATCAATAACGATTATGAAGTCTGCTTTATTGTTATGTTCTTTGTTTAATTTCATTATGTCCTTCTGTTCAACAGTTGCAATGGTAACTATTTTAATTTCAGGATTATATTTCTTGAAATACCAATTGATTCCTTCATAGTTATCAGAATGGTATGTTCCGTTATAATGTACAAAAATAGTATTATCTTTTAAATTCTTATTTATAAAATGAGCCATCGTAGCATCTTTTATGGCTTGTGCTTTTGGCATTTTGTCTCCAGCATGACCTCCTTGCATTTCCAGCATGGCTTTATATCCCGGAAGATTTAGATCAAATTCTATGGGTAAAGGAGCAATCCATGACTTTTCTTCAGATGAAAGGGAATCTAAAGCAATCAAATCTTTTCTAAAAACCATACTAGCATATCGTCTTGGAATATTTGTTGCGATAAAATCAAATTTTCTTTCTTTGGCAAAATCTACCAAAGGCTTATAATCCGTTTTGTAATTAGTCCACAATCTCGCTAAAGTATCTAATCCTTTTTGGGTTATTTCTCCCTTCAAATATTGATTAACTTGTATTTGATTATCAGCTTCCAGCATTTCTGCTCCTAAAACTAAATCCGTTTTATCGGCTAAATCTTTAGTCAATTCTAATTGCAGCCAATGCACGACTGAATTATCATGATATTCCCCAAACAGCACAACTTGTGTTTTGGAAGATGCTTTCAACAATTTTTCGTACGAAGATTTTTTACCGTTTTTATCAAAAATTTGGTACGATTGCTTGTCTTGAGCTAATCCATAGAAGGATACAAATGCAACAAATAGTAATAAATTTTTCATATTATTTTGATTCCAAGATTTCTAAAGTAGTAGATTCATTTTCAATTGAAATAGTATAATCTCCAACAGGTAAATATAGTTTTTCATTTTTTGCAGGTTTGATTTCTGCTTTCTTATCTTTTTTTGTAATTTTTTGAGCAGTATTTGAATCAATTGATAAATTATATGTTACCTTATTCAACCCTTTTTTAAGAAGGACATTCTGAGAATAAACATTGATTTTATCTTTATTGACAACATTTAAAACCGTTTCTTTTTCCTGATTTGAATACACCCAAATTTCAGCTTTAGGTTCATAAGCTTCCGACCAAGAACTCCATGAATTTCCCCATCTTCTTGATTTTTGCATTTTCTGAACTGGAAATAAATGAAGATTTTTAGCTAAAATTTTATCTGTTAAAGCTTGAACTTTTTCTAAATTGACTTTATAAATAGAACGGCCATGAGTTCCTACAATTAAATCTTTTGCTTTTGCTTGAATTTTTAAATCATGAACTGCAACATTTGGTAAATCACTTGAAAAATCCTGCCATGAATTTCCTTTATCCATTGAAATAAACAAACCGTTATCTGTTCCAACGTATAAAATGTTTTCTTTCTCTGAATCTTCAATAATCACGTTAACTGCATTGATTAAACCCTTCGAAATGTTTACCCAAGTTACTCCATAATCATCAGAAACATATACATAACTGGTAAAATCATCATTTCTATAACCGTTTAAAGTTGCATAAACCCGCTCTTTTTTGTGTTGAGAAGCTACAATTCTTGAAACCCATAAATCATCAACTTTTGAAACATTTTCAGGAATTTCAATTTTTGTCCAACTTGTTCCACCGTCTTTTGAAACATGTAGTAAGCCATCATCTGAACCAACGTAAAGTAATCCAAACTGAAAAGGACTTTCTGAAATGGTTGTGATGGTTCCATAAGCCACATTTCCTTCTTTAAACCCTTTGGTCAAATCTTCTGAAATCTTCTCCCAATCTTTCCCTTGGTTCATGGAACGATGTAAAAAATTTGAACCAAAATAAACAATATCTTGATTAAAGGAAGACAACAAAATTGGGGTTTGCCAATTAAAACGCAAAGGTTTTTCGTCTTTTGCTGACTTTGGAGTAATTGGTTCTGAATCTTCTGTCTTTGTATTAATTCTGTAATAATTTCCAAATTGAAAACCTGTATAAACCACATTTGAATTACGGCTATCTACCTGAATTTGCATTCCATCGCCACCCATTAACTCTTGATAAGGGTATTTACCTTCTTGATGCCAAGCTACATTATGCGAATAATTATTAGGGCCAAACCAAACACCGTTATCTTGCATTCCTCCATAAACATTATAATTTTCAGCATTATCTACTTGAACAGCATAAAATTGACTAACTGCTTCATTGTTACATTTTATCCAATGGGCTCCGTTATCGTATGAAATATTCACACCTCCATCATTTCCATTAATAAGATGATTTGGATTATTGGGATTGATCCAAGTTACATGATGGTCTGCGTGCACATTTTCCTTACTTATCACTTCAAAGGTTTTCCCGCCATCATTAGAAAACAACAAAGGAACTGCTCCAATGTAAATTCGGTTTTCATCTTTTAAATCTACACTTATGTTGGCAAAATAATACCCATAGGTGTAATAAAAATCATCTATGAACTTTTGATTCATTTTTACCCATTTCTTTCCACCATCAATAGACTTATACACTTCACAACCTATGACTTCTGTTTCGAAAAGAGCTGCATTAGCATCTTGCAAAACCTTGAAAGCTTCTTTGGGTTCAAGGTTAGAGGCTTCTACAAAATTTTTAATGTTTTCTGCTCTATATTTTTCTCTTAATCCAGCTGATTTTAGAGCGTTATTTAATTCCTTATTAGAAATATTAGCAAAATCTTCTCCAGGTGAACTCATCATAATAGGCAAGCTTCCTTTCCTCTTTTCAGATAAAGGTCTGTTGTTTTGATTATCTAAAACAGCATAAACTACGTTTTCATTAAAAACAGCTAAACCAATTCTACCAACTCCTTCATTGTTTGGAAAACCACTCAATTCTGTTGAAACTAAACTCCAACTATTTCCTGCATCTGTACTTTTGTAAATTCCAGAAGCAGCTCCATTTCCTTTAAAATCCCATGCTTTTCTGTCTTTCTGCCAAGCAGCTGCATATTGAATATTGAAATTTGTTGGACTAACCACAACATCAATAATTCCAGTTTCATCATTGATAAAAAGTGTTTTCTTCCATGTTTTTCCTCCATCAAGTGTTTTGTAAATACCTCTTTCTGGGTTTTTGGTATATAAATGTCCTACCACTCCAACTGTAATTTCGTTTGTATTTTTTGGATTAACCAAAATTCTACTGATGTGATGACTATCTGGCAATCCAATATTTTCCCAAGTTTTACCTTTGTCTGATGATTTTAAAATTCCGATTCCTGCATAAGAAGATCGAGAAGCGTTAACTTCTCCTGTTCCAACCCAAATGGTTCCAGATTTCCAATCAACAGTTACCGAACCACAATTTTGTGTTGGAGCAGAATCCATAACTGGAGAAAAACTTGTTCCATTATTATTGGTATACCACAATCCACCAGAAGCATAAGCCGCATAAAATTCGGTTGGATTCTCAGGATTTACAGCTAAATCCACAATTCTTCCACTCATGATGGTTGGACCAATGCTTTGGAATTTGACATCTTGAAATAAGTTGGTTTGCGCAAAAGAAAAACTTTGTACAAAAAGGAATAGGAATAATATTTTCTTCATTTTTTGAAATTTTGACCTAAAAGTAAGGATTATTTTATGATTTTTGGAACACAGATTGGAGAAATTGGAGAAATTTCAATAATTTTTGAAATTTCTTAAATCTATGTTCCTTATTATATTGTTTAATTAAAAAAAACACCATTTAACTACTTCTTTCAAAAAATAGTTTGTGTAACTTTGCTACTATAAATTTTTCTGAAAATCTAAAATCCGAAAATCTAAAAATCCAAAAGAAAATGAAATACCATCAAATAGACCGCGATTTATTCATAAAAAACCGTAAAAAGTTCACTAGTCAAATGAAACCTAATGGAATTGCCGTTTTCAATTCAAACGACATTTATCCTGTTTCTGCTGATTCGACTTTACCTTTTGCACAACATAGAGATATTTTTTATTTAAGTGGTGTGGATCAAGAAGAAAGTATTTTGGTGCTTTTTCCAGATGCTCCTTATGAAAATCAACGTGAGATTCTATTTTTAAAAGAAACCAACGAACATATTGCAATTTGGGAAGGTGAAAAACTAACCAAAGAACGTGCATTTGAAGTTTCTGGCATTAAAAATGTGATTTGGTTGCAAGATTTTGATAAGACATTAAAAGAATTAATGACTTATGCAGATACGATGTACATCAACACGAATGAACATTACAGGGCTACGATTGAAACTGAAACTCGTGAAGCAAGATTCATTAAAAAATGGAAAGAGAATTATCCAGCTCACAAAGTAGAGAAATCAAATCCTATTTTGCAACGCATTCGTTCTGTGAAAGAGAGTGAAGAATTAGATTTGATTCAAAAGGCATGTGATATCACGGAAAAAGGATTCCGAAGAATTTTAAATTTTGTGAAACCTAACGTCATGGAATATGAAATTGAAGCTGAATTTGCTCATGAATTTTTAAGAAATCGTTCTAAAGGTTTTGCTTACACGCCAATTATTGCTTCTGGAAACAATGCTAATGTTTTACACTATATTGAAAACAACCAACAATGTAAAGCTGGTGATTTAATATTGTTAGATGTTGGTGCAGAATATGCCAATTATTCTAGTGATATGAGTAGAACAATTCCTGTTTCAGGAAAATTCACACATAGACAGGCTGACGTTTATAATGCTGTTTTAAGAGTGAAAAACGAGGCGACAAAAATGTTAGTTCCAGGAACTTTGTGGAAACAATACCATGTGGAAGTTGGAAAAATCATGACTTCTGAATTACTAGGCTTAGGTTTATTAGACAAAGCTGATGTTCAAAATGAAAATCCAGATTGGCCAGCTTATAAAAAATATTTCATGCACGGAACAAGTCACCACATGGGATTAGATACACACGATTACGGTTTATTATACGAACCCATGCAAGCGAATATGGTTTTCACAGTAGAACCAGGAATTTATATTCCGAAAGAAGGTTTTGGTATTCGTTTAGAAGATGATGTGGTGATTCAAAATAGTGGTGAACCATTTAATTTGATGCGAAATATTCCTATTGAGATTGATGAGATTGAGTCGATTATGAACTCATAGAGAACATAGAGAATAGAATATAGAAAATAAACGGTTTGCGAGAGTGAGCCGTTTTTTTATTTAATAGGAGTTACTTTCATGTACCTATTTTTCTTTGGGTTTAGAATTTTATTAAATTCAGAATTTAAATTTCTTTCATTTAGTTCAAAAAAAAGAAGTCGCTTTTTTTTATTCATTTCAACTATCAAATCACTATTTATTATTGCAAAAAGGTTATTTAATTTAGTTCGATAATCATTTTCATTATAATAAAAAATGTAAATTTTTGAATAAGCATTTTTGTCTCTTTTTAAAAATTCAAATAAAGAAATTATATAATATTTATCAGACTCATCAAGAGAATGACCAATTATATAAAAAATAGTTGCTTCTAAATTATTATCCACATCATTTGGCAAGTCTATAAATTCATGATTACAATTTTTTATAATTCTTTGATATTTTTTTGTAAATCCAAATGCCTTATTC
>CAZXPF010000031.1:0-32072 GCA_964643105.1 uncultured Flavobacterium sp. | reverse complement strand
AAAGAAGCTGAATCAAGTTCAGCTTGACAAGATTGTGGTAATATTTTAAGACAAAGAACACAAAGCTTTCCGTAAAGTTTGAAAAAAAAGATTTTAAAGATTACTAAAAATTTCTTGAATGTGTTTCAGAAAAAAAGAAGCTGAATCAAGTTCAGCTTGACAAGATTGTGGTAATATTTTAAGACAAAAAAAACAAAGCTTTCCGCAAAGTTTAAAAAAGAAAGATTTTAAAGATTATAAAAGATTTCTCGAATCTGTGTTTCCAAAATATTCTCTACAACTTACCATCTCTAAACTAAAAAGGGTAAAAACACCCGTTTTTTATTGTGGAGAAATTTCATACATTTGGTACACATAATTTAATAACCAGCAACATATCAATACCTTAAAAACTAATTTTTATGAAAAAAAATACTCTTTTATTTCTTTTTTTAATAACCCTAAATGTTGTTAATGCCCAAAAATCAGCTCCAGTTGCTGGTGATGCTTCCTCACTTGTTGATTTATTATTCAAAGATTATGACGCTGTAAATCCTGAAAACAAATTAGAGGAAATCGCAAAGGACAGAACAAAAGTTATCAGCATTTTTAAAAGTTATGCTAAAGATTATGAAGGAAATTCCACCGTAAAATATCCTGAAAGTGAAAAAATGCTCTACCTAAAAAGTATTGAGGCTTTTGATAATTTCAATAAGAAAACAAAATTTGAGTCAATTGAAATTAGTCAAGTTAAAGTATTAAAAGAAAGTATAAATACTACAAGAGAGACTTTTTATAAAAAATTATTTGAATACGATTCAATACAAATTAATTCATTGGTAAACCATTTTAACAACAATAAATATATTCAGATAATATTAGTTGATTTTGAAAAAAAATATCAAAATTTAAAAGACCAAAATCCTGATTACTTTGCCAAAAGTAATTCAAACCTTTCCATTCAAAAAAGTTTACCATTTAGTGGTGGTGACATACTTGTTGATGGTATTGATGGTTTAAGTCGTTTTCTTGCTAAAAGAATTAAAGAGGAATTAACGTTAAATACCATACAAAACATTCAAGAATATTTAGAAAATAAAGATAAAAAAGATTTTTTGTATGAATTAGAAGCCGTATTGCCGAAAACAGTAGATTATCTTAAAAATTTTGAGGCTGATGAAGTTTTAAAATTTAGCAATGATCTTAAACAATATATTGAGGACGATTTTGATGATTTATTAGTTAATACCTCGAAGTTGCGTTATACACCCAGAGTAATGAGAGCTTTAGACAAGTATCCTGATTTAGATTTTGCTTTTGAAGGGTTGGAAATATTAGAACATGTATCTAAGATTAAAAGTCCTGTAGATTATTTTGAAATTATCAGCAACAGTAGAAATTTAGAACGTTGGAAAAATAATGCTTCATCTTCCAAAAAAGCAATTGCCCAAAGCTTACAATTAGCCAGTATGTTGGCTTACAGCTTAACTTTAGTAGAAAACGGAGAAGTTAAATTTGTAACTACTGATTTTATTGCTAATTATGGCAGTCAAAAGGAGTTTGTGTATCTGTATTGTGGGCTGTTACATCAACAAAATTTAAAATATTATGAATTAAAAAAAGCAAATGGCACTTATTTTACAGCTTTTGTTGATAATACTACCGCAGTAGAAAAAGGAGCTAATTTTTTTAAGTATCAAATCACGCCTATAGTAAAAAATGCAGAACGCATTCATAGTCAACTTATAGACATCAAAAAAGCGAATAAGAATGATGAAAAATTAGATTACAACAACGTGCATCAATTCATAAATGATTTACTCCATTTTACACAAGAAATAACTATTTCTGCGGATTGGTTGATGAATGAATTTGATTTTGAAATAGACGCTAAAAAAAATATTTCTGAACGTTTGAATCCTTATTTTACGATTTCAAAATTAGCAAACGACATCACTTTAGATTTATATGAAAAACGCTATACTAATGCCATTACAAAAGCTGTTGAAATTCCATTAACTTTAAATACATTTAATGATAAAACTAATAGCATATTATCTCAAGTAAAATATACTTCTGAATCTTTTCAAAATTTAAGTGCTTTGAGTGATTTGATTACTATTGATCTTGCTTTGAGTAATTCGGATAAATTAGACATTTGGAATAAAAATAAAACTAAACTCGATATTTTACGCTTGAAACTAGCTGATCAAGCTAACTTAAAGACACTTTCTGATGGAATAAAAGTTTTTTCCGAGAGCTTTTCATCTACTTGGAAGGATAGCATTTACAATATTCATAGACAAATGTTAGTCGATTCAATTAGTAAAAACAAAGATAATTTATTGAACTATTTAAAAATTTCTGATCAAAAAACAGTATTAGAAAAAACTTTAAGCGATTTTGTTAAACACAAAAAAATATCAGAAAACACCAAGAAATATTTATTAGAAAAATATAATGCTTATGAAGAAAAAGCTTTTAAAAAATATTTACTCAAAGAAACTGTTGAATTAAATGAAGAGAATGAACTGAATGAACTATTTCAAGCTTTTGTACCTGAACTATTAAGCAAAGAGTCCATAAAATCGAATCATCAATTGGTTAAATTTATTCATTTTGTTAATGATGTTGCCTATTCAGATAGTTCAGAAGCCTATGAAAAAGCTATTGAAGCCTTTGTCTTACCAGTAGGAAGTTCTTCTCTGAAAGAAAAAGCCAAGCAATATTATGCCCTTAATTCGTTTCCTGGTATTTTAGGAGGTATTGAAAAAACCGATGGTTTAAAATCAGCACATTTTGTTGGTTTTACGGCTCCTGTAGGACTATACATTCAACCTTGGGGCAGCTATAGAAATAAAACCTTAGGATTATTTTTTCCTATCATTGACATTGCAGCACCAGTTCGTTTGCGTTTAGACAGCTCTAACGACACTCAAACTCTACCTGATTTTGAGTTTAAAGATATCTTTTCTCCCGGAGCTTATTTGGTTTTTGGATTTGGCAAATCGCCTTTCGCTCTTAACCTTGGTTTTCAATACGGTCCAAAATTAAGGGACATTCCAACGGAAGACACTTCTTCTTTTACAGCTATTGAATCCTATAGAATTGGATTAGGATTTACCATTGACATACCGCTGTTAACCCTTGGAAGTAAGTACAAAGACTAAAACCATGCAAAAATTAATTTTCTTTATACTTTACTGTTGTTGCCAAACATTGTTAGGGCAAGATACTCCCATTGAACTTGAAAAAGCAAAACAAGAAGAAGTGAAAAAAGAATTAATGAGGAGTGAATTGACAAAGGAAAAATACAAACAATTGATTTATGAAAAGTCGGCCTCAGAAAAAAGCATGTTGCAACGCAAAGAAGAAATCTTACTAGAATTTCAAAGGCAAACTCAAGAAAAAAATCTACAACAAAAGAGTATTATTGGTGATGAGAAAGAGAACGAACGCAAAATAACTCTAGCTCCAACAGCAATATCTTTCGAACCAACAGCAATATTTTATGAACCTGAACATGAAACTTCAAAAACAGAGGATAAAGACAACCGTCTTGTTGGCCCTTCCCAGTATGACAGTAGAATTGAACCTTTAAATTTGGATAATACTATTGGTTGGCAACAGCAAATCCTCAAAGTAACGAATGCTGTGGGTATGATCATAGAACGAGAAAGCATCACCCAATATACTAAAGATGTGTATCAAATTGACGATCAACAAACATTAGGCAAACGCTACAACTTATGTCCAAATGAAGCTTTTTATTCACAACCCGTTGTAGGCCTAGGAACGGCTTGGTTGTATGACACCAACAAAATGATTACTGCTTCTCATGTTTTGGAAGGTGATATTGAAAATTATGTAGTCATTTTTGGGTATCAAATTCTCAATGCAAATGGACTGATAGATGTTTTTATTCCTTCCAGCAGAATTTACACCATACAAAAAATCATCCGAAAAGATTTAGAATTGGACCTAGTAGCCTTTGAACTGGATCGTCCTACACTTGAAACACCTTTGGCATGGGAAAACCCTCCAACGAATTCAGGTAATGCAACCGAAATATACATGGTGGGCTACCCTACTGGTTTGCCTTTAAAAATTGCCGTTAATGCTTCTATCAAGGAAAACAACCATCCTAACTATTTTTATACTTCACTAGACAGTTTTCAAGGCAACTCTGGCTCTCCTGTTTTTAATTTTTTCACTCACAAAGTCATTGGTGTTTTGGTATCTGGTGAAATCGATTATAAATTCAACGGCAATTGCAACGAATCTCCGCTGTGTACATACCCTTACTGCAAGGGCGAAAAAGTAGTCAAGCTGAATGGTTTTTTGGAGTAACCAATAATCATTAACAACAATAAATATAAAAATTGCTTACCTCCTATTTTGCAAATGTATTTTACTTTTTAGACATGTGATGCAACTTGCTTCGGTTGGTATTAGTAACATGTTCTCCCTCAGTTTATGTAGCGAACAACATATAAACATTTCCCATTAACAGAACCCAAAAGCAAAGCCTAAGCATTTTTCAAAAAAAACAGCTTTACGGTTATACGTAAGGAAAGTTTAAAAACTGGGAGTATATTTGCCAGTAATAGTAGAAAATACCGTAAAAATACCTGTACCACTATTGCCGAAATGGTTTATTTTTGGTAGGTTTGACAAATTCATTCCTTAATTAAATGATACACAACGAAGATTCAAGGGTAAAAATACCAGCCTTATTACATTTAATGCATTTAGAGTATGAATATATCCCTTTAAAAGAGCAACATAGAATTGAAAGTAATAATATTTTCTCTTCGATTTTCATTCCTAAGATTGCTGCCTTAAATGGAATATCTGAACAAGAGGCACAACGAATTTTAGATGAAATCAATTTGGAGTTGGATTATGAAGACTTGGGGAAAAAATTTTACGAACGAGTAACGGCTACTTCGGGAGTGAAATTGATTGATTTTGAAAACTTCAATAATAACGAATTTCATGTTACTACTGAATTAACTTGTAAATCGGGTGACGAGGAGTTTCGACCTGA
This sequence comes from uncultured Flavobacterium sp., assembly GCA_964643105.1. GTDB lineage: Bacteria > Bacteroidota > Bacteroidia > Flavobacteriales > Flavobacteriaceae > Flavobacterium. The sequence continues at coordinate 27,043 of CAZXPF010000031.1, read as the reverse complement.
TATTACGGTTTTAATCAATGGAATGCCTTTGGCTTTTATTGAAGTAAAGAAACCGCATAACCAAGAAGGTGTCATCAAAGAAAGAAACCGCATTAACGAGCGTTTTACCAACAAGCATTTTAGAAGATTCGCTAATATTACCCAGTTATTGGTTTTTTCGAATAACATGGAATATGAAGATGGAATTGTAGAGCCAATATTTGGTGCTTTTTATGCTACACCAGCTTACGGTCAAGTTTCATTCAATTATTTTAGAGAGGATGCGGATTATCCTGTGCAACAGAAACTAAAAGATGTTGACGAAAAAACAGAAAATGATTTATTGAAAGATAACAATTTAATTGTTATTAAAAATAGTCCAGAATACATTACTAATAAACAATCGAATACGCCAACCAATAGAATTTTGACTTCTTTGTTTAGTAGAGAACGTTTGAAATTTATTTTGCAATATGCTATTGTGTATGTAGAAGAGGATGTGACAGGCAAAGTAGCTTATCAAAAACATATCATGCGTTATCCTCAGTTGTTTGCTACACAAGCCATTGCAACCAAAATTAATGCAGGGCAAAACAAAGGGATTATCTGGCATACACAAGGTTCAGGAAAAACGGCTTTAGCGTATTACAACGTGAATCATTTGACTGACTTTTATGCTAAAAAGCAAGTTATTCCAAAGTTCTATTTTATTGTTGACCGTTTGGATTTATTAATTCAGGCTTCGAGTGAATTTGCTAATCGAGGTTTGAAAGTAAAACAAGTCAATTCAAAACAAGATTTTATTGCGGACTTAAAAGTAGTGGGTGCTATTCATAACGATAGCGGAGTTCCTGAAATTACGGTTGTGAATATTCAGAAATTTTCAGAGGATGCCATTGCTATTAAAGATATTAGCTATGATATAAATATTCAACGTGTTTATTTCTTAGACGAAGCCCATAGAAGTTATAATCCGAAAGGGAATTATTTAGCCAATTTGATTAATTCAGATCGTTCTGCGGTGATTATCGCCTTAACGGGAACACCATTATTAAAAGAAGTTGCCAAAGAATACGATTCTAAAATGTTGTTTGGTAATTACTTTCACAAGTATTACTACAACATGTCGATTGCTGATGGGTATACTTTACGTTTGATTCGTGAACAAATTGAAGGCAACTTCAAAATGGAAATGAAAGAAATCATGGATCAAATAAAAGTGTTGCAAGGTGAAATTAATACACGACAAATTTATGCGCATCCAAAGTTTGCAAAGCCACTTTTGGATTATATCGTTACGGATTTAATTAAGTTCAGAAGAGAACAACAAGATACTTCTTTAGGGGGTATGGTGGTTTGTGATTCGGCTAATCAAGCGAAAGAATTGTTTCGCTTGTTTGAGGAAAAATACGGAGAACAAGAAACCGATGCAAGTATTTTAATGGCTGCTGAACCACCAGAAAAATATGGAAATCATTCTGAACCACAACTCACCGCTGCACTTATCTTACATGATGAAAATGACAAATCGATTCGTAAAGAATTAATCTCAACCTATAAAAAAGGAAAGGTTGATTTGTTGTTTGTCTATAACATGTTATTGACAGGTTTTGATGCCAAACGATTAAAGAAATTGTATTTGGCACGTGTGATTCAAGACCATAATTTATTGCAAACTTTGACACGTGTTAACCGTCCGTATAAAAAATACAAATATGGTTATGTAGTTGATTTTGCTGATATTTCAAAAGCATTTGACCGCACCAACAAAATGTATTTTGATGAATTGCAGGAGCAATTAGGTGATGAAATGGAAATGTACTCGCATTTGTTTAAATCGGAAGAAGAAATCCAACAGGAAATTCAAGAGATTAAAGAAACACTTTTCCATTACGATACTCAGAATAGAGAATTGTTCTCGCAACAAATTGCACAACTTACCGACAAGAATGAGTTGTTACGCTTGATAAAAGCTTTACGAACCGCTAAAGAATTGAAAAATATCATAGCGGTTAATGGTTATGAAGCTTTAGACGGTATTGCTGATTTTGATATTTGGAATCGCTTATTATTAGAAGCACAAAGTCGATTAGATAACCTTAATTTTGTGGAAAGCATTGGTAACGAAGAAGCTTCTGCTAATTTATTGAATACCGCTTTAGAAGATGTAATTTTTCAATTTATCAAAGTGGACGAGAGCGAATTGGTTCTCGCAGATGAATTCAAAAACATATTACGCAAAACCAGAGAATCTTTGCAAAATAACTTTGACCAAGTTGACCCACAATTTGTAAGTTTGCGTGAAGAATTGGAGCGTATTTTCAAGAAGAAAAACTTGAGCGAAGTAACACAGGCTGATATGGTTGAAAACATGCATTTACTGCAAAAAATCTATGACCAAGCCAAAGAATTGAATCGTAAAAATGCTTTGTTGAGAGCTAAGTATATCAACGATGAGAAATATACCCGCATTCACAAACGATTAAGTGAAAAAGGAACACTTAACGCTAAAGAAATGCAATTGCATAACGCTTTAATGCAAGTAAAACAGCAAGTAGATAATAAATTAGAAGGACAAGAAGACATTATGAAAAATGAAGCCTTCTTTAAACGTTATTTGTTGCAATTAGTGGTGCAGGAGTTTAAGAAAAATGAAAACATTCCGTTGGATTTTTCTACTACTGAAACCATTAATAATTTGATAGTGAACGAATATTTACAACAGTATCAGTATAGATAGCGTGGCTTCGATAGTCGAATCGTGTAATGTGGCTTCGATAGTCGAATCGTGTAATGTGGCTTCGACAAGCTCAGCCACCGAAATAAAATAGAAATGAAAAAGTGCCTTCGAAGGGCTCGGTAAAGTTAGAATCCGATTCAAAATAAAATGATAAACTGGAGGCTGAGCCTGTCAAAGCCGTAAGAAACAGATAGTATATGAAAGGTTATATGTATATTTTATTATGTGCTAATGGCAGTTATTATACAGGAAGCACAATTGATTTAGAACGTAGATTAGAACAACATCAAGCAGGTGAAGGAGCTAATCATACTAAAAAGCATTTGCCCGTAGAACTAGTATATTATGAAGAATATGATCGAATTGATTTAGCATTTAATAGAGAGAAACAAGTTCAGGGATGGAGTAGAAAAAAGAAGGAAGCCTTGATTGAGAATAGAGCAAAAGATTTGCCTTTGTTGTCGAAGAATTATACTCAGTATGGGGCTTCGACAGGCTCAGCCACCATAGCGACAAGCTCAGGCTCCGAAAAGAAGCCTCAGGCCTTGAAAAGAAATGAAAAAGTTATACTGGAGGCTGAGCTTGTCGAAGCCGCAGGAAACGAATAATCAGTGAACGGTGCTTTCGACAAGCTCAGGCACCGAGAAGACAAGCTCAGGCACCAAAAAGTAAAGAAGCCGTAGGAAACAATAATTAAAAAATAAAAACAAAATCATATAATGACGCAGGATATTAACTTCATGACCAAAACGAAAGCACTGATTGACAACTTAAAAAGTGTATGTGCGAATTATGGTTTGGGTAATGATGGAAACGAATTTAAAATTATTACCCAAGTATTTTTATACAAGTTCTTAAATGATAAGTTTCGCTATGCGGTGAAACAAGAAAAACCAGAACTAGACAAAACAGAGAATTTCTCGAAAGCTTTATTGGATTTAAGCGAAGATGAATATCAATTCTTAATCGCGAGTTTAGATCCTAATATTCCACGTTTGCGACCAGAGCATCTGATTTCGCATTTGTTTGTAAAACAAAATGATAGTGATTTTGCGAAGACCTTTGACGATACCTTACGTCAGATTTCAATTGAAAATGCGGAGGTGTTTTCGGTTAAATCGTTCTCAGGAGCGAAAGATACTTTGTTTGATGAATTAACCCAGTTTATATCGGATAGCTCACAGCGTGATGCTTTTGCTAAAGCGTTAATTAATAAGTTGTTTGAATTTAGTTTTGAAGAAATGTTTGAACAGAAATACGATTTCTTTGCTACTATTTTTGAATACTTGATTAAAGATTACAATACCGATTCAGGTGGAAAGTATGCCGAATATTATACGCCTCATGCAGTAGCACGTATTATGGCGCAAATTATGGTACCAACACCTGTAAAAGGAGTGAAAGTATATGATCCAAGTGCGGGTTCGGGGACGCTTTTAATGAGTTTAGCCCATCAAATTGGAGAAGAGAATTGTACGATTTACTCAGAAGATATTTCTCAGAAATCAAGTAATATGTTGCGTTTGAATCTGGTATTGAATAATTTAACGCATTCGATTCCGAACATCATTAAAACCAATACCATTGCACAACCGACTTATTTAGATACCAAGTTTGATTATATCGTATCGAATCCACCGTTTAAATTGGATTTTTCTGATTTTCATTCAGATTTGGAGAAAGATGCATTTAAAAAACGATTCTTTGCTGGTATTCCTAAAATTGCAAAAACAAAAAAAGAATCTATGGCGATTTATTTATTGTTCATCCAACATATCATGTTCAGTTTGAATGATACTGGAAAAGCTGCAATTGTATTGCCTACGGGATTTATCACCGCACAAAGTGGTATTGAAAAGAAAATTAGAGAACGCTTGATTACCAATGGTTGGTTGCGTGGGGTAGTAAGTATGCCATCTAATATTTTTGCTAGCACAGGAACCAATGTTTCGGTATTATTTTTAGACAAAGAAGCCGATAGCGAACATATTGTTTTATTAGATGCTTCTAAATTAGGGGAAACTGTAAAAGAAGGTAAAAACCAACGCACCGTTTTAACTCCAACCGAAGAACAACTCATTATAGATACTTTTAATAAGAAACAAGCGATTGAAGATTTATCTGTGGTAGTTACTAAAGAAGAAATTGCTGCTAAAAATTATTCGTTCTCGGCAGGGCAATATTTTGAAGTGAAAATTGAATATTTAGATATTTCTCCCGAAGAATTTGCTACTAAAATGAAAACTTTTGAAAGCAATTTAGCCAATTTATTTGCGGAAAGTATAACGTTGGAAATGGAAATTCAGAATAATTTGAAAAGTTTAAAATATGAGTAATTTAAAGACTTATAAATTTAGCAAATTATATGAGATTAGTTCTGGTATTTCATCAAAGCCAGAACAAGCGGGTCATGGTAGCCCTTTTGTTTCTTTTAAAACTGTTTTTAATAACTACTTTTTACCCGATAATCTTGATGAATACATGGATGTATCGGAAAATGATAAGATTACCTATTCTGTAAAAAAAGGAGATATTTTTTTAACCCGTACTAGTGAGTCATTAGATGAATTAGCAATGAGTTGTGTTGCCGATAAAGATTATCCTGATACCACATATAGTGGTTTTTTAAAAAGATTAAGACCTACTCAAACTGATATTACTTATGATAGATTTATGGCTTTTTATTTAAGGAGTGAGTTGTTCAGAAAAACGATGAGTAATAATGCAATAATGACTTTACGTGCTAGTTTTAACGAACAAATTTTTTCTTATTTAGATTTAATTCTACCTGATTATGAAGAACAAAAAAAATCTGGTGATTTTTTATATATGATTAATCAAAAAATAAAATTAAACAATAAAATCAATGCAGAGTTAGAAGCTATGGCTAAAACTTTGTATGATTATTGGTTTGTACAGTTTGATTTTCAAAATGAGGATGGAAAATCATACAAGGCTACAGGTGGTAAGATGGTTTGGAATGAGGAGTTGAAAAGAGAGATTCCTGAGGGGTGGAAGGTTGATACATTATCTTCATTGATAAAAAATGATAAAAGTGGAGACTGGGGAAAAGAGCAAGAAGAAGGAAACTATAATCAAAGAGTTTACTGTGTTAGAGGTGCAGATATTAATGGATTAAATGGGAAAGGAGAATTAAAAACTCCAGAGCGTTATATTTTAGAAAAAAATTTGTTTAAAACATTAGATCCCTATGATTTAATTATAGAGATTTCAGGAGGAAGTCCAGTTCAATCAACAGGTAGATTAGCCTACATCACTGAAGAAACTTTAGAACGTTTTGATGCACCAATTATTTGTTCTAATTTTTGTAAAGCAGTTACTTTAAAGAGTAAATATTTCTTCTACAATTTCGTTTTTCAATGGAATAGTATATATGATGCTGGTGTTTTATTTGGTTATGAAGGAAAAACTAGTGGGATTAAAAATTTATTATTTGAATCTTTTGTAAGCTCACATAAAACTACAATTCCACCAATTGAATTAGCTGAAAAATTCTATGATTTTATGAAGCCAATTCAAATCAAAAAGGAAAAGAATCTAAAAGAAAACCAAGAACTCGCCTCGTTACGTGATTGGTTGTTGCCTATGTTGATGAATGGGCAGGTTACGGTTGGTGATGTTGAGGAGCAGTTGGGTATGGTTGCTGAGGATAAGGAAGAATATAAAAAGAGTTAAAGATGATATTGTCAGCTATATATATCGAGAATCATTTCTTGTTTGAAAAACCACAAATAATAAATTTTGGCGGTAAATATTTTTTTTCAATTCTTGAAAATGGAAAAATTTATAAAGAAGAAAACAAAAGTTATATCCCTAATCTTTATAATCAAGAGAGTATTTTATTATTGTCTGCAATTGTTGGTGCAAATGGTGCTGGAAAAACAAATATTTTAAGAGCAATAAGTCAAACAAACGAAGAAAGTTCTCTAGCTTTAATCTATGAGAATGAAAGCAAAATTTTAATACGAAATAAAAAAGCAAATAAATTAAGTATTGAGAATTTTGATTTTGAAGAAATTGATAACAATGATAAATTATATCCTTTATATTACTCTCCAAGTTTAGACTATGATATACAAGATATATTTAGTCCAATTTCCCCCTCTAGGAATTTTAATAATAGTCTAAGTGAATTTTATTTTGACAATTTGGAAAGACAATTATTCTTTTTAAACAGTCCTAAAATAGATACTCTTAAAGAAATATATCCTGACACACCATTTTATTCAAGTTTAAATGTTAAAGTAAATAATTTTAATAAAAGCCAATTTCTTAATGTATATAAAGATGCTACTTTAGGAAAGAGTTTAAATAAAGAATTAGAAATTTTATGGAATAGTTACGAAATTAAATCAGAAATGATTCATAATGATGATGATTTTTTGAAAAATCTAAGGATAATGTTACTTTCATTGTTAGTGTTAGACGATACTTATTCCATAACAAATAATAATGGGTTTGAGATAGGTTTTGAAGATGTAATTCGTCAAAACACATTCACTGGAAAATTAAATAAATTTTTAGAAAAAAGAATTTGTAATATTTATTTACCAACTTACACCATTTTAAAAGAGAATTATATTTTTGATGTAAATAACCTACAAGATTTAATTGATAGGATTGATAGGAGCAAATTAAAAATAATTTCTGGAGGATTTGATTTTGAATCAATTAAGTCCAGAATGATTAACTGTATTAAGTCATTTGAAGCAGTTAATAAGTTTCATAAATTCGTAGGGAATTTTGATTTAGATAGTAGATCAAAAATTGAAAATGAAAAAGTTTTCGTTGAATTCAAAATTGAAGAACAATCGAAAATCTTAGTTCTTATAAAAGAATATGAAAAACTCATTTCTGTTTTCAAAGATACAATACAGCATAGTAATTTTAGAATTTTAAATTTTTACCCAAGCAAGAAGTTTTCTACGGGTGAAAAATCATTACTGGATTTTTTTTAGTAATTTATATTATTTTACATTAAATAAAAAGGATCATCAGAGAAGAAAAGAAAATTATTTATTACTACTAGATGAACCTGAACTTGGTTATCATGCTTTATGGAAAAAAAAGTTTGTAGATGCAATTTTAAAGATTGCTCCAATCATTTTTAATGAGCTAGAAAAGAGACCAAAAATTCAAATTATATTTACAACCCATGATGCTCTAACACTTTCTGATATTCCAAATTATAATGTTACATATATTCATAAGAATTCTGAAAAAAGAGTATTGTCAGTAAGAGAATCTGAAGAAAAGAAAGTTTTTGGTGGAAATATTACAGATATTTTAGCTGATTCTTTTTTTGTCGGTAATGGATTGATTGGAGACTTTGCTAGAGGAAAAATTCAAGATGTAATTGAATACATAAATGATAAAGAAAAAAGGTTTGAAAAAAAATGGATAACCTCACCTGAAGTTGCGAAAAAAATTATTGATCTAATTGGTGAGCCTTATTTGAGTGATAAACTAAATGATATGTTCTTAGAGGTTTTTCCTGAGTTTAAGGACGATGAAATAAAAAGACTAGAAGAAAAACTAAAACAATTAAAAAGTGATACCACTTCAAATAAATAACTTGTTTGCAGATGCTCATTATTTAGCAGTTAAAGATGATGTTTTACATCATATTGACAGAGTTTTGAGAGCAGGAAAAATTAAAAAAAATAAAGTTGATGTGAATCTATCACTTGATTTACGTGCCTATTTAACTACTTTAAATGACGAAACAAATAATTCACTAAAGGATTTAATTGTATTAAACCCTGATGAGTTATTTAATTACGTTTCTCAACAGAATAATACTCATTCAAGTTTTATTAATTTAACCCATGATGATAATATTATTTTGAAAAATATATTTGTCAATCACGGTTATGAAAAAGGTCTAAAAAAATGGGATTTTATTAATAGAATTAAAGTTGATACTTGTCCATATTGCAACAGAAATTATATATATACCACATCTCGAAATAAAAAGATAAAACCTGAGATCGACCATTTTTATCCTAAGTACAAATATCCTCAACTGGCATTAAGTTATTATAATTTAGTTCCTTCATGTAAATCATGTAATGGTTTTGGAGCTAAAGAAGATAAAGATCCTTTTACTGAGGATTTAATTAATCCTTATTTGTTGCAAATGGATGATTTTGTTTTTACTCATAAAATTAAAAATATTGCGATAATCAATCCGCTTGTTGGTAAATCAGATGTAGAAATTCATTTTAAATCTGCATTACAAGGACATCTTAATGTATTTAATTTAAAGGATTTGTATGAGTTACATCATGATCATGTTTTAGAATTGATAATCAAAAAAAGATTAAAATATTCAAAAAAATACAGAGATTATCTGAGTTCATACAAAGGATTACAGTTTAGTAAATCAGAAATTGATAGAATGATTTTAGGGAACTATACATTAGAAAAAGAACAACATAAAAGACCACTGTCGAAATTGTATCAAGATATTGGCAGGGAGTTAGGATTAATAAAATAATTATGAAACTAAACGAAACAATAAAGAATATTAAAGTTTGGTCAACTTGGGTTGATTCATACAAGAAATATGTTCCACAATTTATCCAAGAAGCCAAAGCTAAAAACAATTATCAAGATTGGGATAAAGATGTGTTTAGAGAATATTTTGAACAATCTAGAGATCAATGTGTATCTTCATTACAACAAGGCTATTATACTAACATTGAAAAAGATGCTATTAAAAAGAATTGGGGTGAATTAGCTGTCTTGTTAAAAAAAATAGCTGACCAACAAGACCAAATGGATTTGGTTACTTATAACGAAATAAAAAAATGGCTTAAAAAACACACTTCTCAAAATAGAAAAGCTGCAGCTAATCGTTTAATTGCTAGTCTACAACCTAATTTATTGTGTACTATTGTTAATGAGGGATCATTACGCACTTTAATGCATAAAATAAATGAGTTAGATAATAATGCTCAATTAAAAATAAGTTCAAATTGGTTTGAAAACAGTAATAGAACACTAAACTATTTTAAAAGTATTTTATCACACAAGGAAGTTTACGATATAATGACATATCCATGGCAAACTTTTGAAATTTTAACCAAAAAAGAAACCAATCTTAATTCTAATGAAATGAGTGAAATAGAAGATAAAACATCGAAGATAAAATCTCTTTTAGAATACAAAAAGCAAATCATTTTACAAGGTCCTCCAGGTACTGGTAAAACTAGAGAGGCAAAATTAATTGCTAAGGAAATGTTGGGTTTAAAATCTCTTAAAGATTTAAATGAAAATGAACAATTTAAGATAATTCAATTTCATCCATCATATACTTATGAGGATTTTGTAAGAGGCATTGTATCTCAACCTAATCCAGATGGTGAGGGAATTATATTTAAAGCTGAAAATAAAACTCTTGGTAAGTTTGCAAAATTGGCTTTTGATAACTATTTAGCTAGTAAGGGTGTCTTGAGTACAAATTCTGATTTTGAAAATAGATTAACAATTTTGTTGGAAGAAATAAGCGTAAAAATTGATGCGGGTGAAACTTACAGATTTTCAGATAAAAGTACAGCCGAAATTATATCAGTTGGTAATGATTATTTAATTTACAATTTTCCACAACGACAAGATATAAAATATAAGTTACTTTTTAGCGATATTGAAAAAGTTTTCAATAAGAAAACTGATATAAAAATTCCTATCGATTTAAGAGATAGGGAAAAAGAGTTACAGTTGAAAATGAAAGGTAAGTATCCTTATTATTTCATGATTTTAGAAAAATTAAAAAACATATCATCAAATCTTCCATCTAAAGAAACCAAAGTCGAAAAACTGAAAAATTATATGCTAATTATAGACGAAATTAACCGTGCCAACTTGTCTTCGGTTTTAGGAGAATTAATTTATGCATTAGAATATCGTGGAGAAGCTGTAGAAAGTATGTATGATGTGAATGGAAATGATTTAATATTACCTCAAAACTTGTACATCATTGGAACTATGAACACGGCTGACCGTTCAGTAGGACATATTGATTATGCCATAAGAAGACGTTTTGCTTTTGTAGATGTTTTACCTGAAAATCTAAAAGAAAAGCAAGGATTAGAAAATTTCCATGATGCACTTTTCAAAGCAGTTGAAAAATTATTTATAGAGCATATTTCTCCAGAATTCGAAGTCAAAGATGTGCAATTAGGTCATTCTTATTTTATTGATAAATCTGATGAAGAAAATGGAGCTGGAATAGATATTCGATTTGAGTATGAAATCAAACCTATTTTATTAGAATATGTAAAAGATAGTGTGTTAATTGGAACTAATATTAAAAACAAAATCGAAGAGTTAAAAACTCTGCTGTAATGGGGTTTAGATTATCAGAACATAATAGTATCGAAATTTTATTCAATGAATTGTCTTCAGATTCGTTGAATGAGACTATTTTGTTGTTTGATGCTATTCAATCTAAACGTTTTAATGATAGTAGTCATTGTTTTAGTTATGAAAGAACTGAACTTGGCTTTAACTTAAAGGCTGATTATTGTATAGGTTTAGATTGGTTGGGTAATACAGGAAGATATTTATATGTAGAACCTAAACTCAACACCAGAACATCTAAAATATTTGATGCAATTACAGATTCTGAAGAAGAAATTTTAAAAAATGATTCTGAAAATATTTCATCAGATATTAAAGAATTGGATTATTTGAAAATGTTGTTACAAGTTACCAGTGTTCCTGAAAGTAATGCTGAAATAAAGGATTTGGTAAAAATAGATTGGAATGCAAAACCCATTGAAATAGAACAAAAAGAAGACAAATTAACTCCTTTTTTGGTTGTTCAGTATTTACAATTAGTAAAAGCTATTACAAGAAAAGGACTGAGGAAAAATTATTACAAAGTTCAGGAAAACTTAAACAATCGCGTAAAAGGTAAAATTTTAGTTGGGAAACATATTAAACAAAATGTATTTAAAAATCGTTTTACTTCTACGTATTGTGAATATCAGGAATTTGGAGAAGATCATTCCGAAAATCGTTTTTTGAAGAAAGTATTACAGTTTGCAAGTAGCTATATTGAAAATCACAAAGACCTTTTTGGTAATAAATTTATTGATTTACAACATACTGTTAATTATTGTCGTCCAGCTTTTGAACATATCTCAAATCAAGTTAATGACTATGAATTAAAGCATATTAAGTACAATCCTTTTTATAAAGATTATACAACTGCAGTAGATTTAGGAAAAAAGATACTGAAAAGATTTGCTTACAATATCACTCAAACTACTAAAGATAAAGTTGCAACACCTCCATTTTGGATTGATATGCCACGATTATTTGAGTTATATGCCTACAGTAAAATGATTGAAGCCAATCCAACGGATAGAAAAGCGATACATTACCAATTTTCTACTTATGGTAATGCTTTAGATATTTTAGTTTCTAAAGAAGGTTTTCAAATGGTTATAGATGCAAAATACAAACTGAAATACAAAAATGGTCATTTACACGAAGACATTCGTCAGGTTGCAGGATATGCAAGATTAAATAAAGCAAGAGAGAAGTTAAAAGTATCAGACGATAGAAACATCGATTGTTTGATTATTTATCCTGATTTAGAATATGGTTTGGATGAATTAAGTCTTGAAAATATTAAATATAAAATGACTCCAATTAAAGCTTATCATAAGGTTTTTAAATTAGGAATTGAATTACCTACATTGGAATAAGAATGTTAAATAAATCAATGAAACCCATTACCCTATTCCTTTTACATTAATAACCTCACTATCCTTATCGCAGGAAAACAACTTTATCTTTGGAGACAAAAAGAAAATCATAACTTCAATATTAAAAAATGATGTCTCAGTAATAGTCTAGCACAAAGAAACAAAGTTTACCATAAGCGCAGAAAAAATAGATCTTAAAAAACAGCAATAATAGAAACTGATATTAGAACTATTACAATTGAAAAAGAGGTTCAAAAAAATTATACACACTGCATCACAACTATAAATGAACAAGCCGTAATAGATGACACTTACAAAATACAGTTTAGATACTAACAAAAAGGGAATTTTAAATCCTATACTTCTTAAATTACTGTTAATGAGTAATTTATTAGAAAAAGAGATGTGATTAAAATTTTTGAGTTTGGAATTTGATTTTGTTTGTGCCCTTCAACAGACTTAGGTTGACAAGTCTGTGAGTAGAAAGACTCTTTGCTTGGAATAGGTTACATAGCTTTACGGTTTATGGGATCACAGCTAAACCTGACAGGTTTTTGAAACCTGTCAGGTTTATCAATCTTTCACTGAAATTAGGAAGTTCTTATGCTTCATCACCTTCCTCTTCGCTTGGAAAATCATCATTGAAAAAATCATCCCAGTTGATAGGGTCTTGATAAGCATTTGGGTCTGGTGGAATAGCTCCTGGTGGGTTAAATAATTCCCATTCATCCCAATAGTAATTACTTTTGTCAAAATTGGCAACCCATTCAATAAATAATTCCCTAAAGGCATCTATTTCTTCTCTGATTAAGTTTACATATTCTATTTCTTTAAAAGTCCCAAGAAAACGTAAGCTTCCTACTTGAGTATATAAATGCATAGCGTGATCTCTTATAATAGCAGCATTTTGCATGCGAATACTATAAACATCGCCTCCTTCTGCGCCTGCAATTTTAGCACAAATAATTGCGGCATCATCTCGCATCATGTATTTCGTTTGACTTAAATACTCATCCTCATCTGAAATGGCATCCATTAAACTATTGACCAACTGGAAAATCATTTCAGATTTTTTATAAATGGGTAACTGTCTTAGCCTATCTCTTCTACTCATTCCATTACTTTTTATAGTGCTAATTTATAAATTTTAGTCAAATGTAATGGATGGAAATAAAATTGTAACCGTTTGTTTGTTATTTTTAATTCGTTTTTAGACCATGAATTACTTTGACTGTTCACTTTTCAGACTTGGGTAAAGAAATCTTGATAATCTTGATAATCTTTGCAAAAAGCTTTGTGCATTTTGCGTTAAAACTACTCACAAAATTGTTACCCTCTAAGGTCTAACTTATTTGTCTTAGGATAGTTATCATAAAGAACTCTGGAGTTTCTAGTGAGTTGCCTCATAAGTCGTGATGACATGTTTGTGGACAAAGAACCCTTTTGAGCTATGTATTGACAATCTGTGACACTCTGACTGTATATATCCAGTCAAGAAATTTTGTGATAAAAACAAATGCAGTTCACCTCTTTTCTATACTATCTTTAAAAATCACGTATTTATACGGTATTTTATTCGAGTGAGGTCAGTTAAATTTGTATTGTTAATCCCTCAAATTAAATATTTATGAAAAACTTACAACTGATTTATGGATGTCTTTTATCATTTTTGGTACTAACATCTTCCTGCAAAAATGAGAAAAGTGAGTACTTAGCAGAAACCGTTGATACTTCATCTTGTGTTCTGACAGAAAAAGAGTTTGACTCTTGGTTTAAATCTGGTAAAGCTACAGAAAATGGCGTTGTTGTTAATGCCAACAGTGTTGATTTTGTTCACAACAACAACTGTGATTTTTACAAATGGTCTGAACAGATGTTTCTTTGGATTACTTCTCCTGACAAACAAAAAACAGTAATGGAAACAGCTACTTTTTACACAGTTTCTCCAAAAAATGCCAAAGGCGTTAGAGAATTAATTCCACATGAAGAAGGAAAACTTATGCGAGCTTTAGCCAATGTAGATAAAACAGGAAAAGTAAATACCGAAGAAGGTCAAGCAACTGATGATGTACTTATGGATAAAAACGGAAACCTAATTTATTATATTTCAATGGTAAATGATGTTTACGCTCAATTCTTAACCGCAGTTAAAAATGGAAAAATGAGCGGTAAAACATTCCCAACTACAGCTTCAGAGCGTGATAGTATCTTTAATTTTGCTAAACAAAATGGAGTCATTCTTAAAGACGCTAATGCATTAGCCATAGAATTGAAAACTTCATGGGTAGTGGCTGATTCTTTAATTAATGTAGCTGATTATATCACCATAGATGCAATCATTCCTACTTACACAAAGACCAATACTACATGGGTTATTAGTGGCGAAAGAAAAGCAAGACTTGCCCTTGTAGGAGTTCACATAGTTGGAAGTGCAGCTGGTCATCCTGAAATGGTTTGGGCCACCTTTGAACACAAAAAGAATACCCCTAACTTGGCTTATCAATATGTAAACGAAAAAGGCGAAGTAGAAACCGTTCCTGCAGATGGTGATGGCGATTGGTTACTGAATACCAACGTAAAAGATTCTGCCAATGTTTCACACATGACATTCAGTGGCGATAGTATTATAGCTAAGAAAGGCTACACCATAAGTCCAAGTAACACTACCAGAACCAAACCTTGGGGAAGTAGTTATGACGTGCAACCAAATGCTGAAGATGCAAGTCCTGCTATTGCCAATACCAAAGTAATCGAAATCAATAAAGCTGTTGCTAAACTATTACCAGGCAATGATGTTAGAAAAAATTATATTTTCATTGGTGCCACTTGGACAGATGGAGGTGCTGGTCCAAATGGGTATAGTTACTCTCCTAATGAAAGTCAGCCTGGTGTAGCCATAGGAACAAGTCAACTGGCCAACAGTACCATGGAAACCTACGCACAAAATGGGATGAATTACAACGAATATGGTTCTTGCTTCGCTTGTCACTCTAACAATGGTGGACTAAAACCAACTGATTTAAGTCATGTCTTTAAAGGGATTATTGCTCTTCCTAGTGAATCCAGTAAGACACCCTTAAAAAAACCATGAGTTATTTTTAATTAAGTTTTGTTAATATGCTAATTAGATAAGTGTTTACACTTTCTTTTTAGCATTTTTTTTTTAATTAGAAGCTTCTTTCTATGTTTTTTCTCTCAAAAACCAATATAAAATTATTTTTTATAGACCAAAACCAATATTTATCAGTAAATTTATACTTAAATCATCTTACTATAAGAATAAAAAAGTATAACCCAAAGCTTTAACATGAGGAAAATCATCGGAATAATGCTGTTATTATTAGGCTTGGTCACTACAAACATAGGTGTTGGAGGAATGGTACATGCTGACACGGAAAGATCCAATCAATTGAAACTTAACCTTGAAGAATTCATTGCCATCAAAAAAAATTATGATACCGAAATGAGTATGGGGATTGTGTTCATAATTCTGGGATTGCTCTGTTTTATTACCGGCATTTTTTTAATGGCATCCCAAACAAAAAAACAAAAAGCCATAGCATTAGAACTCCGAATTCTAAAAGATCAAGCTGCCAGCAAGCAAGGCTCAAAATTATAAATACTGAATTAGAACTCTACTCGCCTAATTCAACAAGAATTCGTAACTTTGCTTATCAAAATACGAACATGTCAAATTCAACTACTCCAACTTTTACACCCAATAATGATAAACTTCTGGAAAAGATTAAAGCCTTCCAAACCAATCAAAATCAAGAAACATTTAGTAGTGTTTTAGCAGAATTGCAAGGAAATAATGCTTTCTTGTTGGTACCAACTGTTGCTCCTGTAACTGGTAAAACTCCAGAAAAAGATTGGACAACTATAGAAAAAGGAACACAATTATCTTTTACATCTGTCTTTGAAGTCGAAGGAAAACTAGTAATGGGTGTCTTTACTTCTCAAGCTACTTTACTGCATTGGGCAAACGAAACTAAGCCTTTTGTGACTTTACCTGCCAAAGAAGTCTTAGAAATTGCTGTAGAGCATCAAATCAGTCAAATTATCATTGATAGCAATCAAGAAAGTATGTTTGTCCTTGGAAGAACGCTTTAATGATTACTTACTGCTAAAGGGTTGCACATAATTACTCGAAGTGAAACACGATTAAGAAATTTTGTTGAAAAAAACGAACTCAAGCAAACGACTTCTCGATACAGTGAAATGCTTAAAACCTATTTAATGCAATTACTCTATTCCTAAACTTACCTACTACTCCATTTCACCTAAAAAAAGAGTCCAAACCTCTTTCGTTTTGGTCCCAAACTTTTTTTGCATTGGCCTAAAAAGCACCTTGGTAAAGATTTCCATAGTACAACTTTGATTGTTTTGAAGCACTTCTAAATTGTATTTTGTCGTCCAGAAATCTTCTGCTACGATTGAGTTTTCGATAGCTGACAAATTGAAAGAATAATTTTTATCCTGAATTTTTTCTAAAAGCTTATCCAGTGTAGTGAGTTCATTTTCAGAAGTTGTGAAGTCCACTACTTTTTGTTCTCCATCCACAAACAAATTATGAAGAGTGGTTTTTAACTGAAAACGCAAACTGTCTGAAGCTGAGTCATCAGCAAACAATTCCAAATAGTTATAATAATCCTTAACTTTAAATACTGCACTTTCTTGATAGGCTTTAATAGCTTGGAAACTAAAGGTATTTTTTATGGTAACTTTAGACGAAGACGTATTAACACTCTGACCAAAACTGGCTAGTGAGTTCAATAAACATAAAAAAATAAGTGCTTTAATTTTCATCTTATTGTTGCATGATTCTTATAAAATTAATTTGCTTGTCGTCATTATTCTTGATTTCCAAAACTTTCATCTTTTTGAGCGATGCACTCGGAACAATTAACTTTTCAGAAAACTCTTCCTTGTTGAAGTATTCAGCACCCAAATTATTTTTTAACATGACTATAACCTCTATATCATCAGCAAAAATCTTATCCAACTGTTGCTTTCTAGTTTCCCAATCTTTAATATCGGACTTCATAAAAGCTTTTAACATCATAGCATAATCATCTGGTTCTAATACAATTGTTGAATGTGAACGATCATGTTTTACCATTATGGTTTTCTCAGCATAAAACGGACTTTTAATAACTACTTTAGCACTATCAACAGTCTTAATTTGAAGCTCAGAATTGATAATCTCTACCGGAATCTCTGCACTGTCATTGACAATGACCGCTTTGATATCCTCTGTACTAATCTTATCATTAGTATATGAATCTTTAACTTCTAAGGAATGTACGCTATCGTCTTCACGAATAAAATCAAAAAAAACAAATGCAGTTATCCCTGTTAGAAACAAGAACCCCACAATCCATAGCAAAAGACTTTTTTGCTTTTTCTTAGTAACAAGTTGAGGTACTTCAACAACTTTATTTTTATATGCATACTCATCCCAACCCGAAAAACCTACAAATTGCGATAAAATATCCAACATGTCCTTACGAGGTAACTTTTCGTTAGTTTCAGGCTTCAAATGAGTATAAATCCATTTTTCGCTAACCTTCTGTTTTACTTGTGTTTCCATTAAATCAATCAAGTTTTGTATATCTTGTGAACTGAACGATTTCCAATCTCCTACAAAATAAGGATAATGCTTCTTATACACTAAAAGCACATTGTTTTTAAGATTTTGAAAAAGAATTAATGGATTCATTTATAAATTGAAGTCAAATGTAAAAATACAGGTTGTAACGAGTACTGTAAATCTACTGTAAAAGTAAGGAAAAATCTTTACAGTAAAGAGAAAGTTGTTTTACTAAATCATTTTTTCAGTGAGATTGTACTATTGCATCATTAAATAATTTAAAACTTAAAACGATGAAAACAATTGCACCAAAATTCCAAGTTCTTTTCTTTTTGCTTCTAACCTATTCTATGGTACATGCACAAATTAGTGGTAATCAGGTTTATGGAAATACAACTTACAATTCAAACACTAATCGATCTCACAGCAGCCAAACCATTAACGTCAACAATAATGTAATTTCGGTTAGCATTTCCATTTTAATGAATACCAAAGCTGATGGATTTGTGATAACACTAGGTTTAAACGAGGAAGCTGAAACTGTGAAACTATGCAATACCAAAATTAATACACGCATTGATGGCTTTTTAGGAAAAATAAAAGCATTAGGTATAAAAAAAGAAGAAAGTTACGTTGATTTTATCTCGCAGACCAAAGTGTATGATTTTACAGTGGAAGGCACAAAAGCAGAACAATTTGAAAAAGGATTTGAAATCAAAAAGAACATTATTATTTCTACTAAAAACATTACTAATTTAGAAAAAATCATCACTATGGCTTCTGAATACGAAATTCATGATGTGATTAAAGTAGAATATTTTAGTGAAGACCCAGATAGCATTCACAGTTCCCTTTTTGATCAGGCGTTAGCTATGGCTGAAATTAAAAAGGATAAATACTTGAAGTCTTTTAGAAAAAGAGTTATAGGTACTCCTGATGCCAATGAAGTGTTTGAAGTGTATTTTCCAAAAAACCAATACAAAGTCTATCAAGCCTATGAAACTGCTGAAATTGAAACCAATTATGACAGAGTATATATGAGTTATATGAAAAAATTAGCCCGCAAAAATAAAAGTTTCTATTATGATGGTGTTTCAACTGCTGGTTTTGATAAAGTGATTAATCCCAATCAAACTGAGGTAGGTATTCAATATACCATGACATTGACAGTCTCGTATAAAATTGATACTTCGATATAGGCTTGTTTCATGAGTTCATAGTCATCCTAACCGTTAGTTTGAGTGTTTTATATGAAATGCCATGGAGAATAAATCATTCCATACTATTAATTGGCTTTCTGTTGAAGGGATAGCTTTGCGTTAAAAAAATCTATTGCTTAACCGTTGAAAACCTAATCCAAAAAAACGCCATCAACATAATACCAAACCGAATTTTCTTGTTTAAAAGTTGATTGCTCATGATGTACTTTTGCTCTGATATTTTCATCCAAATAATAAGCCTTAAATGTTACTTGATTTTCTGTAGCTTTTAAAACTTCAAGTTTGACCCAAGTATTATTTTTTGACCACTTTAAAATTTCAGATTTAGAGTAATATCTTCGTTGAGTCTTGTGCGTTGTTGCTAGTAAATAATCGGCATCTTGAAGCACATAAGCTGTGTATCTTGAACGCATCAACTGCTCTGGTGTTTGAGGAAATTTGGCTCCAGCTAAAAAAGGTTCACAACAAATAGTGAAACTTTCATTGGAATGACAATAACATTTTTTCATTATTTCAAATACATTTTTTTAATTTCAATAAACGAATTATTAGTGGTCAATAATTCGTTTATTATTTCTTGCCTAATAGTTTCTATACTGTTAAATTTTAAATAATTAGACCATTTTTCTTCAAGTAATACTTCTTTACAAGTTTTAATGCGTTTTGCCGTCTCACCAGCTGTTCTACAGATTGATTTTCCATCGTAATCAGGATTGTTTTTATGATGAAAATCAATCCTTTTGGTTTCAAAATCAATAGTTATGCAAAACAAATGCTCTTGTTCATTATTGGCATAAAAATCTGTCCATTTGGCGTAACCTACTCGTAAGTGTGGTTGCTTTACTTCTTTCGAAGAATCATCTGAAAATTGTTGGAGTGTGCTTGATTCTAATTTCCAACGGCAATTTCCAACTCTTCCCCAATGATTTGAAATTCTATAAAGTCCGTCTTCTAAAAAGTAATAGCGGCTTCCAGATTTGCTGGAATAATCCATTCCTAAGTCGTCAATAACAGCTAGGCTCACTTCCCTAAAAATACAGAATGTATGTTTGTGAAAATTATATTTGTGATATGTTTTAGTATCCAATGTAAAGAATTTGTAACAAAAGTAACTTTTCAAATATAAAGATATAACGTATCTTTACAAAAAATAGAAGTTTTTAATGAAACAAGAATTATTAGAAGCCTACCATTACATCTTTGAAGAAAAGTTATTGGAGGAAATAAGCCAAATTGGCACTTACAGAGAATTCAAAGCAGACGATTACCTCATTGAAATAGGTGATTATATAAAATCTATGCCTTTATTATTAACAGGAGCTATAAAAATACTTCGAGAAGATGATAAAGGAGACGAATTACTACTCTATTTCTTGGAAAAAGGAGATACTTGTGCCATGACATTGACTTGTTGTATGGGACAATCCAAAAGTAAAATACGAGCTATTGCAGAAACCAATGGAACATTAATTATGATTCCTGTAGAAAAGATGGAAGATTGGTTGACCCAATATAAAACGTGGAGAAATTTTGTTTTTGACAGCTACAATGTACGTCTAAAAGAAATGCTAGAAGCTATTGACACATTAGCATTTATGAATTTAGATGAACGGTTATACAAATACCTCACCGACAAAGCTAAAGTTTTGGGAAAAACCGAAATTCAAAATACCCACCAAGAAATAGCTTATGAAATGCACACCTCTAGAGTGGTTATATCCAGACTATTAAAAGCCCTTGAACTGAAAGGCAACATCAAATTAAATAGAAACAACATTGAAATTTTAAAGTTTTGAGTGAAATCTTTGGATACCTTGGTGCAATAGTAATTGGATTAATATTAGGCTTAACTGGTGGTGGTGGTTCCATCTTAACGGTTCCAATATTAGTTTATGTATTGCTTATCGATCCCATAGTTGCTACCGCATATTCCTTGTTCATTGTGGGAACCACTTCTGCTTTTGGAACTATACAAAATTACTTTAAAGGATTGGTAGATCTTAAAACAGGATTTTTATTTGCAATACCTTCTTTCACAGCTGTATTTTTAACCCGAAGATATATCTTACCCTTGATTCCTGATATCATGATAGCATCAGATTCAATAGTTCTGACAAAAGATAAATTTCTAATGCTATTTTTTGCTTCAATCATGACATATGCAGCTTTTTCCATGCTAACCAAACCCAAGGTTGTACTGAGAGAAATCACACAAAAAAAATATATAGCTAACTTAATCTTTCAAAACAGCATCATTGGTATTGTCATTGGTCTAGTAGGTGCTGGTGGAGGATTTTTAATTATTCCATCACTGGTATTGTTCGCAAGGTTACCCATGAAAAAAGCAGTTGGAACATCATTATTCGTCATAACCATAAACTCCTTGATAGGCTTTTTAGGAGATGTGCACAGTCCAAAAATTGATTGGAACTTCTTATTTGCTTTTACATCACTATCGGTGGTAGGCATATTTATCGGAATTTATCTTAATAAATTTATAAATGAGTCGCAATTAAAAAAAGGATTTGGTTTCTTTGTACTACTAATGGCAAGTTTCATTTTAGTCAAAGAACTCTATTTTATGTAACCTTTGTTACGTGTTAATTGCTATTAAAGTCTTAAATTTACATTAGTTAATAAAACATAGTATGAAAATTGAACAAATTTATACGGGTTGTATAGCACATGCAGCCTATTACATTGAAAACAACGGAGAAGCTGCAATATTTGATCCGTTGAGAGAAGTGCAACCCTACATAGACAGAGCTCATAAAGATAATGCCAAAATCAAATATATTTTTGAAACCCATTTTCATGCCGATTTTGTCTCTGGACATATTGATTTGGCAAAAAAAACAGGTGCTGAAATTATTTTTGGACCAACCGCTCAATGTGGCTATGATTGTACAACCGCTGAAGACAATCAAGAATTTAAGGTAGGAAATTATACCATTAAAGCCATTCACACGCCCGGACACACTTTAGAAAGTACTTGTTATTTGGTCTCTGATGAACATGGAAAAGACCATGGAATCATCACAGGAGACACCTTATTTATTGGTGATGTAGGTCGCCCTGATTTAGCCCAAGCTTTAGTAGAAGATTTAACACAAGATAAGCTGGCTGGTTATCTTTATGATTCATTACGCCAAAAAATTATGCCATTATCTGACGATCTAATTGTTTATCCTAATCACGGTGCAGGTAGTGCTTGTGGCAAAAACATGAGTAAAGAAACGACAGATACATTAGGAAATCAAAAGAAAACCAATTATGCTTTGCGAGCAAACATGACCAAAGAGGAATTCAAAACCGAACTTTTGGAAGGTCTAACAGCTCCACCTGCCTATTTTCCTCAAAATGTGATGATGAACATTCAAGGTTATGAAAGTTTAGATTCTATACTTCAAAAAGCAGATAAACCATTACAGCCAAAAGAGTTTGAAGCTATAGCCACTCAAAAAGAAGCTTTGGTTTTGGATGTTCGACATGAAAATGACTTTGTAAAAGAACACATTCCCAATTCCATTTTTATAGGTCTTCACGGCCAATTCGCTCCTTGGGTAGGTGCTTTGATTAAAGATGTGAAACAACCCATTCTTTTAATTACTCCAGAAGGAAAAGAAGAAGAAACGATTACTAGATTATCGCGTGTTGGTTTTGATTACACATTGGGATATCTAGAAGGGGGCATTGAAGCGTGGAAAGCAGCAGGTTTTGAAACAGATTCGTTACAATCAGTAAGTCCAGAGGTATTTGCTGAACAATCTAAAGATGCTATTATTATCGATGCCCGAAAGCCATCTGAATATAATGCTGAACATGTAGAAAATGCAATAAACATTCCTTTAGATTTCATCAATGATCATTTGGCTGAAGTGCCTAGAGAGGAACCTTTTTATGTACATTGTGCAGGTGGTTATCGATCCGTCATTTGGGCTTCTATCTTAAAAGCTCGTGGATTTCATAACATGATAAATGTTGAAAAGGGTATTTCAGGCATACGCAATACCACCGTAGCTTTGACAACGTTTGTTTGTCCTTCAACTTCAAAGTAAAAAAACTAAAACTATAACAATGAAAGTCAGGAGTTTTTCCTGACTTTTTCATTTGTACACCTTACTATTTCACGAATGTCATACAGTGCATCGAATGATAGGAACTTGCAACTATTCTATGGATAATCTTTATGAAAAGTTTAGAATATTATATTACCCTTTTTATATTTTTTTTAAATACATTTGCCAAAAATTAATTTATCTTAAAATGAAAAAAATCGCACTAGTTTTATTGGCTGCATTCACAGTAATAAGTTGTAAAAAAGACGGTTATGAAATAACTGGAACAGCTAATGGAGTTGATAATGGAAAAAATGTTTACTTGGAAGCACAAAGTGAAACAGGTCCAGTTGCCTTAGACACAGCAGTTGTAGAAAACGGCAAATTCAAATTTGATGGAAAATTAAAAGATGGTGTAGAATTAGCTTTTGTTAGAATTGAAACATTTAATGGTTCGTTGCCTATTATTTTAGAAAATGGTGATATTGCCATTGAATTTAACAAGGACACTATCCAAAAGTCAAAAATTGGAGGAACCAAAAACAATGATAAATTTCAGTCTTATAATGACAAGTCTAATGTTATTTTTAAGAAAATGATGAAGTTTCAAGAGCAAAATCAACAAAAAATGATGACTGCACAGCAAACGCAGGATACAGCTACTGCAAGTGCTTTAATGAAAGAATACAACAAGTTTCAAGAAGAGTTGAACGAAGAATCAAAATCATTTATCAATTCTAACCCAGATGCTTTTATTTCAAGTTTATTGTTAGAAAACTTTTTAATGAGAAACTCAATTACATTAGACGAAGCTAAAAAATTCTATGAAAAATTAGATAAGAGTTTATTAAACACCAAAAGTGGTAAAAACATCACTAAAATGATGGAAGCCATGAGCTCAGCTAATGTAGGTAGTATTGCTCCAGATTTTTCAGCACCTTCTCCTGAAGGAAAAACCATTTCGTTGAAAGAATCATTAGGTAAAGTTACTTTAATCGATTTTTGGGCTTCATGGTGTGGTCCTTGTCGTAAAGAGAATCCAAATGTTGTGGCTATGTACAATGAGTTACATGACAAAGGATTTAACATTATCGG
This sequence comes from uncultured Flavobacterium sp., assembly GCA_964643105.1. Classification (GTDB taxonomy): domain Bacteria; phylum Bacteroidota; class Bacteroidia; order Flavobacteriales; family Flavobacteriaceae; genus Flavobacterium. The sequence goes on along the minus strand of CAZXPF010000031.1, from coordinate 2,618 downwards.
AGTTTCTTTAGACAATCCAGGTGGTGACCAAGCTTGGAAAGATGCAATTGCAAAAGATGGTTTAACTTGGAATCAAGTATCAAATTTAAAAGGATGGAAAGATCCAATTGCTGAGCAATATAATGTAAAATCAATTCCTGCTACCTTCTTACTAGATGCTTCTGGAAAAATAGTTGCAAAAGATTTAAGAGGTGACGCTTTGAAAGCTAAAGTAAAAGAACTTTTAGGTGTTGAATAAAAACGGATGATATTTGTTGCTTGTGATCACACATTTTTATCATAAATAAAGTAAGCCTGTGTCTTAATCGTTGAAAAAGAAAAAAAAATAGTTTCTATTCGTTTATCAAATTCAATACATTAATATCAGTAATATTACAAAATTGTAATTAATTATATATACCATATAAATTTAAAAACGATTTTTGGGAACTAACCAAAAATCGTTTTTTTTTATAATTCTGTAGCGTATTTTATAATTTTGTTAATACCATGTTAGCAGGAATAACAAAATCTGAATTGTCAGGTTCAACACCGTTATCACATGGCATGTCTCTAAAATAATGTTCGTCCGTTGTTCTTGTCCACTGTATTTGTGGAGAACCATTATTATAATTATATGTTATATCCAAATTACCAACTCGTCTTCTATGGCAGTCATTTGTTGATGGTTCTGTGTAATAAAATGAAATAATTGTGCTTTTAACAAAGTTACTTTCTATTTCACTTTGCTTTTGATTAACATTATTATTTAAATGATATATATTATTGCCATAATTATCATATATAACAATATTATTCTTTTTGTATAAAAACTTTGTAAATAAAACATCGCCGAATACATTATATTTATCATTTTCTTTCTTTTTTACTTTAAAAAAGTAATTTTAAAATAATCTGTTCCATTATTAAATTCCCATGTACCTACTATATTTTCTAATTTATTATTAGTGTCTTTATAGCATGTATTAGGATTGTCAATATATTTATCATGTAAATGACTTTCAATTGGTTTTATAGTTTCTTGTGCTTTAACAAAACTGAAAGATAAAGCAAAGGTTACAATCAATGTTAATTTTTTTATATTTTTCATGTTTTTATTATTCTAATTGTATTTCAAACAAAAAACCTTAATTCTATAACGAAATAAGGTTTTTAGCATTGTGAAAAGTAAAAACAACTTTTTATAATTTTGTTAATACCATGTTTGCAGGAATAACAAAATCTGAATTATCAGGTTCTACACCGTTATCACACGGCATATCTTCAAAATAATGTTCGTCTGTAGTTCTTGTCCATTGGATTTGTGGAGAACCGTTATTGTAGTTATATATAACATTTAATCGACCAACTCGTCTTCTATGGCAGTCATTTGTTGAAGGTTCTGTGTATAGAAATGAAATATTTGAATTTTTAACAAAGGCACTTTTTATTTCGCTTGGTTTTTGATTGACATTATCATTTAAATTATAAATTGTTTCACCATAATTATCATAAATTACAATATTATTCTTTTTGTACATGAATTTCGTCTGTAAAACATCACCAAACACGTTATATTTTTCATTCTCCATTTTTTTTATTTTAAAAAATGTAATTTTAAAATAATCTGTTCCGTTATTAAATTCCCATGTGCCTACTAAACTTTCTAGTTTATTATTAGTGTCTTTATAGTATGTATTAGGATTGTCTATATATCTATCATGTAAATGATTTTCAATTGGTTTTATAGTTTCTTGTGCATTAATTAATCCATATGACAAAGTAATAGTGATAATGAATATTAATTTTTTTATATTTTTCATGCTTAAAATTATTTAGTTATATTTTGTGTGAACACTTCAAGTAAAATTACCATCTGCATCTATTGTGCCAGAATATAAAGTTAGACCTGTATTTTCATCATTTAAAAAATCAATAAGATAATCAGATAATAGTTTATCAAACTCAACATTTGGCAACAAACAATTACAATCATTATATGCTTTTAACCTTACTTTTTTCTTGTATGCTTCTCTAAAAGCATCCCTAAAAGCTTTAATTGCAAATTTATCAGAAAATTGTTTTGCTTTTTCTTTATCAGTAATTCTTAATGCAAAAGTACCAAGGTTAGATACTAAAATTGAAGTTATATTATCCGCATCAAAGACATCCATGTTTCTTTTTTCCTTATAAAAAAAGCCCATTCCTAAAATATCTTCAGCAGAAAAAACGGGTTCTAAAGCTGGGTAATGATGACTGTGTACTCTTAATGTAGAATTTTCATAAACTTCTCCAAATCTTATTCCAGAAAATTTTGGTGTTAAATCTTCTTTAATTAAAGGTTCGTTTGGATTATCATCATCCGTAAAATATTCAGAACCTTGTTCCATTGTAAGAGTCGTTACGTCAGCTTTAAGAGCAATTAATCTTTGTTTTACTTCTGCTCTATTAGTTATTGTGTTTAATTCATTTATATGATTGCGAGGTTTAGTATTAGGTAAAACAGACGTAGTTAAAATAGGATTTCCATCAGCATCGGTTAAAGAAGGGTCAGCCTCTTGTGGATTACCAGTATTACCATCACTGGGAGGATTACCTGTGTTTCCACCTGTTGAGCCATTGTCTGGATTGCTTGTTCC
>CAZXPF010000030.1:0-33339 GCA_964643105.1 uncultured Flavobacterium sp. | reverse complement strand
CCATATCCTGTAGCTTCTGGACGAATTAATGAACCTCCAAAAGAAATTCCTTTACCTGTTAATACTCCTGTAAATTCATTTCTTAGTCTTTTGTATTGACCAAACATATAACCAACTTCTCTTCCTCCTACACCAATATCTCCAGCAGGAACATCAGTATCAGCACCAATATGCTTAGATAATTCTGTCATAAATGCTTGACAAAAACGCATGATTTCATTATCAGATTTACCTTTTGGATCAAAATCAGCTCCTCCTTTTCCACCACCCATTGGCAATGTTGTTAAACTGTTTTTAAATGTCTGTTCAAAAGCTAAGAATTTTAAAATACTTAAATTCACCGAAGGATGAAAACGAATTCCTCCTTTGTATGGTCCAATAGCTGAGTTCATTTGGATTCTATATCCTCTATTCACTTGAGTTTTTCCAGAATCATCTGTCCATACCACTCTAAACATAATTACTCTTTCTGGTTCTACCATTCTTTCTAAGAGCATTTTGTTTTGGTATTTATTATTTTCTTCAATAAAAGGGATAACTGTTTCTGCTACCTCTTTAACAGCCTGCATAAATTCTGGCTCGTTTGGGTTTTTTTTAGCAACCGCATCAATAAATGATGAAATATTTGCACTCATAATAGTGTGATTTTTATTAGAAAAAACGTTTTCGTAATCTTTGGCAAATATACATTTTATTGTAATATTAACATTGAAGTTTTCATAATTCTCCATAAAATTTAACTGATTTTTAGCAATTTTGTCTTTTATTTAAAACCTCAGATTACCAATTGTTTAAATTTTGATTGTTTTACCAGTCTTTTTTAAATTATATTTTTCAATCTGAATTTTGTTTTTATATATTTGTGGTTCAAAGTAATAAAACCCAAATGTCTAAAAAATTTATTATTCCGTTTTTTTTCTCTCTTTTTATTGGTGTAAATGTTCATGCTCAATTTGGTAGAACTTATCAAGAAATTGGAGTAATGGCAGGACCTGTTTTTTTTAAATCTGATTATGGAGAACGTGGTGATTTTGAGAACTTTTCAAAAAATACGGGTTACTCTGTTGGTGTGTTTTACTATTTTTCTTTTATTGAGGATTATAAGAATTTAAGAGAAAACTTCAAGTTGAGACTTGATGCTTCTTACATGAAGAGTGAATTAGCTCATTATGGAAAATATGTTGATCCTGCAAAGACTAGCTTAATTGCCAATCAACTAAGAGCTATGAATGGGTCCACAAGCACTATAAATTTGGGTCTTCAAATAGAGTTTTATCCCTTTAAAACCGATGATTATAATTCTGGAGCGGCTTTTACACCTTACGTAAGTTTGGGTGGACAATTGGGTTATTACACCTCAAAAGTACAGTCTGATTTAGGACCAATTGGAACTCCTTTAACAACTCCTCTTAAATATGCTAGTGGGACAAGAAATGAGAGCAGACCTGTTGCATCTTTAACTTCTAGTATTGGTGTTAGATACAGGTTGAACGATTATAATTCTCTAATTTTTGATTCAAGATTACAATACTACACTTCTGATTGGGTTGATGGTTTAAATCCAGATAGAAGAGACTATCCTGAAAATAAAACAAACGATTATTCCTTAACTTTTAATTTTGGGTATGTTTATTTTTTCAATTAGTGAATAATAAAACTCAAATAAAAATAGCCCCTACGTTAAGTTTAGGGCTATTTTTTTTTAATTTGATTCAATTGTATTGTAGAGTTGTAGAGCTTTTCCGTCTGTTAGCATTGAAACAAAATGACAAATGTGTAAAAGTCTGTCGTAAACATTTTCTTTTTGAAACTGATACCGTTCGGGTAAAACTTTCAAAATCAAGGTATCATAATTTGAAGCTCTTCCTTCAATTTTATTGTTGTAAGCAGTACAAAATTTATCCAATAGCGTATTGATTACTTTGTAACCAACAAGTTCTTTTTCAACAACTTCTCTACTTTGATAAACATTTTTTATACTGATCTGAATGATGTCATTCATTTGAGCTGCATATTGGCTTTTATCCATTAGAGCAAAGGGAAAATCTCCTTTTAAAATGGCTTTTTCATTCTCTATAAAAATACGAACAGCGTCTTGAATTAAACTTCCAATTGCCAATGCTCTTAGATAGCTAATTCTGTCTTCTTTAGTGGTAAGTGAATTGTATTTTTTGGAATCAATACCATTTTTTACCAGTTTAATTAGGTATTCCAATGCGAACTCTTCTTGAATTAAACCAAGGTTAATCCCATCTTCAAAATCAATTATGGTGTAACAAATATCATCTGCAGCTTCTACCAAATAGGCTAATGGATGTCTTTCAAAGCCAATATCATCTCCATTTTTATTGCTAATTAATCCCAATTCTTGAGCTACATCACTAAAAAAAGCTTTGTCTTGTTGGAAAAAACCATATTTCTTATCGCATATTTTTGCGGTTGGTTTTTTGGGTAAACTCTCTTTAGGATATTTCATAAAAGCTCCCAAAGTTGCATACGAAATCCTTATTGAACCTTCAACACCTTCTCTTGATGTGGTTAACACTGAAAATCCGTTGGCATTTCCTTCAAAATCAATCAAGTCTTGCCATTGTTTTTCAGTTAATTTCTCTTTGAATTGTTGTCCATTCCCAGTTTTGAAATATTCTCCAATGGCTTTTTCTCCTGAATGACCAAAGGGTGGATTACCTATGTCATGTGCTAGAGAGGCTGCTGCTACTATAGCTCCAAAATCATTCATTTGATAGCCATAGATTTCGGATAAATAAGGATATTTTTCTAAAATTTTTTTTCCAACTAGTCTTCCTAGAGAACGACCAACCACAGAAACTTCTAAACTATGTGTAAGTCTGTTATGTACAAAATCAGTTTTTGATAATGGAATGACTTGGGTTTTATCCTGAAGGCTTCTAAAAGCTGATGAAAAAATAATTCTATCATAATCTACTTCAAACCCTAGACGCGTATCATCTTCTTCTTTACGAAGTCTTTTACTTGTATCACCATGTCTTTTTAAAGACAATAGTTGTTCCCATTTCATCATTAATCTATAATTTATAAAAATTTTTTCATGCATATGCTACTTTCAACGCCAATGTATTGTCCATAATTTGGTATGGTTTTATATCCAAATTTATGGTACAGAGCGATAGCATTTTTTAATTTTTCTGAAGTTTCTAATTGAGAAACTTGATAATTTGAGTCTTTTGCCCAACTTTCTAATTCCATTAAAATTTTTGAAGCAATTCCTTTGGCTCTTGCTTCTGGTTTCACAAACATTCTTTTTATTTCTGCTGTTTTAGCATCTAATTCTTTGAACGCTCCACAACCTACAGGAATTTCATTTTCATAAGCAATCACCACATTGTCTATGTAAATTTGATTAAATTGTGCAAAAAAGTCCTTTTCATCGCCATCAATCTTTACTAAAAACGCATCAAATAAGGCTGTCAGTTTTTGAAAGTCACTGTTTTCTGAGTTTGTTCTTACCAAGCTAAACATTGTCTTATTCTTTTTCGTTAGCTAAGAAAAACACTTTCGACTTTTTTGGATACTTGTCATAACTAATATCGCTAGGGTTTTCAATTACTGATTTTAAATTCACCTCATCCCCTATTTTAAAGTTTGAAATCGTGTATTTATAATCTAACAAATATGGACCACAGAAGAAATTCCCATCTGCATCTTGTTCAATTTTCCCTGTGTAAACGCCTTTTTTTTCTTTCGCCATGATTGCTTCATTTTATTAAAACTCAAATATACTTTAAAAAACTAAAACAGCCATCAAATTAATGACAGCTGTTTTGTTTATTATTTTTAAGATAAACTACGACCCACACATTTCGCAATCATCAGGACCTGCATTTTTAGCCAATTCAATCATGGCTCTATATTCTTCTGCAGTCATTTCAACAGGTTCGTTAACTACTGCTATGGTTTCCAATTGTGGTTTTACCATTGGTTTTTCAGCAATTGTTGCAATAGGTTCAGCTTTTTTATCATTATTTAGAGTAAACTTGATAGCGTCAACAGCTGCTTTAGTTCTCAAATAATACATTCCTGTTTTCAAGCCGCTTTTCCACGCGTAAAAATGCATAGAGGTTAGCTTAGAATAATTGGCATCTTGCATAAACAAGTTCAACGATTGTGATTGGTCAATAAAATATCCTCTTTGACGCGACATATCGATGATGTCTTTCATTGAAAGTTCCCAAACGGTTTTATATAGCTCTTTTAAATCTTGCGGAATATCTAAATTTTGAACTGAACCGTTGTTTCGCATCAAATCTTGTTTCAGTGTTTCGTTCCACAAACCTCTGGCTACTAAATCGTGTAACAAATGCTTATTAACCACAATAAACTCACCAGATAATACTCTTCTGGTATAAATATTAGAAGTGTATGGTTCAAAAGCTTCATTATTTCCAAGGATTTGAGAGGTAGAAGCTGTTGGCATTGGTGCAACCAATAGCGAGTTTCTAACACCATTTTCCATCACTTCTTTTCTTAGGCTTGCCCAATCCCATCTTCCTGATAATTCTTCGTCTTTGATATTCCACAAATTATGTTGGAATTCACCTTTTGAGATAGGTGATCCTTCAAATGTGGAATATGGTCCTTCTTCTTTTGCCATTTCCATTGAAGCGGTTACAGCAGCAAAATAAAGTGTCTCAAAAATTTCTTGGTTCAATTTTTTAGCCTCATCACTTGTAAATGGCATGCGAAGTAAAATAAAGGCATCTGCTAAACCTTGAACTCCTAATCCCACTGGACGATGGCGTAAATTAGAATTTTCTGCTTCTGGAACTGGATAATAATTTCTATCGATTACTTTGTTTAAATTTCTGGTAACTCTCTTGGTAACTGTAAAAAGCAAATCGTGATTGAATTCTCCATTTTCTACAAACATTGGCAATGAAATAGATGCTAAATTACAAACGGCAATTTCGTCTGGTGCTGTGTATTCCATAATTTCTGTACAAAGGTTTGAAGAACGGATGGTTCCTAAATTCTTTTGATTAGACTTACGGTTTGCAGCATCTTTATAGAGCATGTATGGTGTTCCTGTTTCAATTTGAGATTCAAGGATTTTCTCCCAAAGCTCTCGTGCTTTTATGGTTTTTCTCCCTTTTCCAGCTGCTTCATAGGAAGTATATAAGGCTTCAAATTCTTCTCCATACACATCGCATAAATCTGGACATTCGTTTGGACACATTAAAGTCCATTTAGCATCTTCTTCAACGCGTTTCATAAATAAATCTGAAGTCCACATAGCGAAGAACAAGTCTCTTGCACGCATTTCTTCTTTACCTGTATTTTTTTTCAAGTCCAAAAACTCAAAAATATCGGCATGCCATGTCTCTAAATAAATAGCGAAACTTCCTTTTCTTTTTCCGCCACCTTGATCTACATAACGTGCGGTATCATTGAAAACACGTAGCATTGGAACAATTCCGTTTGAAGTTCCATTTGTTCCTCTAATGTATGAACCTGTTGCTCTAACATTATGAATAGAAAGTCCTATTCCACCTGCAGATTGAGAAATTTTTGCGGTTTGTTTTAAAGTATCATAAATTCCGTCAATACTATCATCTTTCATCGTTAATAAAAAACAAGATGACATTTGCGGTTTTGGAGTTCCTGCGTTGAATAAGGTTGGTGTTGCGTGTGTAAAGAATTTTTTAGACATCAAGTCATACGTTTCTAAAACTGCATCAATGTCATTAAGGTGAATCCCTACTGAAACACGCATTAACATATGTTGTGGTCTTTCAACAATTTTCCCGTTTATTTTTAATAAATACGAACGTTCTAAAGTTTTGAAACCAAAATAATCGTAATTAAAATCTCTATTATAAATGATGTATGAATCTAATACCGCTGCATTTTCTTGAATTACTTTGTACACTTCTTCAGATAAAAGAGGTGCATGTTGACCTGTTCTTGGGTTAACATAATTAAACATTTCAGTAGCTGTTTCTGAAAAAGACTTGGTGGTATTTTTGTGCAAATTTGAAACTGCAATACGAGCAGCCAATTGAGCGTAATCTGGGTGTGCAATGGTCATTGATGCAGCTGTTTCTGCAGCTAAATTGTCTAATTCTGATGTAGAAACACCATCATACAGACCTTCTATTACACGCATTGCTACTTTTACTGCGTCAACTAAATCGTTTAAACCATAGCACAGTTTTTTAATTCTGTCTGTGATTTTGTCAAAACTAACAGGCTCTTTGTGACCGTCTCTCTTTACTACATACATATGCTTACTTTGTTTTTGAAAGCAGAAAATCCCTTCTCTACTTTCGGGTTATTTGTAATGTTTTTTGCCACGAAGGCACAAAGTCACAAAGCTTGTTTATGACTTGTTTTTGGGTTTTACTTTGAGTCAATAAAGTAAAAATATTTTAATCTGAAATTTAAAATCTATTTGTGTCTTAATGACTTTGTTACAAATTCCTAAAAATCTGCGTCGAAACTGATTTTTTGTGCATCGCTATCGGTATTCATTACACCTGCTTTTTGATATTCAGCTACACGTTTTTCAAAGAAATTTGTTTTTCCTTGTAATGAAATCATATCCATGAAATCGAATGGATTTGAAGAATTGTACACTCTTTCACATCCTAATTCTACCAACAATCGATCTGTTACAAATTCTAGATATTGTGTCATAAGAGTTGCATTCATACCTATTAAACTTACTGGCAAAGATTCTGTAATAAATTGACGCTCTATATTTAAAGCATCTACAATAATTTCTTTAATACGTTCTTTTGGCACTTTATTAACCAGATGATGATTGTGTAAATGTACGGCAAAATCGCAGTGCATACCTTCATCTCTGGAGATTAATTCGTTTGAAAATGTTAAGCCTGGCATTAGACCACGTTTTTTCAACCAGTAGATTGAACAGAATGATCCAGAAAAGAAAATTCCTTCAACTGCTGCAAAGGCAATTAGTCTTTCCGCAAAAGAATCTGACTCAATCCACTTAAGTGCCCATTGTGCCTTTTCTTTAATAGCTGGAAAAGTTTCTATGGCATGAAAAAGTTTGTTTTTTTCAGCTTCATCTTTCACATAAGTATCAATTAAAAGTGAATAGGTTTCACTATGAATATTTTCCATCATAATCTGAAAACCATAGAAAAATTTTGCTTCTGGATATTGTACCTCATTGACAAAATTTTCAGCTAGATTTTCATTCACAATTCCATCTGAAGCCGCGAAAAAAGCTAAAATGTGCTTGATAAAATATTTTTCATCATCGTTTAACTTGTTGTTCCAATCAGATAAATCTTGGTGTAAATCAATTTCTTCAGCTGTCCAAATACACGCTTCTTGTTTCTTGTACCATTCCCATATATCTTGGTGTTTGATAGGAAAAATTACAAATCGGTCTTTGTTTTCTTGTAGGATAGGTTCTATAGTTGACATTTGATAAAATTTTGGAGATTTAGTTATGTTTTTAACTGTTTACAAAGTTGGCAATTTATTGTTTGAAATGAAAGTCAAACTTATCCACAATCGAGGGAAGTTTTTAACAAACAGTAAAAAAAGTCCTACTGAAAAAAAATTCGTAATTATTTGTTTTTCAATCTTTTATAAAACTATAAACTAACGTTAAAATCGTTGTTACAATCAATAAAATCATTTAGTGAGGGCTTTTTTGTGCGATAAAAAAAATGTTAAAAATTGAACTGTAAACACCGACGCTAATTCAGAATTTATCGCTTCATTTCTTGAGCAACTTTTTCTAATTCATCATACCATTGTTGTCCAAATTTTCGAACTAGAGATTCTTTCAAAAATTTGTAAACTGGAACTTCTAATTCTTTGCCTAGAGAGCAGGCATCATCGCAAATATGCCATTTATGGTAATTTACCGCTGCAAAATCTGCATATTCTTTAACCCGAATGGGATATAAATGACAAGAAACTGGTTTTTTCCAATCGACAATACCTTGGTTATAGGCTTGTTCTATTCCGCAAAGAGCTGTTTTTCCATCAAAAATTACGTAGGCACAATCTTTTCCTTCAATTAAGGTCGTCTCTGGTTCACCGTCAAAACCTAGCACTGAAGTACCTTGTTCTTCTATAGCTTTTATTCCTTCTTTTCTTAAAAAAGGCTTTACTTTTGGATAAATCTCTTTTAATTTCTCTACTTCAGATTTGTCTAAAGGTGCTCCAGCATCACCATCTATACAACAAGCTCCATGACAGGCTGCCAAATTACACACAAACTCTTTTTCAAGAATTTCTTCAGATACAATGGTTTTGTGAAGTTGAAACATTTTTTAAAAGGGATTTTCTGATATTCAGAAATTAGACATTTAGGATAACTATTTGTGCAAAGATAATTAGATTTTCCTATTATGTATTTAAGTTTTAATTTTTATAATGTATCGTTAAATAGAAATGTTGCTGTTAACAATATTCTTATATTTGCACCAAAATTATTAAGAATGATTAACTGGAAGGAGATTTTTACCATTAGCATGATTCTTTTTGCTGTAATTGATATTGTGGGAAGTATTCCTATTATAGTTGGATTACGAAGTAAAATTGGGCACATACAATCTGAAAAAGCTTCTATTGTTGCAGCGGTGATCATGATTGCTTTCTTGTTTGTTGGAGAAGAAATCCTTAAACTTATTGGAATTGATGCTAATTCGTTTGCAGTTGCTGGTTCGTTTGTGTTATTCTTTTTAGCACTAGAAATGATTCTTGGTATTAATTTGTATAAGGAAGATAATCCTTCAACAGCTTCTATTGTTCCTATAGCTTTTCCTTTAATAGCTGGTGCTGGAACCATGACTACTATTTTATCACTAAGAGCTGCTTATGATAAAATAAACATCATTATTGCTATTGTGATTAATGTAATTGTTGTTTATGGTGTGCTAAAATCATCTGGGAAAATTGAACGCTTACTTGGTGTTAATGGTTTAGGAGTTATTAGAAAAATATTTGGTGTAATTTTATTAGCAATAGCCGTAAAGCTTTTTGCAGCTAATATCAAAGGTTTGTTTGAATAAATAAAATATAAAAATGAAAATATTTAGTTATGTTGTAATTGTGTTATCCTTAATTTTGATTGTATTCAATTTTACAAAAATTGATTTCGACAATCCTTTTGAAGGAAAAAGTACGGTTGCATTAATTGGTGTAATTTGTGGTCTTTGTGCAATTTTTTTGATGTTAATTTACAGAATGTCAAAAATGGTTGATGAGAAAACAAAAGATAAGTAATCTTAAGATAAAGAGGGCTTTATGTTTGATGTAATTATAATTGGTGGTGGGGTTTCTGGGGTTTCATGTGCTTTGATTTTAGGTTCAGCTTGCAATAAACCTTTTGCTGTTGATAAGACAATAGCTTTAATTGCTCATCAAAAATCATCTTCGCTACAAAATGCAGTTTTTAATAATGCTTACGGAATTGCTCCTGGTAAATTAGGCTCAGAATTGTTAACTGAAAGTTTAGAACATTTGCAAAAATTGTATCCTCATGTGGAACATATAATGGGTGAAAAAGTCATGGCTGTTAAAGGTGAAGTTGGAAATTTTACAGTGATTACCAACAAAAACAGCTATCAAACAAAAATCATTGGTATTGGTATTGGGGCTTCCAATCCTTTTACAATTGAAGGTTTAGACGAATTTGTTGAACCTCATCAAAAAGCAGCTCCTGAAAAAAACAGATTACAATTGAACAATAATGATCATCTTGTTAAAGACGGAATTTATGTGATGGGAACTTTGGCTGGTCATAGAAGTCAACTTTCCATTGCTGCAGGAAGTGGTGCTAGTGTTGCCACAGATATCCTTACTTTATGGAATGATGGGAAACCAGTTCAGGTTCATGATGCTTTGGGAAAATAAATTATATTTCCTTCACTTTTTTAATCATTTCATCTTGTGAAAGGATAATTTGGTAGTATGAATCTTCATCAAACAATTGACGCACAAATTCGGCATACAAAAGTGTTTTTATTTTCTCTTTTTGAGTTATAACATTTATGACATATCCACTTTGAGCTACGTACTCTTTAAATAAATTGAGAAATTTATCGTTGCTAACGATTTCTTTTTTTAATTGTTCTTTGGAGAGGTTATTGAAAAAAGTTCTGTTTTTATCCATTTGCTCAAAAACAAAATAATCAACTACTCCGGATTTCATAATCATAAGTGTTGTTTCTTCTCCGTGCTTTGCTTCAAAAGGCACAAAAACGTCAGGAGTTATTCCGCCGCCGCCAAAAACAATTCTTCCTTTTTTAGTTTTAAATTTTAAACTATCTGCCACTTTTATACTGTCTTTTTCATAGAGTTCTCCTGTTAAAAAGCGTTTTTCAAATTCATTAAAATAAGCCTCTGCTTTGTCTTGATAAGGTTTTTGAATGGATCTACCAGATGGCGTATAATATCTTGCTACTGTTAATCGTATCATTGAACCATCACCTAGAGGCATTTCGCGTTGAACTAATCCTTTTCCAAAAGAACGCCTTCCTACAATTATTCCTCTATCGTTATCTTGTATGGCTCCAGCTAAAACTTCACTTGCTGATGCACTATTTTCATTGATTAATATTGTCAATTTACCTTTTTCAAAATCTCCTTTTTTTGTGGCATAGGTTTTCTCTTCGGTTCCTTTTTTATTGATGGTTTTAACAATAAGTTCTTTATCTTTTAGGAATTCATCTACCATTTCTGAGGCAATTTCTAAATACCCTCCTCCATTGTCTCTCAAATCAACAATTAATTCAGTCGCCCCTAAATTCTTGAGTCTTACGATAGCTTTGTGAAATTCGTTGTATGTGGTTTCCGCAAATCTATTTACCTTAATATATCCTGTTTTATCATCAATCAAAGTTGCAATATCAACACTTTTTATAGGCACAACATCTCTTGTTACTTTTACCTTGAATTTTTTGTAGTTTGATTTTCTGTATATGGTTAATTCGACCGTAGAACCTTGTTCTCCTTTTAATTTGGAAAACAAAACATCATTGGAAATTTTCTTGTTATACAATTGAAAGTTATCGGCGAATAAAATTCTATCACCTGCTTTGATACCTGCTTTCTCGGATGGTCCGTTCTTTATAGGTTTAATAACAACAACTGAATCTTTGTGTAGGTAAAAATTAATTCCTATTCCGACAAAATCACCTTTCATGCTCTGGTTGACACCTTCTACTTCGTTTTTAGTGATATAAACAGAATGAGGATCTAATTTTTCTAAGATTCCATTAACTGTAAGATCAACAATTGAATCTGTATTGATATCATCAACATATTCGTTATCAATAAAGTTAATGAGTTTGTTTAGTTTTTCAGATTTGGGATTTCTTGTTTGAACAGCATTAGGCAAGAAATTATTAATAAAATTACCCAATAATAATCCGATAGCAACAGCCAAACAAATTAGTAGCGGTAAATATATTTTATTAACTTTCATTTTAATCTTGTACTAAATCTTCAATTAAATCTACCTCAACTCCTGCTCTTCTTAGGAAATCTAAGCCCGAAGAATCTTTATACTCTTGATGGTAAACAACTCTTCTTATACCTGATTGATGTATTAATTTGCTACAATCTTTGCAAGGTGACAAAGTAATGTAAAGTGTAGCTCCTTCACATGATTGTGTGGAACGTGCTACTTTTGAAATTGCATTTGCCTCGGCATGAAGCACATACCATTTTGTGTTGTTTTCTTCATCTTCACAACAATTTTCAAATCCTGAAGGTGTTCCATTATATCCATCAGAAATTATCATTTTGTCTTTAACAATAATTGCACCTACTTTCTTTCGATTGCAATAAGATAACTGTGCCCATTCTTTTGCAATTCTGAGATAGGCTTTGTCGTATTTTGATTTTTTTTTAGTCATACTTTGTTTACTTCCAAATTTCACTTTCAATTATCATTGGCAAAACTACACCAATTACAAAGGCTGACATCACTAATGCCCAATCTTTTTTAGAAAATCTAAAGAATGTTTGCACCACATAGGCAAGAATTAATACCACAAAAACAACTATCAATTGAGCTGCTTCAATTCCTAAAGCAAACTCCAATGATGGTAATAGTTTATCTAAAGCATTTCCTGGTAAAATGGATTTAAAATAATTTGAAAACCCCAACCCGTGTATCACGCCAAAAAAAAGAGTAGTTACTCCCATAAATGACAAATTACCATTTCCTTTTGAGGTTTTACCAGCTGTAAAAAGGGTATAAAAAGCAGTTATTATTATTGTTACAGGAATTAAAAACTCTATCACAGAAGGGTTTACATATATTACACTATACACCGATAAAATCAGAGACAAAGTATGACCAATTGTAAATAAAGAAACTAAAAGCAATACTCTTTGCCAATCTTTGAATGTATAGGGAATGACTAATGCGATTAAAAACAGTACGTGATCGTATGCATTTATATCTAATACATGGTGTAAACCAACTTTAAAGTAAAGCCAAAATTCAGACATTAGCAGTTTTTTAAAATCAAATTTACAACTTATTTTGAATTTTTTAGAAAGATTAAGAAAAGCTTATAAATAATTTTATTTAAATTCTAAATAAAAGTATATTTGTGAACTTAAAATTTATACTATGTCATTCTCAGATTTATTTGATAACGAATTTAAAAACAGAAATAAAGGTCATTTTTCAGCAATCGTAAGGGTTGCTTTGTCGGATGGTGATTTAACTGAAGAAGAAAGAGCTTTTTTAGACAAACTTGCCGTTAGGCTAGAAATTTCTCAAGCAGAATATGAAGAAATTTTAGAAAATCCTTCCAAATATCCTATCAATCCACCGCACTTGCATGTTCAGAGATTAGATCGTTTATATGATTTATCAAGAATGGTTTATGCGGATCATGTTTTAGGACCAAAACAGAAGGCGATTTTAACACGTTTTGCTTTGGCTTTAGGGTTTACTCCTAGTAATGTTTCTTACATAGTAGATAAAGCTTTATCATTGGTTATTCTGAATGTAGATTTAGACACTTTCATCTATGAAATGCAGCACATGAATAAATAAGAATATATTTTAAATAAAAAAAGGAGTAAAAATAGTTTACTCCTTTTTTATTTTTAGCACTTTGTAAATCGAGTTAAATAAATCTTCTTTAACAAATGGTTTTACAACATAATCGTCAACCTTAAGCGTTTTTGCTAATTCTTTATCTTTTCTAATGTCGTAAGCACTTAATGCAATAATATTAGTTTTGTTCATTTCTGAGGTGTTTCTAATCAATTCAATTGCTTCAAATCCATCCATCTTAGGCATGTGGAGATCCATAAAAATAAGATCGTAGCTTTCTTTTTTTGTCATATCAATGGCTTGTTCCCCATTGCTGGCAATATCCATATAAAAACCTCCATGATTGACTAACAATTTCATGAGTACCAATTGATTAATTTCGTTATCATCAACTATTAAGATATTGTATTTCTTTTTGATGTCGATTTTTGTAAACTTTGACTTTTGGCTTCTCGAAATCTTAGCATTAACTTCAGTTTCAAATGGAATAGTAAACACAAAACTCGTCCCTTCATTCAATTTAGACGTATAGGTTAATGTTCCTTTCATTAAATCCACTAATTTAGTTACAATAGACAATCCTAAACCTGAACCTTCAATATGCTCATAATTATGTAATTTTTTGAAACTCTCAAATTTATTTTCGTTAAGTTTTTCAAACCCAATTCCTGTATCTTTTACCTGAAATTTTATTCTTACATTTTTTGCTCTTCTATAATCCAAATTAATTTCAAAAGTTACACAACCAGAATTCGTAAATTTATACGCATTATCTAATAAGTTGGTAATTATTTGAATAACTCTATTATAGTCTCCAATTAATTTGTTTGGAACTTTATTGGATTTCACAATTTGAAATTCAATGTCTTTGAGCAAAAATTTCTCCAAATAAACACGTTCTATACTTTTCATTAATTCGTCTAAATCAAATGTGTTTTTTTGAATGGTAAACTCTCCATATTCAATCTTAGACAAATCAAAGATGTCTCCAACCAATCTGTTTATATGTGACATCGATGAACTTATTGTAGTCAACAGTTCTTTTTGATCATAGGTTAGATTTTCTTTTTTAAACAATTCTAACAAGCCAATCACTCCTGCAATTGGTGTTTTAAGATCGTGACTTATTGAAGCTAAAAACTTATTTTTGAATGATTTTTCTTCATTGAGCTTTTTATTTTTCTCATTTTCATGAAAATTAGCAATGAACAAATCATTTTTATCCTGTGTAACCTGTTGTATCTCTTTGTAATATTCTGATCTATCAAAAACTAATAAAAAAGGATTTTGTTTTTTTGAACCTGAATATACTATTATATCAGCAATGATAGTCGTCTTTTCTAGTTCAAGTAGTATTATTTTAAAGACTTCTTCTTTATTTCTTTCTTGAATAATTTCGTCCACAATTTCAAAAAAAGGATGAATTTCATAAAGGGTATTAGCCTTTTGTGTAGGAAACAAAATATCATCAGAAAAGATTATTTTTCCTTGCCAATCAAATTCAATTTTTTGAACTTTTATACTTAAATACTTGTCAATTGTTTTTTGAATCATCCGTTGTTTAAAAAATTTAATCCCAATTGGGTAAAGATTGCTTCTACATTTTCATTGGTTTTTGCACTTGTAAAAAAATCTACAGGAAAATTAATCTCTTGTAAAAAAGCGTCTTGATTTATTAAATCTACTTTATTGGCTATGGTCAACAATTGTGCCTTAGGATAATTAGTTTTCAGATAATCTACCTCAGCTTCAATGTTACTGTAAGTTGTATTTCTTGTAGGATCAATAACATACATAAAACCTGAAGTTCCTATCAAATGTGATTTTCTCACTTTTTCTACATCATCTTTTCCCTCTAAATCCCAAATCACAAAGGTGAGTTTGGTATTGTTGACTTCAATTTCCTTTTTAAAAATATGAACTCCTATGGTCACTTTGTAATCGTCGGTAAAAATATTGCTAACAAAACGTCTTATTATAGATGTTTTCCCAACACCAAAATGACCAACTAATACTATTTTTTTTGAATTAATCATCAAATAACGATTCTATTAATTTAGTTGTGGCTTTTGAATCTTCCACTAATTTTTCCTTTTTATGCTTTGAAGCAAAATCTAAAATCTTATCCTCTAACTTCTCTTTAAAATCAGAATTAAATGACCCTGAAATGACTGCAGCTACATAGTAAGACGCTAAATTTTGAATGTAGATATTGTAAAACTCATATTGAATCAACTCTAAACTCTGTTCTTCTTTTGTAAATGCATCTTCTACAAAACTTTTAATAGCTGTCAACATTCCTGCAATCATGTCTTTGTCAATGTTGTCTTCTTCTTTGGAGACATTAGCAATCAGCAAGCCTGAACCTTTTTCGATGATAAAAATCTGATCTACTTTTGGCTTAGCCATTTCTGAGAGGATAATTTTTTGCTCAGAAACTCCTGTAAAAAAAGATTTTAGCTTTCGTTGCCATTTTTTAATTGAGAAAGTGTTTTGTACTTGGTTGTTAATACTTTCTGTCAAGTTTTTCATTTCTTGTTGAATGTATTTTTTTACCATTTTACCAATAATTGGAAATAGTGCTTCAACCACTTGATCTTGAGAATCTCTAATCTGAATTTTTAGAGCTTCAGTAATTGTTGGGCCTAATTTTGAAGGAATTTCTTCGGCAAAAGTGTCTATTTTTTTATCTACAATTGGGTTTACTTTTTCGGAAAGTAGTGTTTCTTCGTGCAAAGTATTTTCAACCGATTCTAATTTCTGTAAAATTTGAAGCACAAATTCTCTATCCTCTGAAAGAAGAAGTTCTTTAAGTTTTACTAATTTTTCTGAATCGGTCATTTTAGAAAGAATTAATCTTTCATTATTTTTTCACCCATAGAGACTAACAGCGAACCTATTAGATTTCTATCTACTTTTTTATGGTTTAAATCGTCTGTTTTTTCGTTTACTTTGTCTTCTAACTCTGTAATCCTGATGTTTAAATCTGTTGATAAATTGTCTATTGCAGTTGCTAATTCTTTATGAGTATCCTCAATTAGTGCCTCAATTTCCTCTCTCCTCTTCTCAATATGATTTTTAATCGAATCAAACTCTGCATCGATTTGTTGAATATTTTCACCAAAAATCAGGTTTTTGATTGCTTCTAATCGTTGAGCAGATTCATTAGTTGAAATAGGATTTGATTCAACCTCTTTATTTTGATTTTTAGACATTTAAATATAGTTTGATTTGTTTAGGATTTGCAAATTTAAGAAAATTTTAGCAATGGTTTAATCTGTATAATAAAATGACTAATTTAAGAAAAAATATCGATTAAGTGTGTGGTTTTTTAGATAAAATGCAAATTAGCACTAATTTTGTTGCATAAATTCTTCCGCTTTTTTAACCATATTAAAACTTCCGCAGAAAAAAGGTACTCTTTGGTGCAATGCTGTAGGTTGAATTTCCATAATTCTTTGATAACCATCTGAAGCTTTTCCACCTGCTTGTTCCGCTAAAAATGCCATAGGATTACATTCATAGAGTAACCTTAATTTACCGTTTGGGGCTTTTGAACTGGTTGGATAAATGTAAATACCCCCTTTTATCATATTTCTATGAAAGTCAGAAACTAAACTACCGATGTATCTTGACGTGTATGGTCTATCACCTTCTTCAGCTTGGCAATATTTCAGATAATCTTTTACGCCTTGTGGAAAGTGAATATAATTTCCTTCGTTGATAGAATAGATTGTACCATCTTTAGAAAACTGCATATTGGGATGAGAAAGATAAAAAGTTCCTATTGCAGGATTTAAAGTAAACCCATTAACTCCATGCCCTGTGGTATAAACCAACATGGTTGATGTTCCATAAATTACATAACCCGCTGCTACTTGGTTAACACCTGGTTGTAAAAAATCTTCCAATGTTACAGGAGTTCCTAGAGGTGTTACTCTTCGAAATACAGAGAAAATAGTTCCTACAGAAACATTGACATCGATATTAGAAGAACCATCTAATGGATCCATCAAAACTACATATTTGTTGTTATGCGAGTTATCACTACCTGCAACGGTTATAAAATCGTCGTTTTCTTCTGAAGCAATTCCACAAACTATTTCTCTATTGATAAGTGTTTGAATGAACGTTTCGTTAGCAAAAACATCTAATTTTTGTTGGTCTTCTCCCTGAATATTTTGTTCACCTGCAGCTCCTACAATATCTACTAAACCTGCTTTATTCACCTTGTAATTCACAACTTTTGCAGCCAATCGAATGGAATTAATTATTCTTGACAATTCACCTGTTGAGTACTGAAAAGCATTTTGATTTTCAATAATATATTCGCCTAAGGTTTTATTTCTTTCTTCCATTTCGAAATCGTTGTAGTTGTGTTAATGGCACAAATATCGGATTTTTTGTGAAAAGAAATAGGATTTTTAGGTAGATGTTTTTCTTAATCTTATTTTTGCTAAAAAATAAAGCCATGACCATCAGAAAAGGAGCAAAAGAAGACATGCAAGCCGTACTTGATTTAATCATTGAGTTAGCTGTTTTTGAAAAAGAACCAAATGCTGTTGTTGTCACTAAAGAAGACTTAATCAGAGATGGATTTTCAGATAATCCATTATTTCATACATTTGTTGCTGAAAATGATGGCGAAATTATTGGTATGGCATTGTATTATTACAGGTATTCTACTTGGAAAGGAAAAACCATACATCTAGAAGATTTAGTAGTCAAAGAAAGTCAACGTGGAACTGGTGCTGGTCTTGCCTTATATACTGAAATTATAAAACAAGGGAAAAAAGATAATGTTAGACGAATAGAATGGAATGTTTTGGATTGGAACGAAAACGCTATCAAATTCTATGAAAAATCTGGTGCAAAAATCCTTAAAGATTGGTACGTAGTTCAAATGGACGAAATAGGAATAAATAATTTTCTAAATCTTAATACTTAATACTCTTATCTTAATACTTACATAAGAATGAAAATATTCAAATTTGGTGGTGCATCAGTAAAAGATGCTGATGGTGTAAAAAATGTTTTAAACGTACTAAAAACGGTTGGACACGACGATGTTTTAATTGTTATTTCCGCTATGGGAAAAATGACCAATGCCTTAGAATTAGTCATTAAAAATTATTTTGAAAAGTCAACAGAATTTAATGCCTCTTTGCAAGAAGTAAAAAAATACCACAACCAAATTTTATTGGATTTGTTTGATGATGAAGACAATGATGTTTTCTTTGCCGTAAACAGTCATTTGGCAGATTTAGAATATTTTTTAAGAAGCAACAAATCTCCAAATTACAGCTTTGTTTATGACCAAGTAATTAGCTATGGTGAAATAATTTCTACCACCATAGTGAGTCATTATTTTAACGAACAAGGTTTAACGAACAATTGGATTGATGTTAGAGAATTCATAAAAACAGATAATAATTACAGAGATGGAAATGTAGATTGGGAACAAACCCAAAAGCTAATTTCCAAAGGGATTAAAAAGAAAAACTTAAACATTACGCAAGGATTTTTAGGTTCAGATGAAAATAACTTTACAACAACTTTAGGAAGAGAAGGTTCAGATTATACGGCTGCTATTTTTGCTTATTGTTTAGGTGCAGAAAGTGTAACCATTTGGAAAGATGTTCCAGGTGTAATGAATGCTGATCCAAGATACTTTGAAAATGCCATTCTATTAAACCAAATTTCATATCGTGAAGCTATTGAGTTAGCGTTTTATGGAGCAAGTGTTATTCACCCTAAAACCTTGCAACCACTTCAAAGAAAAGAAATTCCTCTGTTTGTGAAATCATTTATAAATCCTCTTTTACCGGGAACTTCTGTTTCAAAAGGAGCTGATTTAGATCCTCATACTCCTTGTTTTATCATTAAGAAAAATCAGTTGTTATTGTCATTATCATCATTAGATTTTTCTTTCATGATGGAAGATCACATGAGTGAAATTTTTGCTTTGTTTGCTGAATACAAAATTAAAGTCAACTTAATTCAAAATTCAGCAATAAGTTTTTCCGTTTGTATTGAAGACAAATATGATAATTTTAAAGCTTTAAAAACAAGCTTGTCTAAAAAATTCAAAGTCTCTTTTAACGAAAATGTATCGCTTTACACCGTCAGACATTTTGATGAAGAAGCTGCTCAAATTGTGGAAAGAAACAAAACCATTTTATTGAAACAAATTTCTAGAGAGACATTGCAAGTTGTTACAAAGGAATAGCTTAATTATCTACAGATTCTCATAATAAAAAGAAATCATTAGTTAAAAAAGTTAAATATAGGCTTTCCCTAATATAAAAAAACAAGACACTATTTTACACTTGAGATGAAGTAAAATATCATGTAAATAAAATTAAAACTAAATCCATAAATAAACCTTTGAGTCTTCTGTTCTTAGCAGCAAAACTTTAGCCTAAAACCCAAAAAATATACTACTTTTGAAAATTGTGAGTTATAGTATTTATGGGTAACAAATGGTTTTTATGGATTTGTTTATTTTGCGTTTCGGGCATTTTGGCTCAAGAAACCCAAACAACCTATAAATCAAAGAAAATTGTAGCTTCAAAAGACACTATTGCTCTAGAAAAAATCAGTATCAATCAGGCTTTCTTTAAAATTTTGGACAAAGATGGCACTGAAATTGACTCTTCCACTTATAAAATCGATTTCAAAACAGGAAAATTAGTTTTCAAGGAAAATTTCACTTCAAACGACACATTAGAAGTGCAATACCTTACTTTTCCTGAATTTTTGACCAAAACCTATTCCATTTATGATGAAAACAAGGTAGTTCCTAATGAAGCTGGTCAACTTTTTACCATAAAAAACCCTAACAAAAACAGTTTCAAACCTTTTGATGGCTTAAATACCAATGGAAGTATTACAAGAGGAGTTACTATTGGAAATAATCAAAATACGGTTGTGAATTCCAATCTTGATCTTCAAATTACTGGAAAATTATCGGACAAAGTCAGTTTACGTGCTTCTATTCAAGATAGTAATATTCCTTTGCAAGATGGTGGTTATTCGCAGAAATTAGATGAATTTGACCAGATTTTTATCGAATTATTTTCCGACAAATGGAACATCAGAGCTGGAGATTTATTTTTGGAAAACCGAAAATCTTCTTTTTTAAATTTTAATAAAAAAGTACAAGGAATTGCCTCACATTTTACTTTTGGAACCAATGAGAATAAAACGGATATTTTTGCTTCGGCTGCCTTAGTTCGCGGACAATATGCTAGAAGTACTTTTACAGGTCAAGAAGGTAATCAAGGACCCTATAAACTAAGAGGTAACAATGGTGAATTGTATGTTTTAGTTATTTCGGGTTCGGAACGTGTTTTTGTCAATGGAATACAATTGACTCGTGGAGAAAACAACGATTACATCATAGATTATAATGCTGGAGAAATAATTTTTACTTCATTATTTCCTATAACTTCAGAAATGCGTATCAATGTGGAATATCAATATACCGATAGAAATTTCACTCGTTTTGTAACGTATGCAGGAGCC
This sequence comes from uncultured Flavobacterium sp., assembly GCA_964643105.1. Lineage (GTDB taxonomy): Bacteria > Bacteroidota > Bacteroidia > Flavobacteriales > Flavobacteriaceae > Flavobacterium. Next base: position 12,764 of record CAZXPF010000030.1, on the reverse strand, counting down.
ACTCATGAAACAGAAAAATGGAATATTGGTGGTTATTTATATGCTGAAAATGACGTGAAAAACCAACCTTTACAACAAAATTTATCGGAAGAACAAATAACAGTTTTACAAAATGCAGGTGATAATTTAAATTTAATGAATGCTCCTTCAGCCTACTTAGATAGTTATTCTGAAAATAAAGTGTTGTATAAAAAAGTAATTATTTCTGGTGTTGAAGCTTTTGAATATTCGACAAATCCTGAAGATGAATTATATAATGTGCGCTTTAGTTTGGTTGGAAATAATCAAGGAAATTATATTCTCGTAAACAATCAAGCTATTGGTAAAATTTATGAATATATTGAACCTATTGCTGGAATTCCTCAGGGAAATTATGAACCTATTGTTCGTTTAATTGCACCTACAAAAATTCAAATTGCAACGGTTATGGGTGGTTATAATCCTTCTGAAAAAACAAAAGTTGATTTTGAAATTGGAGTTAGTAGTAATGATTTGAATCTTTATTCTAATTTGGACGATAATAATAACAATGGAATTGCTGGAAAAATTAATGCAAAACAACGCTTGTTATCTAAAAAAACAATTATTGATGCTTTTACCAATTTTCAGTTTGTACAACAAGATTTTAAAACTATTGAACGTTTATTCACCATTGAATTTAATCGCGATTGGAATTTATCTTCTCCATTAGGCAATCAAAGCTTACTGATTACAGGTTTAGATTTTAATTTTAATAAAAATGGTTTTGCTAAATACCAATTGGAAAAGTTAGATTTTTCAGAAAATTTTTCGGGAATAAGACATAATGTGTTGGGAAATTACAAGCATAAAAATTTGGCGTTTTTCACCCAAAACAGTGCCATGAAAAGCGATGGAAGTTTTTCCAATTCAAAATTTATTAGAAGCCAAAATAAAACCAAATATACGGTAAAGAAAAATTGGTTGGGTGGAGAATTCAATTTGGAAGATAACTCAGAAAAATTGGTTGAAACTAATACGTTTTCGGCTTTAAGCCAAAGATTTTTAGAATATGGCGCTTTCGTCGGAAGAGGTGATTCTACAAAAGTTTTTGTTGAGCTAGGTTATCTGCATCGAAAAAATGACAGTTTACAAAACGGAAGCATTCAACGTGTTAACTTTTCTAATTCTTATTACTTAAATTCTCAATTAATAAAAACTGAAAAGCGAAATTTGAGTGTCTTTTTAAAATATAGGACTTTAAAATATGAAGATATTAATAAAAAAGATGAACCTTCTTTAAACTCAAGAATACTATATAATGATCGGTTTTTTGATCAACTTTTGCAACTTTCTACTATTTATGAAAATTCTTCAGGGACAATTGCACAACAAGAATTTACCTATTTAGAAGTAGAACCAGGACAAGGGGTTTATACATGGAATGATTATAACAACAATGGCATTCAGGAATTACAAGAATTTGAAATTGCTCCTTTTCCCGATTTAGCTAAATATGTTCGTGTCTTTTTACCGAATCAAGTCTTTTTGCGAACACATCAAAATAAATTTTCGCAATCCTTAACTTTAAACTTCAATCAATGGCAAAGCAAAACTGGTTTTTTAAAGTTTCTATCTAGATTTTACAATCAAACATCTTATTTAATTGACCGAAAAATAACTAGAGATGCCAATAATTTTGATTTGAATCCTTTTTCAAATTCTAATGAAAATTTAGTGGGTTTAAATAGTAATTTAAGAAACAGTTTGTTTTTTAATAGAGGTAAACAATACCATACGGTAACTTACAATTACTTATTGAACGATTCTAAAAACTTACTTTCTGTTGGATCTGTTGAAAACAAAGCTAAATCCCATCAATTGCAATATCAGCATTTAGTGAAGAAAATATGGTTATTCACTATGTCAGGAAAAACGATTTTTAGTGAAGCTTTCTCGGAAAACTATCCTACTAGAAATTTTCAAATTGAAGGATATCAAATTTTTCCAAAAGTTTCTTATTTATTTTCTAAAAATGCCAGTTGGGATGTTTTTTATGAATTTCAAAATAAAGAAAATCAAATTGGTCTCTTTGAAAGTTTACAGCAAAACCGTTTTGGAACATCGTTTACCTTCAATAGTGAAAAAGGGTTTAGTGTTAATGGTGAATTTTCTCATTACAACAATTCTTTCAATGGAAACGCATTATCAGCCGTTGGATTTCAATTATTGGAAGGTTTACAAGTTGGTAAAAATCAAACGTGGCAACTTTTACTGCAAAAAAACCTAACTACCTATTTAGACATTAACCTCAATTATCAAGGTCGAAAAAGTGAAACCTCCAAAACAATTCACACTGGAAATGTTCAACTAAGAGCCTTTTTTTAAGTATTTAAACTTATGTTAAAATACCCTTAAGACTATGCTTTTTAAACTTTTAATGTATTTTTTATTTACTTTTACCTTCCTAAAAAAATTACAATGCGTTTAACTGTACTATTCACTTTACTTTTTACTAATTTTATTTTCGGACAATTAAGTAATAAACACTGGCTACCTCCTTTGCACGCTAGAGACGCAAGTGTTGTGAATGATCATTATCTTTATTTATCAACGCCAAACCCCACTCCTTTTGCAGTAAACGTATCAACTGGAAATGGAACACCTATTCCTGGCTCACCATTTACAATATCACAAGGAAATCCCGTAACTGTTAACATTGGAAATACACAACCTTCAAATATGTTTTTAGACGTTTCTAATGTAAATGTGGTAACTGACAATTTCGGTTTGATTTTAGAAGGAAATGAAGATTTTTATGCCACCTTTAAAGTTCGATCAGAAAACCATGCTGAAATTTTAGTTTCTAAAGGAATTCCTGGTATTGGTACAAATTTTAGAGTGGGAAGTGTTCCTCAATATTATGACAGTCCAGTCAGAAACTTTGTGACAAGTTTTATGGCAACTGAAGATGGAACAACGGTTACGGTTTCTGATTACGATACCAATGTAGTTTTTATTTCAGGATTTGGAAATGTGTTTGATGACACACAAACTTTTACTTTAAATAAAGGTCAATCCGTTGTTTTATCTGGTTACACGAATAATGTAGCCAATAGAACGGGTTTTATTGGTGCTCTACTTTCATCTGATAAACCAATAGCTGTTAGTACAGGAAATGCACTTGGTGGAACAGAACCCAATGAAGTTGGAGGTTCTAAGCAAGATTTTAATCTTGATCAAATAGTTTCATTTGAGCAAATTGGTACTGAATATATTGTGGTTAAAGGAAATGGCTCAAATAACTCAGAGCTGCCTTTAGTAATTGCAACACAAGATAATACTCAAGTTTTCGTAAATGGAAATACTACTCCGATAGCTACCTTAAATGCTGGAGATTATTTTTTAATCCCTACTTCAAATTATCAGGGTTCTAATAATTTGAATATGTATATAACCTCTAATAATCCTATTTACTTATATCAAATTTTAGCAGGAGGATTTTCTGATGCGACATCAGGTTTAAATTTTATACCACCTTTGAGTTGTTTCTTTCAAAAAAGTGTTGATTTAATTCCAAGTATTAATTCTATTGGTAATAATCAATATTCAACGGATATTCTTGCACTTACTTATGCAAATTCTACAGTCACCATTAATGGTGTTGCTACTAGCGCTCTACCTCAATCTGTTCTAGGAAGTACTGATTGGGTTACCTACAGAATTTCTGGCTTCTCGGGAAATGTTGTGGTTGAATCTACTGGACCTCTTGCTGTTGGGATTTTTGGTACTGATGGAAATGCTGTTGGGTACTCAGGATATTATTCTGGTTTTGGAAGCGAGCCAAGAGATACAGATGTCGCTGTTTGCTCAAATGGCACTACAAATTTATTAAATGAAATTGATGGAAACCCTGAAACTGGTGGAACATGGAATCCACCTTTAGCAAGTGGTACAGATATTTTTGATCCAACTATTGATTTGCCAGGTATTTATAATTATTCTTATGTAGGAGATTGTGCTTTAGTTGATGTAGATATTACGGTTACTATTCAACAAGCTCCTTTTGCAGGAGATGACGCTGTACTTGTAGTTTGTGAAAATGATCCCCAAGTTGATTTATTTCCTTTATTAGGTAATAACGCAACAATTGGAGGAACATGGTCACCTTCATTAGCAAGCGGTTCAGGAATATATAATCCTTCTGTTGATGCAGCTGGAGTTTATACTTATACGATTGAAGCAGATGATGTTTGTGATGAACAAACTGCTATTGTTTCTGTTACTAAAAACACACTTCCTACTATCAGTCCAATAGACGATTATGAAATTTGTGATGATAATTTAGATGGAGATGACACTAACGGTTTTACTACATTTAATCTTACGACCAGAAGTAATGATATTCTAAATAATCAGCCTAATGTTAGTGTTAGCTATCATGAAACACAGAATGATGCTGATAACAATCAAAATCCTTTGACTACTTATTATGGAACTAATCAAATCATATACGTAAGGTTAACCGATAACACCACGAATTGTTTTGCAACAACATCTTTCAATTTAATTGTTAATTCACTTCCTGCAATACCTGATGAAGTTGATTTAAAACAATGTGATGCTAATACAGATGCAATTACTGATTTTAATTTAACCTTTGCAAATGTTTTAATTTCAAATGACGCAACATTAAACTATACGTATTTTACTAGTGAAAGTAATGCTGAGAATAATACTTCTCCGATAACAAATATTACTAATTACACATCTGCTAACAATGGTGTTGTATGGGCTAGAGTTGAAAACGATAACAATTGTTTTAGAGTTGTAAGAATAAATTTGATTGTTTCAACAACCACACCTCTAACTGTTATTCCGTTACCAGAATGCGACGAATTTATTGATGCATCAGATCCTTCTAATGATGGGTTTGCTTATTTTGATTTAAATGATGCTACAACGGCTATTTTAAATCAATTTCCGCCAAATCAAGACTTACAAGTAAGTTACTACATCAACCTAGATGATGCAGAAGCTGGATTAAATGCAATTTCAGATTTGACGGATTTTAGAAATACTATTCCTTCGAATCAGTTTTTATGGGTTAGAATTGATAGTGCTATTAACAATGAGTGTTTTGGACTTGGTCAGTATGTTCAGCTAATTGTAAACCCTATACCAAATTTTGATTTAGGATCAAATTCAGAAACTATATGCGTTGATGCCGTAACTGGTTCGGTTAGCTATACGCTAAATGCAACTCCAATTTCTGCTGGTAATTATTTCTACTCTTGGACACCTTCAAATCCAACTTTAAGCAATGGGAATCAATCGGCAATTTATACAATAACTCAAGAAGGAACTTACACGGTTGAAGTGACAAATAACACCACTGGTTGTACAAATGTAGATACCATTGAAATAATATTTTCTTCAGAACCTGTATCAGTATCTGCTACACTAATTACTCCTTTTTTCTCACCAGGATTGTCATCCATTCAAGCTCTACCAGTAGGTGGTTTTGGAGAATTTGAATACAGTATTGATGGTGGATTAAATTGGCAGAATAGTCCAATTTTCAATGGTTTATCTAACGGTGCTTATACAATTCTTGTCAGAGACACTCAAAGATGTGGTATTTTAGAAACCCAAGAAATTAGAACAGTAACTTATCCTGCATACTTTACCCCAAATGGTGATGGTATCAATGAATATTGGAACATAAATGGTCTGCTTCAATCCTACAATGCAAAAATTTATATTTTTGACAGATATGGTAAATTGATAAAAGAAGTAAAACCTAATGGTGGTGGTTGGGATGGAACACTCAACGGACAAACTCTACCAGCGACAGATTACTGGTTTAAAATTGAATATACAGAGAATGGTATTCGAAAAGAGTTCAAATCACATTTTGCTTTGAAGAGATAAAAAAAGGGATGTTTTTAAAAAAACATCCCTTTTTTAATATTGTTTCATTCTAAAAGGCTGTATTGAATGAAAGTGAAAAACCTGTACTCTCAGGCACAAATCGACAAACACCTCCTACACAGACTAATCCACCTCTTTGTCTTCCATAACCTAGAGAAACTCTAGAAGAACCTTTTCTGTAAGCTCCTCCAACATTTAAGTAATGTTTTTTATTTTCTCCATCTTTTTTATCATTGCCATAGTTAACTAAGTCCATAGCAAACAGTGAAAACTTATCGTTAAAATTAAATTCAGCAGAAGCACCTACCCAATTTTTAAAATCGGCATCAGCCCACATGTGTTCAAAATCAAATTTCAATGATCTCGAAGGTGTAAAATTGTAAATAAATTCACTGTAAACGATATGAGTGTTAACATCTTCTGAAGCATCTTCAACCCATGCCTTATTGTAATATTGATTTACGTATAAGAAAGAAGTCCTAAAATCATCCGAAATTTGTTTTCTGACTTCAAGGTTTAAATCAGAAAAATATTTTTCACCAACACCAAAAAAATCAGTATCATAAAAAGCTGGAACTGCTCTGTAATCACCTGGTAAATTAAACCAACTTGAATAGTTTAGTGCTACTTTTGTCCCATATTTTCCACCTAATTTTGTGTCTTTTGCAAAGTCGTAAACTATATCTATTTGTCCACCTGTTTCTCCAGATTTCATGATTTCATTGGACTTAAACTCAACACCTGCTTGTGCTTGATAAACATAAATATTAGCCAAGTTAGAATGTTGTTGCTTAGTTAGTGCTGGAGTAAAATTAATTACTTTGTCAAAAAAGTCAAGTGAGGATTGATTTAGACCAACTGCTTCTGGAATTCGTTCAGAAGCGAATAACATGTTTTCTGTTCTTCTTAAAGTTAAATCTATTCCTAAACCATCTTTAGCTACTCCCATATTGACCTGGAAGGCAGAGCCATCTTTTACAAAATCATTAGAAATTTCATTATTAATTCGATTTAAAACAGCATCTTTTGACTTATAATTACCCTCAAAAGAGCTATAAAAAATTCCTTGAGAATAATTTACTCTAAAAGAATAAGCATTAGTCATTGGATCAAAAGTTGGGTCAGGAACCATAGTTTCATCAATTTTTTCATATCTATTTACATTGGATATTCCTATTCCCAAATCTGATTCTTCGAAACCAAATAGGCTAGACAAATTAGCTTCTAAGTCAAAGCCAAATAATTTTCCTTTAGAAACTTTAAAACCCGATCGTTGTTGTCCAAAAAATGATTTTATTTTGAGGTTGTTTGAAGGCTTAAAGAGAATTCTTCCTCCTCTCAGAGCGGTATTTATTCCTAAAGCTCTGTCTTCCCATGCTCTTAGAATCATCCCTGAACCAAATTGTTCATAAAAATAACCTAAGGTACCTTCTATTTTTTTAGATTTATATTTAGCATAGTATGTAGCTACGTTGGTTCCATCAAAACCTGGATAATAATTTAAAAGAGCTTGCTTGGTGTAGCTTTCTCCTTGTATTCCAAAAGTAAATTTTGAGATTTCATAGTTCAATTGAAGGTAATTATTAGATCTAAAATACTCTGGATCTTGTTCATCATTTACAAATTCTAAATAACGTTGAGCATTAGTCTCAAATCCTCCAAAAATTCTTCCGTAGTCTTTTTTTTCTTGTGCCTTTATGGAAATACATCCCAGTAAAAGCAACAAAAACGAAAAATTAAATTTCATTAGTTTATTTGTTTGGTATTAAAGTATATTTATAAGTCTATCAATAATAACAAACTATAATTCTTGAAGTTTAGCATATAGTTCATCTTCAGAACCTTGAGAGTAGCCGTTGCTGACATATACTATTTTTTTATTTTTTACAACAATTGTATAAGGAACATTAACAATCGATAAAGCTCTTTTCAGCTCTTGATTGGTATCTAGCAGAACGCTGTAGGACCAATTTTTGCCATTTAGTAGTGGCTTAACTCTTTTTTGTGTTCTTGTATCATCTACTGAAACAGCAATAACCTCAACGTTGAGATTGTCTTTCCAGTCGTTATATTTTTGATGAATGGCATCTAATTCATTAATGCAAGGAGCGCACCATGTAGCCCAAAAAGAAAAAACATAGAGTTTGTCTTCGTCATCATAATCTGTACTTACATTAAATGAATCGCCACTTACACTGTTTAATTCAACATTTGGCATTTGTTTTTGAGCATAACCTACTACAGATAAAAATAGAATTGAATATAATAATTTTTTCATGTTTAGATATTTATTGTTTTTTTGATCCATCTATTATTGCCTAAATCTAAACTCTTGAATTGTGTTTAAGTATTTAAGTTAAGTGAATCTTGGAATTGGATATCAATTATAATACCAAAGGAAGCTGAATAATCAACTTCCTTTGAATTATAAGAAATCTGTTTGATTATTTTTTTATGAACTTAATTGTTTGATTAACCTCATCATTGTTAACATTCACAAAATAAATTCCTGAGTTTAATCCTGAAATATTAATGTCTGTAGCTTCTGAAACATTTTTGATATTTAAAACTGTTTTACCAGTAACGTCAGTAATCATAATATCTACATTTTCAACATTAGAAATTTTGATAAAATCTTGAGATGGATTAGGATATACTTTTACAGTTTCAATATTATTTTTGTTTGTTGAAAGTACATCAGTAGCCTTGTAACTTTGAACAACTTCCTTAGTTACCGGATTTTGCAAGAAAACAATCACTTCTAAATCTGTCATTTGCTCAATAAATGTTCCTGCTAAACTTGCTGAAATTTGTCCGCTCACTGGAGTTCCAGCCGTTAAAGTCACTGGAGTTCCTGATGCATTAGGAACCATTTTCATCATAACGTGTTTAAATGAAGTTTCTCCATTTGTAGCTACATTATTGGTGGTAACTAATTCAACAACAGCTGCATTTAAAACATAATTCCCAGAAATGTAAGGAGTAATGTTATAATTCACTAATGCTGTATTGTTAGAAAAGTCTCTTGAAGCTGTTAAAGCAAAATATCCTGGTTTTGTAGCTTCACTATTTACATGAGCTGTTAAAGTAGCCTGATTATTTTGTGTACTATACTCAGAACCATCAATCCAAAGACTTGTTATGGCATTCACTCCATAATAATCTCTTCTAACTCCTGCTTCAGCAAAATAATAAGGATCACCTGCTCCTGGCCAGTTCATTTGATAAGCCACGTAATTAAAATTTTGATTCTGAGCTGCATAATATGGATTAAAAGTTGAGTTATTGTATAAAGCACATGGGCCACATGTTGAACTGGTAAATTTTTCAATCATTGGTTTATAGGCTGTTGTTCCTGTTGCTACCTGAGTATTTCTTGCTAATGAATTATTAGATGGATCACCATCTGCAACTCCATTAACTAATGAAACATTAAAATTTAAAGCATATGTTTGACCTGCAACTGCATTAAGAGGTACACTATGGCTGAAGTTGTGTGTGGTACCAGGTGCAATATTTACCCCTGTTACATCATAAGTGTTAATTGCCCCACCTGCTTGCCAAGTTACTTGGTAAGATGTTACTGCATTTGTTCCTAAATTTTCTACAACACCATTAAAAACATAGTTTCCTGATGAAATCACAGCAGGTACAACAACTGAATTTAAGGACAAATCATTTGTAATTGGTCTTCTAATCTGAAAAGCATCTACCCCAATGTAATTGGAATTTGCTCCGTCAGGTCCTCCATTAGTAACAAAATATCTTAAAGCAAATCTACAAGAAACTTGTCCTGTTAATCCAGTTACTACATAAGTATATTTTGTCCAAGTTGATGGATACTGTGAAGCTACTAAGTTTGGATTTACTGTTAAACATACTGTAGAATAAGAACCAACACCAGTAGTTCCAACAGGAGCTGTTGAACTTGCTCCTAATACACTTTGTCTTAATTCTAACCTATCTGCCCAAGACGAACCGCTTGGAACTCTAGTATAGAAAGACACTTCGTCTCCATTCTGAACAGTTATTGCTGGAGTCATTAACCAGTTGCTTAAAGTACTGACTCCAGAACCACTTTGAAAATTAACCGCAATGTATCCATTATCTGGACCATTGAAGGCGTTAAAAGATGATGTGTTTCCAGCAAACCAACTTGAAGTTCCAATCGGAGAACTCTGGTTTGTCATTTCCCATCCTGCTGGCAAAACAATTGGCGTTGCCAGTGCGTCAAAATTTTCTTGAAGTAAACTTTGTGCATTTGAAGCAAAGCTTACTAAGAGTAATAGTAATAATTTTTTCATAATTAATTGATTTAGCTATACAAATGTAAAAAAATTTTTTAAATTTTAAGAAAATTTTATATTTTTGTGAAAATAATTTTATTATGTACAAAAAACTACTACTATCGATTGCGTTTTGTGTGTTGTTTAACATTTCAAACGCTCAGTTCACTGTCAACAAACTTGATGGAACACCTTTTCTAAACAATGAAGTCATTGAATTTACTTCACATAGTACTACAGCTTCTGAATTAAAGTTTGTTGTTAACAATACTTCAACTGAAAATTTAGACTTTAAAATTCGTTGTATGGACTTAGTTAACACTACAGGAAACAATTTTCAATTATGCTGGGCAGGAGAATGCTTACCTGACGTTTCTCTTGGTGTAGTATATCCGGTTGGATATCAAAACATAATCAATGCTGGTGGAAACACTCAAGGTTTTGGTGACAACTTTAAAAATTTTAGTCCAGGTGATGGTGTAAATTACCCAATGGATTTTTCATTTAGATTTTTTGCAAGAGATTTAAATGGGAACAATGTAGGTAATCCTTTTAATTTAACTTACAGATATCAAGGACCTCTTAGTTTGGAACAAAAAGATAAGTTAAACCTCATGGGTGTAAAAGTGCTAAACACGTATGTTAACAATTTTGTTGGCTTAGAAATTCAAAAGAACGTTGATTATTCATTAATTAATATTCAAGGACAAAAAATGCTATCAGGAAATTTAGACAGCAATAGCAATTTGGATTTATCTGCTTTTCAAACAGGAATTTATTTTTTAACTTTTAACAACACAGAAGGTTTATCGGATAGCATTAAAATTTATAAAAACTAATCCATGAAAAAAATTTTAAGTTTTCTTATACTTATTTCATTATTAGGTTGTTCTAAAGACTATACTATTTTAGAATCAATCGACGGTTTAATATTATCTGCAAATGAAAACACAAGGATAATTAATCAAACCACTACTTTGAAATTAGTAAAGAACAATGGAGAAGATATAACTGACCAAACTGATTTTTTTGTCAATGGAATTAAAATTGAATCTAATACCTTTGCTAAAAACGAAGTTGGAACATATATTATAACTGCCAAATACAAAGGAATTGAATCCGACAATAATGTTGAAATAATTTATCACGACGGATCATTAGTCTCCTTTAAAAGTAATGTAATGGTTGAAGATTATACAGGCACTTGGTGTGGTAACTGCCCAAGAGTGGTACATGCTTTAGAAGTAGCAGACCAGCAATTAGGTGAAAATAAAAGCCAACTAATTAAAGTAGCCATCCATAGATCAAGTTCTAATCCTCAAGATGCAAGCTATGATCCTTATAACTTTGACTCGTCTGCTTTTGAACCAAATGGTGGATATCCAAAAGCTTACATCAATAGAAAAACAAGATGGACGCCTTTAGAATACAATAACTTAAGTATGGTTGTTTCCCAAACGCAAGTTATAAAAAGATTGGGATTGAAAATGAGTACAGAATTGCTTGCAAATTCTACCATCAAACTTAATGTTAGTGGTTTATTTGCAGAAAATGCTCCTAATACCAAACTTGTTGTTTACGTTTTAGAAAACGGATACATATACGACCAAATTAACTATACTACCTTTTACAACGGTAACGACCCTATTCTTGCTTTTAATCATGATCATGTGTTAAAAGGAATTTTGACAGATCATAATGGAGATAATATCCAAAGCACAAGTACTGGTAGTGAATTTACAAGAGAATTTACTGTAAGTACTTCTAGTTATCAAAATATAAACAATGTAGAATTTGTTGCTTTCTTTGTAAACAATGAAGGAGCTGTTTTAAATGCAAGATTATGCAAAATGAACGAAACACAAGATTATCAATTTCAATAATTATACTCCATTAAAACTTATAAAAGGTGAGTCGTTAACTGTCTCACCTTTTTTTTTGAATTCATATAGCTTAAAATAATTTTTCTTAATTTTGGAAAATAATCAACCTTCTTGATTGATTGCAAAAACTTATCTCTACCCTATCGTAAGGTTTGACCACAAAAAATGATAGGATTAAAACGCTAAAAATGAGTAACATTAGAATCACCAAACAATTTAGTTTTGAAACAGGACACGCACTCTATGGATATGATGGAAAATGCAAAAATGTACATGGGCACAGCTACAAATTATCAGTAACAGTCATTGGAAAACCCATAACGGACAAGCATAATGTCAAATATGGAATGGTAATTGATTTTACAGATTTAAAAAAAATTGTTAGAGAAGAAATTGTGGATGTTTTTGATCATGCAACTGTTTTTAATAAAAATACTCCACATGTTGAATTAGCAAATGAATTAAAACAAAGAGATCATCACGTAATATTGGTTGATTATCAGCCTACAAGTGAAAATATGGTGATTGATTTTGCTGAAAAAATACAGAAAAGACTTCCTTCAAATATCAAATTACATTCTTTGCGTTTACAAGAAACCGAATCTTCATTTGCAGAATGGTTTGCGTCCGACAATTAAAACCCAATCAAACCCCATAAAAAAGTCCCTAATTGTTTAATTAGGGACTTTTCGTTAGTTGTTGG
>CAZXPF010000029.1:0-33385 GCA_964643105.1 uncultured Flavobacterium sp. | reverse complement strand
CCAACAAATTAACCGAAACAAATAACTGGGGTGTAAAATTTTTCTTTCCTTGCATGTATAAATTTACAAAAAAGTAGAATTTCTAATGCTTCTTTTTTGTTATATTTGTTGGAGTTGTGCAACATGCACAGTGGTTTTGCGAAATTTGGGTTTGAATGTTTAATGGGACGATCTTTTTGTATATTTGGCTTAAATCTTAATGGAATGGTTCGGAAACAAAAATCCCAAACTTCGCAAAGCCACGAAACGTTATAGCCAATGCCCAAAAAAACTGCAAAATGAGATATAAATAGAAATGACAGATCCAGAAATAAAATACAAAACGCCAAATTATTGCCCAAATTGTAATTCTATTGTTGAGACTGGAATTATATTTGAGTATGCATATAATGTAACCTACACAGACGAATTACAGAATAACGGAACAGCATTAATTTTAAGTAAATGTTTGAATTGTGACAGACCATTTTTAACCGAAGAAGAGTTTCAAAATATTGAAGAGTTTTCGTGGACAAATAATAAAGTTCAACTTTATCCAATTACAGACAACATAGCATTAAAAAATGCTCCAGACATAGTTACTAATCCTTATAAAGAAGCTCAAAAATGTTACCGAGCGCAAGCATATGAAGCTTGTGTGATTATGTGCCGAAAAGGAATAGAAGCTATTTGCACCGACAAAGGTGAAGTAAAAGGAAATCTCGCCGATAAGCTTAAAAAAACTTAAAGAGAAAAGTGTTTTAGAAGAAACAATCTATAATTGGTCAAACGAATTGAGACTTATTGGAAATGATGGAGCGCATTCACACGAAAAAATTATTGACCAACAAGATGCAAAAGATTCCATTGACTTTTTTGACGCATTGATAACATATTTATATCATTTGGTCGACCAGTACAATAAACTAAAAGCAAGAAGAACAAAATAATAAAAAAGAAAGCACTGGCTATAACAGCGGTTTCAAGAAATGGCGAAAAATGTGGTAAATTCAGATTTTTCTTTCGCAAGTTTTTTTATCTTAATGGAAAATTAAGCGGTTACGAAGTTCGCCACTTCTTGAAGCCGCCAAACGTTGTGTGTAAGCTTAAAAACGACAATATGAAAATAAAGAACTTTTTGAAAAAATTATGGAATGAGAAAATGTTTAGAGTTATTACTTACTCAATATTATTTCTGACAATATTCCTTTTATTTTTTGAAATAATTTACAAAGTTTATTGTGAAGGAAATTTAAGCAATACTGAAATTTCTTTTTTCGTAACAACCCTAAAAGATATATTTAACATCTTATTCTTTGGTGGCGTTTTAACAATTACAATATTAAGTTATTTACAAGCTAAAAAATCATTGTTCACACCAATTAAAACTGAGACTTTTAAAATGCAAATTAAAGCATTTGAAGAAATACTATTATTCTTTCAAAACAAAGGTGAAACAGATTTTACGCATCAATTTGATATTGATAATATTTTGAAAATAAATGCACAACTTTTACAGTTGGATTTTATTGAACATTTTTTTAAAAAAGAAATAGAAATTGATGCTGAAAAAGTTGATGAAATGCTTAAAAATTCAGCAGGTTCAGTTGTAACGCAAAGGTTTATGGAAAAACATTTTACTAAACCTAATTACCACGAAAAAGAAAGCAAAAAAGAAAAAATTGAAATTACAAACCCAGCAATAATTTTAAATGAGTGGAATGAATATGAATATGGCAAAATTGATTTCACAATTAAGTATAGTGAGGAAATTGAGAAATTAAAAAACTTGTCAGCCTCACCTCTTTTACCTGAAGAACTAAAAGAAAAAATAAATGAATTTGAAAAGAAAATTCACGAAAACTTAACATTAGTTGGAAAAGTGTTGACAGATATTTCTAAAGAATTACCAACAAAATTCCCAAATAGCGATTCTTTGAAAAATTTTAATAGTGTTGGTATTTGGAATACATATAATTCGGAAATGAACAAAGTTGAAAATGATGCAGAAGAAATTTTAAAATATATTAGAAAATATCTTAAAATAGATGAATTAATTAAATAAAGCAAGCACACAACAAGCGTTTGGCAAGATTGCGAATTTTATAGTAAATACACGTTTATCTTTCGCAAGAAATTTTATCTTTGATAGAAAATAAATCGTTCCGAAGCTCGCAACCCTCACCAAGTGCCTGAACGTTGTGCGTCATTTTATCAGAACAAAACAGATAATAAACATTAAAATAGAAAATATGCTTTCAAAAAAATATTTAAATAGTGTTAAAAACCTTCCTGCAATTATGAAAAAAATAGTTGAAGGAACTGCACCTGAAAAATTTACCATTGAACATTTAAAAAAATTAGGTTTCAAAAGCAGTAATGATTACACATCAATTGGTGTACTTAAAGACCTTGGATTTTTATCTGAAAATGGCAATCCAACACAAATCTATCATGATTATAGAAATTCAGCACGTTCGAAACAAGTTCTAGGAAACTCTTTAAAAGAAGCATATTCAGATATATTTCATTTAACAGAAAAACCTAGTGTAAGTGACAAACAAGCCATTATCGGTTTATTTAAAAGCACCCATAATGTAAGTGATCAGGTTGCTGGATTTATGGCAAATACTTTTCTAACTCTATTGGATTTGGCAGACGTTAATCACACTTCAAAACCAACACCAACACCTAAAGAAAAACAAATTAAGGAAGAAGATAGTACAAAAGAAATAGTTCAACAAACAAAAGAGCAAAATTTTTCTGTTCCAATAATGCCAAACTTAAGATACAATATAGAAATACATTTGCCCGCAACTAAAGATATTGAAGTTTATAACTCAATTTTTAAATCATTAAAAGAACACTTATTAAATGACTGATAAACCAAATATAAGAGAATGGTTATTTAGAGCACTTATGTTTGAGGCTGAATCTGAAACATTCAAATCGGCTGGTATACGAGTTGGTGCTGATGCTGAAGTTGTTGAAAAATCTCTTATGGAAGAAACATTGAGACCTTTCTCCGTACAAACTAGAAATGAAGCACTTAAAATGGCTCGTATTTATGCTTTGATAAATTGTTTTGAAAATTCAGTTAGAGACTTAATCAAAGAAAGATTAAAAGAAAAATTCAATACTGATTGGTGGGAAAAGGGAATTCCAAAGTCGACAAGAGAATTTGCACAAAAAAGACAAGTTGATGCACAAAATAACTCTTGGTTAGAAGGAGATAATTCTGAGCTAATAGAATTTACTCAATTTGGACATCTAGCAGATATAATAACTCAAAATTGGGATGATTTTTCAGATTTAATTCCTTCTCAACATTGGATTAAACAGAGATTTGATGAATTGGAAAAGGCAAGAAATTACATAGCTCATAATAGACTTCTTTTACCATCGGAATTCAGAAGAATTGAACAATATGTGAATGATTGGGATAAACAAGTTGGATTTTAAAAAAAACGAACGCACAACATCAATTTGGCAAAATGGCGGGTTCAGTGCTAAATTGAACATTCAGTTTTCAAATGTACATTAGTGCTAAATTGAAAGTAAGTACTTCTAAATCCATCACTTCGCCAAGCCAGAAAACGTTAGCAACATTTATGAGAAACTTTTTCTTAGCCATATTATTCTCGCTTTCTTCTAATTTACATTGTCAAATTATTGGAAGAATGACACTTTATGATGAAGGAGCTTGGTCAATGATTTCGGTTAATGGAGAAACTCCATATAAAACCACTGATGGCGAAGGAAATTTTGAATTAAAACTTCCAAAAACCAAGAATGATATCTTCATCTTATCATCATGGATTTCAATTGAGATAAAGAATGTTCCAAACTCAAAAAAAGTAAATATTGGGGAAATAAGTTTGCCTATGAGAAAATCTATTTCAGTTAAAGAATATGAAGATTTATCGAGCAAAGAAAAAGAGTTATGTATACCAGTTCGACATTGGACAGAACTCCTTGGTTATGAATTCAAAAATCAACTATCAGAATCATGCTTAACCATTAAATGTGGACAAATAAAATATGAAATTTGTGAATTCAAATTCGACATTGAAAATCAAAAAGTCATTATTGAATGGGAAAAGGTTAAGGTCTGTGAAAAATAAACGTTGCATAACAGCAGTTAAAAAAGTTGTTTATGTGCTACTTACAAGCATTTTAGAACATAGAAAAAGTCCTCAATTACGAGGACTTTTATCTTGATACTTAATACTATAATCTTAATACTTAAAAGTTACTTACTCAGATACATTTTTCTTCTTGAGTATAATTCATAAAACTGGTCATCTTTCAAATCATCAATAAACAAGATGCTTTCACCAGTAGATTTCATTTCTGGTCCTAGGGCTTTGTTTACGTTTTTGAACTTACTGAAGGAGAAAACAGGTTGCTTGATGGCAAATCCTTTTAATTGTGGATTATAGGTAAAGTCTGTTACTTTATTGTGACCTAGCATGACTTTGGTAGCATAATTTACATAAGGTTCGCCATAAGCTTTTGCTATAAATGGCACTGTTCGAGAAGCTCTTGGATTCGCCTCAATGATGTAAACCGTATCATTTTTAATAGCAAACTGAATATTGATTAAGCCAACTGTTTTCAGTGCTCTAGCGATTTTATGGGTATGCTCTTTGATTTGTTGCATTACAAATTCACCTAAGTTGAATGGTGGCAAAGTAGCATTACTATCACCAGAATGCACTCCACAAGGCTCAATGTGTTCCATAATTCCTATGATATAGACATTTCCGTCAGCATCGCAAATGGCATCAGCTTCTGCTTCAATAGCGCCATCTAAATAATGATCCAACAATAATTTATTCCCTGGAATTGACTTTAACAAATCAATTACATGTTCTTCTAATTCTTGCTTATTGATTACGATTTTCATGCCTTGTCCACCCAACACATATGAAGGTCGAACTAATAATGGAAAATCTAAAGTGTCTGCTAATTGAGAAGCTTGTTCAGCACTTTCGGCAATTCCGAACTTTGGAAAAGGAATGTTTAATTCGGTTAATAAATCTGAAAATCTTCCTCTATCTTCTGCCAAATCTAAGGCATCAAAAGAAGTTCCCAATATCTTAACTCCATATTTAGAAAGCTTTTCTGCTAATTTTAAAGCGGTTTGTCCTCCTAATTGCACGATAACTCCTTCCGGTTTCTCATGTCGAATGATATCGTAAATATGTTCCCAAAAAACAGGTTCAAAATACAATTTATCGGCTGTATCAAAATCCGTAGAAACCGTTTCTGGATTACAATTAATCATGATGGTTTCATATCCACATTCTTTAGCCGCTAAAACTCCATGAACACAAGAGTAATCAAATTCTATACCTTGTCCAATTCTATTAGGTCCAGAACCTAAGACGATGACTTTCTTTTTATCTGTGACAATACTTTCGTTTTCCACATAGGTTGTTCCGTCTGCTTTTTGAATTTCAGCTTCAAAAGTAGAATAATAATAAGGTGTTTTAGCTTTAAATTCAGCGGCACATGTATCTACTAATTTATAAACTCTATGAATGTTTTGCTCTTCTCTTAATTTATATACTTGACTTTCCAAACAACCCATCATGTGAGCAATTTGTCGATCTCCATATCCTTTTTGCTTAGCTTCCAATAATAATTCTCTGGGTAAAGTATCAACTTTATATTTTGAAATTTCTCTCTCTAAATGGAATAATTCTTCATATTGTTTCAAGAACCACATGTCAATTTTAGTAATTTCATGAATTCTACTCAATGGAATTCCCATTGCAATAGCATCATAAATCACAAAAACTCTGTCCCAACTCGCAAAAGTTAGCTTTTCAATAATTTGATCATAATTCTTGTATCCTTTCCCGTCTGCTCCCAACCCATTTCGCTTAATTTCAAGGGATTGAGTGGCTTTATGAAGTGCTTCTTGGAACGAACGACCAATTCCCATAACTTCACCAACTGATTTCATTTGAAGTCCTAAAGTTCTATCTGCCCCTTCAAATTTATCAAAGTTCCAACGAGGTATTTTTACAATCACATAATCTAAGGTCGGTTCAAAAAGAGCCGAAGTTGATTTTGTAATTTGATTTTGCAATTCATCAAGATTATATCCTAAAGCTAATTTTGTAGCAATTTTTGCAATCGGATAACCTGTAGCTTTGGAAGCTAACGCTGAAGAACGCGAAACCCTTGGATTAATCTCTATAGCCACAATATCTTCTTTATCATCTGGAGAAACGGCAAACTGTACGTTACAACCACCTGCAAAATTTCCAATTGAACGCATCATTAAGATGGCCATATCCCTCATTTTTTGGAAAGTTGTATCCGATAAAGTCATTGCTGGTGCAACCGTAATACTGTCTCCTGTATGAATTCCCATTGGATCCATATTCTCGATAGAACATATAATAACTACATTGTCATTTTTATCTCTAAGTAATTCTAATTCATACTCTTTCCAACCTAAAAGTGCTTTATCAATTAGCACTTCATGAATAGGCGACATTTCTAAGCCATAAGTCAATTTCTCATCAAACTCTTCCTTTGTATGCACGAAAGCTGCTCCAGTTCCACCCAAAGTAAATGATGGACGAATTACCAATGGAAATCCAAACTCTTGGGCAATTTCTTTTCCTTGCAAGAATGAAGTTGCAATTTTAGCTGGTGCTGCTCCTACGCCAAGTTTAACCAAAAGTTGTTTGAATTGTTCTCTATCTTCTGTGATGTTGATGGCATTCACATCCACACCAATCATTTTCACATTAAAATCGTCCCAAATACCTTTCTCATCAGCTTCCAAACAAAGATTTAGAGCTGTTTGTCCGCCCATTGTTGGCAAAACAGCATCAATTTGTGGATGCTCTTTTAAAATTTGAATTAAAGATTTTGTGGTAAGCGGTAATAAATATACATGATCAGCCATAGAAGGATCTGTCATGATGGTGGCTGGGTTGGAGTTGATCAAAATCACTTCAATTCCTTCTTCGCGAAGCGAGCGAGCGGATTGTGAACCTGCATAATCAAATTCACAAGCTTGCCCAATTACGATGGGACCTGAACCTATAATTAAAACCGATTTGATTGAATTGTCTTTTGGCATGTTGTATGTGTTGTTGTTTGTAGTTTGATGTATTTTTCAAAATTAATCTCTTTGTTTTAGATAATAAACTTTGAGATTTGAAACTTATTAAATTTTATAAACAAGTTTAAAAAAAAGCCGCTACTAATAAAAGTAACGGCTTGATATTGATTAATTGATAATCATTATTTTTTATGTCTTGGTTCGCAAGAAACAGTCAATTTGTGTCTTCCTTTTGCTCTTCTACGTGCAAGGACTTTTCTTCCGTTTGGAGTACTCATTCTATCCATAAACCCGTGTTTATTTCTTCTTTTTCTTTTTGATGGTTGAAACGTTCTCTTGCTCATTGCTTTATATCTTTAAAAATCTATTTTTTATTAATCGTTATAGCTTCCTATAAAATCGAGTGCAAATATACAAAGGTTTTTTTCATTTACAAGTAGTTTTTAAAATATTTTTTAGTTAGAATTTATTACCTTTGCTTCAAATTAAAAAATACATCATGTTTAACAAGAATATCAAACTAATTTTAGCAGGTTTAATCATTGCTTTTGCTATTTATCAATTTACAGAAGGAAATATTGGCAATGGAATTTTCTTACTATTATTCTCCATTATATTTATTTTCCTGTACTTTAAAAATGAATTGATCCTTATGGCTTTTCTAAAATTGAGAAAGCAAGATATGGTGGGTGCAAAAAGTTGGTTAGACAAAATTAAAAATCCTGAAAGTGCTTTAGTAACTAAACAACAAGGATATTATAACTACCTTAACGGAATAATGGTTTCACAAACCAACCTAACTTTAGCTGAAAAATATTTTAAAAAAGCTATTGAATTAGGATTGAGCATGGATCAGGATTTAGCTTTAGCAAAATTACAATTAGCTGGAATTTCTTTAACCAAAAGAAGAAAAATGGAAGCTACTAAATATTTGAATGAAGCCAAAAAATTAGACAAACACAACATGTTAAAAGAACAAATTGATATGTTGAAACAACAAATGAAGAAAATTTAAGAATATCGGATTTTCAGATAAAAAAATCACAAATTAGATCATCTAATTTGTGATTTTTTTTTAAACCTTAACATGGAGTTTATATTCTCTTCGGATAAAATTTCTAAATTCTAATTTTAGTTATTGAGGCAGTTCTATGGTATAAGATTTGCCGGTAGCTACAGCTAATTTTTTATCTCTTAACCACGGGTTCAATACTTTTATGGTTTTGTAATTTGTTCCTTGCTCTTTGGCAAACAAAGCTAAATCCTCTATAGAACTTTCAATCAACATTTTTCTAGTTGGAATACTTACATAGAGTTCATTTTGAGGAATGTTAAATCCATACTTTGGAGCATTTTTCATAATCTCTTTCAAGGCTAAAATTCGGAAAACATAACGACCTGTTTCTTCATAAAACAAAGCATCGTAATAACTCGAAACTTGCTGTGCCTCCAAAACCCTGTTGATTCCTGCCATTCCACCGTTGTATGAAGCGGCTACTAAGGTCCAATTACCAAATTTTTTATAGGCGTCTAATAAATATTTACAAGCAGCTTCTGTAGATTTCTCCAAATGATAACGCTCATCAACTTCGCTTGAAACTTCCATTCCATATTCTTTTGCCGTTGAGGGCATGAATTGCCAAACACCTCTTGCTCCTGCTGGTGAGACAGCATTTACTAGACTACTTTCTATTACTGCTAAATATTTGAAATCGTCTGGAACGCCATTCTTAGCTAATATTGGTTCAATAATTGGAAATACCCTATTGGCTCTTTTAATGACTAAAGTAGTGTTAGAATGATAATTCATATTGGTCACCATTTCTCTATCCAAACGTTCGCTAACATCGTTATCTGAAGTAGGCACTTGTTCCCCTGCAAAATTCATTTCAGAAGGATAAGGAACCGTAGTTCTCATTTTTGTATAAGTGGTTGAGGCAGCATAAACAAACAAACTACTAATAGCTAAAATACCTGTTATTTGTAGTGCTTTTCTAAATCTTTGGTTCATCTTCATTGTTATTTAAAATTAATTTTGGCAAATTTTCATTTAGCCATTTATACTTCATTAACACTAAAATATGCGTTGCACCTTTTATCACAATACAATTTTTAATGTGTCTAACTGGAAAAACGGCATCAGCATCACCGTGAATATGGATTACCTTATCGTTTGGTTTTGTTCTCCGCCATAAAATTACATTTTCTATTGCCCAATCCAAATATTTTTTATCTCGCATTTGCAAATATTTTTCATAAAGCTTTAATCGTCGACTAACTACATTTTCTCCAAACGTATATTTGGCCAACGCTTCAATATTTGCCACCAAGTGTGTTGGAATAATTTTGTAAGCCTTGGTAGATTTTGCAATTTTCATTCGCAAAGGCAACTCTGTATTTGATTTAACACTTGAAATAATAATTACTTTTCTAGTTTGAATATGCATTGCCATTTCCTGAACCAATATACCTCCAAAGGACACACCAATCAACACAGGATTTGCATGTTTTATTTTTTGAGTCATGCGAAATGCATACGCTTCGATACTCTCATTATCTTCTGGCAAAAACCATTCCAAATAAAATAATTCAAAAGCATCATCTGGAAGTTGGAGGTGTTCAAAAATAGTTGAACTTGCCGCTAAACCTGGCATCAAATAGACGGGTATCTTACTCATGGGATATGTAGAAAAAGTTTCGTAACTTTGTGAAACAATTAAATTTATAAAATGGAAATCAAAGATAACGAACTTTTAAGACAATTTGAAATTGTAACAGACACTGGTTTAGTTACAATCGAATATTCTTTACAAGAACGAAAGATTTTTTTAACACGGTTTTGCGAAAATGAAAATCTAGATGTTGATTTACAAGATGAATTTATCAAAAATGTTTTAGCTATTGCTGAGGAAAGAAAACTAAAAGTAGTACCTACCCACTTGAGATTAATCAAGTTCTTCAGAAAACACAGACGTTATCAGGAAATGCTTCCACCTGGATTGAAAATATAATTAACTAAAAATGCTCTTTTATCAAGAGCATTTTTTTATTGCAAAATTTAATCTTTTCTTAAACGGTAACATTTACAAATTCTAATCTTACACTGCCATCGTCGTCAATATGCGTTAACTTAATTTCGTGTAACGTATTGGCTAATTCAGGGTTCCAAGGCGTTTTTACTTTGACATAGTTCTCTGTAAATCCATGAATGTATCCTTCTTTATTTTCACTTTCAAATAAAACTGTTCGGTTAGTTCCAATTTGACTTTCATAAAAAGCCCTACGTTTTTTAACTGATAACCCTCTTAACATTTTACTACGTTTTGCTCGAACATTCTTAGGTACTACTCCATCCATTTCAGCGGCTTCCGTGTTGTCTCTTTCGGAATAGGTAAAAACGTGCAAATAAGAAATATCCAAATCATTCAAAAAATGATAGGTTTCCAAAAAATGCTCATCTGTTTCGCCAGGAAAACCAACAATAACATCTACACCAATGCAGGCACTAGGCATCACTTCTCGAATTTTATTAACTCTATCAACATACAATTCACGTAAATAACGACGTTTCATCTTCTTTAAAACATCGTTACTTCCAGATTGCAATGGAATGTGGAAATGAGGCACAAATGCTCTGGATTTTGAAACCAATTCAATGGTTTCATTTTTCAACAGATTAGGTTCGATAGATGAAATTCGAAGTCTTTCGATTCCTTCCACTTTATCTAATTCGGTAACCAAATCCAAGAAAGTATGTTCGTGTTTTTTATTGCCAAATTCTCCTTTTCCATAGTCTCCAATATTCACACCAGTCAAAACGATTTCTTTAATTCCTTTGGCAGCAATTTCAGCAGCGTTTTTCAGAACACCTTCCATAGTATCACTACGAGAAATTCCTCTGGCCAAGGGAATAGTGCAATAAGTACATTTATAATCACAACCATCTTGCACTTTTAAAAAGGCACGTGTTCTGTCTCCAAACGAATAACTTCCTACATAAAAATCAGCTTCTTCAATTTCACAGGAATGAACTTCGCCCATGTCATTTTTAGACAAATCGTTGATGTAATCAGTAATTTTAAATTTCTCAGTAGCTCCTAAAACCAAGTCAACACCATCCACAGCCGCTAATTCTTCAGGTTTTAATTGGGCATAACAACCCACTGCTGCTACAAATGCTTTTTCATTAACTTTTAAGGCTTTCTTGACTATTTGCTTGAATTGCTTATCGGCATTGTCTGTAACCGAACACGTATTGATAACATACATGTCTGCTACTTCTTCGAAATCTACTCGTTCAAAGCCTTCCTCTTGAAAATTTCTCGCAATGGTTGACGTTTCGGAGAAATTTAATTTACATCCTAAAGTGTAGAATGCTACTTTTTTCTTGTTTTCCATATGTATTCACCATTAATGAAATCGTTGTCAAAAAATGGAGAGTGCAAATTTAGGTAAAAAATTAAAATAATAATAGCCACAGATTCACAGATTTAAATTTGTAACTTTTTGGTAGTTTGTTGCGTATAATTATTAAACTACATATTATGGCTGGTGAAGGTTCAATGCTTCACGCAATTATTACTATGCGAAATAATAGGCGTGAAAGAAAATCTAAATTAGAGAAATTAAAAAACACTTCTAATAATCGAAAAAAAAATATTGACCCTATAAGAGCTTCTCCTGAATTATTGAGAAATATTAGAACTAAATTACAAGCTGAAAATAAAACAAAAACACGAAACGCTATTGTAAAAACAAGTGTATTGTTATTACTTATAACTGTCTTCATCTACTTTGCAAACAAAAACTGGCACTTAATTTATGCTGTTTTAAATTGATGTATCACTACCAATGTCTTCGATACTCTGAATTGGTTCGATTTTATTTTTTTCCCAATTCTTTTCTAAAACAATGTAAAATAAATAGGTAAACAAAGCTCCAATTGGAATTCCCAAAAGACTGACTCCAAAATTATCAAAATCAATTCCTAAAGCAAAAAGTTCATTAATAATAGCCATTATGATTCCGACTATAATTTGACTTACATAATAAACCACAACACCTAAAATTGCAAAAAGCCATTTGTTTTGGTGGTATTTTTCTGCCAATTGATAAAAATATTTTCCTATCCAATAAATTAATATTATTCCTAACATGACTATTCTTTTCTATATTTTTTGGTTTCTTCAAAGATGTGTTCTAAAATTTTTGCATCTTCTTCTGTGAATTCTACTTTTCTTCTGCTCATTACAATTTTAGCTGTCTCGAATGCTTTCTTAGTTACATAAGTGGTAAATCCAGAAGCTCCACCCCAAGAAAAACTGGGCACAAAATTGCGAGGGAATCCTGAACCAAAAATATTGGTTGAAACTCCTACAACTGTCCCTGTATTGAACATAGTATTGATGCCACATTTTGAATGATCACCCATCATTAATCCACAAAATTGCAGTCCAGTTTTAGCAAAACCTTCCGTTTCATAGCTCCATAATCTTACCTCATCATAGTTGTTTTTTAAGTTGGAATTATTAGAATCTGCTCCAATATTACACCATTCTCCTAAAACAGAATTTCCTAGAAAACCATCATGCCCTTTGTTTGAATATCCAAAAAGTACAGAATTATTCACTTCTCCTCCTACTCTACAATGAGGACCAACAGTTGTAGCTCCGTAAATTTTTGTCGCTAATTTCACTTGAGCTTCTTCACACAAGGCAAAAGGTCCACGAATGACCGAACCTTCCATAATTTCAGCATTTTTTCCTATGTAAATTGGTCCTGTTGATGCATTTAATGTCACGAATTCTAACTTTGCTCCTTCTTCAATAAATATATTTTCTGGAGCTATAACATTTACCGTTTTTGGAATTGGTTGTGATTTTCTATCTTGCGTTATAAAATCAAAATCTTCCCGAATAGCTACATCATTTTTTTCAAAAATATCCCAAGTATTTTGAATTTGAATGCACTCACCTTCATAATCAATTAAATCGTATAAATCAAAATCTACTTCTTCTTGGGTGTCATTGGTATAAAATGCTATGATTTCTTCACCATGAATAATGGCTTGATTCTTTTCTAAATTCATAACCATTTCCACTAAAACTTCATTGGGTAAAAAAGAAGCATTGATCATTATGTTTTCTTCCATTTCAACCATGGGAAACTTTTCCATTAAATACTCTTCTGTCAAAGAAGTTGTCGTATAGCCTAAATGCATTTCCCATTTTTCTCTAATGGTAAGAATTCCAACACGAATGTCGGCTACTGGCCTAGTGAATGTAAAAGGCAATAATGCATTACGAACAGTTCCGTCAAAAAGTATATAGTTCATGATTTTATTTTTAATATTATAGGGACAAGTTGTAACTTATCCATACGAACGAAATTTTATTGATTCAAAAATACAATTTATTCCATAAAAAAACCTTCCGAAATGGAAGGTTTTATATCTCTATACAACTTTCGATTATTTTTTATCGAATTTTGCGTATTTATTTTTGAATTTGTCAATACGACCAGCCGTATCGATAAGTTTAGATTTACCTGTGTAGAAAGGGTGAGATGTTCTAGAAATCTCCATTTTGAAAACTGGATATTCAACACCTTCGTGCATAATAGTTTCTTTAGTTTCTACTGTTGATTTTGTAATAAATACATCTTCGTTACTCATGTCTTTGAAAGCTACTAATCTGTAATTTTCTGGGTGAAGTCCTTTTTTCATCTTTGTAAATCTTTTTTATTTGTTGGCTATAAACCGTTCTGATGCTTTCTCTTTTCTTGAAAAAGGTATAAACGCCTATAACTTTTTGTTTATAATCTTTATTATTTTGAGAGTGCAAATTTACATTTAATTTTTAATTTACAAGCACTTCTGTAACTTTTTTTATTTTTTTATCACTTATAAGGGTAAACTTTATTATTTCTATATTTGTACAATCATTTAAAACAAACTAACCATGAACGAAATTATCAAAAAGAACGGAATTACTTTTGGAATAATCACTGGTGTGATTTCAATCTTAATCACTGGTTTTATCTATTTAGTAGATATTAAACTTTTTACAGCTTGGTGGCTTGGCATTGTTAGCATAATTATATATCTTGCTATTGGAATTTACCTTTTGATGAAAACGAGAAAAGAATTAGGTGGTGTTTTTTCTTTTAAAGATGCGTTCACTACATATTTCATTTCTGCTGTGGTAGGAATTGCTATTTCTGTTATTTTCAATATATTACTTTTTAATTACATTGATCCTTCACTAAAAGAGACAGTACAAGAATTATCTATTGAATCTGCTGTCAACATGATGAAGAAATTTGGGACACCAACTTCTGAAATCAAAAAGGCTGTTCAAGGTATGTCTGAAACTAACCAATTTGAAACTTTTAATCAATTAAAAGGATCTGCATTCAGCATTATTTTTAGTGCTATTTTTGGATTAATTTTAGCGGCGATTTTCAAAAGCAAACCAAAAGATCAATACTAAATGAATTTATCCATAGTTATTCCTTTATTAAACGAACAAGAATCGTTGCCCGAATTGCATGATTGGATTGTAAAAGTTATGACGCGTCATAACTTTTCTTATGAGATACTATTTATAGATGATGGAAGTACTGATGCTTCTTGGAAAACTATTCTAAGTCTTTCTACTAGCAATCCCAATGTAAAAGGCATTCGTTTTTTACGCAATTATGGAAAAAGTCAAGCTTTGCATGCTGGTTTTGCTAAAGCTAATGGCGATGTTATCATCACTATGGACGCTGATTTACAAGATAGTCCTGATGAAATTCCAGAATTGTATAATTTAATAGTGAAGGATAACTTTGATTTAATTTCAGGTTGGAAGAAAAAAAGATATGACTCTGTTGTATTTAAAAATATTCCTTCAAAGCTCTTCAATTGGGCTGCTCGAAAAACTTCGGGTGTCAAATTACACGATTTTAATTGTGGCTTGAAAGCCTACAAAAACACTGTTGTTAAAAACATTGAAGTCTCAGGAGAAATGCACCGTTATATTCCTGTTTTAGCTAAAAATGCAGGATTCAATAAAATTGGCGAGAAGGTTGTCATTCATCAAGCCAGAAAATATGGCAATTCTAAATTCGGAATGAGCCGATTTATAAATGGTTTTTTGGATTTGATTACCATTTGGTTTTTATCTAAATTTGGTAAGAGACCAATGCACTTGTTCGGTTTATTAGGAACTATCATGTTTTTAATAGGATTTTGTTTGGCTTTATATTTAGGAATAGACAAGCTTTTTATTCATAAAACCAGTAGATTAATTACTGATAGACCTCAATTCTACATAGCTTTAACATCCATGATTTTAGGAACTCAATTATTTTTAGCTGGATTTTTAGGCGAAATAATTTTGAGAACCAAAAACAACGAAGAACGTTATAAAATTTCAGAAAATATAGATTAATATTTCATTATCAATACATAAAATGCATATCAAACAAGACATATTGGACAACGTTAATGAATGGTTAACACCAACATTTGATTCTCAAACACAAGAAGAAATTAAAGAAATGATGACTTCTTCTCCTGCTGAACTAGAAGATAGTTTTTATAAAAACTTAGAGTTTGGTACAGGTGGAATGCGTGGTATTATGGGTGTTGGCACCAATAGAATCAACAAATATACTTTAGGTAAAAATACACAAGGCTTGTCTGACTATTTAAAAAAGTCTTTTCCAAATGATAAATTAAAAGTTGTTATAGCTTACGATTGTCGTCATAACAGTAACACCTTAGCTAAAGTAGTTGCAAATGTTTTTTCTGCAAATGGCATTCACGTTTATTTATTTTCAGATTTGCGTCCAACTCCAGAATTATCTTTTGCTTTAAAATATTTGAATTGCCACGCTGGAATTGTTTTGACAGCTTCACACAATCCACCAGAATATAATGGATATAAAGTATATTGGCAAGATGGCGGTCAATTAGTGCCACCACAAGATGAAGAAATTATTCAATTGATTGAAAATTTACAATATAATGCCATTAAGTTTGAGGCCAACGAAAGTTTGATTGAATATATTGATAAGGAAATTGATGACGCTTTTGTAAATTCAACAGTTGAAAATGCAAGTTTCAATACATCTCAAAATGCCAAAGATAATCTTAAAATAGTTTATACTTCTTTACACGGAACTTCCATAAAATCTGTGCCAGGTGTTTTGGCAAAAGCAGGTTATAAAAATGTAAATATTGTGGAAGAACAAGCTGTTCCTGATGGAAATTTCCCAACCGTTAAATCTCCAAACCCAGAAGAACCTGAAGCATTAGCAATGGCAACAGCTTTGGCAGAAAAAATAGATGCTGATATTGTAGTAGGAACTGATCCTGATAGCGACAGAGTTGGCGTAGCTGTTAGAAATTTAGAAGGCGAAATGGTTTTATTAAATGGAAACCAAACCATGATTATCATGACTGCCTTTTTGTTAGAAAAATGGAAACAAGCTGACAAATTAACAGGCAAACAGTTCATTGGCTCAACTATTGTATCTACTCCAATGATGTTGGAATTAGCTTCAGCTTATAATGTAGAGTGTAAAGTGGGATTAACTGGATTTAAGTGGATTGCTAAATTCATTAAAGACTTTCCTAATCAGGAGTTTATTGGTGGTGGAGAAGAAAGTTTTGGTTATATGGTAGGTGATGCTGTAAGAGATAAAGATGCAGTTTCAGCCATACTATTGGTTTGCGAAATAGCTGCAATTGCTAAAGCCAACGGAAGCAGTTTATATAAAGAACTTTTAAATCTTTATGTTGATTATGGTTTTTATAAGGAACACTTAATTTCGTTGACCAAAAAAGGCATTTCTGGCTTAGAAGAAATCAATAAAATGATGATTAACTTGCGTGAGAATCCAATGGAAACAATAAATGGTCAAAGAGTTGTGATGATTGAAGATTACCAAAACAGCACTGCCAAAAACATGTTTTCTGGAGAAGTTGAAACATTGAATATTCCAAAATCAAATGTATTAATTTACTATTTAGAAGATGGAAGTAAAATTTGTGCAAGACCAAGCGGAACAGAACCCAAAATTAAATTCTACTTTAGTGTAAACGACACCTTAGAAAGTATTGAAAATGCCAAACAGGTAGAACAAGAATTAGACAACAAAATAAAAAATATTATTACTGCTATGCAATTGAATTAATGAAAAAAATAATACACAAGTTAAGACCCTATTTAAAACCTCATAGAAATCATATTGGTTGGAATGTCTTTTACAATATATTGTATGCTTTATTCAGTACTTTGTCATATGTTACCCTTTTGCCAATGATGAATGTCTTGTTTGATAAGACGAAAAGAGTTACAGTAGAGCCCATTTACACAGACATTTTTCACGCCAAAGATTATTTAGAAAATTTAATGTATTACAAAGTGACACTGTTCAGTGATAGTGGAACTCCTCAAAAATCACTTTTATTGGTGGTTTCTATTGTAATTATAACTTTTTTATTGAAAAATATTGCCGGTTATTTGGCCTCATATCACATGATGCATTTACGCAATGGTGTTACAGCTAAATTACGTAATGTAATGTACAACAAAGTAATCAGTTTACCCGTTTCTTTTTATTCTGAAAAAAGAAAAGGTGATGTTATGGCCAGAATGTTAGGTGATGTTGGAGAAGTACAAAATTCATTTTTCATGCTTTTGGAACTTATTATAAAAGAACCGTTTACAATTATCTTCTCTATTGCAATGATGTTTGCTTATAGTTGGAAATTAACCCTTTTTGTTTTCATATTCATTCCTATTTCTGGTTTGATAATTTCTAGAATTGGAAAGAGTTTAAAGTCACAATCATTAAGAGCTCAGAATGAAGGAGGTTATATGATTTCCTTGGTGGAAGAAACTTTAACAGGATTGAAAGTTGTTAAAAGTTATAATGCTGAACCCACATTCAAAAATAAATTTGGAAATTCTATCAATCGTTTATTGAATTTATCCAATAAAATAGGCAAGAAAAACAATTTAGCTGGTCCATTGAGTGAAGTAATGGGAATTGTAACAATTGCTATTCTACTTTTTTATGGAGGAAGTTTGGTTTTAGTAGATAAATCCCTAGATGGAGCTATATTTTTAGTATTCATGGGATTAGCCTACAACATCTTAACACCAGCCAAAGCCATTTCTAAAGCATCATATGCTGTGAAAAACGGAATTGCAGCCGCTGATCGTGTATTTGAAATTTTAGAACAAGAAAATACTATTGACACTAAAGTAGATGCTGTTGCAAAATCAGACTTTGAAGATAGAATTACTGTCGAAAACATCAATTTCAGTTATGGAGATGAGAATGTACTGAAAAACTTTTCTATTGAAGTTCCTAAAGGGAAAACCGTAGCACTTGTGGGACAATCGGGTTCAGGAAAGAGTACGATTGCTAATTTACTGACACGTTTTTATGACGTACAAGAAGGTGCTATAAAAATTGATGGCGTGAACATTAAAGACATGAAAATTCATTCATTACGTGGGTTAATGGGATTGGTTACTCAAGATTCTATCTTATTTAATGATACCATCAAAAACAACATCCTTATTGGAAAACCTGATGCAACAGATCAAGAGATTGTTGATGCTCTAAAAATTGCCAATGCCTATGAATTTGTCAATGATTTACCAAACGGAATTGACACTAATATTGGTGATGCAGGTGGAAAATTATCTGGTGGACAAAAGCAACGTTTATCCATTGCTAGAGCAGTTTTGAAAAATCCACCTATCATGATTTTAGATGAAGCTACTTCAGCCTTAGATACGGAAAGTGAAAAATTTGTTCAAGTAGCTTTAGAAAACATGATGCAAAATAGAACATCTATTGTAATTGCACACAGACTTTCTACCATTCAAAAAGCTGATAATATCATTGTGATGCAAAAAGGAGAAATAGTAGAACAAGGCAATCACGCTGAATTGATGGCAAAAGAAGGCATGTATTCTAAGCTTGTGCTGATGCAATCTTTTGAATAAAAAAACAAAAAATGTACATCAACAATCCGAATATAAAACTACCAGATGATGAAAACATAATCGTTTGGAAATATTTAGATTTATCTAAGTTTTTAGACATGCTTCTTTCAAAACGATTGTTCATGTCGCGTTCGGATAAATTTGAAGACCAATATGAAGGTACCTTTTCAGAACCCACTTTTGAAGAAATCAAGAAAATTGCAGCCAATAATCCTAAATTTTTAGATTATTATAAATCACATCGGGAGAAAGTGGTAATAAGCAGTTGGCACATCAATGAATATGAATCGTTTGCTATGTGGCAAATTTTCACCAAAAACAATGAAGGATTAGCCATTCAATCCACCATTGGAAGACTCAAAAAAGCACTGGAGCCAGAAAGAAAAACCGAACAGCACATTGGAGAAGTCAACTATATCGATTATAAAAAAGAATATATTCCGTTTGAAGATACTTTTTTTCCCTTTTTGTTTAAACGAAAAAGTTTTCAATATGAACGTGAAGTTAGAATTATTTCTGATGTAACTTCAGACAACTTAAAAATCAATGATGGTTTAAAAATTGATGTAAATATCAATCAGTTAATCGAACGCATTTATATCCATCCAAAAAGTGAAAATTGGTATAAAAATTTGGTAATCGAATTAGTTGAAAAACTAGGCTTTGGATTTACAATTGAAAAATCTGATTTGGAAAGTGATATTTTGATATAGTTTACAATATTAAAATCCAAATCTACTTCTAAATAAATTTGCTCCAATTTTTAAATACAACAACGCAATAGGAATATTTATAAGAAGAAGTAACATACCATTTCTTATCTTAACATTTACACTTTTTTTCAAAAACAATAAATATAAAAATTGAAATAATGTAATTGCATTAGCAATAATCGCAAGAAATAAAAATAAAATTCCTACGTAAGCTAAAACTTCAATACTAAAAAAGAGAAAAAGAAAAAAAATTAAGCTTCCAAATATGAATGAACCACATGCTACTCTTTTGGCTTGAAAAATTATATCTCTTTCGAAATCATCCATTTGATCAAAATATGACTTATAAAAACCTTTATATTTTTTTCCTAGTAAAAACTAAATTGGCATATACTCTTCCACTTTCCAATCTTTATCTAAAAGATTTACAAAATGATAGTGCACTTTATCGTTTTTATCAAAAGCACCGTTTTTATTAATATCTTCAATACATCTAAAATACAATCGATTTTGTGCTTCCACGATATTCCAATCCACAACTTCATTAAATTCTTCAGAAAGTTTCTTAAAATTAGTTCCGTCGATATAACTCAAGGCCAGAGACTTGATATCATTTTGATTTATTGTTCCGTCTTTATTGGTATCATTATCTACCAAACTATAAACTAAAATTTGTTTTTTAGTTTTTTCAGCTATAGTATTTAAAAAAGTAACGGTTTGAATTTGCACTTTATCTAGAGTAAGCGTTTTAAAATTAGTAGAATCAACATGTTGGAATTTTAAATTCTCAAAATATCCTGTTAATTCAAATCTGTTATAATTTGAGATTGCATAACTCACCTGATTGGTTTTACTGGAACCATAAACACTTTTATAATCATCATAAACCCTAACATCACCAATGGGATGAATTAAGTATTTTGTTCCTTCCATTAAAATTGGTAAATCTGCTATTTTTATGGAAGATGAATCTATTTTAACTGGAGTTTCTGCTTTAGTTTTTGAATCTTCATATTTTACTTTTGGAGTAGTCTCTTCTTTTTTACAACTTAGTAAAGAAAATATCACTAAACCTAATATGTATTTTGAAAGTGTTTGCATAGTCAAAAAGTTATGTTCAAATATACTAATTTTCTCTTATTTATATGCGTGCTGTGAGTTTTAAATTAAAAACCCTTGTCGTCATATAATTAGGAATTCCATATTGGCTTTTGGTGTACACATCTCTTACCCATGTGTTGGTAATAGCATTTTGGTTGTTAAACATATTAAAAATTTCAAAACCTACAGCAAATTCTTTGAATGGGTTTAACCATCTTCTTTGGGATTGAATTTTTTCATCTTTAAACACATAAGAAAATCCAGCATCAGCTCTTCTGTAATCATTTAGTCTTAACTGATAATCGTAAGGATCAGCATAAGCTGGAGATCCACCTGGTAATCCTGTATTATAAACCAAATTCAAATAAATTTTTAAATTTGGAATATTAGGCATATAGTCTTGAAATAAAACCGCAAATTTCAATCGCTGGTCTGTTGGACGAGCAATAAAACCTCTTCCGTCTTGATTTTCTTCTGTTTTCAGATAGCCAAAAGTAAACCATGATTCTGTTCCAGGAACGAATTCACCGTTTAATCGTGCATCAAATCCATAAGCATAGGCTGTTGCATCGTTATTGGCTCTATATCGAATTCTAACATTATCAATGGTATAAGTATTTACATTTTTAAAATCTTTATAATACAATTCAGACAATAATTTAAAACCTCTTCCCCATAATTTGAAACTGTAATCGTTGCTTAACACATAATGAATGGATTGTTGGGCTTTTACATTGGGTTGAACTACACCGTCAAAGTCTCTCAATTCCCTATAAAAAGGCGGTTGATTGTAAACGCCAACCGCTGCTCTAAAAAGCATATCTTTTTTCCAATTAGGCTTAAACGCAAATTGAACTCTTGGTGCAAAAACAATTTGAGCTTTTCCATTAGTATTATCATCTTGCACTTGCCATTGATGAAAACGAACACCTGTATTTAGCCAATATTCCCCAGCTTCCCATTTACCACCATAATTCCATTGTCCATAACCCGAAAACCGATTAATAGTAGTGAAATTAGTAGCTCTCACATATTGGTATGGTGCTAATGGATATTGATTGGGCTCATAAGGTTGGTTATTCGTGTAACCCAAAAGTGGATTTGGCAAAGAAAAACCCGCAGAATCAACAACTTCCCATTCCACTACTCTATCTCTAATATCTTCTCTGGTGTATTTGAAACCCCATTCCATTTCGCTTTTACTTTCTAACCTATGAAATCCTTTTACTTCTGCATTAACAATCAATGCGTCCAAATTATTTCTAGCGTGATTGAGTTGTGATCCTATTCCACGAGTAAATTGCACATCACCAAATGTATCCGAACCAATATTTGTATCTACTTCACCTAATCGGTATTGTGCTAAAATATCAAAATACTCTTGCTCTTTTGTATGATAAGTTGAAGCGATAAATTTCAATTTATTGTTATCATTGTATTCGTAAACCGATTTTACTGCACCAAAAACAGTTAAATATTCATCTTTCTCTTGTCCGTCATAAATAACCTGAACTCCAATGGGCTCATCAATAGTTCCAAAATTAGTTTGTCTAAAAAGCGGTTGGTAATTGTATTTATTTTGAGCCACATTCCCCAAGAAACTCCATTGCCATTTAGTAGAAGCATTGTAATTCAATAAGGTTTGGATATCAGTAAAGGATGGTTCAAAGTTTGTCTCTGTATCTTGACTATTCACCAAAAGACTGTTATTTCTATAGCGAATACCTGTTACATTACTCCATTTTTGATTTTTTGAAACGCCTTCAACCGAGGCATTTACTCCCAAAAAACTAGCCTCAATATTAGCACCAAATTGCTTTGGATTTTTGTAAGTTATATCTAAAACTGAAGCCATTTTATCACCATATTTAGCTTGAAATCCTCCAGCAGAAAAATCGACATTTTCAACCATATCCGTATTGGTAAAACTCAACCCTTCTTGTTGACCTGAACGAATTAAAAACGGACGATATACTTCGATTTCATTTACATAAACTAAATTTTCATCATAATTTCCTCCACGAACAGCGTAGGAAGTACTCAAATCACTGTTTGAATAAACACCTGGTAAAGTTTTAATAATATTTTCAATTCCTGGATTAGCTCCTGGTATTTTTCGAATTACATTTGGCTCAATAGCTGTTAATCCTTCAATTCGTTTTTTATTGGTTCCAATAACAGTTACTACTCCAATTTCTTCCACATTGATATTCAAAACAGGATTAAATTCGTAATCTTCATTCGGATTTAATTGCAACTCTTTTAAAGTAGAGGTTTTATAACTGATGTGAGAAAATGTTACCGTTATTTTCTTATTGGCTGGCACTTCTAAAATATAAAAACCCGTAGCATCTGTTGTAGTTCCTTTATCACCTACTCTTATGGTTACATTTTCAACAGGTTCATTAAATTCATTTAAAATCACGCCTTTAATTTGGGCAGTTTGTGCAAAAGAAGCGGTACAAAATAACAGGAAAAAGAGTATATTCTTCAAAGGATTAAGTTTAATTGTTCTTATAAAAATAGCTTTCAAAGGTAGTGGAATTATTCATTTCATCAGTTACAATCAATTTAAATTCATTTTTTCCTTTAACGTAAATGTTATCCGCTAAAGTATGTACTAATTTTTTTGTTTTATAATCATACTCCATTAATATCCAATTTCCGTTTAAATAGGCCTTATAGGTATCAATTCCCGACAAATCATCGGCAATTTTTAGGCTTAATGTGCTAAAAGTATCTATTGTTTTTCCTTCGGTGAAATTGATTCCATAAACTCTAGGAGCAGTAGTGTCTTGTACTACTTTGTAATTTCCAAGTTTTTTCACTTTGGCAGACAAACTATTTCCTTTTAAATAGGATTTCACATAACT
Organism: uncultured Flavobacterium sp.; assembly: GCA_964643105.1. Taxonomy (GTDB): domain Bacteria; phylum Bacteroidota; class Bacteroidia; order Flavobacteriales; family Flavobacteriaceae; genus Flavobacterium. Next base: position 9,615 of record CAZXPF010000029.1, on the reverse strand, counting down.
AACGCTTTTTCCTTCAAGATAGGCTATAAAACTTTTCTTTTTTTGTTCCTCTCCTAAAGCTGAAACATCAAATGAAATTGGAAAGCTATTTTTCACTGGAATCTCATCTTCATGTAAGAATAAAATGCCCTCTTTCACACTCAATCTCATTTTAAAATCTTCATAAAAAGTATTGGCTGGAAAAGTAATGGTCCATTTATTATCCTCAAAAACATACTCATTCTTAGCTTTAATTTTTTTATCTGAACTTTTAATTTCAGTTGGCGTTTTTTCTAGTTTCTGGTAAACAATAGGAATCTCAATGGTAGAGGTGTTTTGGGAAAAATCTTCTACAACTATTTTATAAGTATAGGAAGCTGCGGTTTGAACTTTTAAAATACCATCTCTTGGGTTTTGATTTACGATTGACAAAGGATATTCATTGTTTACAAACATTCTTTGAAAACGCTGTCCCATATTTTTTAGGCGATAATAATCTATAAAATAATTGATATGCTTGGATTCATCAAACGAAAATGTATCAAATTTATAACTGAAATATGGCACTCCATTTACATAAGTTGAAACCTTGTAAATTCCATTTTTATTGTAAGCATTAGTCATGTTATCGAAAACATTCATTCCAAACCCTATGGCTCCATTGGAAGAAATTTTATGTGTAACATAATTTCCTTGGTCATTAACAGACAGCGAAATGGCTTGAGGTTTAAATTCATTGTTGATTGCAATGGTATCATTAAGCGGATAAACTAAGATGCTGTTGACTTTCGGTTTGTATTTATCAACTACTAATTTATCATAGCCAAACAACAAAGGATTAATAATCATCTCCGATTTTGTATCTCTAATTTCAAAATGCAAATGTGGTCCACCACTTCCACCACTATTCCCAGAGAAAGCAATTACTTCACCTTTTTTAACAGGCAATTCTGACGGTTTTAAAAACAATTCTATCTCAAAAGATTTTTCGTCATAATGCTTTTTATGAATAAGTGCTTCAATTGTTCCATTGGCTTTTTGTAAATGACCATAAACAGATGTGTATCCATTAGGATGTGTAATATAAATAGCTTTTCCGTAGCCCCAAGTTGAAATTTTTATTCTAGAAACATATCCATCAGCTACTGCATATACGGGTAAGCCTTCAACACCTTTTGTTTTTAAGTCTATACCAGAATGAAAATGATTGTTTCTCAATTCGCCAAACGAACCTGAGAGATCCAAAGGAATATCTAACGGTGAAATAAAGTAGTCTTTGGGATAATCTTGTCCAAAGCTGAAAAAAGAGATAAAAAAGAAGACCAACAAGTATTTCATTTATGTGAATTTGCAATTAAAAAACTAAAAATAAATAATTAAGTACTTATAAAACAAGTAAAACCAAAAAAATAAACATTTAGTATGTAAAAAAAAATAAAAAGTGTTGTTATTTAAAATTCTAATCTTAACTTTGTAGATATTGTTTTGAAATAAATGTTTTATGAGTGGATTAACTGAATTGATTGATTCTCTTGAAGTTAAATTTTCAAAGATGTATCACAAATTGGATACTTTAGAAAAGAAAAATCAAGAATTATCTGATGAATTATTGCAATTCAAAGAAAATCACAAAAAACAGCTAAAAAGCATTAGTGATTTAGAAAATCAATTGGCAAACTTAAGAACAGTCAATGCAATATTAGGTAGTGATGAAAATAAAAGAGAAACGAAACTTAAAATAAATTCATTAATTAGAGAAATCGATTATTGCATAGCTCAACTTTCAGAATAGAAAGCAATGGAAGATAAACTAAAGATTAAGATATCAATTGCAGACAGAGTTTACCCTTTAACAGTGGAACACTCTCAAGAAGAAGGACTTAGAAGTGCTTCCAAGAAAATTGATACTACTATCAAACAGTTTGAGCAAAATTATGCTGTAAGAGACAAACAAGATGTATTAGCCATGTGTGCTTTGCAATTTGCTTCTCAAGTAGAACAGAAACAGCTTACCACTTCACAAGAATATGAAGAAGCTTTAGAAAGACTACAGAAATTAAATGACAAATTAAGTCGGATTCTTTCAAAATAATACGTTCTTACATACAAACAATACTGCCTACATTAGTATATATTTGATAAACTCAACAGTAACAAATTAAAATGGGTGAATCTTCGCTACTAAAGCAAGCCATGCCTTTGAGCAAGGATCCTTGAACAGTGAGTAAGCTCAAAACTTGTATAATTTAGAGTTTATACAAAACCCCTAATGTAGGCTTTTTTTATATAATTTTTTTAAATATACCATGGATATACTAAGTATCATAATAGGAATCGTTGTTGGACTGGCATTAGGTTTTGGAATTGCAAAATTTTTAGAAAAAAGCAATGTTTCCAACCTAATCAAAAATGCAAAAAAAGAAGCTGCTTCTATTTTAAAAGACGCAAAAACTGAAGGAGAATCTATTAAAAAAGACAAATTACTTCAAGCTAAAGAGAAGTTTTTGGAATTGAAATCGGAACATGAAAAGGAGATTTTAGCCAAAGACAAAAAAATAAGTGAGGCAGAAAAGAGAACAAGAGACAAAGAATCTCAAGTATCTAGTGAATTGGCCAAATCCAAAAAAATAAACGAGGAATTAGAAGCAAAAATAAACGATTACAACACACGACTTGAATTCTTAGACAAGAAACAAATTGATGTGGAAAAAATGCATAAATCGCAAATTGAACAACTTGAAGTTATTTCAGGTTTATCTGCTGAGGAAGCAAAAAGTCAATTGGTTGAAAGCTTAAAAGCTGAAGCTAAAACCAATGCTATGGCACATATTCAAGAAACTATTGAAGAAGCCAAATTAACTGCTCAACAAGAAGCTAAAAAAGTTATCATTAGCACTATTCAACGAGTTGGAACAGAAGAAGCCGTTGAAAATTGTGTTTCCGTTTTCAACATTGAGTCAGACGATGTAAAAGGTAGAATTATTGGTCGTGAAGGAAGAAACATCAGAGCTATCGAAGCGGCAACAGGTGTAGAAATTATTGTGGACGATACTCCAGAAGCAATTATTCTTTCATGCTTCGATCCTGTCAGAAGAGAAATTGCTCGTTTAGCACTTCATAAATTAGTAACTGACGGAAGAATTCACCCAGCAAGAATTGAAGAAGTGGTGGCTAAAACACAAAAACAAATTGAAGAAGAGATTATTGATATAGGAAAACGTACGGTTATCGACTTAGGAATTCATGGTTTACATCCTGAATTAATTAAAATTGTTGGTAGAATGAAATACCGTTCTTCATATGGTCAAAATTTGTTACAACACTCAAGAGAAGTTTCTAAACTTTGTGGAATCATGGCTGCTGAACTTGGCTTAAATGTTAAATTGGCCAAAAGAGCAGGTTTACTACACGATATTGGAAAAGTTCCTGATACAGAAAGTGAATTACCACACGCCATTTTAGGAATGCAATGGGCTGAAAAATATGGCGAAAAAGAAGAAGTTTGTAATGCTATTGGAGCACACCATGATGAAATTGAAATGAAGTCATTGATTTCTCCAATTATTCAAGTTTGTGATGCTATTTCAGGAGCAAGACCAGGCGCTAGAAGACAAGTTTTAGATTCTTACATTCAACGTTTAAAAGACTTAGAAGATATTGCTTATGGATTTAATGGTGTAAAAAGTGCTTATGCCATTCAAGCAGGTAGAGAATTACGTGTAATTGTGGAAAGTGAAAAAGTGTCTGACGAATTAGCAGCTACTCTATCTTTTGAAATTTCACATAAAATTCAAACCGAAATGACTTATCCAGGTCAAGTTAAAATTACAGTAATTAGAGAAACAAGAGCTGTAAATATAGCAAAATAGCAAGTATTCAGTGTTACATAATTAGTACACAATTGTAAAAAATATAAAATCGTGTTAATTCATTTAATGCGATTTTTTTATGCTAAAAAATTTCCGTTGACCGATACCAAAAGGCAATATACAACCAAATACTACTTCCTAAAATCGCCCAACTGAATACTGAACACTATTTTCTGGGATGAAACTTAGTCATTACTTGTGCCAAATGACTTCTATCCAAATGCATATAGACTTCCGTAGTGGTAATGGATTCATGTCCTAACATCAATTGAATCGAACGCAGATCAGCTCCATTCTCAAGCAAATGTGTAGCATAAGAATGCCTAAACGTGTGAGGACTAATTGTTTTCTTGAGATTGATTTTGACAGCCAAATCCTTGATTATGGTAAAAATCATAGCCCTAGTAAGCTGTTTTCCTCTGCGATTTAAAAATAAAGTATCTTCAAATCCTTTTTGGATGGTTAAGTGTGTACGAATTTGTTCTTTATAAATCAAGATATATCTTTCTGTAGATTTTCCAATTGGAACAAAACGTTGCTTATTTCCTTTTCCAGTTACTTTTATAAATCCTTCCTCAAAAAACAAATCCGAAATTTTAAGATTTATCAATTCAGAAACTCTCAAACCACAGCCGTATAATGTTTCTAAAATAGCCCTATTTCTTTCACCTTCAAAAGTTGATAAATCAATGGCTGCAATTAATTGATCAATTTCAATAGTTGAAAGTGTATCGGGCAACTTTCGCCCTATTTTAGGCACCTCAATCAATTCCAAAGGATTATCTTTCCTGTAATCTTCAAACAAAATGTAAGTGAAAAAACTTTTCAAACCAGAAATAACTCTTGCCTGACTTCTTGCATTAACTAAAGATGAAATGTGATAAATAAATTGTTGAATGGTTTCTTCAGTGATGTTTACTGGACTTTGAGTAATGGAATTGGATTCTAAGAACAAAACTAATTTTTCGATATCAAATGTATAATTCGCAACGGTATTTTCAGACAACCCTCTTTCCAGTTTTAAATAATTCTGATATTCTTTGATATAAGATTTCCATAAACTCATGGCTCAAAAATACAAAAATTAAACATAAAAAAATCCCGAAATTAATCGGGATTCTTATAAAAATATGATTTACAAATTAGAATTTGTAAGTTAATCCAAAGTTGATAGCACTTAAGTCAACATTCAATCCAAAAGAAGTTGTTTCTTCAGCACCATTTCCTCCATTGTCATCTGAGTTATACCCTAAACCAGCCCAGCTAGCTTCGATAGCAAACTTGTTAGATATAAAATAGTTCACACCAACACCTGCATTAACTCCAAAAGTTTTGCTTTCAGTGTTTGGTCCACCTTGAGGCTCATCTTTTGAAGAACCAAAACCAGCAGCTAATTCAGCAAATAAAGAAAATTGCGACGCTGGAGTCCAATAGTATCTACCTAAAACCTCTGCTCCAAATGAACTTGTCTTATCTTCATTTGAACCAATTTCTTCTTTACTAGATCCTACATTTAATCTTGCACCAATTGCAATATTATCAGTTACAAAGTAACCTACCATTGGAGAAAAATCAATTCCTGATGATTTGAAATCACCTGTTTTCTCAGAACCAAAAGCAACTCCTCCAGAAACAAAGATGTTTCCTTTAGAAAATCCACCTGTTCCTTCTTCTTGTGCATTTGCCATTCCAAAGGCAAAAACTGCTACAGCAGCGAATAATAATTTTTTCATTTTGTTTAATTTTAAGTTATAAAACAAATTTAGAAGTTTATTTTTTTAATAAAATGTCGAATTTTAATACTTATTAACATTTTAAAACTAGATATAAACATATATTTGCGTTAAGTATTTCAATCTTTAAATCAATAAAATATGAAGAAGTTAGCTTTTTTAGTTGTTATTTTATTAACAATTCCAAAAATCACAAATGCGCAATCAAATGTTAAATTTGGTGTCAAAGCTGGTTTAAATTATGCCAATTTTGCCAACACTGAAATTCAAACAGACGCAATTACCAGTTACCATGCAGGTGTATTAGTTGAAATTGGTTTATTTGATAACTTAGCCATTCAACCTGAGTTGTTGTATTCTACTGTTGGAGCAAGTTATGATAATTTGTCCAATGAAATAAAAAATGAATTGGGTTATATCTCTATTCCAATCATGGCAAAATTTAATTTATCTGAAACTTTCTACATTGAAGCAGGCCCACAAGGATCATTTTTATTAAGCAAGAAAGATAAGGTAAGCTTTGACGATTACAATGAATTAGATCTAGCTGCAAATGTGGGTCTAGGATTAAACCTTACAAAAAATGTATTTGCTTCAGCTCGATATAGTTTAGGATTGACTGAAATTTCAAGAGATGCTGAAGCTAAAAACTCTGTATTTCAAGTAGGAGTTGGATTATTATTTTAAATCGCAAATCATAAATTTATATTAAACCATCTTTACACAAGGATGGTTTTTTTATATTTTTACACAAAGCAAAACTATGAATCTAATCATCATTAACGGCCCCAACCTAAATCTTTTAGGAAAACGAGAACCCGAAATTTATGGCAGTGAAACTTTTGAAAATTATTTGGATAAACTAAAATCAAAATTTCCACATATTAATTTCATTTATTTTCAAAGCAACATTGAAGGAGAAATAATAGACAAAATTCAAGAATATGGCTTTGGATTTGATGGAATCATTTTAAATGCTGGAGCTTACACACATACTTCTATCGGAATTGGCGATGCTATAAAAGCCATAAACACTCCTGTGGTTGAAGTACACATCTCCAATACTTTTTCAAGAGAAACCTTTCGCCATCAATCTTTTATTTCACCAAATGCTAAAGGAATCATTATTGGTTTGGGATTAAAAAGCTATGATTTAGCTGTGGCCTCTTTTTTATAACCGAATTCATACAACCATTTTAACATCAATCTCGTCTTCTTAATAAACTTAACTATATGAAAAAAATTTACGCTTTAGTCTTGGGACTATTTTCTGTTTTCACTTTTGGACAAATAAGAGGAACTGTAACCGATACTAACGGTGAGCCTTTAGCATTTGTTAGTATCTACATTGAGAACACTTACATTGGCACCACTACCAATGAAAATGGAAAGTATGAATTGAATTACACTGGTGACAAAAAAGTTAATGTTGTTTATCAATATTTGGGATATAAAACCCAAAAAAACAGCTTAACGATAGACAAATTCCCTTTCACCAATGATGTAAAATTGATAGAGGAAAACTTTAACCTCACTGAAATAGTTTTAACAGAAGGCGAAAATCCAGCTAATGCTGTAATTAGAAATGCCATAAAATCAAAGAAAATTAACAGTGCAAAAACCGATAAGTTTGAAGCTGATTTTTATTCCAGAGGTATTTTTAGAGTTAAAGATGTTCCAGAAAAAATTATGGGAATGAAAGTCAGAGTGGAAATGAATAATTCTGGTGCTGATTTGGATTCTACTGGAAGCGGAATAATTTATCAATCGGAAACGGTTTCGAAAATTAAAGTAGAAAAACCTAACAAATTAAAAGAGGAAATCTTGGCGAGTAAGGTAGCTGGTGACGATAATGGTTTTAGTTACAACACGGCACTGAATACCAATTATGATTTCTATGAAAACTATATCGATTTTGATGTAAATATGGTTTCGCCTATTGCAGATAATGCTTTTAATTATTACAAATATAAATTGGAAAGTACTTTCTATGACGACAACAACCAATTGATTAACAAAATAGTAGTCACCCCAAAACGAGATAAAGAACCTGTTTTTGAAGGTTATATTTATATTGTGGAAGACTCATGGGCAATTTACGGCGTTGATTTAGATATAAAAGGATACAGAATGCAACAACCCATTCTTGAAACCATGAAACTGACTCAAAATTTTAGTTACAATCCCAACAACAAACTTTGGGTTAAAAATGTGCAAGCCTTGGATTTTTTAGCTGGCATTTTCAGTATAAAATTCTCCGGTAAATTCACTCATGTTTTTACAAATTATAATTTCAAAGACACTTTTGAACCCAAAACTTTTGGTAAACAAATTGTTTCCTTTGCAGAAAATGCCAATAAAAAAGACGATTCCTATTGGACAACCAACAGACAAGTGCCTTTATCAGAAGAAGAAGTAACTAACTATTTCAGAAAAGACAGCATTTCAACCGTTAGAAACTCTCAAAAATATATGGATTCTATTGATGCCAAAACCAATAAATTTAAAATTCTAAACATCTTAACGGGTTATACCTACAAAAACAGCTTCAAAAAAAGTCGTTTCAACTACAGTGGTGTTATGGGAATTGGATCTGCCAGCTACAATACTGTACAAGGGTACAACATGGACAGTGGTTTTTCATATACAAAATACAATGAAGAAAATGGAAAATATACAACTATAAATTCAACCTTTAATTATGGTTTCGCTGAAGACAGATTGAGAGTAAATGGGAGATTTTATCACAGATTCAATACCAAGAATTATGCTAATATTTCAATTGCTGGAGGAAGCAGTATTAACCAATTTAATGCTGCAGAACCTATAAGCAAGTTAGTAAACTCTGTGAGTACACTTTTCTTCACCAACAATTTCATGAAATTATACAACAAAGAATTTGCAGAAGCTATGTATGGACAAGAAACCTTAAATGGTTTATATATTTCTGGTAGAATTGGGTATGAAAACCGCAGCCCATTATTCAATAATACGGATTATAAATTGATAAAGTCTAGTGATTCGTATAGTTCAAATGATCCTTTGCAACCGGAAAACTTCACTTCTACTCCATTTGAATCGCATCATTTGTACAAAGCAAGTATTGGAGCACGAATTCGTTTTGGACAAAAATACATTACCAGACCCGATAGAAAAATAACCGTTTCAAATGATGATTATCCAGTATTGTATTTGGGTTACCAAAAAGCGTTTGCGGGTAGCAATGACAACTACAATTATGACTTATTAAATGCTACTGTTGATTTTGATAAAAAATTAGGCAATAAAGGAGATTTCGGTCTTCGTATAAAAGCTGGAAAATTCTTTAATGCTGAAAATATATCATTTATAGATTACAAACACTTTAACGGCAACCAAACCCATGTGGTATTGGATGGAAACTATTTAAATTCATTTGGTCTTTTACCTTATTATAGCAATTCAACCAATGATGCCTATTTGGAAACGCATGTTGAGCATAATTTTAAAGGTTATATCATGAATAAAATTCCTTTGTTAAACAAATTGCAATGGAATCTAATTGGTGGTTTTCATCAAATCAATGTTCCTAAATTGAAACCTTATCAAGAGTTTTCTGTGGGTTTTGACAACATTGGAATTGGGAAACTAAGAATATTTAGAGTAAGCTATGTTAGAGCCTATCAAAACGGTTACCAAGGAGATGGATTTGTTTTTGGCATAAAAATGTAAAGCATTACTTAAATTCCAATATTTTAAAATTCCAAATTCCAATAAATCAATTATGGAATTTGGAATTTTGTTTTATTTATTCTTAAGTAAATTTTCTAATTCTGCTATTTTAAGGTCTTTGTCTTTACTCTCCTCAACCAAATTCTTTAGTTGCTCTACAAGATCTTCAGGAAAATTATAAATTGGAGCATAATTATTCCCCACAACTCCACCTTCATTCGTCTTTACTTTGTTAACTTGTTTGTTTTCCAAAAAGTAACTAAAATCCACTCCAAATTCTTGACAAACTTTATCCATCAAAACAAAATCTATTTTTTGAGTTT
>CAZXPF010000028.1:0-33544 GCA_964643105.1 uncultured Flavobacterium sp. | reverse complement strand
CAGATGCTAACGCTTGTACTAGCACAGTATCAGTTACTATTACTGAACCAACTGCAATAAATAATAATGTAACTCAAAATGCTGGAATATTAACAGCTGATGAAACTGGTGCAACATATCAATGGTACCAATGTCCTAATACGTTAATAGCTGGAGCAAATGGTCAAAGTTACACACCAACAGTAGTGGGAGACTATAAAGTTGACATAACGGTTGGAGGTTGTACTGTAACTTCTGATTGTATAACAGTAACTGTTTTAGGAAATGATACTTTTGAAGATGCTATTAAGTTCTCAATTTATCCAAATCCAAGTAATGGATACATCAATATCAAATCAGATTTTGAGGGTCAATTCATTATTGTAAATCAATTGGGTCAAACTGTAAAATCATTTAATGTAATTTCAAATACAGAAAACAGAATAATGGTTGATAGTTTAGCAGATGGAATCTATTTCGTAAAAGGAATTAATGGAACTAAAGTCTCAACTAAAAAATTGATTATTAAAAATTAATAATCTGTTAGTGTATAGATAAAAAAAACGATGATTGTTTAATTACAATCATCGTTTTTATTTTATGTAGTTTTTTTAATTAAAAAGGAACATCTGAATCGTCATCATCATTATTAAAATTACTCCCAAAAGCTTCATTAGGTGAGGGAAATTTTGGAGTTGCAAATGGATTTTGTTGATCATCTAAATTCATTTTTGAAGGTAAATCTGCAAATGGAGAACTAAAATCATCTAGGTTATCAAATTTACCAAGGTTACCGATAAACTTAAGCCTCACATTATCCAATCCACCATTTCTGTGTTTTGCTACTATAAATTCCGCCTGACCTTGTGTTGGTGAACGTTCTTCATCGTCCCATTCGTCAATTTTATAATATTCTGGACGATAAATGAAAGATACAATATCGGCATCTTGCTCAATAGCTCCGGATTCACGCAAGTCTGAAAGCAAAGGTCTCTTACTAGAACCACGAGTCTCAACGGCACGAGAAAGTTGTGAAAGGGCTATAACAGGAATTGATAATTCTTTAGCTAAAGCCTTGAGGTTTCTGGAAATGGTTGAAATTTCTTGCTCACGATTTCCTCCTCCTTTACCGTTTCCTCCTGCTGTCATTAACTGCAAATAATCAATCACAATTAATTTGATTCCGTATTGAGAAGCTAATCTTCTGGCTTTTGCACGTAAATCAAAAATAGACAATGAAGGTGTATCATCAATATATAATGGTGCTTTTTCTAAATTTTTTACTTTGATAGAAAGTTGCTCCCATTCATGTTTTTCTAATTTTCCAGTTCTTAATTTTTCGGAAGACAACCCTGTTTCAGAAGAAATTAAACGTGTAATCAACTGAACAGAGGACATCTCTAATGAAAAGAAAGCTACAGGTGCACCATAATCTATAGCCATATTTCTGGCCATGGACAGAGTAAATGCTGTTTTACCCATACCAGGTCGAGCTGCCACAATAATTAAATCAGAAGGTTGCCAACCAGAAGTTAATTTATCTAATGCATGAAAACCTGTAGGAATTCCACTTAAACCCTCTTTACCTGCAATCTCTTCAATTCTCTTTTTAGCTTGTATTACCAAACTTTGAGCTGTCTCAGAGCTTCGCTTTATATTTCCTTGAGTGACTTCATATAATTTTGATTCGGCTCTGTCCAACAAATCAAATACATCTGTAGTTTCATCATAGGACTCTTCAATAATCTCACTTGATATTTTAATCAAACTACGTTGAATGAACTTTTGTAGAATAATACGGGAATGAAATTCAATGTGTGCTGAAGAGGAAACTTTTTGTGTCAATTGAATCAAATAAAAATCTCCACCTGCTAAATCTAACTTTGCATTTTTTCTCAACTGTGCTGAAACGGTCAACAAGTCTATAGGCTGTGTATCATTAAACAATTCTACAATCGCTTCAAAGATATATTTGTGAGCTTCTTTATAAAAAGCATCAGCTTGTAAAATATCTATTACTTCATCAACTCCTTTTTTATCAATCATCATTGCTCCCAAAACAGCTTCTTCTAGGTCTAAAACTTGAGGCGGTAATTTCCCTTTTTCAAGATTGATAATGGTTGTTTTATCAACTTTAATAGGGTTTATATTTCTGACATTTTCCATAGTGCTAAAGTATAGTAATTCAATCAAAAATGAAATTTGATTTGTTAATACAACTGTGTTAAATTAATGTTAGTAAAAAAATATTAGTGTTAACAACGTATAAAAAAATCCGTCAGTTGTTGAAAAAGACGGATTTAACTTTACTGTAAGAATTTAGGTTATTAATCTTTAAATTCGCCCATTTTACTGTATTTTTCCACTCTTTGAGCCACTAAATCTGTTGTTGATAACTCTTTCAGTTCATCAAAGGCTTTTAAGATGTATTTTTTTACGGTTGCAAAAGTTGTTTCTCTATCATAGTGTGCTCCACCAAGTGGTTCAGGAATGATATCATCAATTAACTTTTGTTTTTTCATATCGTAAGAAGTCAATTTTAATGCATCGGCAGCTTGTTCTTTATATTCCCAACTTCTCCATAAAATGGAAGAACAAGATTCTGGAGAGATTACGGAATACCAAGTATTTTCTAACATGAAAACCTTATTTCCAACGCCTATTCCAAGAGCACCACCTGAAGCTCCTTCTCCAACAATAATAGTTATGATTGGTACTTGTAAGCGACACATCTCGAAAATATTACGAGCGATAGCTTCACCCTGACCTCTTTCTTCAGCTTCTAAACCTGGATAAGCACCTGGAGTGTCCACCAAAGTTACTACAGGGATTCCAAATTTTTCAGCCATTTTCATCAATCGAAGTGCTTTTCTGTAACCTTCTGGATTTGCCATTCCAAAGTTTCTGTATTGACGTGTTTTGGTATTGTAACCTTTTTGTTGACCAATAATCATGAACGACTGGCCTCCAATTTTTCCTAAACCACCCACCATTGCTTTGTCATCTTTTACTCCTCTATCACCAAAAAGCTCTAAAAAAGTTCCTTCTGTCAAAGCTTTGATATGATCCATTGTATAGGGACGATCTGGATGACGAGAAAGTTGCACACGTTGCCATGCTGTAAGATTTTTATATATTTCTTTCTTAGTTTCTTCTAATTTTTTCTGAATCTGTTTGCATGTGGTAGAGACATCTACATTTGACTCTTCACCAATTACTAAACATTTATCTAACTGATCTTCAAGTTCTTTAATTGGCAATTCAAAATCTAAATATTCCATATATTTGGTTTATGTTTAGTTTGTATTTTCTTCCTACAAATATAAAATTTTTAAAACTTTTAGCTAATTTTAAATTAATTAGTTTTTAACTTTTTTGAGTTCTTAATGATTCCATTGGCAATAACAGTTAGTAGGAGTAGTATTGCACCTACATAAAAAAGGGAGTTCATTTGTTCTGAATCTTTAAAAATAAGTAACGCTAAAATAATACCATAAACAGGTTCAAGGTTAATTGTTAGCATTACGGTAAAAGGACTCAAAAATTTCATTACCTTAATAGAGGCTGAAAAAGCATAAGCAGTGCATATTGAAGCTAATAAAATTAACCAAATCAAATCCTGATAAGACAATTTGAAAAAAGACTCTGTAAATTTCTCTGTAGCAACTAAATATATACTGAGAAAAAAAACACCACTTGTCAACTCATAAAAAGAAATAACATTTGGGTTATAAATTTTAGCGTATTTACTGTTAATTACTGAAAACAAAGCAGATAAAAATGCGGAAGTGATGGCTAGCATGATTCCTAGTTTATAGTTTGTCTCTACATTAAAAATGATTGAAATTCCAATTATTGCAAAAAGACCAAAAACAACTTCGTACCAAATAATTTTTCGCTTGTAAAAAACAGGCTCAATGAGTGAAGCAAAAAAAGCTCCTGTTGACAGACAAGCCAGTGTAATGGAAATGTTGGAAACTTTAATAGCTTCATAAAATGTGTACCAATGTGCTGCTATAATTATACCTGAAACTACAAATCCAACCAGTACATTAAATGGCACTTTTATACTGTCTTTTTTATAGACCAAAAAACCAACAATAAATAGAGACGCAAACAACATTCTAAACCAAACCAGATCTAAAGCTTCTAATGAAATAAGCTTACCAAGTATTGCTGTAAATCCCCAAATAAATACAATTACATGAAGATGGAAATAATTTTTAAGTTTATCGTTTAGCATTGCGAAGGAGGTAAACAGCCAGAATACCAAATATTATATTAGGAATCCAAACAGCTAATAAAGGAGAGAAACTTGATTTTTCAGCAATGGTGCCAAATACCTTGTCAAAGAAAATAAAAGTAAAAGCGATTACAATACCTATAGCTAAATTAACCCCCATTCCTCCTCTTCGCTTCATAGCAGAAACGGCAACAGCAATTATGGTCAAAATAAAAGCAGAAATTGGCAAACTATATTTTTTATACAAAACAACCAAATAGGTATTGATATTTGAATTTCCTCTTAATCTTTCTTTGTCAATGAACTCATTGATTTCTGTTAAAGACATTGTTTCAGCCGCGTATATAACAGGTGTCAAATCATCAGGTTCAAAATTATACTTTTGTATTTTCTTCTCTGATGACTCTAATACATCATTGAGTTTACCTATAGTTCTCTTCTTATAATTGTACAAAGTATAACTCTTGGTTTCCTCATTGTATTTTATTCTACTCGCAGTGACTTTATATTGTAATTTGTTTCCAATACATTTCTCAAATGTAAAATTAAAACCAGTTTTATTGACATAATTATAATTACTAACATAAATAAACTCACTAATATTTTCTTCATTTTTAATTTGTCTAAAAATATCATTTGTTTCACGAGTTTGGCTATTTCCTTTTAGGTTAGTGTATCTAAAATCATTAAACCCTTTACTAGCACTTGGCACTAAAAAGAAACCCATAATTAAGGCAAAAAGAGAAACAATAGTTGCACCTATTATGTAAGGTTTTAAAAAACGATTGAAGGATATTCCTGAACTAAGAATAGCAATAATCTCTGTGTTGTTGGCTAATTTTGAAGTGAACCAAATTACTGATAGAAACAAAAAAATGGGAAATAGTAAATTTGCAAAATAGATTGTAAAATCGCCATAATAGACTAATATGTCTTTCAATGGCACCTTTTTCTCAATCATTTTATTTACTTTTTCAGATACATCAATTACTATTCCAATAGGAATAAACATTAATAACATTACTATAAATGTACCTAAATATCTTTTTAATATGTATTTATCAATTATTTTCATACTCTAAATTTAGAATTTAGATTTTAGAATTCAGAATTTTAGAAACCAACTGTTATTACACCTTTTATGTTCTAATTTCATATTTCTAAGCTCTAAATTTATAACCTTTGGCTCATTTGAACAACCATTTTATCTTTCCAAGCCCTAAAAGTACCTGCTATGATTTGTCTCCTAGCTTCACGAACCAACCACATGTAGAATCCCAAATTATGAATTGTGGCTATCTGTTTTCCAAGATATTCATCTGCAGCAAATAGATGACGAAGGTAGGCTTTTGTATATTCTGTATCTACAAATGTATGTCCCATCTCATCAATAGGAGAAAAATCAGCTTCCCATTTTTTATTTTTAATATTGATAGTTCCATATGCCGTGAATAACATACCATTTCTAGCATTTCTAGTTGGCATAACACAGTCAAACATATCAATTCCTAATGCAATATTTTCTAGAATGTTTATGGGTGTCCCAACTCCCATCAAATACCTTGGCTTATCCTCAGGAAGAATTGCTGTCACCACTTCAGTCATTGCATACATTTCTTCAGCTGGTTCACCTACAGATAAACCACCAATGGCATTGCCTTGTGCTCCTGCATTGGCTATATATTCAGCTGACTGTTGTCTTAAATCTTTGTAAGTACTCCCTTGAACAATTGGAAAAAAAGTTTGTTCATATCCATATTTGAAAGGTAAATTCTCTAAATGATTAATGCATCTATCTAACCAACGATGTGTCATATGCATGGAACGCTTGGCATAACGATAATCACACGGATAAGGCGTACATTCATCAAAAGCCATAATGATATCCGCTCCAATAGTACGTTGAATTTCCATTACATTTTCTGGAGAAAAAAAATGATAAGAACCATCAATATGCGATTTAAACTTTACTCCTTCTTCTTTGATTTTCCTATTGGACGAAAGCGAATATACTTGATAACCTCCTGAATCAGTTAAAATATTTCTATCCCAATTCATAAATTTATGCAATCCACCAGCCTTTTCTAGAATATCAGTTTGTGGTCGAAGATATAAGTGATAGGTATTTCCTAGAATAATATCTGGGTTAATGTCATTTTTCAATTCACGTTGGTGTACTCCTTTTACGGAAGCAACAGTACCAACTGGCATAAAAATTGGCGTTTCAATTACTCCATGATCTGTGGTTATTTTTCCAGCTCTTGCTTGACTCTTACTATCTTTCGTGATTAAATCGAACTTCATACTTTAATTTTACTCGGCAAATATAAATGTTTTCCCTTCGATGCATAAGTTTTTATACTAATATTTAACATTAACAACACCTATTTTGGATGATAATTATTAAACTATTCTCTGTTATATTGTAATGAGTTCTATCAAAAAAAAGCGAAATTTGTAAAAACTTTAATTATAAATTATGCCTATACAATCTATAAACCCATTTACTTTAGAGAAATTAAGTTCTTTTGAAGAAATGAATGAAGGTGAAATTGAAATTGCTATTGAAAAAGCACACCTAACATATCAAATGTGGAAATTTACTTCCTATGAAGAAAGAGCTGAAATAATAAATAAAGTAGCTTCATTAATCAAAGAAAAAAAATCTGAGCTCGCAAAATTAATCACTTCAGAAATGGGAAAATTGATTAAGCAAGCTGAATACGAAATTGATTATGCTGTCTCCATTTTTGAATATTATGCCAAAAATGCAAAACCATTTTTAGCAGACGAATCCTTAACAGTTGAAACAGGTGAAGCCTTCATAAGGAAAAGTCCAATTGGAGTTTTACTAGGAGTAGAACCTTGGAACTTTCCTTTCTATCAAGTAGCTCGTTTTGCGGCTCCAAATATTATGATTGGTAATACAATTCTTTTAAAACATGCTTCTAACGTGCCTTTATGTGCAAAAGCAATTGATGATATTTTCAAAGAATCAGGTGCTCCCGAAGGTTTATACACAAATTTATTTGTCTCAGGTTCTAAAATTTCAAAAATTATTGATGATCCAAGAATTCAAGGGGTTTCTCTAACTGGAAGTGAAAAAGCTGGTGCATCAGTAGCGGAAGCTGCTGGAAAAAATATCAAAAAATCGGTTTTGGAACTTGGAGGAAGTGATCCTTTTATTGTTTTAGAAGACGCTGATTTGGAAAGAGCAACTGATCTAGCTGTCTATGGAAGAACAGTAAATAATGGCCAAAGTTGCATAGCAGCTAAACGCTTTATTGTTATAAAAGAAGTAGCTGATGAATTTCTAACAAAATTTAAAAGGAAAATGGAGTCTTTAGTCGTTGGAGATCCTATGAATCCAGAAACCCAACTCGGACCACTTTCGAGTGAAGAAGCTTTAGAGACTATTATCCATCAAATTGAAAAAGCTGTGGCACAAGGAGCAAAAATTGAAACTGGCGGAAAAAGAGTTGCTATCCAAGGAAATTTCATTGAACCAACAATAATTGCTAACATAACTCCTGAAATGGACTTGTATAGAGAAGAAATCTTTGGTCCTGTTGCTAGTTTTTATGTTGTTAACAACGAAGAAGACGCTATTAAACTGGCTAACGATACCGAATTTGGCTTAGGTGGTTCTGTGTTTTCAAAAAATATTGAAAGAGCTAAAAATATTGCTAATCAAATAGATTCAGGAATGGTTTTCATCAATCATCCCACCAAATCTTCAACAGAAATGCCTTTTGGCGGCACAAAAAGATCAGGCTATGGTAGAGAGTTATCAGCATTAGGAATTGATGAATTTGTCAATAAAAAATTAATTAGAATCATTTCTGAAAACGAAAAATTATAGATTTAGTCCAAACATTGAATGATGCCTCGCTATAGTGAGGCTTTTTTTTTGTAGATAACTTTTGAAAACTCAACACTTACAAGTAAAGATTAATAATTTAATCTATCTATATTTGTGCTTTAAAATTTTAACATTAAAATGAAACCAAACACACAACAACTACAAAATTTAACTACACAAGTTAGAAGAGACATTCTAAGAATGGTACATGCAGTTAATTCAGGCCATCCAGGTGGTTCGCTTGGCTGTACAGAATTTCTAGTTTCTCTCTATCAAAACCTTATGGAAAGAAATGAAGGCTTTGAGATGGATGGAATAAATGAAGATATTTTCTTCCTTTCCAACGGGCACATTTCACCTGTATTTTACAGTGTTTTAGCCCGTAGTGGTTATTTTCCTGTAAAAGAATTAGCAACTTTTAGATTATTGGATTCAAGGTTACAAGGACATCCAACTACACATGAGGGATTACCTGGTGTAAGAGTTGCCTCTGGTTCACTTGGACAAGGTTTATCGGTTGCAATTGGAGCGGCACAAGCCAAAAAACTAAATAACGATAGTAAGTTAGTTTATACATTACATGGAGATGGCGAAATGCAGGAAGGTCAGAATTGGGAAGCCATCATGTACGCTTCTGCCAAAAAAGTAGATAATCTTATTGCTACCATTGACCTCAACGGAAAACAAATTGACGGAACCACTGATGAAGTTTTAGCTATGGGAAGTTTGAGGGCAAAATTTGAAGCTTTTGATTGGGATGTTATAGAAATTAAAGAAGGAAATAATATTGAAGCAATTATTGCTGGGATGACCGAAGCTAAAGCCAAAACTGGAAAAGGAAAACCTGTTTGTATTTTGTTAAATACAGAAATGGGTAATGGAGTTGATTTCATGATGCATACACATGCTTGGCACGGCAAAGCTCCTAATGACGAGCAATTAGCAAATGCTTTAGCTCAAAACCCAGAAACTTTAGGTGATTATTAATTTAGATAAAAGTAGTAAGAATATACCATTAAGACTTTTGAAGATAATTTTATGAAAAAATATACAAACACAGGAAATAAAGATACGCGTTCAGGTTTTGGTGCTGGTTTAACAGAACTGGGAAAAAAAAATGAAAATGTTGTAGCACTTTGTGCAGACTTAATTGGTTCATTAAAAATGGACGATTTTAAGGCCAATCATCCAGAACGTTTCTTTCAAATTGGAATTGCAGAAGCCAACATGATTGGTATTGCTGCTGGTTTAACTATTGGTGGAAAAATTCCATTCACTGGAACATTTGCCAATTTTTCTACTGGAAGAGTTTACGATCAAATTCGTCAATCTGTCGCATATTCTGATAAAAATGTAAAAATTTGTGCATCTCATGCAGGGTTAACCTTAGGTGAAGATGGAGCGACGCACCAAATATTGGAAGACATTGGATTAATGAAAATGTTACCTGGAATGACTGTAATTAATACTTGTGATTATAATCAAACTAAAGCAGCTACTATTGCAATTGCTGATCATCATGGCCCAGTTTATTTACGTTTTGGTCGTCCAAGTGTAGCTAATTTTACTCCTGAAAACGAAGATTTTATCATTGGAAAAGCTATTATGCTTAATGAAGGAACAGATGTTACTATTGTTGCTACAGGTCATTTAGTTTGGGAAGCGTTAATTGCTGCTGAAAAATTAGAAGAAAAAGGTGTTTCTGCTGAAGTAATTAATATTCATACTATTAAGCCTTTAGATGAAGAAGCAATCTTGAATTCTGTTGCAAAAACAGGCTGCATCGTAACAGCAGAAGAACACAACATATTAGGTGGTTTAGGAGAAAGTGTATCCAGAACTTTAGTTTCTAACAATCCTGTTCCACAAGAGTTTGTTGCCGTGAACGATAGCTTTGGAGAAAGTGGTACTCCAGATCAGTTGATGAAAAAATATAAATTAAATAATGAAGCTATTTTTGAAGCAGCTATTAAAGCTATTTCAAGAAAATAAGTTCTTCTTTTATATATCCATAAAAAAACCAATTCTTTCGAATTGGTTTTTTTTGTTTCTAAGCACTTACTTCCTCTAATTACAATTAGGATCTAAATGTTTTCTTATTCTTGTGGAAGTTGTAAAATCTCCTGAACAACTTGGAATTCCTTTTGTTTCATCGTATGGCGTTGATGGATTATCTGTTGAGGCTCCATTAAACGGATAATACTCCGACTTGGTAATTGTTCCATCAAGATAAGTAAATCTTATCTCTTGTTTAGTTATAAAGCCATCTCCATCATCATCAATATCTAAATAATTGGGCACACCATCTCCATCAGTATCTAAAATATTGCTATTAGCATCATAATACTCAAAAACACTCAAAACTCTGTCCCTATCATGATCTCTGTGTTTCTGACTTATAAGCTTAAAGCTAAATATCAAAGGAGAATAAGCAGGGATAGAAGTACCAACAGATGAATTATAATAAGCAAAAGCTGAAGGTAAAAACATCACACCAGCTCCAAAATTTCCATATGTAACACTTCCATCAGGATTTTCAGTTGTTGTGCCTGTTCTAAATTCAGGAACAATTTCTCCCCAACCAGAAATAATGTCATCAAGTCTAAACCAAACTGGACTTTCTGCAGCGTCAAAAACCGTTTTATTTAATAAAATTCCTTCATAAGAAACAAAGGAAGAGTCAACTTTAATAGGACTCTCTCCATTAACATCACCTGGGTTTAATTCAAGATAATATAAAGTATATGTTAAATCATTTCTAAATACTTCTTTTGATTTCAGGTTAGGCATATCTCTTATAGGAGTTTCAGTACCTCCTTGTGCTATCAATGTAAATGTTGTATTGTATTCGGCATCAACAGTTACATAATGAGTTGCTAAAAAATCATCAATTGCTGCAGCATCTATAGGCAATTGTTCTGCAAAAGGTCTGGGTGGCTGAATTGCAACTGAATCATCCTTAGGACAACCTGCAAACAAAACTGCTAACATAACCAAACACAAAACTTTTAAACTATTCTTCATTCTTTTCTTTTTTAAGGTGGTGCAAGATACAATTTTGATTTATTTTTGTATAATAATTAACACTGATTTTTGTTAAAATATGAGAGTAGATAAATACTTGTGGTGCGTTAGATACTATAAAACTAGAAATATCGCTACAGAAGCCATTAAAAAGGGACATGTTACTATAAATAATCAAGTTGCAAAACCATCAAGAGAAGTTTTTCCATCAGATAAAATTGTTTTAAGAAAGGATCAAATTAATTACAAAATAACTGTTTTGGATGTGCCACAAAATAGAGTCGGTGCTAAATTGGTAGATATGTACAGAAAGGATGAAACACCTGCAGAAGCTTTTGAACATCTAGAGTTATTAAAATTGTCTAAAGAGCATTATAGAGCAAAAGGAGAAGGAAGACCTACCAAAAAAGACAGAAGAGATATTGATGATTACATTTGGGATGAAAATGAACAGGAAAATGACAATTAACACAAACAAAACATATTGGGAAAATCGATATAAAAACAACGAAATAGGCTGGGATACTGGCTCTATCACAACTCCTCTTAAAGAATATATTGACCAAATAAACAACAAAGAGCTAACCATATTAATTCCTGGTGCTGGAAACGGATATGAGTTTGATTACCTGATAACTAATGGCTTCAAAAATGTTACAGTTATAGACATCGCAGAACAACCTATCAAAAATTTACAAAATAGGAATCCTAAATACATCGATAATATTATTCAAACTGATTTTTTTAATTATACAAAAACATTTGATTTGATATTGGAGCAAACTTTTTTTTGTGCTCTAAATCCTAAAATGAGAAGTAAATATGTTACCAAAATGCATTCTCTATTAAATAAAAATGGAAAAATCGCAGGTTTACTTTTTGACTTTCCTTTAACGGAAATTGGGCCTCCTTTTGGTGGTTCTATGAAGGAGTATGATGCACTATTTACTAAAAAATTTACCTTAAAGAAATTAGAAAAAGCATATAATTCAATTAAACCTAGAAAAGATAAGGAACTCTTTTTTATCTTTGAAAAAAAAATAAAACTATGCAAAACATTATATTAAACAAGGAAGAAATTCAGCATAAAACAGTGCGAATAGCCTATCAAATTTTTGAAACATTTGTTGATGAAGAAGAAGTAGTATTGGCTGGCATTAGTTCAAATGGTTTTATTTTTGCAAACAAAATTGCTGAAGAATTACAAAAAATATCACCTATAAAAATTACCTTATGTGAAGTTTTTATCAATAAATCTAATCCTCAAGACGAGATAAAAACTTCTATTTCGAAAGAGACATACAGCAATAAAGGTCTTGTATTAATTGATGATGTTTTAAACTCAGGCACTACGCTCATATATGGTGTCAAACATTTTTTAAATGTCCCACTAAACAAATTTAAAACAGCAGTTTTAGTAGATAGAAATCATAAAAAATATCCCGTTAAAGCTGATTTTAAAGGAATTTCACTATCAACTTCACTGCAAGAACACATTCAGGTAGTTTTTGAGCCAAACAATATGTTTGCTTATTTAAATTAATTCTAGAATTTCTTTGGTTATTTCTTTTTTCGATTTACCATCTACAACCACAGTAATTTTAGCTTGTTGGTAGTAAAAACTTCTATCAAAAAGATGTTTTGCAATATATTCTTGTAACTCATCAATTGCTAGATTCTTTATTAATGGTCTTTTCTCTCTCTTACTTCTTAATTTTTCAACCAAAGTTTCTATGCTAGCTTTTAGATAAAAAGAAACAATATCTTCATTTTGTAAAAAGAGATGATTATTGGCATAGCAAGGCGTACCACCTCCAAGACTTAAAATAAAATTGTGCTCTTTAGCTATAAAATCTTTAAACAATTCATGCTCTACCTTCCTAAAATGGACTTCTCCTTTTTCTTTAAAGATAGATTCAATTGTGGAATTCTCTCTTTTTTCAATAATCTCATCTAAGTCATAACAAGAAATTCCTACTTTATTAGCTATTTTTCTTGCTAATGAAGTCTTTCCTACCCCCATATATCCAACCAATACTATTTTCATAAATTTATTAACACATTATAAAACAAGCAATTAAATAAAAACTTTAAAAAAAATACAAATTTATAATAAAATCCCATTGAATTCTAAATAATAGGTTTTATATTTGCACCCGCATTCAAGAAATAAAATGACTTGGTAGCTCAGTTGGTAGAGCACATCACTTTTAATGATGGGGTCCTGGGTTCGAGCCCCAGCCAGGTCACAATTTTTTTTTAAGACATTGAATGCTACGACTTGGTAGCTCAGTTGGTAGAGCACATCACTTTTAATGATGGGGTCCTGGGTTCGAGCCCCAGCCAGGTCACTTCCTAAGACGTTGCATTGCAACGTCTTTATTGTTTATATATAGGCTACGTGGAGAAATTGGTAGACTCGCCATCTTGAGGGGGTGGTGTCGCAAGACGTGTCAGTTCGAATCTGATCGTAGTCACTCTTTAAAAAGGTAAATAATTAATTTTGTTTACCTTTTTTTTATTTATGTTGCACAAACTAAAAAAAAATATTACTTTTGTTTAACAAATTTGTACAAAAGATGAACAGTGTAAAAAATGTTTTTAGTATCAAGGACTTTGAAAACCTATCAGGCATAAAGGCACATACGATTAGAATATGGGAAAAAAGATATAACATTCTTGAACCCATGCGAACGGATACAAACATCAGGTGTTATGACATAAAGAACTTACAAAAGTTACTAAATATTGTCGTTTTACACAATTATGGATACAAAATTTCCAAAATTGCATTGTTAGACCCAGAAGAAATTCCTCTCAAAGTAAAAGAAATCATTTCGGAGAAAAGTGCAAAAATTCATGCTATAAAGTCGTTTAAATTAGCAATGATGAATTTTGACCATACGCTTTTCTTCAATACTTATGATGAACTCTTAAAAGATAAAACCTTTAAGGAAGTGTTTAACGAAGTATTCATCCCGCTTATGGAAGAACTTGGTTATTTGTGGCAAACAGACACTATTTCTCCAGCTCATGAACATTTTATAACCTATTTGATCAAACAAAAACTCTTGAGTATAACAGCACAAATTCAAAGTAAACCTGCTGTAAAAACGGAACGAGCTTATGTTCTTTATCTTCCGTTAAACGAAATCCACGAACTAGGTTTGATGTATTTAAATTATGAGCTTCTTGATAACGGCTATCACACTATATACTTAGGTGAAAGTGTTCCTATTGAAAGTTTGGTAGATTTAAAAAATTATTTTGACAAAATAACATTTGTGAGCTACTTTACAGTGGAACCTTCAATTGATAAAATTCCAGAATATATTGAAAAAATAGAGGATGATTTATTAAAAGATACTAACCATGAGCTGGTTATACTTGGAAGGCTAACATCAGAAGTTAACAAATCAAAACTTTCCAATAAAATTAAAATTCATAACTCAATTGCTGACTACATCACAAATCTTACAAATGAATAAAAAAATATCTATTATAGGCTCAGGTTTTTCGGCTTTAGCTGCAGCATGTTATTTGGCAAAAAAAGGAAATGATGTAACCGTTTATGAAAAAAACAGTACTATTGGAGGAAGAGCAAGACAACTAAAAAGAGAAGGTTTTACATTTGATATTGGTCCTACATGGTATTGGATGCCAGATGTTTTTGAGCGTTTTTTTGCGGATTTTAATAAAAAACCATCAGACTACTATGAATTAATCAAATTAAGTCCTGCTTATCAAGTATATTTTGACAATCTCGATTTTGTTACGATAGCTGATAATTTAGAAGAAATAATTAGTACATTTGAAACAATAGAAAAAGGAAGTGGAGACGTTCTAAGACATTTTATTCAAGAAGCACAAAGCAACTATGACATTGCCATTAAAGACCTTGTATATCGTCCAG
This sequence comes from uncultured Flavobacterium sp., assembly GCA_964643105.1. Taxonomy (GTDB): domain Bacteria; phylum Bacteroidota; class Bacteroidia; order Flavobacteriales; family Flavobacteriaceae; genus Flavobacterium. The sequence continues at coordinate 18,523 of CAZXPF010000028.1, read as the reverse complement.
GTGAGTCGCCAATGGAATTAATCACAGTGCAAACCGCAAAAAAAGTAAATCAATTTTTTAGCAATATCTCAAAGGATGTTAGAAAACGTTTTAAAAACACTAAATTAATTCAAATACTTGAGTTTCCTGTATTGTTTTTAGGAGCTAAACCTAGTGATACACCATCATTCTATAGTTTTATGAATTTTGCAGACTTTGGATTAGGAACTTGGCATCCAAAGAATGGCATGTATAGTGTAATACTTGCTATGGAAGCTTTGGCTCTAGAATTAGGTGTAAAAATTGAAGTCAATTCAAACGTTGAAAAAATACTTGTTGAGAACAAAAAAGCAATTGGTATAAAAGTCAACGGCAAAACAATTGCAAGTGATGTTGTTTTAAGTGGTGCAGATTATCATCATTCAGAAACATTATTAGAGGCAAAAGACAGACAATATTCAGAAAAATATTGGTCAAATAAAACTTTTGCTCCTTCTTCTCTCCTATTCTATGTAGGCTTTGATAAAAAAATTGAAAATGTGGAGCATCATTCCTTATTTTTTGATGTAGATTTTGACGTTCATGCTTCAGCTATTTATGATGAGCCAAAGTGGCCAGAAGAACCACTATTTTATGCAAGCTTTCCATCGAAAACAGATGAAAACAGTGCTCCAGAAGGAAAGGAAGCGGGAATATTTTTAATCCCTTTGGCTCCTGGCTTAGAGGATAATGACCAATTGAGGGAAAAGTATTTTGAAAAAATTATATCCCGTTTTGAAAGATTAACTAACCAAAAAGTAAAGCAACATGTAATCTTCAAAGAAAGTTTTTGCGTAAATGATTTTATAAAAGAGTACAATTCATATAAAGGGAACGCTTACGGAATGGCAAACACGCTATTACAAACAGCTTTTTTGAGACCTAAATTAAAGAGTAAAAAAGTAAAGAACTTATATTTCACTGGACAATTAACTGTTCCAGGTCCTGGAGTTCCACCTTCGTTGATTTCGGGTAAATTAGTTTCAGATTTAATAGAAAAATACCAATAAGCATGAAAGCACTATTCGACAAAGTTTCCAACGACTGCAGTGTTAAAGTCACCAAAGCTTACAGCACATCATTTTCTAGTGCAGTGAAAATGCTAGCACCATGCATTAGACAAGACATTTATAATATTTATGGTTTCGTTCGTTTTGCTGACGAAATAGTAGATTCATTCCATGAGTATGACAAAACAATACTATTTGCTAAATTTGAACAAGATTTAGCTGATGCATTGGAACATAAGATAAGTCTGAATCCCATTTTAAATTCTTTTCAACACACTGTAAACAAATACAACATTCCTAGAGAAATGATTGATGCTTTCATGAAAAGTATGCGATTGGATCTAAGCAAAAGAGAATACAAAACTACTGAGGAATATCATGAATACATATACGGTTCTGCTGACGTAGTAGGCTTAATGTGTTTAAAAGTCTTTGTAAATGGCAATGAGGAAAAATACAATGAATTAAAAGAAAGTGCCATGCGATTAGGTTCTGCGTTTCAGAAAGTAAATTTTCTAAGAGATTTAAAAGCAGATTTTGAAGATTTGAGTAGGACTTACTTTCCTAACACCGATTTAAACCAATTGGATGAAAAATCAAAACAAGAAATCATCGCTGATATCGAAAATGATTTTGAAGCAGCTTATGAAGGCATCCGCAACTTACCATTAGAAGCAAAATTTGGAGTTTATACAGCATACCGTTATTATAAAAAATTATTAAAAAAATTACAAAAAACACCTTCTTTGGAAATTAAAAATGCCAGAATAAGAGTGTCCGATTATCAAAAAGTACAACTTTTAGCACGCTGTTACGTTAAATATCGATTGAATATCATCTAAAATAAATCAAAATGTTTTTACAAATTGTCGTTTTTATACTCACGTTTCTCCTAATGGAATTTATGGCGTGGTTTACACATAAATATGTTATGCATGGTTTTCTGTGGAGTTTACACGCAGATCACCATAAAAAAGATCACAATTCTTGGTTTGAACGCAACGATGCTTTTTTCATTTTTTACGCTATCGTTAGTATTACTTGCTTTTATACATGGAGTATTAATGTTTTTGAATTAGGACTTGCTATTGGCTTAGGCATCCTTGCTTATGGTATTGCTTATTTCTTTGTCCACGACATCTTCATTCACCAACGTTTTAAAATGTTTAGAAATGCCAATAATCGCTATGCTAAAGCAGTGAGAAGAGCTCATAAAATGCATCACAAACATATTGGTAAAGAAAAAGGAGAATGCTTTGGAATGCTTATCGTTCCATGGAAATACTTTAAAAACTAAAATAAACATGCCCCAAAAAGTATATAACTTTTTGGGGCATGTTTATTAAAAAAAACTTTATTTCATTATCTCTTGCAGCGGTCTGAGCTGTTCCATATTCAAACTAGATTTCTGGATTAAAGTGACAATTCGCACAACGTTCATAGGATTCATATCTTTTCCTAAAACCCTAACCACAGCAAAACCATTTTCTTTTTTATTGGCAAAAAGCACAAGCTCATTAATATGATCATCATCACCAACAAAATACACAGCAGCCCCATCATTCCCTGATCCAAATTTCATTAACTCATTATAAGAAACAGTGTCTTTTAGGATAGTTTTTACCTTTTTAACCTCAATCTCGTAATTTGCTTTATTATTTTCTACTTTGTTGAAAGCTAACACATTCACTTTCTCAAACGACTTAAGTGCTTCTTTATCTTCGTCTGTTAAAGAAATTTTATCAGTATTAATTATATCTGAACCTACGTCTATACTAATGAAATCTTTTGATTCAATATTCTCAACAAAGTATTTTTGCAGGGTTGGCTTGTTGCTACAACTTACTAGCAATGCAACAACAAAAAAAGTAATGGCTATATTTTTCATCTTATTTTTTTGAAGCTTTCTTTAAATCATCACCACCAGGTAAACTCATTTTTTCGGTTAACATTGAAATTTCATCAAGGTTAAACTCTCCCAATAAAGATAGAATTACCGTTGGATTTCCTTTAGTATCTCCTTCCATAAACATCAACAATTCCTTAACTATAGAGCTATTTGTAGAATTTTTGACATAAATCCTTACATTTTTACCATCAGTATTTACACGCATTAGTTCTTCCAATGAACTAGATTTTAAATAAGATGTAACCGAAGACTTCATCTCGGATGAAATTTTAGCATTTGAAGTCGTAAACACTTTTAAATTATCTAATTTCTTGAGTAAATTAAGGTATTGCTGCATTTCCTTATCTTTTACATCCACTTTAACTTTACTCATTAACTCAAACATTTTTTTGTTAACGACTACCGATTTCACTTCATCTTTATCTTCAAACTTATCAAAAGTAGTTTGAGCAAAAATTAATGACGGCATGATTACGAATAATAGGACAAATATTCCTTTTCTATAGCTGTTAAAACTATTTTTTCTGTATTCTTGATTTCTTGATTTCATGATTTTTTATTTAAAAATTGTTTTTTTTGTGTTCTCGTATTCTTCTAAATAAGATACATTTTCCATTCCAGAATTAATATTGTTGGCCACCAATTGTAATGCTTTATGTGTTTCCACTAAAGCTTCTTCTGGATTATCATATGTACCTAAATCTTCTTGTTTTACATTGCTATTGTTTAAGTATATAAAAGTTAAAAATGTTACAAAAAGAATGCTTGCTGCAACTCCAAACCATTTTACATAGCTTTGCTTTTTAGCAGGAAACCCAACATTTTTACTAGTTTCACTTCTAGCCTTTTCATAATACCCAAAAAGAGATTGATATTGGCTCAAATGGGATGGAACTTCATCTTTAGCAAAATATTCCTTCAACATTTTTTCTTCTTGTAATGTTGTATTCCCTTCTAAAAACTGTTCCACTAACTGCTCTATTTTTTGCTCTTCCATACTTTATAGTTGACTAAATTTTTCTTTTATTGTTTTTCTAGCTCTAGATAATGACACTCGGATAGCTGTTTCATTCATCTCTAAAATTTTGGCAATTTCTGCAAACTCATATTCTTCTATTTCTCTCAATTGTACAATCAAACGCTGTTGTTCAGGCAAAGTATTGATTATTTTCTCTACAAATGATAAATTATCTTTATCCGTAATTTGCTTCTCCAAAGACGAATTATCACTATAATTGGTATGAACTAACGAAATATTATTGCTGCGTTTAGCTTTCAATTGATCCAAACAATAATTCTTAGTCATTGTCATAGCCATAGCTTCTACATTTTTATAGGATAACGTGTCTCCTTTCCATAACTTCAACAACACCTCTTGAGTAGCATCTTCAGCCTCTTCATTACTAACCAACATTCTTTTAGCTAAACGGAAAAGTTTATCCTTAAAAGGTTTAATTAGAGTAATAAACTCTTGTTGCTTCATCTTGTTAGTTTGTTTATAAAGTTAAGACGAATGTAAATTAATTTTGTTACATTTAAATAATTTATCATAAATTTACATAAGAAAATTGCTGTTTTTAAGTTATATAATTCCCAAGCTAACTGTTTTATGATAATGCCTCGTGTATGGTTTAGTTGTGTAAAGTGAACCAAGTAGCATAAATCTTAAAAACTGTCCTATTAAATTTATTTATTATGAAAAAGATTTTAAAAGTAACTTTATTGGTAATCTTTAGTTTATCGCTCTTTCAAAATTGTAGCGATGATTATGATGATGTCATTAATTACAGAAGTACGAACGAATTTATCTGGAAAGGCTTAAATCAATACTATTATTGGCAAGCAGATTCACCTGATTTAGTGGACACCAGATTTGCTAATGACAATGCTTTTCAAAGTTTTTTAAACAATTATTCTCCCGAAGGATTGTTTAATCATTTGTTATATCAGCCTAATGTTTCAGATAAATATAGCGTAATATTTAATGATTATACCGTTTTAGAAAACGCTTTACAAGGAACTTCTAAAAATAGTGGTGCTGAATATGCTTTTGTAAGAAAAAGTGCTGGATCACCTGAAGTATTTGGCTACATAAGATACATTCTTCCCAATTCAGATGCTTCTACAAAAAATATAAATCGCGGAGATATATTTTATGCTGTGAACGGAATACCTATTACAGCTGACGAAAATGGAAGAGTAAATGCACCAGGTCTTTCCAATGACACTTTTACTTTGAACATGGCAGATTATGACAATGGGAATATTACTCCTAATGGAAATTCAATTCAGTTGACCAAAACACCTTATTCTGAAAACCCAGTTTTGATAAGAAATGTACATAATGTTGGCACAAAAAAAGTAGGTTACTTAATGTATAATGGTTTCTTTTCTAATTATCAAAACGAGTTGAATAATGCTTTTGCTTACTTTCAAAGTGAGGGAATAACACACTTAGTTTTAGATTTAAGATACAATTCTGGTGGTTCAGTTAATGTTGCTACAGAATTAGGCAGTATGATTACGGGTCAATTTAACGGTCAGGTTTTTGCCAAACAAGAATGGAATGAAAAGCGAATGAGTTTTTACAACGCAGTTAACCCTGATGCATTAATCAATAAATTTACTAACACATTGAGCAATGGAAGTGCCATAAACAGCTTAAATCTCACCAAATTATATGTTTTAACCACAAGATCAACCGCTTCAGCTAGTGAATTAATTATAAATAGCCTAAGATCATATATAGATGTTACAACAATTGGTGGTGTTACTACTGGAAAAAATGTAGGATCTATCACGCTATATGATTCACCAACTTTTAGAAAAGAAAATTTAAATCCAAATCACAAATATGCCATGCAGCCTATCGTACTTAAAATTGTGAATAAAAATGGGTTTGGAGAATATTCAAATGGTCTTGCTCCCAATGTGCCTTTCACTGAAAACTTAGGAAATCTAGGCGTTTTAGGACAAGATACTGAACCTTTTTTAAACTTAGCACTAAATTATATCAACACCAATGGAAGAATAAATCCAAATCCAAATGTAGAAATATTTGAATATGTTACCGATTCAAAAAACATGGATGGTATTGAAAAAGGGATGTATTTAGAAAACCCTTCTAACATTACGAGAGAATAAAAAAAGGCTTCCTAATGGAAGCCTTTTTTATAACTTCTTTTTAATTGAAGTAAAATCCAGCTGGAATAACTCCAACAGTATATTGGTTCTCAAGAACACCCGTTAGTGAATAAACATAAACTTTTCCGTTTGAGTTATAATCACCTGCATCACCAACATAAATTTTATTGTTTTCAACAGCAAAACTATAAACTCCATAAACACCTTGCCCAACAGTACTGAACAAAGCGTTTGACGGTAAAGTTGTAGCATTTAAGGCCATAGAAAAAACAGCAGAATCTTGTGTGTAATACACCTCATTATTAGAGATGTATAAATTAGAAGGATGATTTCCAACTGCAAAATCAATTGATGAACTTACAGTGTTGGTCGATAAATCAATTTTAACTAATTTCCCAAGAGTTTCATCTTGTGTCCAAGCTGCTTTTCCTCCACACATCACATACAAAAAACCATTTTTCACTTGCAATGAATTTGGAACATCTGCTACAACAATTGATGTTGAAACTGAATTTGATGATGCATTAATCACTGAAACAGAGTTACCATATCCAAATCCTCCTTGATGAGCCACATATAAATTCCCATTGCTCTCAATTATACGTTCTGGTCCTTCTGCAACTGGTATTGAGCCTGATATCGTGTAATTTGATAAATTCACTACTGCAACATAATCATCAGTTGATACACCACCATCACCCCAATTGGTTACATATCCTTTTCCATTAGCAAAAGCTATATATCTAGGATTATCTAAACCTGAATCAATAGTTGCAACGTATTGAAGGGTATAACGATTCACAATTTCTATCTTATTTGAAGCATTTATCACTACGAATGCAAGATCATTGAAAAATCCTATATCTTGAGCTGTATTTCCCAATATTTTTGTTGGATTTACAGCAGCGAAAGCACTTCCTTGAAAAATAGAAAAATCGTTTGATAAATACGAAATGGTTGCATTATCTTGTCCAAAGTTACCTTGATTTAATATCAAAACACCATTATCATAAGCTCCCAAAGGTAGATCATCCACAAATCCTTGTTCGTCATCACTTGAACATGAACTAAAAAACACAGCTAGAGCTGCAATCATAAATACTCTTTTAAAAATCATCACATTAAAAATTAAAGGTTAAATTCATCATATAATTACGACCTGGCATGGGTCGTGATAAAACACTCTGATAGGGCTTGTTTTCCAAATTCAATATTTGAAATCCAAACATTATTGTTTTCTTTCTTCCCATTTTATAATCCACAGACATGTTTGACACTAAATATTCTTCTAAATCATAAACATTATCACTAGAGGTAAAAACGGCACCGTTGAATAAGTTTTGATAGGTAAATATCAATCGTTTATATCGAAAAGCTATGCTAGAAGTTGCTTTATGAAAAGGAACATAAATAAGTTGCTTATTGGTTGCAGCATTTTCAGAAACTGTATAAGCATATGTGCCATTAACTTGAAGCGTTGCTTCTTTGAATTCTTTTTTCCATTCCAACAAAGCTTCTAAACCATAAATTGTAACTTTATCCGTATTTATGGGTTGCCATTGTCCTGAGCTAGAAGGCAACCAACGAAGCATATTTGTAATTTTTGAATAAAAAGCTGTAGTTGTAAATGTTATATTTTGAGTTGCAAAAACCTGTCCTAATTCTCCTTGCAGAGCACTTTCAGGTTTTAAATTTTGGTTACCACTTCCTTGCCAATACAAGTCATTAAAAGTGGGGATTCTAAAATTTTTTGAGCCTGAAAACTTTAAGCTATACCAATTAGACAATTGTAAATTTCCTCCTAAAGAATATAACAACGGACTTTCATAATTAGTCGTAATTTCTTTTCGAAGACTTGCTTCATAAGAGAAAAAATCAAATAATTGTTGCTTAAATAACAAGCTGAATGAACCTATTTCTCTCTTACGTTTAGAAAAATTTGAACCACTTCCTGTGTTTTGAGTGTAATCCAGAATTCCATTAATCTTTATTTTTGACGATAAATTATATAATAAATCATATTTGGCAATCAAGGTATTAGCTTCTCCTGTCGTAAAATTCTCTAACGCTCTATTTTCAAAATACTTGTAGGTTTCATTTAGAAAGGCAAGTTTCGTTTTTGAAGTAAATAATCCCGCATAATTTATCCATTCTAGTAAGTTTCTGGTATTAAAATCTAAATATTTACTTTTTGAAGGTGAGGCAACTGTACCTGAAAAATAACGTTCACCATCAAACAGGTAGCTGTAAAAATGAACTTCATTGTTGCTATTCAATTGATACCCTATGTGTGCATTAAAACTGGTATTCTGGTATTGACCATTTTCATTTCGCTTCTCATAACCTAGATATTCATAGTCATTTTCCGATTGATTATGGGAAATACTAGCATTAGCGGAAACCTTATTATTGGCTACATTGAAAGTATAATTTGTTCCATAAGTAGAAAAACTTCCATAATTCAAGTGCAATTGATTTTCAAACTTTTCCTTAAAAGAAACTGCATTATTCAAATGAACAGTTCCACCTACAGCACCACTTCCATAAATTACGCTTCCTCCTCCAGATCTTACGACAATTCCATTAAAATCACGAGTAGTTAAAGTATTGAAATCAGTTTGACCATTTAGTTGAGAATTGATATTTATTCCGTTCCAAATGACAGCTGTTTGCTGAGCTGTAGTACCTCTAAAAGATGGAGAAGAAACCATTCCATTACCATTTTCTTTGAAATAAATTACTGAATTATACCGCAACAAAGAAGTCAACGATGATTGATTTTTCTCAATCACACTATCACTAAGCTTTATTGTATTTTGAGTATCTGAAAAGTTTTTTAATTGTGTATCTGAAAGCACTACTTCTCTCAAATGAAAAATAGAATCTTGTTGTGCCCAAATAAGAGAACAAGCCGTTAAAGCCAATAACAGTGCTAATTTTTTAAACATCCTTTAATAAACTTTTTTTCCCGAAAGTTTGTATTAGTTAACAAATTAGGCAGGTCTCCTGGCTTGCGTCTTGTTATTGACCTTCCCATTTTGAAGTCAGAAATTAGAAGTTTGAAGTTAGAAATTTTCTAAATTCTGAATTCTAAATTCTAAATTACTAAACAGTGGTAATGTAGATAATAACAAGCTTTATAGCTTACAGTTGCGGGTACAGCTCAAGATTTTGATTTTAGATTTCTGATATTTGATTGCTGATTTGTGAAGTTTTTACCTTCTCAAATCAAAAATCGACACTCATCATTCAGCAATCTTCACTTGATTCCCTTTTAATGCTGTTCAATATTGAACAAGCAACCTTAATTCTGGTGCGAAGATACTTTTTTTATTTAACGAATTAATACTTTTAATTAAAAATTGTATATTTGATTTAATGTTAACCTTTTACACTATGAAAAAAGCTTTACTCTTTTTATTATTTGCTAATCTTTCTTTTTCACAAGATGCAATTGAAATTAGATTAGTTAATCAAAATGTGGGTAGTGTTGATGAGTATAGTACTTTTCCAGTTTATAGTCAGTCCACTGATCCAAACATGAACATCATTCTACAAAATCATAATGTGTCGAATTATGAGTATAAGCTAGGACACCCTGTTGCAAGTTTAAATGGTAGAATCATACAAATAATAGGTGACCCACTATATTACAATAGTTTGATGAATGCATTATTAGCTTACAATACTGTTGTTGAAAGTGTACAATACACTACTGCGTATGGTGGTTTTAGCGATGCAGCCTATTCAAAATTAGTGAACATTTCTGTTGGTACTCCAACAGGTGTAAATTCAAATAACATAATCACAACAAATGATAACGGTTTGAATCAAATTTTCATCAATCATAATGTAATTCATTACCAACAAATAAGTACATCTTCATCAAACCCAGAAATTTTAAAAACTTATGTATTAGCTTGTAATTGTGACGCTAGTCAATTAAGAAGTGATTTAGATGCTTACAATACAATAATAGAATATACCGAAACACTGCCAGCTGGCTATCTACTAAATTCTACTAATTTCAATACAAAAGATATCAAAATTTATCCAAACCCATTTGAAGATACAATTACAATTGACACCAATCTAAGCATAAAAAACTTTAGTGTAATTGATCTAATCGGAAAAAAAATAATCGATACAGAGTCAAATGAAATCTTAAATTCTGAAGTGGCTAAATTAAATTCGGGCACTTATATCTTACAACTTCAATCAGTTGAAGGAATTATTCATAATGAGAAAATTATTAAAAACTAATCATTTCTTCTTTTTCATTTTGTAAATCAACCATATAAAACCAACAATAAAGTGAAGCAAAACTAGTGCTCCAACAACATAAATAAAGGTATTTGAATTATCTCTCATCTTTTTTGTAGTAAAGATATTTCCCTTCAAAAAAATATTTTGCAGCAATTGTTACATAGCCGTAAAAAAATCAAAACAAAATTCTACTTTTGCATAAAGTAATTTTTTTTATGCTCAACTTTCAAAAACTTATTCTTTTTTCTCTACTCGTTTTGGGTTTGTCCCAATGCAAAAAAACAGAAAACATTGCAAAAGCTACTGTTAACGAAAATGAAATTATTCATGCTGAGGGATTTTCTTTGGTAGAATATGATGACTTTTCAATTTTGAAAGTTAAAAACACCTACCCAGAAGCAGAAGAAACTTTCACTTATGTATTACACAAAAGCGAAGTCACTCTTCCCGATAGTTTACAAAAATTCACAGCGATTCAAATTCCTATTCAAAAAATAATTGTTACTTCAACAACACATATTCCATCACTTGAAATGTTAGGTGTTGAAAATACTTTGGTAGCCTTTCCAACCTTAAAATACATTTCATCTGAAACTACAAGAGAGCGAATTGACCAAGGTAAAGTGAGAGAAATTGGTAAAAATCAAAGTTTAAATACCGAAGTGATTTTAGATGTAAATCCAGATGTCATCGTTGGATTCAGTGTTGATGGTGATTTAAAAACTTATAAAAATTTGGAAAAAAGCGGTCAAAAAATCGTTTTTAATGCTGATTGGACCGAAAAAACACCTTTAGGAAAAGCAGAATGGATTAAATTTTTTGGAGCACTTTATGATAAAAAAGAAAAAGCTAATTTAGAATTTGAAACCATTGAAGAAAGTTATAACAAAGCACTAAAACTTGCTCAACAAGCTGAAATAAAGCCTACTATTTTATCGGGAGCCATATATGACGATCAGTGGTTTTTACCACAAGGAGATAGTTGGGCAGCATTATTTCTAAAAGAAGCTAATGGAAATTATTTATGGGCTGACACTGAAGGAACAGGCAGTTTAGCCTTATCTTTTGAAACGGTTTTAGACAAAGCTAAAGATGCTGATTTTTGGATTGGTCCAGGCCAATTCTCATCGATTGAAGAAATACTAAAAGACAATCCAAATTATAAATTTTTCAAAGCGGTTGAAACAAAAAACGTTTATTCTTACAGTTCTAAAAAAGGAAAAACTGGTGGTGTAATTTATTATGAATTAGCACCAAACCGACCTGATTTAGTATTAAAAGATATTATAAAGATTCTACATCCTGAAGTTTTACCTAATTATGAGTTGTTCTTTTTTGAACAGTTACAATAATTACTATCCATAAAAAAGTGGTTAGAAAACTCAGGGGATAATTTAAAATACTTTACACTATCTTTGAGAAAAATTCATAAAAAATCTCACTTTTGTAATGCCCAATGCTAAAAAACATGTAATTCTATTTTTCATCCTTTTGATGACATTGCTAGTTTTGTTTTTTATAAACATTAGTTTGGGTTCTATTTCAATTCCAAATGAAGAAATTTTCAAAGGAATAATCAATCAAAAAATGAGTAAAGAAAGCTGGGAAATTATTTTTTACAACTTTCGCTTACCAAAAGCTTTAACTGCCATTTTAGTAGGCATGGCACTTTCCATTAGTGGATTATTAATGCAAACCTTATTCAGAAATCCACTAGCAGGTCCTTATGTTTTAGGATTGAGTTCTGGTGCCAGTTTAGGAGTAGCGTTTGTAATTTTGGGAGCTGGATTTTTACCTGTTTTTCTTTCTGAAATCTTCATTTCATCTTATGGAATTGTTTTGGCTTCTGGCCTTGGAAGTTCAGTAGTCCTGATGGCTGTAATAATAGTTGCTAAAAAATTAAAAGACACAATGGCAATTCTAATTGTGGGTTTAATGTTTGGTAGTTTAACAAGTGCAATAGTTTCTGTTTTGACCTATTTTTCAACGGCAGAACAATTACAAAAATTCACTTTTTGGTCTATGGGAAGTTTAGCCAATTTGAGTTGGAAAGAAATTGGTTTACTGGCAACGCTTACTTTCATCGGATTAGGATTAAGTTTCCTCGTAATCAAACCTTTAGACGCATTACTCTTAGGAGAACGATATGCCGCTAGTTTAGGCGTAAATTTCAAAAAAACACGAAACATCATTATTGTGGCAACCAGTATTTTAGCTGGAAGCATAACTGCTTTTGTAGGACCAATAGCATTCGTAGGATTAGCTGTACCACACATGGCAAAATTATTATTTCAAACCAGCAATCATTTTATACTATTTTGGAGTACTCTTTTGTTAGGTGCAATTATTTTATTGTTTTGTGATATCATTGCTCAATTACCAGGAAGTGATTTAACACTACCCATAAACGCTGTAACCTCAATAATTGGAGCTCCAATTGTTATTTGGTTGCTAGTTCGCAAACGAAGTTTTAGCTGATATTTTATGAAACAAATGGATTATATAAATTGAATAGAAACATCCTACATACGACAAACCTGACTATTGGATATCAAAACAAATCCAAGACTACACCTATTGTAGAAAACATAAATATTAATCTTCAATCAGGAAAACTCATTGGGCTAATTGGAGCTAATGGAATAGGAAAATCAACTCTTCTAAAAACCATCACTGGAATTATCAAACCCATCAAAGGAAAAGTTTACATCAACGAAACACCGATTGAAAATTTCAAACCAGAAGATTTAGCTAAAGCATTAAGTATTGTTTTAACCGAGCATTTGCCTCCAAGTAATTTATCCGTTTATGAAATTGTTGCTTTAGGAAGACAACCCTATACCAATTGGTTAGGAACACTCTCCGAAGAAGATAAATCAAAAATTGACGAAGCCATTAGATTAACCGAAATCAATTCTTTTCAACATAAAAAACATTTTGAAATTAGTGATGGCCAATTGCAAAAAACACTTATTGCAAGAGCTTTGGCACAAGATACCGATTTAATCATTTTGGATGAACCTACTACTCATTTGGATTTAGTACATAAAGTTACACTATTGAAACTGCTTCAAAAACTCACCCACGAAACTGGCAAAACCATTCTTTATTCAACACATGATGTAGATTTAGCTATTCAATTATGCGATGAAATAGTTGTTATCACTGAAAATGAAGTGCTTCAAAACCAACCTTGTAAATTAATCGAAGAAGGCGTTTTCAATGCTATTTTCAAAAATGAAAATATTCAATTTGATGCTTCACAAGGAAAATTCAATATTAAATAAAACTTATATATTGTTTAATTTTTTTTAATAAAAGAATTTGTAATTTAGTCAAAAAAAAATATCATGAACATTAAACAAATAATAACAGGGCTTGTATTGTTATCAACTTTATACATTCAAGCTCAATTAAAGCCAGTTGCATACAACGATGGCAATCAAAAATTAGAAGGTTTCTCGGCTGTTCCATCAAAACCAACTGCCAAAAAAGCTGGTGTTGTCATTTTACATGCTTGGATGGGAATATCTGAACATGAGAAAGAAAGTGCAAAAAAATTAGCCAATTTGGGCTACTACTCTTTTGTAGCTGATGTATATGGTGTGGGAAATAATCCCAGCAATACCAGTGAAGCTGGAAAATTAGCTGGTTTTTACAAAACAGATTATGCAACTTACCAAAAAAGAATACAATTAGCCATTGACCAGTTAGTAAAAGCTGGAGCCAATGCAGATGAAATTGCAGTAATTGGATATTGCTTTGGAGGAACAGGCGCTATTGAAGCGGCACGTGGTGGTTTGAAAGTGAAGGGTGTAGTTTCCTTTCATGGTGGTTTAGGGAAAGATGGCAATAGAGTTGCTACACCAATCTCAGCAAAAGTTTTAGCGCTACATGGTGCGGATGATCCTTATGTACCTGCTAAAGAAGTAAGTGCTTTTGAAGACGAAATGCGAACTGCAAAAGCTGATTGGCAATTGAATGTATATGCTAACGCTGTTCATGCTTTTACGCACAAAGATGCTGGAAATGACAATAGCAAAGGTGCGGCTTACAATGAAAAAGCAGACAAAAGAAGTTGGGAAGCCATGAAAATTTTCTTTGAGGAATTATTTAAATAATTTCACAGACAATCTTGTCATTCTGAATTTATTTCAGAATCTTTTCAAATCTCAGTGTGAAAAAGATTTTAGAAACTAAAATAAATTCAGAATGACAAAATTGGATACTATTTTAAATCAATTTGCCTTTTAGCTTCTCCAAGTAAAAAAGTAACCGAATTGGCTAAATTATAACTTCGCACATATTTAGAAATAGGAATTTTTAAATGATTGTCAAATTGAGCCAAAACTTCTTTACTCAATCCAACACTTTCTTTTCCAAAAACCAACCAATCACCGTCTTGAAATTCTTCTTCTAAATAAGATTTTTCAGCATGGGAACTCATTAGAAAAACTCGCGTTAAATCGGGAATTTGTGCCTTCCATTCCGCTACAGATTGGTATTCTCTCCAGTCTAAATGCACCCAATAATCCAAACCCGATCGTTTCAAATTCTTATCTGTAATTTCAAAACCAAAAGGATGAATCAAATGCAAACGACTTTCTGTGCCAACGCACAAACGCCCTATGTTTCCTGTATTATTAGGTATTTCGGGTTCTATTAAAACTATATTGAGCATTATTTAAGTTGTGGTTAATTGTTTATAGTTTGTTGTTTAAATATCAAATTCTTCTACTTCTAAAACATCACCTACCTGTAATCCCTCTAAAGTTGAGTTTCCAATTCGAATTCTAATCAATCGCAAAGTTGGAAATCCAACAGCAGCTGTCATTTTTCGCACTTGACGAAATTTTCCTTCTGTCAAAGTAACCGAAACCCAACTCGTTGGTCCATGTCGTTCATCTCTAATTCTTCTTCCTGATCCAATATAATTTGGCAATTCATGAATCAAATGAGCTTTACAATTTCGTGTTAAATATTTGGAACCGTTGATACCGATTTCAACGCCTTTAGTCATTAAATCAACAGCCTCTTGTGTAATTATTCCATCCACTTGAGCGTAATATTCTTTTTCTACTTTTTTACTTCTTACTTGCTCACTAGCTTTTCCATCTGTTGTTAAAAACAATAAGCCTTCAGAATCTTCGTCTAGTCTTCCAACTGCCATCGTACCTTCAGGAAAATCAAATAATTCACCTAATAAACGTTTTTTTCGCTTTTGTTCGTAAATGAATTGACTTAGATAGCTATGAGGTTTATGTAACAAGAAATGACGATGCATTATCAAATATATTTTGGCAAAAATACATTTTTAAGTTGAAAGTCATAAATCTTAAGTCATAAGTCAAAAAATCTGAGAATTGAAACATCAAACAGTTTAATTTATTTACTAACTTTACCTAAATTTTAATTTATGAATGAATCATTTCTCATTTTAATCACATTTCTCGTAGCCTTAGCTATTGGTTTTTTTGTTGGAAAACTACTTTCTAAAGCTCAATCACAAGCCGAGAAATCAGGTTTGGAAGAAAAAGTGAATGGATTGATGAGCCAAATGGAACAACTTAAAAATCAATTCCTTTCTGAAAAAAATCAGTTTGAAAAAACCATTCTTCAACTTAATGCAGAGAAAGATACGATTAGGACTGAAAAAGAAGTTTTAGCCATTCAACTGTCTAAAAAAGAAGTTGATTTTGAAAATCTTTGGGAACGAAATAAAGAACAAAAACAAGAAGTGGAACAGTTACAAGAAAAATTCACCAAAGAGTTTGAAAATTTAGCCAATAAAATTCTAGACGAAAAATCAAATAAATTTACGGAACAAAACAAAGAGAATATGAAAAATATTCTTTCTCCTTTGCAAGATAAGATTCAATTGTTTGAGAAAAAAGTAGAAGACACCCACAAAGAAAGTATTGATTATCATGCGGCTTTGCGTCAACAAATTCTGGGCTTACGCGAAATGAACGAACAAATGAGCAAAGAAACCATCAACTTGACCAAAGCGTTAAAAGGTGATAGTAAATTACAAGGAAACTGGGGTGAATTGGTTCTAGAAAGAGTTTTAGAAAAATCAGGATTAGAAAAAGGGCGAGAATACGAAGTGCAACAAAGTTTTACTAATGAAGAAGGCACAAGAATTCTCCCTGATGTTATCATCAATTTGCCTGACGGGAAGAAAATGGTAGTGGATTCAAAAGTATCTTTAACAGGTTATGAACGCTACATCAATGAAGAAGATGAAACTTTAAAAGCAACTTATTTGAAAGAACATGTAAATTCGATCAAAAGACATGTTGAACAACTGAGTGCTAAAAATTACCACGATATTTATCAAATGGAGAGTCCAGATTTTGTATTGCTTTTCATTCCTATAGAACCAGCTTTTGCCTTAGCATTGAATGACGATAGCAACCTATACAGCAAAGCTTTTGAAAAAAATATTGTAATTGTAACACCTACTACTCTATTGGCTACTTTACGGACGATTGATAGTATGTGGACCAATCAAAAGCAACAAGAAAATGCTATTGAAATTGCTCGTCAAGCAGGGGCTTTATATGATAAATTTGAAGGGTTTGTTTCAGATTTAATCAAAATTGGCAAAAAAATGGACGAAGCCAAATCAGAATATGGAAATGCCATGAATAAACTAGTTGAAGGAAAAGGAAACTTAATCACCAGTGTTGAAAAATTGAAAAAAATGGGAGCTAAAGCTAAAAAAGCCTTACCAGAACCTATCTTAAAAAGAGCCAATGAATTAGAAGAAAAATTAACTGATAATAAATAAAAATATGAGTAAATTTAAAAAAATATTAATCTATGGGGTATTGTTCTTGGTTCTTTTTATTGCAAGTTATTTTACATTTGTGTATTATGTGCCCTATAGTGAAGGCGTTCGCTCAGGCGAATTGATTAAGATAAGTCACAAAGGATATGTTGTAAAAACTTGGGAAGGAGAAATAAGTCAAGGCATTTCTGGAGCACAAATATTTTCCTTTTCAGTAATGGACAATAATCCAGAAGCCATTGAAAAACTGAAAGAACTACAGGGTCAATATGTAAAAGTTGATTATGTAGAACGATACAGAACTTTTTTTTGGTGGGGAGATACACGCTATTTCATTACGAATGTTTATCCAGAAAAATCACCACATTTTAACAAATAAACCATGATTGAAAAAACCAATACTGTAAACGCCTCTAAAATAACTTTTACCGAATTAATGCTTCCTTCACATTCTAATTTTAGTGGAAAAATTCATGGTGGCTATTTGTTACAATTGATGGATCAAATTGCTTTTGCAAGTGCTTCCAAATATTCTGGTTTATATTGTGTAACGGCTTCTGTGGATACGGTAGATTTCCTAAATCCTGTTGAAATTGGAGAATTATTAACTTTAAAAGCTTCTGTCAATTATGTAGGGAACAGTTCAATGGTTGTTGGCATAAGAGTAGTTTCTGAAAACATTAAAACAGGTAAAGTAAAGCATTGTAATTCCAGTTATTTCACAATGGTAGCCAAAGATGAAGAAGGTAAAAACACCAAAGTACCCATATTAATCTTATCAAATTTAGAAGAAGTTAGACGCTTTTATGATTGTGTCATCCGAATTGAACAGAAGAAAAAACACAAAATATTAGAAGAAAAATTTGATCATACTTCGCAAGAATCGTTGGATAATCTTGCCAATTACAATGTGAAATTTTTAAATAAATAGTCTTACTTTCTATGACTATACCTTTCATCTCTTGGTTTTAATGTTTAATCAACCAAACCATTGCTTATCGGTTTAGACTATACCTTGTTTAAATACGTTAAAGCCATCTTCAATTGAGATAAATCTTTGTTGATTTTGGATTTTCGTTATTCAATTTATCTTTTTGAATTTTATGTTAGACATAGATTTATTGAGATGAATTACCTATTAAAACCAAAACTTATTTACTTTTTCATTTCTTCTTTAAAATACAATTACAAAAGAGAACTGAAAAAATCGATAAAATGCATAAAAAGCACTATTAAAACAATATTTTTATTAAAAAATTAAAAAAACACCTTTTTATTCATAAAAAATGCTATTTTAGCAATAATTCACAAAAAAACTTAAAATATTTAACGATTTACGCATTTAAGAACCTTTTTTGGAGAATTAAATTTTCATGGGATTAA
>CAZXPF010000027.1:0-35369 GCA_964643105.1 uncultured Flavobacterium sp. | reverse complement strand
GTTTTCACCAATACAATCAGAAAAATCATATTTTAAGAGAAAAAAGTTCTAAAAAGCGGTGTTGAAACCGCCTGCAATTATTTTTGGACTTTTTCTTTTTTCATAGCGGAGCATTGTTGGATGTTGCAAAGCAAAATCCTTTCGTGTTTTATCGAATAAACTTACAATAGAATTTTTTATCAAAATTTTATTGAATCTATCTAAGTAAAATGAATTTATGCTATTTACAACAAATGTAGATTAACAATCCTTCTTCTTTATACTATTTTCAAAGTAGAACTTTGCTGAATCTTACGCATTACAATGCATTTATATATTTTGCTATGTAACTAATTGTTTTAGTAATTACCTCTAGACAAAACCCACAAATAAGTAGAAATTATTTTTATTTGTTTACATTTGGTCGCAACTAACCAAAACAGACACAATGAAAAACATCTCCATTTTACAAATTAATGAAGTCCTTAATGGCATTATCGCTGGTGATTCGAGTTTAATGCTCACTGCTCCAGAGCAAATTGAAGCTGCCAAAGAAGGAGAAATAACCTTTATTGGGCACAAAAAATACGAAAAACTGTGGGAAACATCAAAGGCATCAGTTGCTGTTGTAAATGAAGATATTAGCATTGAACCTGGAGAAAAAAAAGCATTTATAAAAGTAAAAAATGCTGATTTAGCCATGTCTCAAGTTTTGCAACTTTTCGCTCCTGCTTCACCTCTTTTTCATCAAGAAATTCATCCAACAGCTACAATTGATAGCACAGCAAAAATTGGAAAAGGAACAAAAATTGGTGCCAATTGTTATGTTGGACCAAATACTGAAATTGGAGAAAATGCAACTTTGTATCCTAATGTTACCATTTTAGATGAATGTACTATTGGAAATAATACCACAATTTGGTCAGGTTCAGTTGTTAGAGAGCGTTGTCACATTGGAAGTCATTGTATTTTGCATCCAAACGCTACAATTGGTGCAGACGGATTTGGCTTTAGACCTTGTCCAGAAAGCGGTTTGGCAAAAATTCCGCAAATTGGCAATGTTGTAATTGGGAATCATGTAGAAATTGGAGCCAATTCATGTGTGGATAGAGGAAAATTTAGTTCTACGGTGATTGGTGATGGTTGTAAAATTGATAATTTAGTTCAAATAGGACATAATTCAAAAATGGGTAAATTCTGTATTATGGCTGGAAATAGTGGTTTAGCTGGTTCTGTGACTTTAGGAAATGGAGTAATCGTTGGTGGAAGTGCTTCACTAAAAGACCATATAACCATTGGTGATGGAGCAATTATTGGAGCTGGTTCTGGAGTAACGGCAGATGTTCCTGCAAAAGTAACGATGTTAGGTTATCCAGCGGTGGAAGCTAGAACTGCCTTAAAACAATGGGCAATTTTGAAACGAATGGCAACTTCCTAATAATTGAAAACTCTTAATTCGCAATTTAAAATTTGTAATTACTTTCAATAACTTTTCGAATAGAAACAAATCCAATTTTATTTAATTGGATTTGTTTTTTTGTAACCCAAATCAAGTCTTTTATTTCATCTTCAGCATTGATTTTGATTTGATTTGAATCAACTTCAACTTCATAAAAAATATCCATAGTTCTGTAAGGAACATTTCTGAATAAATAATTGTTTGGTGAAGTTGTAATGTATTTTAAATCTTTAGGTAATAAATCAATTCCCAATTCTTCTTTTAATTCGCGGCAAGCAGCTTCCTCTGCGTTTTCATTGGGATCAACAAAACCTCCTGGTAAATCCCATTTTCCTTTGTCTGGTTCAACGTTTCTTACTGTGAATAGAATTTTATCATCATGTTTAATGATTACAGCTACAGCAGCTGCAATATTATGATACAACACAAAATCACAAGAATTACAATGAAACTTGAAGTCATTTTCAAAAGAAAAATCTTCAGATTTGCAATTGGGACAGAAATTGAAAAAGGATTTTGACATTTTTTAATTTTCAGCTAATATAATTTTAAATAAGCCTTTGTCATTCTGAACTTGTTTCAGAATCTGCAGCACAAAGTTAAAAGTCTTTTTTCTATTATCTATTTTCTTTACTCTTTAATAAACTTAGTATTAGAAACTCCTAAATCAGTATTCACTTTTACAAAATAATTTCCGGATTGTAAACTAGAAATATCAACTGTTGAAATTGCATTTGGAACAGCTAAAACAACTTGTCCTAATGCATTATAAATTTCAATGGAGTTGATTGTTGTATTGTCTTTTGATTGAAAATTCAGAACCTCTTTTACAGGATTTGGATACAAAGTAAAATGTGTTCCAAAATCAAAATCTGTAGTACTCAAAGCAGCAATTGTTGTCGTGTAAGTATTAGTAATAATTGGAAAATTATAATCAAAATAAATACTAGCATTGTTGCTAAATGTATCTCCAACTACTAAATTTGGTTTAGTTTTTATTTTGAAAGCTATGTAGCCATCATTGTTAGCATCATCAAAAGGTAAATTAATACCTTCAAAAATAAACTCTACTTTGTTTTCTGCAATTCTTGTAACAAAATCGTGACTTGAATGCAAAGGAATTAAAGTACTAACATCAAATTTAGCTAAATCAATCATGTCTTTCACTACAATATTTTCAGCTGGATAAGTTCCCGTATTTTCAAAACGAATGACATAATGCACATATTGACCAATCATATCTGGACCAACGGTTGTGCCTTCAATACAAGTTTTGTCGTTTGGATCATAAGAGCCTACTACTGTCTGTTTTAAACCAGATGAATTATCAAATGGAGTATTATCGTTTAAGACTGGATTAATAGTTGTACTAAAATTTAACTGATCACCAATATTTACTGCTGGTGTTTCTGTTGGAGAATTTACATTAAAAACCACATCAATTGTTCGAGTTTCTGAAGGCTGCAAATTGGTATAATTCCATACTAAAGTATTTGCTGTTTGACTATTGAATGGAGGGTTTGATGATACTAAATCTAAAACTGTATTTTCATAATAGGTTAAAGATATCGTTCCACTCTCAGTTAAATGACCTTTATTTTTATATACAATGGTATAATGGGCATCAAAACCTGGTCGAGCTGAGTTTGTAGGAATAAAAACAGATTCAAGATCTCTATACGCCCCGTATGGTATAATGCAAAAAGCTTGAGTAAAAGGTGTTGTTTGAGAAGGAAAATTTACCGTTAAACTTGTTGGACTAATATTAAAATAATTTGGCTGCTCTAAAATTGGTGTTATTGTGTAGTTTCCATCCAATAATTTTAAACTATTTAACTGATTTTCAGTAACATAAAAATGAAATAAATTATTATTATCCTCAATTTTATATTTAAAATTATTGAATGATGAATCATTTACATCACATCCATTTATATCAGCATCAAGTTTAGAATTTAAAAACAAATCATTATAAACATATCCTGGTGACATTGAACAATAAGAATTTATTTCAATACTTGCTGGAAGATTAGGCTGAATTCCATCATTAGAACAAGTTAAATTATTTATTATATTCACGTTATCATATATGACATCATTTAGACATATGTATTGCAAATTTGGATTCTGACAATAATTATAAAGTGACATGATATCAGGGCTGCTTAAAACATTTCCATTCTTTAAGTTAAGAGAAACTATATTATTATTATCACAGAATAATATTTCCAACTTTGTATTACTACTACAATCTAAATTAACTATTTGATTGTAAGATATATACAGGCTGTAAAGCAAAGGAAAACCACTAGTATCAAAATTAGTTAATAAATTATTTGATAAGATGATTTGGAAAATATTTGGCAGATTCACTAAGTTAGTGTTAGTAATCTGATTATCGTTTGCTACAATAGTTGTTAGTAAAACTAAATTTTGAATGTTTAAATTTGTTAATTGATTATTAGAACAATTTATCCATTTTAAATTAAAATTATTACTAAAATCTAATGTAATTAATTGATTTGAATAACATTCTAAAAAACGTAAATCTGTTAAATTTAAAATATTTAAAGTGGTTAATTGATTAGAATAGCAACTAAAATTTTGTAGATTCGTTAAACCTGAAACGTCTATACTTGTAATTTGATTTAAATTACAACTCAACACTTGTAAATTCACAAAAGCCTCAATACCTGTAATATTTGAAATATTTGAATTAGAAACATTAAGCCATTTTATAGCTTGAGCCTCACTCACTTGAATTTCACCATCTCCATTGGTATCAATAGTATTATAAGACGAAACTGTTAGTTCATCTGGTAAGATTAAAATAGGATTAACAACAGGTGTTTCTGATGACGCCACTTGATTATTAGCACTCGCACTCAACAACTTCGCTTTAAAATTAGCATCAGGAATATTAACAATCTGTGCTTGTGTACCAAAACTTATAGCTAAAACTATTAAAAAGTATAATTTCTTCATATTTATTCTTTAATAAACTTAGTATTAGAAACTCCTAAATCTGTATTCACTTTTACAAAATAATTTCCTGATTGTAAACTAGAAATATCAACTGTTGAAATTGCATTTGGAACAGCTAGAACAATTTGTCCTACTGCATTATAAATTTCAATGGAGTTGATTGTTGTATTGTCTTTTGATTGAAAATTCAGAACCTCTTTTACAGGATTTGGATACAAAGTAAAATGTGTTCCAAAATCAAAATCTGTAGTACTCAAAGCAGCAATTGTTGTCGTGTAAGTATTAGTAATAATTGGAAAATTATAATCAAAATAAATACTAGCATTGTTGCTAAATGTATCTCCAACTACTAAATTTGGTTTAGTTTTTATTTTGAAAGCTATGTAACCATCATTATTGGCATCATCAAAAGGTAAATTAATACCTTCAAAAATAAACTCTACTTTATTTCCAGCAATTCTTGTTACAAAATCGTGACTTGAGTGTAAAGGAATTAAAGTACTAATATCAAATTTAGCTAAATCAATCATGTCTTTCACTACAATATTTTCAGCTGGATAAGTTCCCGTATTTTCAAAACGAATGACATAATGCACATATTGACCAATCATATCTGGACCAACTGTTGTACCTTCAATACAAGTTTTGTCATTTGGATCATAAGAGCCTACTACTGTTTGATTTAATGTAGAAATATTATCAGAAACAAATTCATCTGTCGTCAACGGATTTATTGAAGCAGTATAATTTAAAATATCCCCATTATTTACTGCTGGAATTTCTGTTGGACTATTCACATTAAAAACCAAATCGATAGTTCTTACCTCTAAGGGTAATAAATTAGTATAATTCCAAGTTAATGAATTAGTTCCTTGAACGGAAAATGAAGGATTAGCTGAAACTAAATCTAAAACAGCATCATTAAAACCTAATGCCACTGCTCCACTTTCAACTTGATTGCCTTTATTTTTATATACTATAGTATAGTTTGCATCAAAACCTGGTCGAGCAGAATTTGTTGGAATAAAGGTAACCTCAACATCATTATGAACTCCGTTGGCTGTGACACAAAAATCTTGAGTTAACGGACTTGTTTGCGTTGGAAAGTCTACAACAAAACTAGTTGGACTTATGTTGAAATAGGTTGGATTTTCTAAAACTGCTGTGATTGTGTGGTTGCCTCCTAGAACTGGAATTGCATAATTACCTGATATATTTGGTATAATTGCTCCCGTATTTATTACATCTGTTATTAAAAAAATCAAATACGGAAAGTTTAAATCTAACCCATCACAACCATTTGCATTGGAATCAAATTTTGTATTTCCTTGTATTTCATAATAACCACCAGCAGAATTAAAATTACAATAGGTATTAACATGGCAATTTACATAGCCGTATTGATTTATTTTTTGTTGAATGATAGAAACTTCAAACTCATCAGCACATACATATAGTAAATTATTATTCATTTCAAAAGACACACTATAAATTCCAGTTTCAATACCAACAGAAAAAGAATATCCATTTTTTAAAAATAAACTACTTAAATTATTGTTATCGCAATTAAGGGAAGTAACACTTGTATTATTTAAATTTAAACTTGTTAATTGATTATTATAACAAGATAAGTTCCTTAATTCAAAATTTTGTGAGAGATCTATATTAACTAGCTGATTGTTATTACAATTTAAATAATACAATA
This sequence comes from uncultured Flavobacterium sp., assembly GCA_964643105.1. GTDB lineage: Bacteria > Bacteroidota > Bacteroidia > Flavobacteriales > Flavobacteriaceae > Flavobacterium. The sequence goes on along the minus strand of CAZXPF010000027.1, from coordinate 29,241 downwards.
ATAAATTTTGAGAAAGATTTAAATTCGTTAATTGATTTGAACTACATGATAAATGTATTAATCCAACATTTTGTGAAACATCAAGATTATTTAACAACATTTGATCACACCATAGTAATTTTAAAGCTGTGTTTTGACTTACATTTAGATTATTAATTTGATTACCTCCACAAATTAAATTAGTTAAATTTGTATTTGCCGTTACATTTATATTTGTCAATTGATTATTACTTACATCAAGATAATCTAAATTTGAATTGGCTGTTACATTGATATTTGTCAATTGATTATTACTTAAATCAAGATAATCTAAATTTGAATTAGCTGACACATTTAGATTTACAAGTTGATTATAAGTACAAGATAAAGATTTCAAATTAGTTAAAGCTGAAACATTCAAATTAATTAATTGATTTGCACCGCAATTCAAAAACTCCAAATTCGTCAATCCTGAAAAATTTAAATTAGGTACTTGGTTATCATAATAATTCAAATATTGCAAATTTGTTAACAGAGATAGATCCAAATTGGTTAATTGATTATTGGCACAGTTCAAATATTGTAAATTCAAAAACGCTTCGATACCACTCATATTTGAAATTGAGGCATTATCTAAACGCAACCATTTAATAGCAAGAGCTTCGCTTACTTGTATCTCACCATCATTATTAATATCTATAGTATTGTAATTTGATACATACCAAATATCATTAATTGCGTCATAAAGAGGTGTTTCGACAGAAGCAAAGTAATTATTAGGACTCGCACTCAACAACTTCGCTTTAAAATTCGCATCAGGAATATTAACAATCTGTGCTTGTGTAGCAAAACTTGCAGCTAAAACTATTAAAAAGTATAATTTTCTCATATTTATTCTTTAATAAACTTAGTATTAGAAACTCCTAAATCTGTATTCACTTTTACAAAATAATTTCCTGATTGTAAACTAGAAATATCAACTGTTGAAATTGCATTTGGAACAGCTAGAACAATTTGTCCTACTGCATTATAAATTTCAATGGAGTTGATTGTTGTATTGTCTTTTGATTGAAAATTCAGAACCTCTTTTACAGGATTTGGATACAAAGTAAAATGTGTTCCAAAATCAAAATCTGTAGTACTCAAAGCAGCAATTGTTGTCGTGTAAGTATTAGTAATAATTGGAAAATTATAATCAAAATAAATACTAGCATTGTTGCTAAATGTATCTCCAACTACTAAATTTGGTTTAGTTTTTATTTTGAAAGCTATGTAACCATCATTATTGGCATCATCAAAAGGTAAATTAATACCTTCAAAGATAAATTCTACTTTATTTCCAGCAATTCTTGTTACAAAATCGTGACTTGAATGCAATGGAATTAAAGTATTGACATCAAATTTTGCTAAATCAATCATGTCTTTTACTACAACATTTTCTGCTGCATAAGTTCCCGTATTTTCAAAACGAATCACATAATGCACATATTGACCAATCATATCTGGACCAACAGTTGTGCCTTCAATACAAGTTTTGTCGTTTGGATCGTATGAACCAACAACAATTTGTTTTAAAGTAGAAGAATTATCAAATTGATATTCATCTGTTATCATAGGTGTTATAGTAGCTGTATAATTTAATTGATCACCAATATTCACTGCTGGTGTTTCGGTTGGAGAATTTACATTAAAAACCACTTCAATTGTTCGAGTTTCAAAAGGTTGTAAATTCGTATAATTCCAAACTAAAGTGTTGCTTATTTGACTGTTGAATACAGGATTTGTTGATACTAAATCTAAAACTGTGTCTTCATAATATGTAAATGAAACACTTCCGTTTTCAATTTGATTTCCTTTGTTTTTATAAATTATTTTATAGTGAGCATCAAAACCAGGACGAGCAGGGTTTGTTGGAATTATTGTAACTTCAACATCGTGATGAACTCCATTGGATGTAACACAAAAATCTTGATTTAATGGACTTGTTTGTGTTGGAAAATCTGCTACAAAACTTGTTGGACTTATGTTGAAATAGGTTGGATTTTCTAAAACTGGTGTAATTGTATGATTTCCTGCTTGTACTGGAACAGAGTAATTCCCAGAAGTGTTTGATATAAATGCTCCTGAATTTGTTCCATCAGTGATTGAAAAATTTAAATTTTGAAAATCTATATCTGAGATATCACAACCATTTGAATTACTATCTAATTTGGTATTACCTTCAATGGTATAAAAAGAACCTCCTGGTGTAAATGAACAATAAGTTCCCACATTACAGTTTTGAATATTATAAACTAAATTCAAAAAAAAATTAACATTATCTTCTTCAATTTGATTATCTACACATATATATTTTAAATTAAAATTATTTTCAACATCAAATAAAGTATTATAACCTGAGAAAATATCATTACTAGAATTTTTAATATTTAAATAAGTTAAATTGGGGTTATTAGAACATTTAAGATTTCTTAATTCTGGTGAATTTGATAAATCTAATAAAGAAAAATAATTGTTTTGACAGTGAAAAACCTTTAATGATTGTAGATTAAATAAATCAATTGTATTTAATTCATTGTTTTGTATATATAATTCAGTCAAATTATTTACTGTAGGTAAAATTAATGAAGATAAATTATTGTTCTTTAACTCAACCTGAAAAAGATCTTGTGTTAGAGTTAAATCTAAACTTGACAGTAATGTGTCGTTTAAATATAAAAACCTTAAATAATTACTATTAAAAGTAATATTTGTTAAGGGCATATTTGATAGAGTACAACGAAATAATAAATTTGAATTTGACAGATTAAGTGCACTAACACTGTTGCTTCCAATTGAAATATCTATCAATTGAGTAGCATTAGATAGATCCAGACTGGTTAAATTATTTTCAAAACATTCTAAATATTGAATGCTGTAAGGAAGAATTAAAGAATTAAGTGGATTGTAACTACATGACAAATTTGTCAAATTTGTCAAATAACTTACATCCAATGAATTTAAAAAACCATTTGAAACGCCAAGACTTACGAGACTAACGGGTAATAAATTTATATTTGTGATTAATTGGTCATTTATTCCCAATGTTGTTAAGTTGCTAAAATTTTCAATTCCTGAAAGATTATTTATTTTTTCAGAATTATCACAATTACTGCAAAAAAGATATAATCTAGAAATCAATTGAGCTTCTAATACTTCAATTTCTCCATTATCATTTAAATCTACTGAAGTTGGGTTGTTGTTTAAGTCAAAAGCAATATTATCAGTTGCTTCAATATTCAACAAAATTGCCTTAAAATTTGTATCAGGAATATTAACAATCTGTGCTTGTGTCACATAACTAATAACTATTATTACTAAAAAGTATATTTTTTTCATATTTATTCTTTTATAAAAAAGCTAAAATAAACTATTTATTTAAAACAACTCCTTTTTTATTGTGAAATATAAGTTATTTCTTATTACTAAAATTCTTCAAAAAAATAGTAATTTAGCCAAATGATTAAAGTCGTAATTTTAGGTTCAGGAAATGTAGCTTCTCATTTAATAAAAGCAATGGTAGCCAATGAGGCTATTGATTTAATACAAATCTATGCTCGTTCCAAAAAATCGCTTGAAAACTTAATTGATTCTTCTAAAATCACAACTTCATTTGCTGATATAAAAGAAGCTGATATCTATATAATTTCGGTTAGTGATAAAGCTATTGAAGAAGTTTCCAACCAAATACCGTTTACTGATAAATTGGTGGTTCATACTTCTGGCACAATGGATTTTAGAGTAATGCATCCCAAAAACAAACGTGGTGTTTTCTATCCTTTGCAAACCTTTTCAAAAAGTAAAGAAGTGAATATGAAACAAGTTCCTTTTTGTCTAGAAACTGAACAGGAAGAAGATTTTGAATTAGTAGAAAATTTAGCAAAAAGCTTATCCAATTCAGTTTATCGAATCAATGGAGAACAACGCAAAAGTTTGCATATTTCGGCTGTTTTTGTGTCTAATTTTGTGAATCATTTGTACCAAATTGGCCATGCTTTATGTGAGGAAAATAACGTTCCTTTTGCTATCTTGCAGCCTTTAATTGAAGAAACAGCGAATAAGATAAAAACGCTGTCTCCTATGGAAGCACAAACTGGTCCAGCCATTCGCCATGATGAACCAACTATTGAAAAGCATTTAGATGCTCTTGAAAATCCAATCTATAGAGAATTATATCAACAACTTACATTATCCATACAAAATGTCAAAAAGCTATAAAGAATTAATGAATGACATCACTACATTTATTTTTGATGTAGATGGTGTTTTAACTGATGGAACTATTCACGTCACTCAAACTGGCGAGATGCTTCGTCATATGCACATTCGCGATGGATATGCCATGAAAGCTGCTCTAGAAAATGGCTACACGGTTTGCATCATTTCTGGTGGAAGTAATGAAGGTGTTCGTGTGCGTTTGCGTAATTTAGGCATCACAGATATTCATTTAGGTGTTCCGAATAAAGTGGAAACGTTCAAAGAATTCATCGAATTATACAACATCAAACCTGAACAAGTTTTGTACATGGGTGACGACATTCCTGATTTTCACGTGATGAAACTAGTTGGATTACCTACTTGTCCACAGAACGCTGTTCCAGAAATAAAAAACATAAGCAAATACATTTCGCACATCAACGGTGGAAAAGGTTGCGTTAGAGACGTAATCGAACAAGTCATGAAAGTTCAAGGCAAATGGATGGCTCATTTTGATGCTAAGTTTGACTAATTTCAAGTATTCAGTGTTCAGTATTAAGTTGGCAATAATAATTATTTAAATATGAAATATCAGGATTTATTGGCTTATAAAAAAGGTTTAAACGTTGCGATGGATATTTTTGAAACTTCTAAACCATTTCCTAAAGAAGAAACCTATTCGTTAACAGACCAAATTAGAAGAAGTTCCAGAAGTGTTTGTGCAAATATTGCTGAAGCTTATAGAAAAAGAGAGTATCCAAAACATTTTCATAGTAAATTAACCGATTGTGATGCTGAAAATTCTGAAAAACAAACTTGGCTAGAGTTTGCATTGGCTTGCAACTATATTTCAAATGAAACGTTTCAAATTTTAACAGAAAAAAACAATGAAGTTGGAAAACTAATAAACTACATGATTCTTAATCCAAGTAAATTCGGAGTAAAAACTGAAAACTAAAAAACTGAATACTGAACACTAAATATATGAATTTCCTAAAACTAATACGGTACCAAAACTTACTTATAATCGCACTTGTTCAAGCGGTTTTTCATTTTGGTTTTTTAAAACAACAAGAAGATTTAATAGTAGCACTAAACAGTGTTGAATTTATATTATTAATGCTTGCAACCGTTTGTATTGCTGCTGCTGGGTATATCATCAATAATATTGTAGATCAAGAAACAGATGCTATTGCTAAACCAGAAAAAGTAATCGTCGGAAAACATATTTCTGAAAATAGAGCCTATAATTATTACATAGCTTTCAATATTGTTGGAGTGTTAATTGGATTTTTTATCTCAAATATCATATTTAAAGAAAGCTTTGCTGGAATTTTTATAGTAGTGGCATTCATATTGTATTTATATGCTACACAATTTAAACAAAGTTTATTGGCTGGTAATTTCTTGGTTTCTTTTCTTGTCGCCTTTAGTATTTTGTTAGTCGGTTTATTTGATTTGTATCCTGTTATTACTCCTGAAACTAGACCCTTTTTGAACATTCTATTTCAAATCATTATCGATTATGCCATTTTTGCCTTTTTATTGACTTTTATTAGAGAAATAGTAAAAGATATTGAAGATTATGAGGGTGATTTCAAAACAGGCATGAATACTTTACCTATTTATTTAGGAAAAGAAAAAACTAAAAAAGTAGTTTTTGGATTGAGTTTTATTCCGTTGATTGCCCTACTCTATTACCTAAATGCCAATTTTACTAATCTGGAATATGTGATTTATTATACGTTAGCATTTGTTATTGCTCCTATGTTGTATTTCATTGTGAAACTATGGCAAGCAAAAACACAAAAAGATTTTAATCACTTGAGTTCTGTTTTAAAATTAATAATGATAACAGGAATTCTATCTATAATAGTTATTACTTATAACTTAAACAATTTACCAACTCTTGAATAATTTTCTTCCAAATAAAAAAATAATTTTAGCTTCAGGTTCGCCAAGAAGACAACAATATTGCAGAGAATTAGGCTTAAATTTTTCTATTCAATTAAAAGAAGTAGAAGAAATTTATCCCAATGAATTAAAACATCATGAAATCACTGATTTTTTAGCGGAATTGAAAGCCAATGCTTTTGAAAATGAACTAGCTGAAAACGAAATTTTAATTACAAGCGATACTATAGTGTGGCATGAAAATAAAGCATTAGGCAAACCCAAAAATTACGAGGAAGCTTTTGAAATGATTAGTTCAATGTCAGGAAAAACACATGAAGTCATTACTTCTGTATGTATTAAAAGTACGTTAAAATCAGAAGTTTTTCACAGCATCACAAAAGTTACTTTTGTAAATTTGTCCAATCAAGAAATTGAATATTATATTACAAATTACAAACCCTTTGATAAAGCTGGTGCTTATGGCATTCAAGAATGGATTGGGTTAATAGGAATCTCAAAAATTGATGGCTCCTATCCCAATGTGGTAGGCTTACCGGTTGATCAACTTTACGCTAAATTAAAAGAACATGCTTGATTTAATTCAAAATAAATACCTACACGAAGAAATTTCAACTATAATCGTTTTAATTATTTATGTCATTCTTCGAAAAATTTTAGCAAAAGGAATAAGAAAATATGCTCAAATGAATGAATCACTAGAGCACAGAACCAATCTTGTCATAAAATATGTAAACATTCTTTTAACCTCACTTGTAATTATTACCATTGTTATAATTTGGGGTGTAAAAAAAGACCAATTGTTTTTATTTATTTCTTCTATCTTTACCATTGTTGGTGTTGCTGCTTTTGCCCAATGGTCATTGTTGAGTAATATTACTGCAGGCATAATTTTGTTTTTCTCTTTTCCTTTTAAAATTGGTGATCACATTAAAATTTTAGATAAAGATTTTCCCATTTCAGGAGAAATAATTGACATCAAGGCTTTTTATATTTTGTTAAAAACAGATGAAAATGAAATGGTAACCTATCCCAATAATCTTTTGATGCAAAAAGGAATTTCTGTACTACACAAACATCCAGAAGAAAGAGAATTTACCGATTAATACAATTTTTATGAATAATAGCTTATTGCCAGAATATCAAATAGAAATAGAATATTCATCGGATTTAAAATCTTATCATCACATGATTATTTCTAAAGCTATTTTAGATTTAAATTGGAAAATTGGTTAAGTCAACAACAATAACATAAAAGCCACTACTGCAACAAGCTTATCCTCTTGGAGTGAACAAATTTCGGTCACTTTTTTAGAAACTAAAGCAGTCATCTCCAGTAAATGCATTGGTAATCAAATAATAGATTGGGGAAAAAATAAGCAAAACATTAATGAGCTACTTGAAAAAGTTGAAATATTAAAAAAGGAAATTAGCAGTACAATTTCAACGGTAGAAGATTCAGATAATGAAATTCATATAGAAAACCCTTCTAAATTGGATAATCTAAAAAAGGAGAAAACATTTAAAGACTTTTTAACTATCTTAATTCCAACCAAAGATTATCTATTTACACCATTACTTTTAAGCATAAATATTTTAGTGTTTATAATAATGCTTATTGACGGTACGAATATTTTTAATCCGCAAACAGAAAAATTAATATTTTGGGGAGCTAATGTTAGGGAATTAACAATTAATGGAGAATGGTGGAGACTAATATCTTGTATGTTTATTCACATAGGGATATTGCATTTATTGATGAATTTGTATGCATTAGTATTTATTGGGGTTTTACTAGAACCTTTAATTGGTAAGAATAGATTTATTATAGCCTATCTCATTACTGGATTTATTGCTAGCACTTCTAGTCTATATTGGAATACCTTTGCTATCAGTGCTGGTGCATCAGGTGCAATATTTGGTTTATTTGGCGTTTTTCTGGCCTTGTTAACTACCTCACATGTTGATAAATCAATAAAAAAGCCTATGCTTTTATACATATCAATATACATTGGGATAAACTTAATCAATGGCTTGAAAGATGGAATTGATGCTGCTGCTCATGTAGGAGGTTTAATTTCAGGATTAGTTATTGGATACGTCTTTTATTACGGTATGCTCAATAAAGATGACAAGGTTTTAAATTATTGGATTTTAGGAATAGTATCTTTTCTGGGTATTGCCACTTCTTTTTTAGTAGTGGAATCAATTCCAAATCCATTGAAACATTATCAATTTGAGGAAGCACCGGATTCATCTAAAAACTCTGGCTTAAAATATTTTGATTTATATGAAAGTAAAATGACTGATTTTGAAGCTAATGAAAGTATGGCAATGGAAATGTTTCAATTTCAAGCTGACAATAAAGAAGACTATTTAAATCAAATTAAAGAACGAAGCCTTTATTATTGGAAAGAGAATCTTAAAATCATACGAGAAATCGAGAAATATAGTTTACCTCAACATATCTTAGATCGAAATGCAATTATTAAAAAATATATTTTTCTCAGGATCAAACAAAATGATTTAATTTACAATTCGATAAATCTTGAAACCGAAAAATATAAAAAAGAGCTAATTGAAGTTCAACAAGAACTCGATAACATTGTCATCACATTACAACAAATGAATTAATTATTCGTTACTAATATTGTAAATTTTTTTCTACAATCAAAAAGCATTAATTATTTAAATAAAAAAAATGAGTCCCAATAGAAAGCTCTACATTTTTCTATTTGTATTTTTTTATGCTTCAATAGGTTTTTCTCAAACAAACCCAAAAGAGAAAGATTCTATCAAAATGTATCGCTCCATTGAGGAATATTCCAAAAAAAGTCGCTTCACCAAATTTTTACATAGACTCATTTTTGAACCTACAAAAAAGGAACCGAAAAATAGCTCAAAAACCAACAAGCAAATTATTCAGAACTATTCAGAATACGAAGGAAAAGTTATACGAAAAATTACCTTTGAAGTCTTGGATCCTTTTGGGTATTCAGTAGCTGATTCGACCAAAAAACCTAAGAATTTTGTGGAAAGAGCAGGAAATACTATTCATGATAAAACCAGTAATTGGACCATTAGAAATTTATTGCTTTTTAAGAAAAACCAGCGTTTAGATACTTTATTAGTAAAAGATTCCAAGCGTATTATTAGAAGTCAAAAATACGTTAGAAGAGTTGAAATTGAAGCTAATTTAGTTTCTAAAAGTTCAGATTCTGTTGACATCCACGTGAAAGTCCTAGACGCTTGGAGCACGGTTCCCGATTTTTCAACTTCAACTAGCAAATCTACTTTTGAATTGAATGAATACAACTTTTTAGGATTTGGTCATCAAGTAAAAAACTCATATCAGAGAAGTCTAAAAAATAATGATAATGCCTACAGTATAAATTATATTGTGCCCAATTTCAAGAATACTTACATAAGCACCTCATTGAATTATAATGTTGATTTAGAGAAAAATTACGACAAAAACATTACTATCGAAAGACCGTTTATCTCAGCCTTCATGAAATGGGCTGGTGGCTTTAAAGTTGGACAACAATTTAGAAGTGAAATTCCAGTTGATACCACATTAATTAGCACTAAACAAAATTTCAAATTTAATGTTCAAGATTTTTGGTTGGGTCGATCCTTCCAAATTTTTAAAGGGAATTCTGAAAATGACAGAACAACTAACCTAATTGCATCCGCTCGCTTTTATCAAGTAGATTATCTAGAACAACCATCACCTTTGTACGACAACTTAAATTATTTTTCTAACGAACATTTGTATCTAGTAAGTCTAGGCATTGCTTCAAGACAGTTTAGCCCTCAAAAATATATCTTTAATTATGGTATAATTGAAGATGTTCCTACAGGAATTGTATATGGAATTACTGGTGGATATCAACGAAAAAATCAAGAATATCGTTATTACTTTGGCGGAAGATTTAGTTTAGGAGATTTCTATGATTGGGGCTATTTAAGCTCAAATATTGAATATGGAACTTTTTATAAAACCAAATCTGAACAAACAACATTATCACTAAATATTATTTATTTTACCCACTTAATTGAAGGCAAAAAATGGAAATTCAGACAATTCATAAAACCCGAATTAATCATTGGTACCAACCGATTAGACTCACGATTTGATAGAGTTACCCTAAACGACAACGAAGGCATAAGAGGTTTTAATAGCAATATTTTATTTGGAACTAAGAAAATCCTACTTACTTTTCAAACACAAGGCTACTCTCCATGGAGTTTATGGGGATTTCGATTGAATCCTTATTTGAGTTATACCTTTGGCATGCTCAGTAATGAAAACAATCACTTCTCAAGAAGCAAAATGTTCTCGCAATTTGGTGCTGGCCTTATCATTAGTAATGATTATTTAGTCTTTGATAGTTTCCAAATCTCATTTTCATTCTTCCCAAATATTCCTGGTGTTGGCAATAATGTATTCAAAACAAATGCTTTTAATACAGAAGATATAGGTTTTCAAAATTTTGAATTTTCAAAGCCAACTATAATTGACTACAAATAATTCCTGATAATTTTATAAGTCTCCTTTAAAATTATGTAACATATAGTTTTGCTAAATGTTGAACTTTACAACATCAATAAAACGTTACTAATTTTAATTAAGCATATTATGAAAACAACTAGCAACAAAATGCCTTTTATGACTCTTACTTTAATTGTAATTATGTCAATACTTCCTATAATGTCATTTAGCAATGAAACAACAGTATCAAATCCTACCTCAGAAGTTCCTGCCCATGTTCAAGTAATGCTTGACCGCTTAGAAGAGATTAAAGAAATGGACAAATCAAATCTCAGTAGAGCAGAAAAAAAGGAACTTAGAAAAGAAGTTAGAGCCATTAAAAAAGAATTAAGAACAACCGGTAATGGAGTTTATTTATCTGTTGGTGCAATAATAATAATTATACTACTTTTAATTTTATTATTGTAATACCAAAAACTCAAAATGCAGAGAAATAAACATTTTAGTTAAATATACAATTAACTAACTAATCAAGAGCAAAAGCTATTAGGTTTTTGCTCTTAATTTTTGTTAAAGAAATTCCAAAAAAATTAGAAAATTCTTTACAACAAATTTATAATTGCTATTTTTGAAGCTATTGCCAATAAAAAAGTAAAAATGTACCCGTATAAAATTAAATTTGTCCTTCTTTTTTTATTCACATTCACAGTTATAGCTACCGCTCAACAACCTAAAAAACCTTCAACAGGAGAAATCTATGAACAAGTTAAAAAACTAAATTTTCTAGGTTCAGTTTTATATTTAGCGGCTCATCCTGATGATGAAAATACCCGTCTAATTTCATATTTTTCGAATCATTATCATGCTCAGACTGCCTATTTATCTTTAACGCGTGGTGATGGTGGACAAAATTTGATTGGACCAGAATTAAGAGAACAACTTGGAGCTATAAGAACACAAGAACTTTTAGCTGCACGAAGAATTGATGGTGGACAACAATTTTTTACAAGAGCTAATGATTTTGGATTTTCAAAAGTCCCTTCAGAAACATTTTCTATCTGGAATAAAGAAGAAGTTCTAGCTGATGTCATGCAAACCATCGAAACTTTTCAACCCGATATTATCATCAATCGTTTTGATCATCGATCGCCAGGAACAACTCATGGTCATCACACTGCAAGTGCCATGCTTACTATGGAAGCTTATGACTTACTTAAAAATAAACCCAAACGTGTATTTTTTAATACTTCGTGGTGGTTTTATGGAAGCCAAGAAGCATTTGATAAAGCCGACAAAAGCAACCTATTAAGCATTAATGCCAATGTTTTCTTTCCTATTTTAGGCAAAAGCAATTTTGAGATAGCTGCACTGAGTAGAAGTCAACACCGTTGTCAAGGTTTTGGTTCTACGGGAAGTCGTGGTGATGAGATAGAATACCTAGAACTTTTGAAAGGAAATATGCCTTCTTCAAACAATATTTTTGAAGGAATTGACACCTCTTGGAAAAGGTTGAAAGGTGGAGAAGCAGTTGGAAAAATTTTATATGAAATAGAAGAAAATTTCAATTTTAGAAACCCAGCAAAACATATTCCTCAACTGGTTGAAGCCTACAGGTTATTACAAAAATTAGAAGATTCGCATTGGAAAAAAATAAAATTAAAAGAGATTTCTAATTTAATTGAAGCCTGTTCTGGTTTATATTTAGAAGCCGTTAGTTCTGAAGAAAAAGTTACAAAATCGGATGTTTATGATTTAAACATAGAAGCCATAAACCGAAGCAATTCAAACATGATTCTAAATTCAGTTACTTTTGGAAATAAAGTAACCACAGATAAAAATATATCTTTAAAAAATAATGCTAGAATCAATTTAAAAATAGAAAACAATACAATTCCCGCGGATTTTGATTTTACCAATTTATTTTGGTTGAAAGAAACTCCCACTGTTGGAATGTACAAGGTTTCAGACAAAGCAATTAGAATTTTACCTGAAGCAACATTACAATTTCCTGTTATTTTTTCAATAACTATAGAAGGTACAACCATTGAGTTCATCAAAAATGTAGTTTATAAAAAAAATGATCCTGAATATGGAGAAATATACATTCCTTTTGCTGTTTTACCTGAAGTGACAACAAAAATTGTAAATAAAGTCGCGATTTTCAATGACAACCAACCCAAGGAAGTCCAAATAAAAATAATAGCTCAAACAGAAAATATTAAAGGAAATTTATCCTTAAATATCCATGAAAGTTGGAAAGTAGAACCCGCTTCAATTCCTTTTGAAATCCAGCAAAAAAATGATGAAAGAACAGTTATTTTCAAAGTTTCTCCTCCAAAAAATCAAAACACAACTACACTTGAGGCAATGGTTGATTTAAACGGGAAAAAACTCAATCAAGAACTTATTGAAATTAATTACCCTCATATTCCTAAACAAACGATATTACAACCTTCAACATCAAAATTAGTTAAATTAGATATCCAAACTAAAGGAAAAAATATCGGATATATCCATGGTGCAGGTGATGAAGTTGGGATTAATTTAGAAAACTTAGGCTACAAAATTTCAACTATAAATCCATCAGAAATTGCATTGGAAAAACTTCAAAATTTTGATGCCATTATTACAGGAATTCGAGCTTTCAATGTAGTAGAAGAATTAGCATTCAAAAATAAAATTCTTTTCGAATATGTAAAGAATGGTGGTAATTTGATTGTGCAATACAATACCAATGGTAGATTGGTTACCAAAGATATTGCACCTTATGATTTAAAAATTTCAAGAGATAGAGTTACCAATGAGAATGCAAAAGTGACATTTTTAGCTCCAAATCACGCTGTTTTAAACACACCAAATAAAATCACGTCTAAAGATTTTGAAGGCTGGGTTCAAGAACAAGGTTTATATTATCCAGATGAATTTTCAGCAGATTTTACGCCTATTTTAGAAGCAAATGATGAAGGTGAAACTCCCAAAAAAGGAGCTTTATTGATAGCAAAATATGGAAAAGGAAATTACATTTACACAGGATTAAGTTTTTTTAGAGAATTGCCAGAAGGAGTTAGTGGTGCATACCGATTATTAGCAAATATGATTGCTTTAGAATAAAATTTATTTTCAAAAATAAGTTATCTAGAAACTATGGAAAAAGAAAAAAACAGATGGAAAATGAGTTACAGTATCGTTTTGGTATTGAATGCTCTCTACATATTGGTATTTTATTTATTAATGGAAATGTTCACTTAATATGGCAAATTTAGATTGGATTGTATTATCATTTACATTGCTTTTTATTGTTATTTATGGTGCTCTAAAAACAAAAGGAAGTGCCAATGTAAAAGATTATATTTTAGGCAATAATGAAACTCCTTGGTTTACGGTTGGAATTTCAGTGATGGCAACACAAGCAAGTGCTATTACCTTTCTCTCCACTCCAGGTCAAGCCTATCATGACGGAATGGGATTTGTACAGTTTTATTTTGGCTTACCTTTGGCAATGGTTGTCATTGCTTACACTTTCATTCCTATTTATCACAAATTAAAAGTTTACACAGCCTATGAATATTTAGAGCAACGATTTGATGTAAATACAAGATCTTTAGCGGCCATATTATTTCTAATTCAAAGAGGTTTAGGAACAGGAATTACCATTTATGCTCCAGCCATTATCTTATCAGCTTTATTAGGTTGGAATTTATTTGTCTTGAATATTATAATCGGAATTTTAGTTATTATTTATACCGTAACAGGAGGAACAAAAGCTGTAAATGTTACCCAAAAACAACAGATGTTTGTTATTTTCAGCGGAATGGTCATTACGTTTATTATTATTTTAAATCAATTGCCCGAACAGTTAGATTTTGAAAACGTTCTCAAAATTGCTGGTGCCAATGGCAAAATGAATATTTTAGATTTTTCTTATAACCCAGAAACACGTTATACTTTTTGGAGCGGTATTACTGGTGGTTTTTTCTTAATGCTATCTTATTTTGGAACCGACCAATCTCAAGTAGGTAGATACCTTTCAGGAAAATCAATAAAAGAAAGCCAAATGGGATTAATCATGAATGGAATTCTAAAAGTGCCTATGCAGTTTTTTATACTACTAACAGGTGTATTAGTATTTGTATTTTACCAATTCAACAGTGCTCCTCTACATTTTAATCCTACCAATGTAAGCAATATTGAAAATTCCAAATATAAAGACGACTATAAAAAACTAGAAGAGAAATTAGCTGTTGTCAATGAAGAAAAAAAAGTGATTAATCATATTTATATAGAACAACTAAATTATGAGTATGATAACAACGCATTAAAGAAGAAAATGCAAACTTTAACAGTAAAAGAGAAAGAGTTACGTGAACAAGCAAAAAATTTAATTGCTAAACTAGATACTAAAGCCGAGACCAATGATAAAGATTATGTCTTTCTTTATTTCATCTTACACCATTTGCCAAAAGGGATCTTAGGTTTACTATTAGCTGTTATCTTTAGTGCTGCAATGTCCTCTAGTGCTTCAGGCTTGAACTCTTTGGCAGCAACTTCAACTATTGATATCTACAAAAGAAATAGAAATGATAAATCCGACAAGCATTATGTTTATGCAACACAATATTTCACTCTATTTTGGGGATTAGTAGCTATCGGTTTTGCTTGTATTAGTTCTCTTTTTGAAAATTTAATTCAATTGGTAAATATCATTGGATCTATATTTTATGGAACTGTTTTAGGTATTTTCTTAGTTGGATTTTATATAAAATACGTAAAAGGAAAAGCCATTTTTATTGCAGCTTGTATCAGTCAGCTTACTATTTTCTATATCTATTACATTGATGTAGTTAGCTTCCTATGGTTAAATTTTATAGGAGCAATTTTGACACTTGCTTTATCAGTAATTTTTCAGAGTTTTATCAATAAAAAGAAATAAAGTTAGACTAGAATCAGAAACTAAGAACTGAAAAAAAAGCAAATTACAGTTCCTCAGATTAAATTGTATGATAAAACTATTTTTGTAAATATTGTAAAAACATAAAATGCCTTTCGTAATTGAAAGGCATTTTTATTTATTATCTAAATAGAATATTATTTCTTAGACCATTCAGCAATTGAATCGTTATTCATTTTTTCATAATCTTTGTTTCCAGCTTTCACTGCACCTGCTAAAGATAATTTTGCAGTTTCAATAGCTCCTTTTTTATCGTTCAACTTAGCTTGTATTAAAGATTTTTGACGCAAATACCAAAATGGAGCTTCTTTTCCACCAGCAGAAGCTAATTCAACAGCTTTATTTACCCATGTTAATGCCTTATTCAAATCACCATTAGACTGATAAAAATATTGAGCCGCAGAAAAATAATCACCCGCTTTTGGTCCAGCTAAAGCATTCTCAATACTAGTTAGTGCAACTTCTTTAGTAGGCACTTCAATTTTTACAGGAACAACTGTTTTTTCCCATTGAATTGATAAAATCGCATTGTCATTTGTAATGTTATCTACAGCAATTGTAAATGTTTCTATATGTCTGTTATTGGTCTCAGGTTTCACTGTAACTTTTGCCGCTACATCAGCCTCATTCCATTTCTCAGGTAAACCCCAATTATCTGTTGACTTGTAAAAAATCACATCCCAACTATCCGCTTTGGGAGTGGTGAATAATGCATAAGTTCCTTTGGCTAAATCTTTTCCTTCAATCTTTACATTTTCAGAAAATGTTACCGTTGTATTGGCATTGGCTCCAGTTCTCCAGTTTGAACCATAAGGCACTAATTCTCCAAAAACAGTACGACCCTTAGCACTTGGTCGAGAATAATTTACTTCAATGTTGGTTAAACCAACAACTTGTTCCACTTTTGAACTAGGACTAGCTTGTGGTGTTTTTACTTGCGCAGAAGCAATAATGCTTGAGAAAGCAAAAATGGCTACTATTACTAATTTTTTCATAATTGGTTATTTTTTTATGCCACGAATTTAAGGAATATTCATCAAACTTTTGTTAAAGGTATCTAAAAATTAAAATATTTTGTTTAATTATTTTCATTTTTAGTTAAACAATAATTACCTTTACAAAAAAATTAAAATGAAAATTTACACCTTACACACCAAACAAAATTTACCCATCACTTTAGATGAAGCATGGGAGTTTTTGTCCAATCCTAGAAATTTGAAAACCATAACTCCAGATTATATGGGATTTGAAATTCTTTCTGGTGCAGATAGACCTATGTATCCAGGTCAGATAATTCAATATATTGTTACGCCTGTTATGGGAATAAAAACCAAGTGGGTTACCGAAATCACTCATGTGGTGGATAAAAAATTCTTTGTTGATGAACAACGTTTTGGTCCTTATGCACTGTGGCATCACAAGCACTTTTTAAAAGAAATTGAAGGTGGTGTTGAAATGGAAGATATCGTAGATTATAAAGTTCCAATGGGGATTGTAGGACAAATGGTTCAACCTATAGTAGTGAAACCCAAATTAAATGAAATCTTTGAATATAGAAGAAAGAAATTAATAGAATTATTTGGAGAGTTTAAATAGAAAACAACAAATTAGCATCGGAAGATGCAGAAATTAATTCAGCATAAAATGAAAAATATATTACTAATTGGAGGTTCATATGGAATTGGTTTGGCACTAGCCAAAGAGCTTCAACATGAGAATAAAGTATTCATAGCCAGTAGAACTAATGAAAATTTAGAAAATTTAGGGGTTACGCACCTTCCTTTTGATGCCACGACTGATACTTTAGATGTTTCAAAATTACCAGAAGTTCTTGACGGTTTAGTGTATTTACCAGGAAGCATTAACTTAAGACCTTTCAAAGGCATGAAAATAGAGGCTTTTGAAAATGATTTGCAAATTAATTTTATTAGTATGGTGAAGGTTATTCAAACCGTTTTGTCTAACTTAACTGCTTCAAAGCAATCTAGTGTTGTGCTATTCAGTAGTGTTGCTGCAAGTATGGGAATGCCCTTCCACACAAGTGTTGCCGCTTCAAAAGGAGCTATTGAAGGTTTTGCAAAAGCATTAGCCGCTGAATACGCTCCAAAAATTAGAGTAAATGTTATTGCTCCTTCTTTAACCGACACACCTTTAGCTGATAAATTCTTAAACAACGATGTTAAAAAAGAAAAATCATCAGAAAGACATCCTCTAAAACGTTTTGGTCAACCGGAAGATATGGCTCAAATGGCAACTTTCTTACTGAGTGAGAACAGCAGTTGGATGAGTGGACAAATTTTACATGTTGATGGTGGAATGTCAACTTTATTGGTAAATGGATAATTTTATTTAGTTTTTTAGATTTTAGAAAGAAGTTTTATCGGATATTAATTTTTGTAATTGAACTTGATTTTTGAACTTGTAATTGTAATTGATTTTTTGAAAAATAATTGAACATGACTATTTTTTGGTTTAGAAGAGATTTAAGAATTGACGATAATGTTGGTTTTTTCCATGCATTAAAGGATGAGAAAGAAGTTTTACCTATTTTTATTTTTGATGAAAAAATTGTATCACAACTGCCAAAAGATGATGCTCGTGTAACTTACATTCACGAATTATTGTCTAAAATCCAAGTAAAGTTTCAAGAAAAAGGAAAGTCATTAGCTGTTTTTCATGGTGAGCCAAAAGCTATTTTTGAAAAATTAATCCATGAAAATAAAATTAATACTGTATATACTAATCACGATTATGAGCCTTATGCTAGAAAAAGAGATAAGGAAATGAATCAATTGTTTAAAGAGAATGGTATTGCTTTTAAAACTAGTAAAGATCAAGTTATATTTGAAAAAAGTGAAGTAGTCAAAGACGATGGAACGCCTTATGTGGTTTACACGCCTTACTCGAAAAAATGGAAAGAAGCCTTTGCTAAAATTAAGTTGAATCACTACAATTCTGAAGATAAATTAGATAAAATAATCAATCACTCCTACCCTTTTCTGAGTTTAAAAGAAATTGGTTTTGAAGCCTCTACCATAAAAGTTCCTGAATTTAATATAAGTGATAAAATAATTTCTAACTATGAAGAAACGAGAAATTTTCCTGCTATAAGCGGAACTTCTATGCTTGGCACTTATTTGCGATTTGGAGCTGTTTCTATACGAAAAATTGTCAATCATGCCGCTTCTTTTCAAAATGAAACGTTCTTGAAAGAACTTATTTGGAGGGAATTTTTCATGCAGATTCTATGGCATTTTCCGCACACCGTTAACACAAGCTTTAAAGAGAAATATGATGCCATTCAATGGAAAAACAATGAAGAATTATTTCAAAAATGGTGTAAAGGAAAAACAGGTTATCCAATAGTAGATGCAGGAATGCGAGAACTAAACAAAACAGGATACATGCACAATCGTGTTCGTATGATAGTAGCTAGTTTTTTATGCAAACATTTGTTAATTGACTGGAAATGGGGTGAAACATATTTTGCGGAGAAATTATTAGATTATGAACAAGCCAGTAATGTTGGAAATTGGCAATGGGCTGCTGGTTCTGGCGTAGATGCAGCACCTTATTTTCGAATTTTTAATCCGACCGAGCAAATCAAAAAATTTGATAAAGAACTAAAATACATCAAAAAATGGGTGCCCGAATTAGAAACACTACACTATCCAAAACCCATTGTGGATCACAAAGAAGCAAGAGAATTATGCTTAAAAGTGTATAAAGAAGCTGTTGGATAAGACCAACAAATAATACAAATAAATAAAATGAACATTGTTTGGTTTAAGCGAGATTTACGTCTGACTGATAATGAAGCTCTCTACAAGGCTATTTTATCAGGAAGAAAAATTCTTTTACTTTATATTTTTGAGCCTTCACTTATGAAAGATATTCATTACAGCAAAAGGCATTTTGATTTTATCAAGCAATCACTAGAAAGTCTTCAAAAAGAACTTTTACAATACCACACCCAAATATTGATTGTAGAAGGTGAGGCAATTGACATTTTTAAAAAGCTCAAAAACCTTTTATCCATCCATGCTGTATATTCTCATCAGGAAACGGGCATAAAAATCACTTATGATAGAGACATACAAATTGCAGCCTTTTTAAATAAACATGAAATTCCTTGGTATGAATCCATAAATAATGGAGTCATAAGAGGTATAAAAAATCGAAAAACATGGAAAGAAGATTGGTACGATTATATGGATAAAGATTGCTTTCCTTTTGAAGCCAATGGCAGAACCTTCATGAAATACAAAGATATTGAAGAAATTGAAAATCAATTCAATAAACCTTCTTTAGTAACTGATAAAAACACCCCTTTTCAAAAAGGAGGAACTCCAACTGCTTTACGCTATTTGAATTCATTCTTCAAGGAAAGAGTGGCGAATTACTCTAAACATATTTCAAAACCTGAAAAAGCCAGAATGGGTTGTAGTCGCTTATCTCCTTACATTGCTTGGGGAAACTTATCCATCAGACAAGTGTATGACATGGCTTGGAAATATTCCCAAAAAGGAATTCACAAAAAACAAATAGCCAACTTTGTTTCAAGATTACGTTGGCAAGCTCATTTTATTCAAAAATTTGAAATGGAAAGCAGTATGGAATTTGTTGCTGTAAATAAAGGATACCGCAATTTAGTTCAACCGCTAAATCCATTCTATCACAAATCATGGACAGAAGGAAAAACAGGAATTCCTATCGTGGATGCTTGTATGCGATGCTTAAATTCAACGGGATATTTGAATTTTAGAATGCGAGCTTTAGTAGTTTCATTTTACACCCATAATTTATGGCAACCATGGCAAAATTGCTCCCCACATTTAGCGCAACAGTTTTTAGACTTTGAACCTGGTATTCATTATCCTCAATTACAAATGCAAGCTGGTGTTACAGGTGTTAACACTTTAAGAGTCTATAATCCCGTAAAAAACTCCATGGAACATGATGAAGAAGGTATCTTTATAAAAAAATGGGTACCAGAATTAGCAGAAATACCAACAGAATTCATACATGAACCTTGGAAATTGACCCCTATTGAACAAGAATTATATAATTTCAAATTAGGAATAAATTATCCCTATCCAATTGTGGATTTAGAAAAAACCAGAAAATACTCCAGTGACATTCTATGGGGAATGCGAAAAAACTATGATGTTAAGTCAGATGGCAAAAGAATTGTTGAAAAACATACAAATCCTGATTAGCACTAGCCTAAACTCTTCACAATATCAGCATTCAATTCTTTAAAATGTTTGATAAGAATATTCGATTTGGACAAATCTTGATCTTTAGAATGCAAACTATCATAGCCTACGCAAAAAATATTGGCAGCCACAGCAGCTTCTACTCCATTTGTGCTATCTTCAATCACGATACAATTTTCTTTAGGTGCAACAGATAAGCTTGCTGCGTATTCAAAAATAGCTGGATGTGGTTTTGATTTAGGAAAATCTTCTCCTGAAACTTTATGTGTGAAGTATTGATTTAAATTAAATCGATTAAAAACCCTGTCGATGGTTACTTTTGAAGCGGAAGAAGCCACAATTAATTGAATTCCATTTTGATGTAAATCTTTTATTAAATCTTCAACTCCTTCAATCAAATACAAATCCTCTTTGGTATCAAAAGCATCATTGAATAAACTGCGTTTGGTTTGAATCAAATCTTCAACTTCATGAGGAAGATTAAACATCTCTTTTATTTTTTGAAATACATTTCTGGTTGAATTTCCTGTAAAAGTCCTGTATAATTCATCAGAAACTTCAATATTCAATTGTTTAAAATGCTGAAAATAGGCATAATGATGAACGGGTTCTGTATCAACGATTACGCCATCCATATCAAAAATTACGGTTTGTATCATAGTTGTGTTTGTTTGGCTCAAAGGTACACTCTTGAAAAGATTATTAAAAATTATATTAAACCTTTTTACCTATCTTTAGTCTTAGAAATAAACAAACTAAGAATTGCAAGACGAAAAAGTTTTTTTAGCTGAATTGATAAATCCAAAAACGCAGAATGAAGCGTTCAAACAGTTATTGCAATTGTATCAACAACCCTTATACTATCATATCCGTGGCATTGTATTCAATCATGATGATGCTAATGATGTACTACAAAACACGTTTATAAAGGTTTTTTCCAACGTAAAAAATTTTAAAGGTGATAGCAAATTATATTCTTGGATGTACCGTATTGCAACTAATGAATCTTTGACTTTTTTACAACAGAAAGCCAAAAAACAAGGAATTTCTTCAGAAGAGTTGCAAACAAAAGCCATAAATAAACTAGAAAGTGATGTCTATTTTGAAGGTGATGACATTCAATTAAAATTACAAAAAGCCATTGCAAAATTACCTGAAAAACAACAATTGGTATTTAAAATGAAGTATTTTGAAGAAATGAAATATGAAGACATATCGGAAATCCTGAAAACTTCTGTTGGTGCTTTAAAAGCAAGTTATCATCTGGCAACCAAGAAAATTGAAGATTTTTTAAAGTCAAATTAAACCATTCATAAAAAAAGTAGTCCAATAAACATGAAAGATTTTAATATAAATAATGAAAAAATAAATGCAGGTTTTAAAGTTCCCGAAGGTTATTTTGAACAATTTGAAAACCAAATGCTTACTCAATTAACTTTAGAACATGAACCTAAAGTAATTTCATTATGGAAACAAAAAAGAGTTTGGATGACCAGTATTGCTGCTGTATTATTGGTATCAATAGCTTTGCCTATTTATTTTTCAATGAATAGCGCTTCTAAATCTCCCCTTGAAGATGAAACTATTGAAACCTATTTGGCCATGCAAACCTCTTTAACCAATTATGAAATTGCTTCTGAATTAACCAGTGAAGACTTAGTATTGTTAGAGGAAAGTTTGGCGTTAAATGATGATGCTGTAGAATTATATTTAGAAGAAAATTATCAAAATGTTGATTTATATCTAAACGAATAAAATTAAAATCTAAGACTCACAAATTCTAAAAACATAAAATATATTCTAATGAATAAAAAATTTATTACACTACTAGTAGTTTTGTTCTCGATTGTATCGATTGCACAACCAAGTAAAGAGAAAATTGAAAAAGTGAAAGCTTTAAAAGTAGCTTACATCACTAAAGAATTAAGTTTGACATCGTCAGAAGCTGAAAAATTTTGGCCTGTTTATAATGCTTATGATGAAAAACAATTTGAACTACGTCACACCAAAATGAAAACCATTCTACGAAGACTAAAAGATGATGGTTTAGATAAATTAAGTGATAAAGAAGCAACCACTGTGCTTGCAGAAATGGAATCAATTGATGAGGAGTTGTTGGCTTTGAGGAAGAAATTTGTAAAAGATGCCAAAGAAATCATAGGAGCAAAAAAAGTCCTACAACTTAAAAAAGTAGAAGAAGAATTTACTAGAACTCTTTTTAAGCAATACAGAGGCAAAGGAGAAAAGGGAGAAAAAGGCCCCAAATAATCTGATAGTTAATAGTTTAAAAAATCCCGTTAATTATAAGATTAACGGGATTTTTAGTTGTATTAATTGAATAAAATTACTTCAAAGCAGCTAAACTTTGTTCAATCGTAGCAATTTTAGCTAAAGCATCCGCTTCTTTATTTCTTTCGTTGGCTATAATTTCTGGTTTGGCATTGGCAACAAACTTTTCATTTGAAAGTTTTACTTGCACTGATTTTAAAAAGCCTTGCATGTATTTTAATTCTTCTTCTAATTTCTCAATTTCAGCAGCTACATCTATGCTTCCTGTAATTGGAATAAAATATTCGTTTGATTTTACACGATAAGTCAGTGCTCCGTTTACAGTTTCAGTAATGTATTCTAAGTTTTCAATATTTCCTAACTTTATAATTATTGCATCAAAAGTAGCAGCATTTTTCTCATTATTGATTATTTTTAAATCAATGCTATCTTTATTGGCAATATTTTTCTGTTTTCGAATGGTTCGAATACCCGCAACAACTTCGGTCACAAAATCAAATTCAGCGATTAAATCTGCATTCGTATTTTTCATGGTTGGCCATTCTGAAATAATCAACGCTTCTTCTGGAGTTCTTTCAGCAATGTATTGCCAAATTTCTTCGGTTAGGAAAGGCATAAATGGATGCAACAATTTCAAATTAGCTTCTAACAATTCAATCGCTTTATCAAAAGTGGCTTTATCAATTGGTTGTTGGTAAGCTGGCTTAATTATTTCCAAGAACCAAGAACAGAAATCGTCCCAAACTAATTTGTAAATACTCATTAAGGCATCTGACAATCTGTATTTTTCGAAATTATCTTCAATTTCAGCAAGTGTTTGTTGCAATTTAGCTTCGTACCAATCAATGGCAATTTTAGAAGCTTCTGGTTGAGCAATATCAGCTACTTCCCAACCTTTGATTAATCTAAAGGCATTCCATATTTTATTGGCAAAAGCTTTACCATTATTACATAACTCTTCGTCAAACATAATATCGTTTCCTGCTGAAGCACTTAGAAGCAATCCAACACGAACACCATCAGCACCAAATTTTTCAATCAATTCTAACGGATCAGGAGAATTTCCTAATGATTTTGACATCTTTCGACGTTGTTTGTCACGAACTAAGCCTGTCAAATATACATTGTTGAATGGTTTTTTACCAGTGTATTCATAACCTGCAATGATCATACGTGCTACCCAGAAAAACAAAATATCTGGACCAGTTACTAAATCATTTGTTGGATAATAATATTTGAAATCTTCACTTTCTGGATCGAGAATTCCTCCAAAAACAGCCATTGGCCATAACCATGATGAGAACCAAGTATCTAAAGCATCAGCATCTTGCTTCAAGTGGTCAGTAGTCAGCGATGAGTTGGCAGTTTTTTCTTTGGCCAAAACCAAAGCTTCATCAATATTTTCTGCTACTACATACTCTTCTTTTCCTTCACCATAATAATAAGCTGGAATTTGTTGACCCCACCACAATTGACGAGAAATATTCCAATCGCGAATATTTTCCATCCAATGACGATAGGTGTTGTTGAATTTGCTTGGGTATAATTTTACTTCTTCAGTTTCTAGAACGGCTTTTATAGCTGGTTTAACCAATTCATCCATTTTTAAGAACCATTGATCCGATAATCTTGGTTCAATGACTGCTTTAGTTCTTTCTGAAGTTCCTACTTTATTCATGTGGATTTCCGTTTTTACTAAAGCTCCAATAGACGCTAACTCTTTGGCAATTTCTTCTCTTACTACAAATCTATCTTTCCCTTGATAATGTAATCCAAAACTGTTTAAAGATGCATCTTCATTGAAAATATCAATGATTTCAAGTTTATGTTTATCCCCTAAAGCGGCGTCATTAACATCGTGAGCTGGTGTTACTTTTAAACAACCTGTTCCAAACTCAACATCTACGTAATCGTCTTCAATAATTGGAATTACTCTATTACAAATGGGAACAATGGCTTTCTTCCCTTTTAAATGGGTAAAGCGTTCGTCATTTGGATTGATACAAATGGCAGTGTCTCCAAAAATAGTTTCTGGACGGGTTGTAGCGATCGTCAAAACATCATTAGAGCCTTCAATCTTATAATTGATATAATATAAATTTCCTTGACGCTCTTCATGAATTACTTCTTCATCAGATAAAGTTGTTTTAGCTTCTGGATCCCAGTTTACCATTCGATATCCACGATAAATCATTCCTTTGTTGTATAAATCTACAAAAGATTTGATTACTGAAGCTGACATATCTTCATCCATTGTGAACTTGGTTCTGTCCCAATCGCAAGAACAGCCTAATTGCTTTAATTGTTCAAGGATTGTTCCACCGTATTTGTCTGTCCAATCGTAAGCGTGTTTTAAGAACTCTTCACGCGTTAAATCGGCTTTGTTAATGCCTTCTGATTTTAGTTTAGCCACTACTTTTGCTTCGGTAGCAATTGAAGCATGATCAGTTCCTGGTACCCAACAAGCATTAAACCCTTTGAGACGAGCACGACGAATTAAAACATCTTGAATGGTATTATTCAACATGTGTCCCATATGCAAGACTCCTGTCACGTTTGGTGGAGGAATTACGATTGTATAAGGAGTTCTATGGTCTGGTTTTGAATGAAAATACTTGTTTTTCATCCAGTAATCGTACCATTTTTGTTCTACGTCTTTTGGATTAAACTGTGCTGGAATCATTTATACTGTTTATTGTTTATTGTTCGTTATTTATTACTTAGTTACTTGGCTAAAGGTTTATGATAACTATCTAGCCCTGATAGCAGTGAAAATCCTTTTTTGAAAAAAAAGATTGTAACGTATAGCAGGAAAATGGTTTCTAAATAAGCCCAAGCCATAATGCTCCAAAAAGAGAAAAATGAATTTGGTATTGTTTTTGTAACTAACTGATTGCAAAAGTAACGATATAACCTAAAATAAAAAAAGGTATTTTGTTTGTAATTTTTGCAAAAGTGTTTAATTTTACATGAATCAAAAAAATAGTATGATGAAAAATTTACTTAATTTAATTGTAGTATTGTTTATTTCAACGGTTGCCTTGGCTCAAGGTCCAAAGATTGAGTTTAAAGAAGAAACAATTAATTATGGAACGGTTACCAAAGGAGAAGATAATGGTAAACGAAGATTTGAGTTTACAAATACTGGAGATGCACCGTTAGAGATTAAAAATGTTAAATCTACTTGTGGTTGCACCGTACCAACTAAACCTACTCAACCAATTATGCCTGGTAAAAGTGATTTTATTGAAGTTCAATACAATATGAATATTGGACCTATTAGCAAGTCCATTACAGTGGAAAGTAATGCTGTTAATGTGCCTAGTGGAATGGTTACGCTGAGAATTAAAGGAACTGTTATTGAGAAGAAAGAAGTAAATCTTCTTGAAAAGAAAAAATCAATTTTAGAACAATAAAGATTAGCCTCATTCATTTGGGGCTTTTTTATATTATTTTCTTTAGGTAAAAAACCACTTCTATTACTTTCCCTTCTCTTTCAACTTCCATTTTTATTTTCTTACCGTCTTCTGATTGAAACAAATCTGTTATTTTTTGAATGGTATAATTGTAAGCTTTTCTATTGTTGATGGAAATGATTTTATCCCCAACTTTTAAATCCACCTCTGAAGCTGGTGAATTTTTTCTGATGTGACTTATCTTATAAGTTGGTTTTAATAGGTATTTATATTTATAACTTGAGGTTTTGTTATCGCTTAAATTCTTAACATCAATAGCACTTTTTGAAAAATATCTATTAAGCTCAATTTTCTCTTCAATTATCTCTTTACCACTATGACGCACTTCAATTCCTGACATGTTAAAATGAAAAGGCTCTCTGTAAAATTTGTTCTTTTTGAAATAAATATTCCTTCTTGAATAATCAATTATTAAATTAAATCTTTTTAAAAGTTCTCCTCCAACAGATCCATTTCTTCCCTTAACAATCTTTATGTTTTCAAAAAAGATCATTTCAGGAAATGAAACTAAAATATCATCGAAAAAAAAATCAGAAAATTTTACTTTATCAATTCGAGTTCTTTTACCTAAAATATCACCAGACAGACCTTGTCCTAAAATATCATCAATATTATTGTTGCTATATCTTATAGATTCATTTTTAAATAACCATAATCCATCACTCAACCCAGTATCTATTAAAAGAGTTAATATAATTTCTTGTAAATTGATTTTAGAATTAATATTTATGTAAGGCTTATTATCTATTATCCTTATCTCCTCTTTGAAGAATCTTTTTATTTTTCTATTCTTTATGATATCTATATCTTTGTATATAGTTATTTTTCCTTTAACATAATCAACCTCTATCACATTATTTTTAAAAAAACTATATCCTAAAATTCCATTGATTTCAATCCCAAACTTATTAATAAGACTAATATTATCTTGATTTATAATCAAAATTTCAAAATCTTTATCAACAAATTCATTCATCCTTATTTCATTACTTGAAGATATTATTGCTTTTATGGGTTCTTTTGAGCCTAATCCCATGATTGTCGTAGTTTTCCCTTCATTAACAGGTAACACTTCTTCATCTGGTATTCTAAAAAGTAAATTAATATCTGAACCTGTATCTACTATCATGTTCAGATCAACTCCATTTAGATTTACTTTTACTATAATCAAATTATTAGACAATTCAAAGGGAATAACAATCTTGTTTTTTTTATAAGTCCATGAAGTGTCAACTTGACTAAAAGCATAACCTGTTATGATTAAAAAAATAGCAACAATTTTTTTAGAAGACATATGCTTAATCTTTTTATAAAGTTACTAAACTATTTTGAAATATAATCATTTTAAAAAGTAGATCGCTACTATATTTTAAAAAAAAGTTGCAATTTTGCATATCAAATTTAATCAAGATGCCAAAAATTTCACAAAAAGGCTTACAAATGCCTGAATCTCCAATTAGAAAATTAGTTCCATACGCAGAAATTGCGAAGAAAAAAGGCCATAAGGTATATCATTTAAATATTGGTCAGCCTGATATTAAGACTCCTCAAGTAGCTCTTGACGCCGTTAAAAATACTTCTATTGAAGTTTTAGAATATAGTCATTCTGCTGGTTTTGAAAGTTATAGAAATAAATTATCTCAATACTATAAAAATCAAAACCTTCCCATAGATAGTAAAGATATCATTATTACAACTGGTGGTTCTGAGGCTTTATTATTTGCTTTAGGAAGTACAATGGATGCTAATGATGAAGTTATAATTCCTGAGCCTTTTTATGCTAATTACAATGGTTTTGCTGTAGCTTCTGGTGTTAAAGTTGTACCTGTCATTTCTACAATTGAAACAGGATTTGCTTTACCACCAATTGAAGATTTTGAAAAACTAATTACGCCTAGAACTAAAGCTATAATGATCTGTAATCCAGGCAATCCAACGGGTTATTTGTATTCTGAACGTGAGATAAATCAACTAGCTGAAATTGTAAAGAAACATGATTTGTTTTTAATTGCTGATGAAGTGTATAGAGAGTTTACCTATGATGGCTTTAACCATTTTTCAATCATGAACATTTCTGGTTTAGAAAATCATGCTATTATGATTGATTCTGTTTCAAAAAGATTTAGTATGTGTGGCGCTAGAATTGGATGTATTGTTTCAAAAAATACTGATGTGATGGCAACTGCTATGAAATTTGCTCAAGCAAGATTAAGTCCTCCAACATATGCACAAATTGCTAGTGAAGCTGCACTGGAAACTCCTAAAAGCTATTTTGATGAAGTTATTACAGAATATAAAGAACGCAGAGACATTCTTATCCAAGAATTATCAAAAATTGAAGGGGTTCAAGTTGCTACACCAAAAGGAGCTTTTTATTGCATAGCAAAACTACCTATCAGAAATGCAAATGATTTTGCTCAATGGTTATTAGAAACTTATGATTTAAATGGCGAAACGGTAATGGTTGCTCCAGCGGCTGGATTTTATTCTTCACCAAATGTTGGCTTAGATGAAGTGAGAATTGCCTACGTCCTTAAAAAAGAAGATCTAATTCGTTCTGTTCAAATTCTTAAAGAAGCATTACTAGTTTACAATAATTAATAAAAATCTCTTTTAAAAAATAGTTAAACAATAAAGGCTACTCAATGAGTAGCCTTTATTGTTTATTCAATTCTCAGCTTTTAT
>CAZXPF010000026.1:0-35479 GCA_964643105.1 uncultured Flavobacterium sp. | reverse complement strand
GAAAAAACAAAATTATCAAAATGATTAATGAAGAAATGGGCAAGGAAATAGTCAAAAATTTAATTTTAAGATAGTATATTTTTAATTGCTGTTAGGCTTCAGCCAACAGATAGAAAAACAAAATTATCAAAATGATTAATGAAGAAATGAGCAAGGAAATAGTCAAAAATTTAATTTTAAGATAGTAATATTTTTAATTGCTGTTAGGCTTCAGCCAACAGATAGAAAAACAAAATTATCAAAATGATTAATGAAGAAAAGAGAAAAGAAGTTGTAAAATCAATTGTATTAAGATAAAGAATTTTAGGCATTCAAACATGAGATTTTCAGATAAAAAAATCTCGTTTCCCTAAAGAAACGAGATTTTATATTTATAATATTTCTGTTCAAATATCTAATATCCGAAAATCTGAAATCTAAAACATTTCTCTTCCAGCGAAATGGAAAGCTCCTTCAATGGCAGCATTTTCATCTGAATCTGAACCGTGAACTGCATTTTCTCCAATCGAAGTTGCATATTTTTTACGAATAGTTCCTTCAGCAGCATCAGCAGGGTTTGTAGCTCCAATTAAAGTTCTAAAATCTTCTACAGCATTTTCTTTTTCTAAGATAGCTGCTACGATTGGACCTCTTGTCATAAATTCTACTAATTCACCAAAGAAAGGTCTTTCACTGTGAACAGCATAAAATTTTTGAGCATCAGCTACAGTTAATTGCGTTAATTTCATCGCTACAATTCTGAAACCACCTTCAGTAATCATATTTAAAATTCCACCAATGTGTCCGTTTTCAACAGCATCTGGCTTAATCATTGTAAAAGTTCTATTCGTTGCCATAACGTTTTTGTTTTTTTAAATTCGAGTGCAAAAGTAGTGTTTTTTTAAAGATTTACAAGTATAGTTTACGTTATAAAACTATTACATTGAATTCCTGTTTCAAAGGGTTTAGTTCGATAAACAATTTATCAATCAACTGCTCTCCAAAGGCTAAATAGTATTCCGAAAAATTTGCTTTACGTTCTTGTAAACTCTCTTTAGGAAATAACTCACCTTGTAAAGAAGTCATGCGTTCCAATTTTTTAGCTAAAACCCTTTTTTCAGCTTTTAATAAACGTTTTTCAAGCTTTTCCAACCCTTTTATTTGTTTCACTTCTTGTGCTTTCACTGCTCCAAAAAATGATTTATCCGTTTGAGCTGCCATTATATACAAGTTATCAAATTGTTTTTTCAAATGTTCTTTTTGAGCCGTAAAATCTATATCAAAATGGGATAATTCTCTTGTTTTACTCGATATTAAATCTTCTTGTTTACTGAATAAATCAGCCCAAGTCAATTCTAATTTGTCAGCCTTTTCAGTTTGTTTCTGAGTAGCAATCAAAACAGAATTACGTAATAAAAGTATTGGAAAAGTAATATCATTAGTCTCAAAATTAGATTTTAATTCCAACCAATAAGCTAGCTCACCACCACCACCAATATAGCATAAATTAGGTAAAATCACTTCTTGATATAGCGGTCGTAAAATTACATTGGGACTAAATTTTTCAGGATGATTTTCCAATTCAGTTAAAATTTTACTTTCTGAAAACGTATAATTGGTATTTAAAACCTTGTAAATATTATCTTCAAAAACAATTCGTTCACGTAAGTTATCTTCAATGTAAAATAAGTTAATTTCACGAGGATTTACCTGGATTTTGTATTCAGATAAAAGGACATTAGTCTTCAAAACTTCTTCACTAGAACTCTGGTTGATTAATTCTTTTTTCGCAAATGGAATAAATAATTTTTTCAGATTTTTATCATCACCATCCAAAATTACCAGTCCTTTTTCTTTGAAAATTTTATTGGCAATATAACGAGTAGCATCAGCTAAATAGGAATGTTCTAAGTAGCCTTTTTCGAATAAATCTCTTAAATAAGTTGCATTTTCTCCTAAGCCTAACTCAGCCGAAAATTGTTCAAAAACTTCTTTTAAACCTTCAGTTGATAACCTTCCAACAGGGCCAAAACTTTCTTTTTGCCAACTAATTTTTTTTGCTTTAAACCAGAAATGATTGATTTCTTCAAAATCATGATCCTCAGTAGCCATCCAATAAATTGGTACAAAATTATAGTTAGGATATTCTTTTTTTAACTGCTCGCAAAGATTGATAGTTGAAATAATTTTATACAAAAAATATAAAGGTCCAGTGAATAAATTCAATTGGTGACCAGTTGTAATAGTGAAGGTATTCTCTTTGTTTAAAAGTTGGATATTGTTTAATGTTGATTCAGAAGTTTCAAAGTTTTGATATTGTTTCTTGAGTGAATCAACTAAAATTTTTCTATTTTCAAAAGGAAAGTTACTTTGCTTTTCTTGAATTTGTTCTGAAAAATTTTCCAACTTTGGAAACCTATTGTACAATGCTTTCAAATTTGATTTTTCATCTAAATAATCGTTCATTAATTTAGAAAAATATCCTGATTTTTGGTAGCTTATACAGTCAGATGGCATAGTTTAATTTTTTTTGTAAAAATACTGAAAAATTAATCATATAAACAGGCTTTAACATTCAGTTAGTATTTAAGAGTTGTCCCAAAAGGAAAATTAAAAGTATCCTTTTTTGTGTTCAAGCGAAATTAAATTTACTTTTGGGATTAGTAATTTGTATCGTTATGGAATCATTATTAGTAGAAAATCTTTGGAATAGAATAAATAGTGTGCCTAATGCTGTTGAAACTTCTTGGACAGATGAAATAGCTTATTTGTACAAATTGGGTATAAGTATGGACGAAACGTTGCAGTTTCTTCATGGCGAAAAGCCAAGTTTGCCAAATTTTAAAGAATGGGTATCTTCTAAAGTTAGGAAAGTTTCTAATGATGTTGATTTCATTGAAAATGTACTTTCCGATGAGGATTTACAGTTTTGGGAGATCAATGGCTATATAGTTATAAAAAATGCCATTTCACAAGAAGACTGCTTGGCTACGCAAAATGCAATTTGGGAGTTTTTAGAAAAGAATCCAAAAGATGAAGCCTCTTGGTACACTACGCATAGAGAACAAAGAGGATTAATGGTTAATTTTTTTCATCATCCTACACTAGAGAAGAATAGAGCTTCAGTAAAAATTCAAAAAGCTTATGAGCAGTTATATCAAACTAAGGCAATATACAAAACAATTGATAAAGTAAGCTTCAATCCGCCAGTAACTGAGAACTATAATTTTTTGGGCAGCAATTTACATTGGGATGTTAGTTTGAAATTGCCTATTCCTTTTCGTTTGCAAGGCTTGTTATACTTGTCAGATTGTAATGAAAATGATGGTGCATTTCATTGCGTGCCTGGTTTTCATCACCAAATTTCTGATTGGATGGATGCTCTCTCTCCAGGAGAAAATCCAAGAGAACTTGCTTTAAAATCGTTAATCCCAAAACCAATAGTAGGCAAAGCAGGTGATTTTATTATTTGGAACCAAGCTTTGCCCCATTGTGCTACACCAAATTATGGAAAAATGCCAAGATTAGTTCAATATTTGACCTATTTCCCTGAAAATTATGTAGAAGCAAAAGAGTGGATTTAGCGTTTCATAGCAAATAAATTTTTTACCATCTAATTGAGGTTTTTTAGATTCATGAACTTTATAAGAAATCCATTTTGATTCAATTGAATATTTAATCCATATCAGTATTTAAAACGGTCCTAATGAAAATGGAATAGGATTCAAATAGATATTAGAGACACATATTTTTTTCTCATTATAAAAACTTGAGGTATAATAATTCATCTAAAATAATTCTACCTTTGCAAAAAAGTTGCCCTTGCAAAACATACTCTTAATCACACCACCTTTTACCCAGCTGAATACACCGTATCCAGCAACAGCCTATATAAAAGGATTTCTAAATACCAAAAGCATTGAAGCTTTTCAAATGGATTTAGGGATTGAAGTGATTTTAGAAATGTTTTCAAAAAAAGGTTTAAAAGAAATTTTTAAGACATCAGATAACCGACAACCGATAACCGACAGCAGCCAACGAATCTATGCTTTAAAAAACGAATACATCAACACCATTGACAACGTAATCTCATTTCTTCAAGGAAAAAATCCAACATTAGCACGACAAATTTGTAGTGGCAATTTTTTGCCAGAAGCATCTCGTTTTGATCAAGTAGATGATTTGGAATATGCTTTTGGATCTATGGGAATGCAAGATAAAGCCAAACATTTAGCAACTTTATATTTAGAAGATTTATCCGATTATATTGTAGAAAGTGTAGATGAAAATTTCGGATTTAGTCGCTATGCCGAACGCTTAGGAAGAAGTGCCAATTCGTTTGATGAATTATATAATGAATTACAAAAAGAAGTCACATATATAGATAGGATTACACTGAAGATTTTACAAGAAAGAGTAGCAGAAGTCCAACCTAAATTAATCTGTTTTTCAGTTCCATTTCCTGGGAATTTATACAGCGCTTTTCGATGTGCTCAATTTTTAAAAGCCAATTTCCCTGAAATAAAAATCGCAATGGGTGGTGGTTTTCCAAACACCGAATTAAGAGATTTAAAAGACAAACGTGTTTTTGAGTTCTTCGATTTCATTACTCTTGACGATGGTGAACTTCCAATGGAACTCTTGTATAATCACACTTGTTATTTTGAACTTGTTTCAGAATCTCAATTCAAACGCACATTTCTTTTAGAAAATAACGAAGTAGTTTATAAAAGCAACTCCACAAAATCAGATTACAAACAAAGTGAAGTCGGAACGCCAGATTATTCTAATTTACTTTTAGATAAATACATTTCTGTAATCGAAATTGCCAATCCAATGCACAGCCTTTGGTCAGACGGTCGTTGGAATAAACTAACCATGGCTCACGGTTGTTATTGGGGAAAATGTACTTTTTGTGATATTTCACTAGATTATATAAAACTTTACGAACCCATTGCTGCCAAAACTTTGGTGGATCGCATGGAAGAACTCATTGCACAAACAGGTGAAAACGGTTTCCATTTTGTCGATGAAGCCGCTCCACCAGCTTTAATGAGAGAAGTAGCTCTGGAAATCCTAAAACGAAATCTAAAAGTAACTTGGTGGACCAACATACGTTTTGAAAAAAGTTTCACGCAAGATTTATGTATTCTGTTGGCTGCTTCTGGTTGTGTCGCTGTTTCCGGTGGTTTGGAAGTCGCTTCAGATAGACTTTTAGAGTTGATAAAAAAAGGAGTTACCGTTGAACAAGTTGCACAAGTGACTCGAAATTTCACGGAAAGTGGGATCATGGTTCATGCGTATTTAATGTATGGTTATCCCACACAAACAGTTCAAGAAACGGTTGATAGTCTGGAAATGGTGCGTCAGTTGTTTGAAATTGGGGTCTTACAATCGGGTTTTTGGCATCAATTTGCCATGACTGCTCATTCTCCAGTCGGTATGTTTCCTGATGAATTTGGGGTAATTCCTCAACAAAATGAAATTACTTTTGCCAATAATGATATAGTTTTCAAAGATAAAACCGGAATCAATCACGAAAAATTTAGCTTTGGCTTAAAGAAATCACTATTCAATTATATGCACGGAATTTGTTTTGATTATCCGTTACAAGATTGGTTCGATTTCAAAATTCCAAATACTAAAATCCCACACGATTTTATTTACAATGCACTTCAAGATTCAACCGATTTCAATACAAAACCTTCAGCCAAAATCGTTTGGATAGGAGGAGAGCCAATATACAAAATCTACACAAAATCAAAAAAAGGAAACAGTTGGGAAATGATGCAATTGACTTTTCACAATAAAAAAAATGTAACCGAAATCACTGTTGAAAAAGAACAAGGAGCATGGTTAATCCAAATTTTAGAAAAGATTTCAATTACATCAAATAACAAGATGACTTTTTCTCAATTAAAGTCTGATTATGAAGCTGATTTAGATGATTTTGAACTGTTTTGGTATTCAAAATCAATAAATTCTTTGAGAGAAATAGGTTTGTTAGTTTTATAATTATTTGGGCGTTTCCTTTCAGGTCGTGCTGTCCACTATATCTTTTTGCGTCTAAAAAAGCACAAAAAGGATGCCGTTCCCATCACTAACGCATATCGTTGAAATAGAAAAATTAACTTTTCATCAACTATATCATTTTACCAATATTTCATTTACTAAAACGTTTTCTTTTTTGTAAATTTACCCTTCGTAAAAATTAGACTATGAGTACAAACTATAAAATTTCTGTAAATCAAGAAAATAACTTTGATTTCAAGGAAAGCGATTTAAAAAATTTAGATGAAATACAGCTGTCAAATAACAAATTTCATGTCTTAAAAGAAAGCAAACCTTATTCAGTTGAAATAGTTTCAACCGATTTAGTTTCCAAAAAATATACAGTTAAAGTTAATAATTCGGTTTATGAAGTAGCCATTGCCAACGAATTAGACCAATTAATAACAGCAATGGGTATTGAAAAAGGAAGAACCAAAGTTGTAAATGCAATCAAAGCACCAATGCCAGGTTTAATTTTGGAAATCAACGTTTCTGTTGGTCAAGAAGTAAAAGAAAATGATCCTTTATTAATTTTAGAAGCCATGAAAATGGAAAACAGCTTCCTTTCACCAAGAGAGGGAATTATAAAATCCATAGCCGTAGAAAAAGGAAATGCCGTAGAAAAAGGACAATTATTAATTGAATTTGAATAGCCTCCAGCTTCAGCTGGAGGATAAAAATTTTAAATAAAATATGATAAAAAAAATAACAAAAATATTAGTAGCCAACCGTGGTGAAATTGCCATAAGAGTAATGAAAACCGCTCAAAAAATGGGCATTAAAACGGTTGCCGTTTATTCAACAGTGGATAGAAATGCTCTACATGTAAAATTTGCCGATGAAGCCGTTTGCATAGGAGAAGCAGCATCAAGTCAATCGTATTTAAAAGGGGATAAGATTATAGAAGTAGCCAAAGCGTTAGGAGTTGATGCCATTCATCCAGGTTACGGATTTTTGAGTGAAAATTCACAATTTGCTGAACTTTGCGAAAAGAATGACATTATTTTTATTGGACCAAAATCCAAAGCTATTGAAATGATGGGTAATAAATTAGCAGCCAAAGATGCTGTCAAAGATTACGATATTCCTATGGTTCCTGGAACTGAAGATGCTATTACTGATATTGAAGAAGCCAAGAAAATTGCGACCAAAATCGGATTTCCAATTTTGATTAAAGCTGCTGCTGGTGGTGGTGGAAAAGGAATGCGTGTGGTTGAAAAAGAAGCCGATTTCACTGCTCAAATGGATAGAGCCATTTCTGAAGCCGTAAATGCTTTTGGAGATGGAGCTGTTTTTATTGAAAAATACGTAACTAAACCAAGACATATCGAAATCCAAGTGATGGCTGATAGTCATGGCAATATTGTTTACATTTTCGAACGTGAATGTAGCATTCAAAGAAGACATCAAAAAGTAGTGGAAGAAGCTCCTTCGGCTGTTTTGACCCCAGAATTGCGTCAAAAAATGGGTGAAGCAGCTGTAAAAGTAGCCAAAGCTTGTGATTATTTAGGAGCAGGAACCGTTGAGTTTTTACTAGACGACCAGCACAATTTCTATTTTCTTGAAATGAATACCCGTTTGCAAGTAGAACACCCAGTTTCTGAAATTATTGCAGGTTTGGATTTAGTGGAATTACAAATAAAAGTCGCACAAGGTGAAGCCTTACCTATGAAACAAGAAGATTTAAAAATTCATGGTCATGCTATGGAACTTCGTGTTTATGCAGAGGATCCTTTGAATGATTTCTTACCGAATGTTGGATTTTTAAGTACTTATATTTTACCAGAAGGTGAAGGAATTCGAGTAGATAATGGAATCGAGCAAGGCATGGATGTTCCTATTTATTATGATCCAATGCTTTCTAAATTAATTACTTATGGTAAAAATAGGGAAGAAGCTATAGCTTTGATGATAAAAGCCATTGATAATTATCACGTAGAAGGAGTTGCTACAACTTTAGCGTTTGGAAAATTTGTAATGCAACATGAAGCTTTCCGATCAGGAGAGTTTGACACAGGTTTTGTAAAAAAATATTATGATGCTGAAAAGCTAAAAGCCCAACATGCAATAGAAGCTGAAATTGCTGCGATGATAGCTTTAAAACAATATTTAAATGATCTGAAATTAGTGAAATTACCTAATTAAAGTTTTTAGTCACAGTTTTCAGTCGCAGTTTTCAATAAAACTGAATTTTTAATAAATCTTAGTGTCTTAGTGCCTTTGTGGCAAAAAACAAAAATATGGAAAACAAAATAAAAACATTAAACGATAAAATAGCTTTAGCCAAACTAGGTGGAGGAGAAGCACGAATTGCAAAACATCACGAAAAAAAGAAATTAACAGCCAGAGAACGTGTAAACTATCTTTTAGACGAGGGTTCTTTTGAAGAAATTGGGATGTTAGTCACACACAGAACCAAAGATTTCGGAATGGAAAATGAAATCTATTATGGAGATGGTGTAGTAACAGGTTACGGAACTATAAACGGAAGATTGGTTTATGTGTTTGCACAAGATTTCACCGTTTTTGGAGGTTCATTATCAGAAACTCATGCCGAAAAAATCTGTAAGGTAATGGACATGGCTCTAAAAAATGGAGCTCCAATGATTGGTTTAAACGATTCTGGAGGTGCTCGTATTCAGGAAGGAGTGCGTTCGCTTGGTGGTTATGCTGATATTTTTTACAGAAATGTGCAATCCAGTGGAGTAATTCCTCAAATTTCTGCCATTATGGGACCTTGTGCTGGTGGAGCAGTATATTCTCCAGCAATGACCGATTTTACGATGATGGTTGAAGGTTCTAGCTATATGTTTGTAACTGGTCCAAACGTTGTAAAAACAGTAACCAATGAAAATGTAACTTCAGAAGAATTAGGAGGAGCTAGTACACATTCTACAAAATCAGGTGTGGCACATATTACTTCACCCAATGGAGTGGAATGTTTGGAAGATATTAAACGTTTATTGAGCTATTTACCTCAAAATAACAGAGAAACTACTCCAAAATTAGATTATGTTTTAAATGACGAAATCAGAGAAAAATTAGATACGATTATTCCTGATAATGCCAATAAACCTTATGATATGCATGAAGTGATTGCTCATATCATTGACGAAGATAGTTTCTACGAAATTCATAAAGATTTTGCCGAAAATATCATTGTTGGTTTTGCAAGATTAGGTGGAAGAAGTATTGGAATTGTTGCCAATCAGCCAATGGTTCTTGCAGGTTGTTTGGACGTGAATAGCTCTACAAAAGCAGCGCGTTTTGTTCGTTTTTGTGACGCTTTTAATATTCCTTTGTTGGTTTTAGAAGATGTGCCAGGATTTTTACCAGGAACAGATCAAGAATGGAACGGAATTATTGTTCATGGAGCCAAATTATTATACGCTTTTAGTGAAGCCACTGTTCCGAGAATTACAGTAATTACGCGTAAAGCTTATGGTGGTGCTTATGATGTAATGAACTCCAAACACATTGGTGCAGACATGAATTTTGCTTGGCCAAGTGCTGAAATTGCAGTTATGGGAGCAAAAGGAGCATCCGAAATTATCTTTAAAAATGAAATTGCAGCTGCTTCAAATCCTGAAGAAAAACTGAAAGAAAAAGAAGCTGAATATGCTGAATTATTTGCCAATCCTTATACAGCTGCTCAAAGAGGCTTTGTGGATGAAGTAATTGAACCAAGATTCACCAGAAGAAAATTAATTAAAGCTTTTAGTATGTTGGAAAATAAAGTTGTGGATTCTCCAAAACGTAAGCATGGAAATATTCCTTTGTAATAGTTAAACCATCTGAAAAGATGGTTTTTTTATGCAATTAAATTAAAGTTAAAATCAATTTTATTACCATAGTTTTTTTATCTTGTCAAACTTTAATAATCAATTGAAATTTTAGTAACTATTTAATAATGAATCGTTTTGTAATTATAGCCCTATTTTTTTTAACAACATTTGTTTCGTTTGCTCAAAAGACCACAAAACACAAAGTAGTTAGTGGAGATTCATTTTATTCCATTGCGAAGAAATATGGTGTTAGTGAAAATGATATATACGAATTAAACCCAAAGGCTAAAGGAAAGACTCTACAGTTGAATATGATTCTGATTATTCCAAACGCAAAATCAATTAAATCATCTAAAAAAGTCACAAACGATTTTCATGAAGTAGCTTCGGGTGAATCATTTTATACTATCGCCAAAAAATACGATTTAACCGTTGAAGAATTAAAACAGTTTAACCCAACAATTTCTCCAAACAAATTACAAGTTGGAGCTAAATTAGCTTTGACAAAAAATAAAAATACTAAAGATACTAAATCGAATAAAAAAGAAGAAGAAGTTTCTTCCTCTAATGATTTAGTTCATTCTGTGAAAAAAGGTGAAACAATAAGTCATATTACTGAAAAATATGATGTAAGTTTTAAGCAATTAAAGCAATTGAATTCTGGCTTGAATACAAACCTTCAAATTGATCAAAAAATAGTTATCCGAAAAGGAAAAGAAAAACCTAAAAAAGAAATTATTGAGCCAAAAGTAGAACCTAATAAAATTATTAGTCCAGTTTCTGTTCAATTAGAGTCAATGGCTGCTGCAGATGATGATGTAGAAGAACCAGACGATTCAGGAGAAATCACTCACGTAGTTGCTCGTGGAGAGACGTTGAACGGAATTGCAAAAAAATACAAAATAACACTTGATAAATTAAGAGCATTAAATCCAAAAGTAGGTGATAGAATTTTCCCTGGAAGAAAGTTAATAATTAAAAAAGGAGTAGTATTAGCTTCAAATCCTCAAATTAATATTTATGAAGAAGTGGAAGGATTAGTAGAAGATGCTTTACCAATGTCAGAGGAAACCCTCCAAAATGCAGATCAATTGATTGCTATTGCTTCAGAACACTTAGGAACTAGATATAGAAGTGGTGGGATGAGAAGTGGTGGATTCGATTGTTCAGGGTTGATGTGTTATACTTTTTCTCAACTTGATTTTAAATTACCAAGAACTTCGAATGAACAATCAAGAACAGGAAAAAAAATTAAGAAAAGTCAAGCCCAAAAAGGAGATTTGATTTTCTTTTCTACTAACGGAAGAGGAACAGTCAATCATGTAGGAATGATCACTGAAGTAGTGGACGATGAGATTTTCTTTATTCATTCATCGGTGAGCAGAGGAGTTATTGTCTCTTCTGTGAAAGAAGCTTATTATGCAAAAAGATTTGTAAGAATTAATAGAGTGCTAGACATTGTCAACCAGTAACTATTTCATCAATTGCATTAGCTAATTTTCTATCTTTTTCAGTAATTGTATTGCCTTCATCGTGAGTGGTTAAAGTAATTTCAACTTTGTTATAAACATTTTTCCATTCTGGATGATGATTTAATTTTTCGGCAACTAATGCAACTTTTGACATGAATCCAAAAGCTTCTATAAAATTTTTAAATTCAAAAGATTGAATTAGTTTGTTATTTTCTTCTTTCCACATAGTTTTATAAATTTTAAATTCAAAATTCTATTTTTATATTTAATTACTGAATTGGAATCCAAACTTCTTCTTCATTTTCAGGATTATTATGTCCTTTATACGCATCACCCAAAATTTCAAAATGCGGTCTATCATCTAAACTATAATCGCTTTTGGGTAACCACTCTCCAAAAATAAAATTTGAGGTTTTATAAAAATCTGCTGAAGTTCCTTTATGTAAAAAAACGGCATATTTTCCTGCTGGAATTTCAAACTTTTCAAAACCATCTGGAATTAAATCAAAGTTTTTGACTTCAATTAAAGCGTATTTTTTGAATTCAGTTTCTGGTGAAAATTTCTGCAAACTATTCATATCATAAACTTGAAGTGAAATTAAATCTGCTCTTTTGTCTCCAGAAACTTCTTTAAGTCTAGGCATTAATTTTTGCCAAATTTCAATAGTTTTATCATTAGCTATAGAAGTCTGAGTTGAAAACCCTAGGGTCTTTTTGATTGATATTGT
The DNA here is from genome assembly GCA_964643105.1 of uncultured Flavobacterium sp. Lineage (GTDB taxonomy): Bacteria > Bacteroidota > Bacteroidia > Flavobacteriales > Flavobacteriaceae > Flavobacterium. The sequence continues at coordinate 23,464 of CAZXPF010000026.1, read as the reverse complement.
CTCAATTCTTAGAAACATATTTTTAATATTTAATCAAATTTAAAAAATCCTCACAATAAAACATCATGAGGATTGTTAATAAAAGGTTTATTTGTTTAATTAATTGTCAAATACTGATATATTTCATCTTTAAGCCTAACACGTTCCATTCTTAATTCATTTAAAGTATCATCCGATGCAGGTTCAGTATTAGTTTCGATTCGGTAAATTTCATGGTCCAAACCATCATATTTCTCAAATAAATTCCTAAAATGATTATCATCTGTTTTTAGTACATGAATTTTCTCTTCAAACTCAGGAAATGCCTCCGATAAATTGTGCTTTTTAATCATATTATATTGATTTTAGTTCTATACCCAAAGGTATATTATAAAAAAACCAATTAAAATGATAAATGTCATCAAAAAAAAAGCTTCATTAGTAGTTGAAGCTTTGTAAAATTCATTGTTTAATTTTTTTAATCAATACTTTTTTGTTGATTATTGGTTCTGTTACTTACAGAGGTTTGTATTAAATCATAAGAGCCATTTGCTGGTTTTAATACATAAACAGCTTTTGCACCATTGGTATATACCAATCTGTTATTACCAGCAATCATTTTATCTACTTTTTTTTCTAATGGAGTTTCATTCTCTACAAACACTATTTTGAAGTTTAAATTGTCACTTTTAGTTGTAGTAAATTTCACATTGGATAATGGACTTTGGTTCATTTTAACACCATCAATATAGACAGTGAATAATTTTGCATCTTCTGTATAAATTTCTACTTCATTAGATTGAGCTTGAAGAATGTAAGAAAACAACATGAGTAGCAATGAAAATAGGGTTTTCTTTATCATAATTTTGATTTTTAAGAATATAAATTATTGTCTTTCAAGAGTAAATGTAATAAAAATTATTTTTTCGTGAACTTTTCAAATTTAGTTTTTTGATTATCATCTAATATTTTTAGAATATTAGTATTCATTTCATTTTGTATTTCCTCTATCTTTTTTGTTTTTTCAACATCATTTAAATCTTTTTGGCTAATTATTTTTTCAATTTTATCATAACTTTCTCGATAGTAAATTCTAATCATTTCTTCTTGTAAGTTATCAATTCCTACCTTTTTCTTTAGTGACTCCAAGTAGGCTTTCTCGTGGTCAACTTTAGTTTCTTTTTTTGTGTCATTTTTATATTGACTACCGCCTATGCTTCTGTCAACTTGAGCAAAAGAAAAATAAAACGAAAATAACATAGATAATAATATTATTTTTTTCATAATGTTATTAATTTATGGGTTCAGCATACAAATCAAATTCTGTAGCATCAATTATTTTTAAATTTACAAATTCTCCTGTTTTTAAATAGAATTTTGAAGCATCTACTAAGACTTCATTATCTACGTCTGGACTATCAAATTCGGTTCTTCCTACAAAGTATTGACCTTCTTTTCTGTCAATAACACATTTGAACGTTTGACCAATTTTCTCTTGATTCAAATCCCAAGAAATTTGTGCCTGAATTTCCATGATTTCTAGAGAACGAGCTTGTTTCACTTCTTCGGGAACATCGTCAACTAAATTATAAGCATGAGTATTTTCTTCATGAGAATACGTAAAGCAACCTAATCGTTCAAAACGCATTTCTTCAACCCATTTTTTCAATATCTGAAAATCTTCTTCCGTTTCGCCAGGATAACCCACAATTAAAGTCGTACGAATAGCCATTTCAGGAACAGCTTTTCTAAAGTCTTTTAAAAGATTGGTCGTCTTTTCATAAGTTGTTCCTCTTCGCATAGATTTCAAGACATTATCCGAAATATGTTGCAAAGGAATATCAATATAATTACAGATTTTTGGTTCACGTTTCATCAACTCCAAGACTTCCATTGGAAATCCAGTTGGGAAAGCATAATGCAAACGAATCCATTCTATACCTTCAACTTTAACTAAATTTTCTAACAATTCAGCTAAATTTCTTTTTTTGTAAATATCTAAACCATAATAGGTTAAATCTTGAGCAATTAAGATTAATTCCTTAACACCATTTTTAGCTAATTTTTCAGCTTCAATGACTAATTTTTCAATAGGAGTGGAGACGTGTTTTCCTCGCATCAACGGAATCGCACAAAAACTGCAAGGTCTATCACAACCTTCCGAAATCTTTAAATAGGCATAATTTTTTGGAGTTGTGGTTAATCGTTCTCCAATCAATTCATGCTTGTAATCTGCACCTAACGCTTTTAGTAATAAAGGCAATTCAGTGGTGCCAAAATATTGATCCACATTCGGAATTTCTTTCTCTAAATCAGGTCTATATCGTTCAGACAAACAACCTGTTACAAATACTTTGTCCACTAAACCTTTGTCTTTTTTGTCAGCATATTCCAAAATAGTATTTACGGATTCCTCTTTAGCATTATCAATAAAACCACAAGTGTTGATTACTATGATGTTTCCTTCGTCTTTTGTAGCTTCATGAGTCACTTCTTTGCCATTGGCTTTCAGTTGACCCATCAAAACTTCACTATCATAGACATTTTTAGAACATCCGAGTGTAATTACATTGATTTTATTTTTCTTAATAGATTTAGTTCTCATAGTATAAAATTGAAGTGCAAAATTACACAAAATATTCATTTAGAGCAGAAAGGTTAGGGCTTTATTTATTAAGGCTTCTTCCTGCTGTCCACTCTATTTCCGATAAATCGGAAGATGCCATTCCCATCAGGGCTAGAGACTTTCTTTAGGCTTTTTCTAAAAAGGTAAAAAAAAACTACCTCAAAATGAAGTAGTTTCTCATTGTTGTTGTTCTATAAATTTAGAAAGTTACTGTATAACTTAAACTAACATTATCATTTTTAGTATTAATTCTAGCTTGATCATTCATGCCAGACGAGATTAAACTCTGATTGTAATTTCTGTGTGTATTGGCATAGGATAAATCAATTCTTGAATTATTGAAACTATAACCAAGACCACCAGAATAACCAATTAAATCTCCAAAAGCTGCATCAACTTTATACGGACTTTCCTCAAAACGATATCCAGCTCTCAAGCTAATTTGTTTTATTTTGTATTCTCCACCAATATTGTAAGATATAGCTCTTTTTAAATTAGTACTCATTACATCATTTAGATCAGCGTATAATAGATCATTTTTTGGTTTAAATTTAGTGTTTCCATAATCTTTTGTGGCAACATCAACATTTATAAAACCTTTACTGCCAAAAATATAAGCAGCACTTCCTGTCCATTTACTAGGAGTTTGAACGTTGTAGCTTGGATATATATTTACAACATTGGGATCAATAACTCTTGTGAATGGCCCATCAACATCAACATTGTTTACTACTAAACTCTGACTCAATTCTTCATTTAAAGTGTACCATGTTGGAGACTCATAGGCTAAACCCAGTCTAAACTCATCTGTTACTTTAGCAATTGCTCCAAGATTCAAAGAAAAACCTCTTCCATAGGTGTATAGGTCATTGTTAAATCGTAGATTTCTTACTGTTGACCCTGTGTCATATTCAGGATTATTATTTCTTTCAAAAACTGAAGTTGATCTAGTAATATCTGTAAAATGAATGTTTAAATTCATTCCTAATGAAAGGATATCATTATAATTAGCAGCAAAATTACTTGTCAATTTTCCATTATAACCTCTAGCCTTAATATAGTTTTCTTGATAATAGTTTCCACCGGTAGGTATATTGGTAAAATAATCCACATTTGCTGGGTTTTCTTCATCAAATGCAGATAAAATAAATCCTTGGTATCCTAACATAGCTTGTTGAGCTGCAAAACCTAAGCCACCTGTTTCGCCAAGATAGCTATATAAACTACTTACTGATTCACCAGGTAATGTTTGTAAAAATTCTAACTCATAACCTTGTGCTACATTTAAAAAATAGTTACCAATTGAATTAGTTGGATTTGTTCCTCTAGAAAAAATGTCATTATTAAAGTTGTTCGTGTTTTCATAATTGATGCCCAAACTCATTTTTTTCCAACCACTGTTATCATCAGTATTGTTAAACACAAAAACAGCTCCAATTTGGTTCAAATCCAATTTAAAATTGTTATCACTAGATGTGGTTCCAAAATAAGTTGAATTATTTCTTTTGTTAAAACCAGATACTGAAGCACTGAAAGTATTGTACTTAAAAACCACTGAACCAGCTGGATTGATGTTGATTGCAGATAAATCTCCACCAATCGCACCCATTGAACCACTCAATCCTCTGAAACGAGCTGTTCCGTTTAAATCTTCAACTGCATAACGTAAGGCATCATTTATAGTAGTCTCCTGAGAAAACCCAATAAAAGTTGAGCCTAGAATTAGGGATAAAAATATTTTCTTCATAGTAATTTATATTTCTTTTCAATAAATTAATCTTAACCGCGACCTCCACGACCACCGCCACCTCCAGAACGGCCACCACCACCTGAACTTCCTCCAGATGATCTACCGCCTCCAAAACCTCCACTACTTCTTGGTGTGGTTGTGCTTCTAGGTGTAGTTGTACTTCTTGGAGTATTAATATTTCTAGGAGTAGTCGTACTTCTAGGGCTAGTCATATTTCTTGGAGTGGTTGTACTTCTCGTGCTTTTAGTTGTTGTAGTACTTCTTGGATTTGTAAACGTGTTGTTTCTAGTTGAAGTTCTAGTTCTGCCATCTCTTACAGTGGCATTTCCAATTTGACTATTTCTACCCACAACTGTTGCTGATCTTCCTGAATTCCTTCCTGAATTTGCTGGTGAATAGCGATTTACACCTCTTCTTCCAGAGTTAAACGCATAGTTATTGTTGTTCCAACCCCAGTTATTCCAACCATTGCCATACCAGCCATTACCATACCAACCAATACCCCAGTTGTTACCATACCAATTGTTCCAACCCCAACCATAGTTTAGTCCCCAACCCCAGTTATTCCATCCCGGACCATACCAGTTATTCCAACCCCATCCCCAATTATTCCATCCAGGTCCGTACCATGAGTTCCAACCCCATCCCCAGTTATTCCAACCGTTGTTGTAGTAGTTAATATTGACATCACTTGAGTTATTTCCCCAACCCGCATAACTTCTTTCAATAACATAAACGGTATCTGCTGGGTTAGACGAATAAGAATCTACATCAGTGAAGTATTCAGTTTCTTCAAATTCATCCTGAATAGTTCTAAATTTTTCTACATAAACATTATTAGGATTTACCTGTCTATAGGTTTGTGTTTCATTTGGAACAGCTTCAGTATTGGAAGAGCTGTAAATTCCATCAATATCTTCATAAGATGAATTTTTAAAAGAACTACAAGATGTAATACCAATTGATACTAAAACTAATAGCATCAAGTGATAATTTTTAATCGAGGTTTGGTAAAATGTTTTCATAATAGCAAGTTTTTATTGTTGGACTTCACAAAAATAGTTAGTTTTGTCGAATATTTTAGTTAAAATTTATATAAGAAAATAATAACAATTTTTATGCCAATTCATTAATAATGAGTAAAAACTTAACAAAAAGAGCAGAGGATTATTCTAAATGGTACAACGAATTAGTTGTTAAAGCCGATTTAGCAGAGAACTCAGGAGTGAGAGGATGTATGGTTATCAAACCATATGGATACGCAATTTGGGAAAAAATGCAAGCAGAATTAGATAGAATGTTCAAGGAAACAGGACATAGCAATGCTTATTTTCCCCTTTTTGTACCCAAAAGTATGTTTGAAGCTGAAGAGAAAAATGCTGAAGGATTTGCAAAAGAATGTGCTATTGTTACTCATTATAGGTTAAAAAATGATGAAGATAATCCAGGGAAACTAAAAGTAGATGAAAATGCTAAATTAGAGGAAGAATTAATTGTTCGTCCAACAAGTGAAGCTATTATATGGTCAACCTATAAGAGTTGGGTACAATCATACAGAGATTTACCTTTGTTAATCAATCAATGGGCTAATGTAGTGCGTTGGGAAATGCGTACACGTTTATTCTTGAGAACGGCTGAGTTTTTGTGGCAAGAAGGTCATACTGCTCATGCAACCAGACAAGAGGCTATTGAGGAATCGGAAAAAATGATGAATGTTTATGCTGATTTTGCTCAAAATTTTATGGCAATTCCAGTTATAAAAGGACTAAAAACTGAGACGGAACGTTTTGCAGGTGCTGATGAAACGTATTGTATTGAAGCTTTAATGCAAGATGGGAAAGCATTACAAGCAGGAACATCTCATTTTTTAGGTCAAAATTTTGCCAAAGCTTTTGATGTAAAATTTGCCAATGCAGCAGGACAACAAGAATATGTTTGGGGAACTTCTTGGGGAGTTTCAACTCGCTTGATGGGAGCTTTAGTAATGACGCATTCAGATGATTTAGGACTAGTGTTGCCTCCAAATTTAGCTCCAATTCAAGTCGTTATTGTGCCAATTTTTAAAGGTGATGAAGAATTTGAAAGAATTTCTGCTGTTGCAAAAGATTTGATAGTACAATTTAGAAAATTAAACATCTCTGTTAAATTTGATGACAGGACAACTCACAAGCCAGGCTTCAAGTTTGCTGAATGGGAATTAAAAGGTGTTCCTGTCCGAATTGCTGTTGGACCTAAAGATTTAGAAAATAAAACTTTTGAAATTGCTAGAAGAGATACTTTATCAAAAGAAGTTGTTGCTCAAGATGGAATTGTGAACTACATTTCTGATTTATTAGAGACTATTCAAAGCGATTTGTTTAACAAAGCTTTGCATTATAGAGATACACATGTTACTGAAGTTCAGAATTTTGAAGAATTTAAGGAGGTTTTAGAGACCAAAGGAGGATTTGTAGCGGCACATTGGGATGGAACGGCAGAAACTGAAGAGAAAATCAAGGAATTGACAAAGGCTACTATACGTTGTATCCCTTTAAATAGGAAAAAAGAAGAAGGTAGTTGTGTTTTAACTGGCTTAAAATCAGAAGGTAGAGTTCTTTTTGCAAAAGCCTATTAAAAAAAAATAAATTTCTGTTGCGAAAATAAAAAATAGTTGTATTTTTGCATCCGCAATACAGAAATATTGGCCCGTTCGTCTATCGGTTAGGACGCATGGTTTTCATCCATGTAAGAGGGGTTCGATTCCCCTACGGGCTACAAATATTGAAATTACAGGGTTAATGGCCCGTTCGTCTATCGGTTAGGACGCATGGTTTTCATCCATGTAAGAGGGGTTCGATTCCCCTACGGGCTACAAATATTGAAATTACAGGGTTAATGGCCCGTTCGTCTATCGGTTAGGACGCATGGTTTTCATCCATGTAAGAGGGGTTCGATTCCCCTACGGGCTACAATTAGTTGTAAATAAGTTTTGTAAAATAAGAGCTAGTGTCTCAAGTTTTTATTTTATTAGTTAAAACCAAAGTGATTGTTATACAATTGTGGGAGGTTTTTCTTTTTTAACTAGTAGTTTATAAATAATTATTACAATTAAATTAAGAAAAAATGGCAAATCATAAGTCAGCTTTAAAAAGAATTAGAACAAGCGAAAAGAAAAGAGTAATCAACAAATATCAGCACAAAACTACACGTAATGCTATCAAAGCTATTCGTATGGCTACTGATAAAGCCGATGCTCAAGCAAAGTTAAATGATGTGTTTTCAATGATTGATAAATTAGCGAAAAAGAATATCATCCATTCAAATAAAGCTTCAAACTTAAAGTCTAAGTTAACTAAACACGTAGCTTCTTTATAATTAGAAACGTAGTTTTAATGATATAAAGCTCTCTATTCAGAGAGCTTTTTTTATGGATATAAGTTAAGAAACAGTAAATATATTTAAAGTAATTCATTGGGTTGTATTTTATTACAAAATAAGTATTACCTTTGCACCACTAAAAAAATAAGATGGAATCTATCAGAAACATTGCAATTATTGCACACGTTGACCACGGAAAAACTACCTTGGTTGATAAAATTATGTATCACTGTCAATTATTTCGTGAAAATGAAAATACAGGTGATTTAATATTGGATAACAATGATTTAGAACGTGAAAGAGGAATTACAATTACTTCTAAAAACGTTTCTGTTACATACAAAGGTACAAAAATTAATATTATTGATACTCCTGGTCACGCGGATTTTGGTGGAGAAGTAGAGCGTGTATTAAATATGGCAGATGGAGTGTGTCTTTTAGTAGATGCTTTTGAAGGACCAATGCCACAAACACGTTTCGTATTACAAAAAGCTATAGATTTAGGGTTGAAACCATGTGTGGTAATCAATAAAGTGGATAAAGAAAATTGTACGCCTGAAGAAGTTCATGAAAAAGTATTTGACTTGATGTTTGAATTAGGTGCAGAAGAATGGCAATTGGATTTCCCAACAGTTTATGGTTCAGCAAAAAACAACTGGATGTCTGACGATTGGAAAAATCAAACATCGAACATTGAGCCATTATTAGATATGGTTATCGAAAATGTGCCTGCTCCTAAAGTTTCTGAAGGTACTCCTCAAATGTTGATTACATCTTTAGACTTTTCAAGTTTTACTGGTCGAATAGCTATCGGTCGTTTAGAAAGAGGTGTTTTGAAAGAAGGTATGCCGATTTCTTTAGTAAAAAGAGATGGAAAAATTATCAAATCAAGAATTAAAGAGTTACATACTTTTGAAGGTCTTGGACGTAAAAAAGTAGAACAAGTTGTAGCTGGTGATATTTGTGCAATTGTAGGTGTTGAGGGTTTTGAGATTGGAGATACAATCGCTGATTTTGAAAATCCAGAAGCTTTACAGACTATTGCTATTGATGAGCCAACAATGAGTATGTTGTTTACCATCAACGATTCTCCATTCTTTGGAAAAGAAGGTAAATTTGTGACTTCAAGACATATTAGAGATAGACTGACTAAAGAATTAGAAAAAAACTTAGCCATGAAAGTGGGTGAGACGGATTCTGCGGATAAATTCATGGTATTTGGTCGTGGTGTATTGCACTTATCAGTTCTTATTGAGACCATGAGAAGAGAAGGATACGAATTACAAATCGGTCAACCTCAAGTAATCATCAAAGAAATTGACGGTCAAAAGTGTGAACCAATTGAAGAATTAACTATCGATTTACCTGAACATCTTTCTGGAAGAGCGGTAGAATTTGTTTCTGTTCGTAAAGGAGAAATGCTTTCTATGGAGGGAAAAGGAGATAGAATGGTTGTGAAATTTAACATTCCTTCTCGTGGAATTATCGGTTTGCGTAATCAATTATTAACAGCTACTGCTGGTGAAGCAATTATGGCTCACCGATTCATTGGATACGAACCATACAAAGGAGAAATTCCAGGAAGAAATAGTGGTTCTTTAATCTCTATGGAAAATGGAAAAGCAATTCCTTATTCAATTGACAAATTACAAGATAGAGGTAAATTCTTCGTAGATCCAAATGAAGAAATTTATGAAGGTCAAGTAATTGGAGAAAATACGCGTAGTGATGATATGGTTATCAACGTAACAAAAACTAAAAAATTATCAAACGTTCGTTCTTCTGGAGCAGACGATAAAGCGAAAATTATTCCAGCCATAAAATTCTCTCTAGAAGAAGCTTTAGAATACATTCAAAAAGATGAATATGTGGAAGTAACCCCTAAATCGTTACGTTTACGTAAAATCTATTTGAATGAAAATGATAGAAAGCGTTATAAAATGTAATATTTTATTTTAACTTTTAAAAAATGTCTCACTAAAATTTAGTGAGACATTTTTTTAATGAGATTTTTTTTAATTAATTGAATCTTAAATTTATTTGCTAATCAAGATATGATCTTAATTTCAATTAGAAAATCAAAAAAGATTTGTAAAGCGAATAAATAGTGGTGAGATAATTTATCTATTATTATATGATTTTAGTTCATATGGTTAAAAGTTTATAGCTAACAAAAAAATCATAAGGAATAATAAAGTCTCGGATTGATTATTCTCCGTTTCTATCAACAACGATTCTCTTTTCTCTATTGGCAATTTCCCAAGCATCAGCAAAAGCCAATTGAGCTCTTTTAGTCATTAATTCATAATTAATTTTCTCAGCAGTATCTGTGGGTTTATGATAATCATCGTGAACACCGTTAAAAAAGAAAATAGCAGGTACTCCGTTTTTAGCAAAATTATAATGATCAGAACGAAAGTAAATTCTCTCTTTATCGTTCCTGTCATTGTATTTATAGTCAAGATTTAATCCAATATATTTGGTATTCATTTCTTCATTGATCTCATGTAATTCTGAGCTTAATCTATCAGATCCAATGACATAGATGTAATTTGGATTTTTTTCGTGAGCAGGATCAACCCTTCCTATCATATCGATATTTATATCTACAACTGTGTTTTTTAAGGGAAATAGTGGATTTTCAGAATAATATCTGGAGCCATGTAATCCTTTTTCTTCGGCTGTTACGTGGAGAAACAAAATGGAACGCTTTGGTCCATGTCCTTCTTTTTTGGCTTTAGCAAATGCTTGAGCCATCTCTAACAAAGCAACCGTACCAGAACCATCGTCATCAGCACCGTTATAAATTTCATCATTTTTTGTTCCAACATGATCATAATGAGCAGAAATTACAACAATTTCATTAGGGAATTTACTTCCAGGAATAAAAGCCCAAATATTTTCTGAATCAGTTCCTTTATTGCCAAACTGTTTTGTCATGAATGCTGCAGGAACTTTTTGATAATAACTACTAGCTCCTTTAGGATAATTTATACCTATACTTTGATAATAACTTATTAGATATTCACCAGCTTTCTTTTGACCTTCTGAGCCAGTATCTCTTCCAGCCATTTCATCGCTAGCAACAATGTAAAGATGTTTTTTTAAATCTTCTTTGTCAATCTCATTAATATAATCAGTAACAGTAACTTCTCTTTTTGATAAAGAAGAGCTTGAGGCACAACCATATAAAACTAATCCAATGACACTATAAGCAATTATTTTTTTCATACTGTAATAAATTAAGTGATGTAATATAATTCAAAATTATGCTTTTTATTTCAATAACTAAGATATAAATGAATTAGTATAAAATCATTTAAAAAAGTTTCTATTTATAAGATTAAAATTAAAAGTTTATTTTTGCAAAAAAGAAATTACTATGTTTAAATTAAAACTTCCTACGGATCCAAGATGGGCTAGAATTGCAGAGTCTAATATAGAAGAAGTTTTGTCTGATCATGCTTGGTGTGAACAAAAAGCAGTTACCAATTGTATAACATTGATTACGATGCTACCTGAACATACAGATATCGTAACGGAACTTATTAAAATAGCTCAAGAAGAAATGGAGCATTTTGAACAGGTGCATGAATTAATTAAGGTAAACGGTTGGATTTTAGGAAGAGAGCGTAAAGATCATTATGTAAATGAGTTGTATAAGTTTATGCAAAAAGGTGGTAGTAGGCAAATGCATTTGGTTGAGCGCTTATTGTTTTCAGCAATGATTGAGGCAAGAAGTTGTGAACGATTTAAAGTACTTTCAGATACAATAGAAGATCAAGAGATGGCTAAGTTTTACAGGGATTTGATGATAAGTGAGGCTAATCATTATACTGTTTTTTTGGGTTTTGCCCATGAAATAGGAAAAGGGTTGGACGTTAAAAAGCGTTGGGAAGAATGGTTAGCTTATGAAGCTGAAATTATCAAAGGATATGGAAATTCAGAGGCTATCCATGGATAATTATTAGTTGGAATTAGAATTTGTTTTGTTGGAATTTTTTTCTTCAATCCATTTGCTCAAGTACATGGTACTTTTTAAGGTGTGATGATTTAAAATTTGACCCATAAAATTTTGTCTGCGATGGGCTTCAATGGATTGCAATAAAAATTCAAGTCTTTCAATAAATTGGTTTTCGAAATTCCTTTTGTTGAAACAAGAATTGATGATTTTTGTCCCATTGTTTTGTGAAGCACTCCATATTTGCTTGTTTAAGAGTAGAGTAGTGGCTTTTTGAGCAAATTCATTAGGATTGTCCTCTATAAAACCATTCCAATTTAAATTGTTATGCATACTTTCAGCACCAATAGACGTAGTGACATTAGGAGTTCCGTATAACATGGATTCTATAAGTTTTCCTTTGATTCCAGCACCATAAGGTAAAGGAGCTAATAAAACTTTGTGTTGTTTGAAAACTGTTGCACTTTCTTCAGCTCTTCCCTTGATTATAAAGCCTTCTTTTTCATGGTGCAATTGTTTTGCTTTTTCAGGAAGATAGGCTCCATAAATGTGTAGTTCAGTATTGGGTAATTGTTTTTTAATTAATGGCCAAAATATTTTTTTCAATTGTAAGACTGCATCCCAATTAGGTTGATGATAAAAATTTCCAATAGAGAAAAAATGATTTCTTTCTTCAAATGTGGGATATTTTTTAAAAGAATATTCATTGATTTCATCATAAATCAGGGGAATATAGTGCAATAATTCTTTAGGAATCTTAAATTGATTTATCAATAATTCATATTCGAAAGAAGCAATTATAAGAGTTAAATCACATCGGTATATAGAGGCAATTTCTCGCTTTGCAATTTCATTTTGTAAATGATGTGATTCACATTTGATTTTTTTCTTAAAGCATTCCTTTCTGGCTTCTCTGAGAAAATGTAAATCTTCTGTATCTAGTATTTTAAAAGCATTAGGACAATTTGAAGTAACTCTCCATCCAAATTGTTCTTCAATCATAAATCGATCAAATAATACAATGGTTGGGTTTAAATCTTTAATAAAAGAATCAAAGGAAGCGTTATTTAATTCAATTGAAACACAAGTTATTCCCAATTGATTTAAGTTTTCAGAATACTCAGAAGATATGGCCGTAGAAGAAAAAGTAATTTTATAGTTCAGAGTTTTAAAAATAGCGATGAGTTGCATCATGCGTTGACCAGCTGCTGTAGAGTTTGGTTCTGGCCAAACGGATCCAATTATTAAGATATTTTTCATAAACTATGACTTATTGCAAAGGTATAAAATAAAAAATGGAAGTTTAAAAATATGATTTTTAATTAGATAAGATGTTGCTGTAAAAATATTTTAAATTATATCTCAAAAAGGTTTGCAGAAATAAAAAATGATACTATATTTGCACTCGCGATACGGAAGTATAGTGCATTTTATTGGAGGAATGGCAGAGCGGTCGAATGCGGCAGTCTTGAAAACTGTTGACTGTAACAGGTCCGGGGGTTCGAATCCCTCTTCCTCCGCAAAAAACCCCGAAAACACTTTGTTTTCGGGGTTTTATTTTTTAGGGTGTAAGTCAAGGTGTAAATTGGTGTGATTTTAATGCTTATTTTATTGTTTATTCATTTTTTCTATTCCAAATCAAGTACACCACCGTTATAAAACCACTCATCTTTATATAACATCATAAAAAGCAGTTTGCCAAGTACATTTGCAAAAGAAATGGAGGCTGTTAAAAGAATAAATAAAAATGATTTTTTCATGTTGCTTGTTTTTAATGATTATAAAAACAAAAGTATTTCTATCAAACTTTACAAAAATTGATACAGGTTAAGAGTTTTGTAAGAATACCGGAGACAAGTATGAAACTCCAGCATTCAAACAAACATGAAAAAATTATTTATTTTGATTTTCCAAAGGTATAGATTAATGCTACATTCACACCGATACCTCCATTTATATTAGTATCAAATTTTCGTTGATTACCTTGACTATCAGTAAATTTAAATTCACTTTCATCAAGACCGTCAAGGTCATTCCCTAACTCAAACCAATACCTAGCAGAAGCTTCAAGTCCAAAACCTGTTTTTTTACCAAAGTAAAAACGATAATAAACCCCAGGTCCAACGGTGTAAGCTATATAATCTAGTTTTTGTTGACCATTAAGCAAATCTACCTCTGTTTTATGTGCTTTAAAATCAATTCGAGCATCTAAGTTTTCTGTCCATCTATATCCAATACCCGGTCCAGTTGTCCATGGTAATTTAATATTTGCTTTTAAATCTTTTTGTTCACTCGATTGAATACTTTCTGGTATTTCTAATCCTATACCATGCGACCAATCAAAGATCATGCGATTGGTGGTATAGGAGACATTCAAATTAAGGCCTCCTAATAAAAAGGGTTGTGCCAAGTCTGTTCCTAATGTCCATTTGTTACTGTAACGAAATATTTTTTTATCGCTACCATCATTTGTTTGAGAATAACCACTTACTGTGATTAAAAATAAAGCTAAAGCCACTAATAATTTTTTCATTTTTACATTATTTAAAATTAATAATGCAAATCTATAGTGGGTATTTGATGTAAAAATTGATTGAGGTTAAGAGTTTTATTTTTTCAAAAGTCTTGTGCGTATTCTACTCAAACTTTCGGGTTTCATTCCTAAATAAGAAGCAATGTATTTCAATGAAATCCGTTCAACTACTTTTGGGCGTTCTGAAATAAGTTGTAAATAACGCTCTTCATGTGTGTAGATAGATAAGATTTCGTTTTTCTTCATTAAGCCAAGCACCGCTCGTTCGGCCATTAACCGGCCAAATCGTTCGTAAACGGGATATTTAACATAAAGGCTTTCTAAATCCTTTCGGGTAAATAAATAAAGAACACAATCTTCTAGTGCCTCGATATTTTGAATTGATGGTTTTCCGCTCAAAAAACTTTCATAATCGGAATACCATCCATTTTCAAAAAAAAATTGTCCAGTACAATCTTCACCATTTTGAATATAATAGTAGCGTAAACAACCACTAAATATAAAAACAGCAAAATCACAAATATCACCTTCTCGAATTAACTGCTCTTTTCTTTTAATCCTTTTTTCTTTTAGAATTGATAAAAACGCATTAGCTTCTTCTTCATTAACATTAACGAAGTTTTTAAGAGCATTTAATACGGCTACATACATTTTTTTTTTTACAAAGATAATAATATTATTTTTTTAAGATTTGTTACATTGACTACTAATCCAAAAATTTATGGAGCCCAGTCATAGGTTATCTGAAGCATGCAAAGTGAAAGACATTACAGAGGAAGCTCATTCATAAATAGTTATCTTAATTCACTGAAATCAAAAACATTAGATATTCAAGAAAAGCTAATTCATAAGAATCAGGAATTGAGTATTCAGAATTTTAAAGAATTCCTTCTCGGTTCTGAAGAAAAACAAAAATTGCTTGTTCCCATCTTCCAAGACCACAATAATAAAATAAGAGAATTGGTGGGTAAAGGATACGCTCTGGGAACATTTGAAGGCTATACCACTTCATTAAAACATACAATTGAATTTTAGAATGGAAATCTAATGTTTCAGATATTGAGATTTCCAAAATAAATCATATTTTTATAACAGACTATGGATTTTATTTAAGAGTGTCAGAAATTGCTCAAACAATACAACTGTAAAATATATTAAGAACCTCAATAAAATAATAAAGATTTGAATAGCAAATGACTGGTTAGAGAAAAATTTGTTTGCAAACTACGAAGCAAAATTTAAAGTGGTAAAAAGGTTTTATTTAACTGATGAAGAAGTCTTCCTAATCTGTAAAATTGATAAAGAGCTAATCTTTCACATTGTATGACATACTTTTGCAGCAACCGTGACTCATATCAATAGTATTGCAAGTACTAGTAAAATGTTTAGTCATAAAAATTTAAGAACAACTTAGTATCATTTGAAAGTCGTGGATAGAAAAGTAAATGAGGCTATAAAGATTTTAAAAGAAAGATTAAATTTAAAATATACAAACTAATACAACTCCAAATTAGAAGTGTTTTAGACAATGAATTAAACAGGTTAATGGAAAACACGAAGGTGATTCTAACAAGGTTGCAAAAGTAATAATCGAGTTGGAGAATACTAGAATAATTGCTGATGAGGTAGTTTTTAATTAATTTTCATTGGGAATATTGTATTAATAAATAAGCGGATTTGTTTCATTTTTATTGTTAAGAACAAATTGTTATTTTTGGTTTATTAAAAAAGAATACTAAATGGCTCAAGAACAAGATTTTTTTTGTAAGCAAATTTTATCACGTGTTGATTTAAATGAAGAAGAATTAACTTATTTTATGTCTTTTTTTACCCGAAGTATAGTAAAAAAGAGACAATTTATTGTACAACCTGGTTTTGTTGCAAGACATAGAAATTATGTTATTCAAGGTTCTTTCAGAGCATATGTTGTTGCCGATGAAGGTGAAGAGCACACTATACAGTTTGCCGTTGAGGATTGGTGGATATCCGATTACAGTAGTTTTATTTTTCAACAACCTGCTACTATGTTTGTAGTTGCACTTGAAGATAGTATAGTATTGCAAATAGATTATGAAAGTGAACAAAAATTAAAAGCTAGTAATCATAAATTCGAAACCTTTTTCAGAATTATGGCGGAACGATCATTTGCAGGAATGCAAAAAAGATTAATCAGTAATCTGACTAAAACAGCCGAAGAAAGATTCAACGAATTTGAACAAAAATACCCTTTAATAACAAATCGTGTTCCTCAATACGCCTTAGCTTCTTTTTTGGGTATGACAACACAATATCTGTCGAAGCTAAGAAATACAAGGTTTTTAAAAAAAAGTTAATCTAGTTTCACCTTTTTAATTAATTTATTTTCAACTAATTTACTAATCTAGTTGATTGTATTTGGGTTGTTTTTCATCACATCTTTGTAATGTCAATAATGACAAATAATTTTTAATTACAAAGTATTATGAATACAACTGCTACAAGAACTTTTAGAGTTCCAACACGTGAAGAAGTATCTTCAAACAATCAACAAATTTTTGATAATTTGCATAAAATGATTGGTTTCGTACCTAATCTATATGCTTACTATGCTAAAAGCGAAACAGCGCTTGCTGATTATTTGGCTTTACAAAATCGCAAAAGTACTCTTAATGCCAAACAAAGAGAAATTATCAATTTAGTAACCAGTCAAATCAATGATTGTCGTTACTGTCAATCGGCTCACTCTGTGTTTGGAAAATTCAGCGGACTAACTGAAGAACAAATTCTTGAGATTAGAAGAGGATCAGCCTCATTCGATGCTAAATTGGATGCCTTGGTACAATTTACAAAAGCAGTAGTGCAAACCAGAGGTAAAATATCAAACGAATCTAAAGAAGCTTTCTTAAATGCTGGTTATACTGAAGGAAACTTAGTAGATGCAGTTATCATTATTGGTGATAAAACCATCAGCAACTACTTGCACAACATTACAGGCTTGGAAATTGACTGGCCACTAGCAGAACAAATTTAATTAACCCAAAAAACTTTATTAATCATAAATTTTAAAAATTATAAATCATGAAAACTTTAAAAAATACAATTGGATTATTTTTAGCTTTAATAGGCTTTAACACCATGTTGGCTCAGACAAATAGTCAAGCAGAATTTATCGATCTTAAAGGAGATAGTTTGTTTCCTGAAGGAATTCATACCTTACCCAATGGTGATTTATTAGTAGGTGGTTTTGGAGACGGTTCTATACAAAAAATAGACAGTAAAAATAACGTATCCTACTTCAGTAAATCAGGAGAAAACGGTATGGTAATAGCGGTTGGTATGACTTTAGACACCAAAGCAAATCGTCTTTGGGTAGCTAATTTCAACTTCCAAACCCAAAGTGGAAAGCCTGGAAGTAACTTTAAAGTATTTGATTATAATACTGGAAAACTATTAAAAACGATACCAGAAAACTTTATCGAGGGAGCATTCTTTAATGAAGTGACTTTAGACAGTAAAGGTAATGCTTATGTATCGGATACCTTTGGTCCAAATATTTGGAAGGCATCATTTGAATCCAATAAACCAGAAATATTTGTGACCAATCCTATTCTAAAAAATCCTTCACAGGATCAACCTTTCGGACTTAATGGATTGACGACTACGCCGGATAACAAATATCTAATTGCCTCAGTAATGAACAGAACCATTAAAGGAGGAGGGACATTGGTTAGAATTAATTTAGTAACAAAAGAAGTAGCTCCAATTAAATTAAATAATGATAATGCCACAAAATCATTCTCAGGTTCAGATGGTATGTTCTTTTACAATGGTCAGCTTTTAATGGTTAATGTTTATTCACAAGCTGGAGCTATATTCTCTGCAAAATTTAATAAAGATTATTCTCAAGCAACCCTTACTATACATGATAAATTCCAATCGGTTTATGACAGACCAACGGCTTCTGCAATACGAAACGGCAGATTATATACTGTAAATAGTCAGTTAAACCATATCATTGATGATAAAGATGGTAAATTAAATACTCCTCCTGTGCTGCCTTTCAAAGTAGTAAGTGTTCCTTTAGATACTTTATTGGCAAAATAACAAGAAGCTTTTAAATAAAAAAAGAAGTTATCATGAAAACTAACTTTAAAGTAGTGATTATTTTCTTTTTCATATTCATATTGTCAAGGTATGCTCAAAATGTTCTAATTGAATATCATCAAATACTTTGTAATGTAATAATTCTAAAAATTTGCTCTAAAGTATGCTATCTGACATTTCACCTTTTAACGCCTAAGTATATTTGTAATAAAATTAAAAAAGTATAAAATGAAAAAACAAATTTTAATCCTGTTCGTTGTATTACTTTCTGCAACAACATTCGCACAAGCACCGCAAAAAGAAAAACACGTTAATACCAAAAATGGTCTAGCCATTCAGGGATATGATCCTGTGGCTTATTTTCAAAAAAATCAAGCAACTAAAGGGAACAAAGAAATTACTGCCAATTATCAAGATGCTGTGTATTACTTCTCTTCAAAAGAAAATAGAGAAACATTTCTACAAGATCCCTCACATTATGTTCCGCAATACGGAGGCTTTTGTGCTTATGGTATGTCAGAGGGTTATGAAGCACCTATTCAACCGGAAGCATTTACTATTGTAAATGATAAATTATACCTAAACTATAATTTAAAAGTGAAAGAAACTTGGTATAAAGAGAAAGAAAATAGAATCGAAAGAGCCAATAAAAATTGGGAAAAAGAGTAAAAATATCTTAACTTAAAAATAAAATGAAAAAATCAACATTAATATTGTTTTTCGCTTTAGTATCTGTAACAAGCTTTGCACAAACAATTGCCAAAAGAAAAGCTGAATTTAATTTAGAAAAGAATGTAGCTATCCAAGGATATGATCCAGTGGCTTATTTTATACAAAAGAA
Organism: uncultured Flavobacterium sp.; assembly: GCA_964643105.1. Classification (GTDB taxonomy): domain Bacteria; phylum Bacteroidota; class Bacteroidia; order Flavobacteriales; family Flavobacteriaceae; genus Flavobacterium. The sequence goes on along the minus strand of CAZXPF010000026.1, from coordinate 4,334 downwards.
AGCAGTAAAAGGGAAATCGTCAATAGCAACTACTCATCAGGGTGTTACCTACAATTTTGCCACACAAGCCGATAAAGATTTGTTTTTGAAAAATCCTGATCAATATGAACCTCAATATGGTGGATGGTGTGCTTATGCAATGGGTGCTAGTGGTGAAAAGGTTGAGGTTGACCCAGAAACCTTTAAGATTTTAAACGGTAAACTATATCTTTTTTACAATGCTTATTTTAATAATACACTTAAATCTTGGAATAAAGATGAGGATAATTTAAAAACAAAAGCAGATGCGAATTGGAAAAAATTTCTTAAATAAAAAAGGACTATGAAGACAAGTTTAACTGCATGGATTGCAAAAGGAATAATAGTAATAATATTACTTCAAACACTGTTTTTTAAATTTTCTGCAGCTGAGGAAAGTGTTTATATTTTTAAGACTTTAGGAATTGAACCTTATGGAAGAATTGGTTCAGGCTTTGTTGAACTAATCGCTTCAATCTTGATTCTAATCCCTAGAACTACTCTAATAGGTGCTTTGTTGGCTTTAGGTACGATGAGCGGAGCCATATTGTCACATTTATTATTCTTGGGTATTGAGGTAAAGGATGACGGTGGACTCTTATTTTTTTTGGCTGCTATAACTTTTGCTAGTAGTTTGTATCTTATTTTAATCAATAAAAATAAAATATTAGATTTATTAAAATTTAAAATAATTATATAGTCTATCAACCACTGCTTAAATCAAGTTAAAGCTATTTTATTGCAACTTGATGCTACTGATTATGCGATGTAATGCAATGAGTTAAGTAATTACAAAAAAATAAAGAAAAATATCACACTTAGAGAAAATATAATCGAAAAAACACATAGATAACAAATAAAATTTTTATCCATCATCAATTGTACTAATATTTTTCTATTTAATCTATAAATCGAAGTTCTTTTAAAACAGATTAAAAGGATAGTTTATCTCTTTTCCAAGTAACTTTTAATTCGATTATTCACCTGAAAAAATGATAAAGTAGTATATCTTAAACCTAACTAAATATATTTTTGTTGAAGATAATTTAACTCTAATTTCAATTAGTTAGGTTTTTATCATATGTAAAATGTTTTATGGATTTGAAATTTGAAGAGGCATTTCATGAAGTGTTTTACCTCCTTTTATTCCAAAATCCAAAGTTCGGATAGGGAAAGGAATAATAATGTTATTGGCATCATAAGCTTTTTTAATTTTTATGATAGCTTCACTACCAACCTTATTATAAACAGCTTGTTCAGGATTGCTGATCCACATTCGTACAGAAAGATTAATTGAACTATCACCAAATTCAACAAAAAAGACTTGAGTAGTATCTATTTTTGAAAGTTCCTCTATATCACTAACAGCATCTAATGTTATTGCTCTAACTTTTTCTAAATCTTCTGCATAAGACACTCCTACACTTAAATCAAATCTCCTTTTTTGTAAATAAGAGTAATTTTCAATTGGATTTTGAAAAACTTCTTTATTTGGTATAATAACGGTTTGACCTTGAAACGTTTCTACAACTGTATCTCTTAGATTTACTTCTTTGACTTTACCCATGTATCCTTTAACTTCCACAATATCATTAACTTTCAAAGGCTTTCTAAATGAAATAAAGATACCAGACATGAAATTGGCAGCAATATCTTGAAAAGCAAATGCTAAGGCTAAACCTAATATACCTGCTCCAGCTAAAATAGAAGTTACCGCCTTGTCTAATTGTAGAATGCTTAATACTGTAAAAATTACAATTCCAATAAAAATGAAATAAACGATTGAACTGAATAAATTATTTAACGTAAGATTTTTAGAAATTTTATGAATGAGTTTGCCAGCAACTTTTCGAATGTATTTTGCTACATAAAATCCAATTACCATTACTAAAGCTGCAAGAGCAATATTGGGTAATAATTTGATTATTGACTCTAGCCAATAGTTCAGTTTTTCAGCAATTAAATTGTATATTTTATTTACATTAATATTCATGAGTATATTCAATTAGAATTTAATTTACTACAAGATATTAAAAGATATCTATTTTCTACAATTTTTTTTAGTTTAATTTAAAATGCTATGACTTTTTTTTCATTTGAACTTTGGAGTGCTGCTTCAATTATTTGCATTACTTTAAGACCGTCATCTGCTGTCACAGGCTCTATTTTGTTTTGGGTTATTGATTGATATACACCATCAAAAAAATCAAAGTAATTCCCTGGTAATGTTGGAACAGTTTTTCTTATGTTTTCTCCATTGCTAATTATATTCAATATCCCTTCTTTCTCCTTGGGTTCTTGTCCCCAATTCTGAGAGTAAGGTTTAGTACCTGTTTTAAGAACATCTTCTTGAATATCAGCCCTAGGTTTAAAAAAACTACCTTTTTTTCCTTGAAGTATAAACCCTGGAAGTTGTTCTTTGTTGAAAAAGCCAGCATGCAACCTAACTCGCTTATCAGAATAAAATAAGATAATGTCAATCTGGTCATCGACTAAAGATTTTTCTCTTAGGGTACGAATATCAGCAAATAAAGCATTTGGGAAACCAAATAAACTGATCGCCTGATCAATGATATGTGGTCCTAAATCTTTTAAAATTCCTGCACCTGCATTGGTATCTTCTTTCCATTTTTTTGGACTTAGTGAAGGATTATAGCGGTCAAAGCGAATTTCAGCCTCGACAATATCTCCTAAAATTTGTTGTTCTAGAATGTTTTTTACAGTTTTAAAGTCACTATCCCATCTTCGGTTTTGAAAGACAATGAGTTTAAGTTTTCTTTCTTGAGCTATCTCTTTCAATTCTTCAGCCTCTTTTACAGTGGTTGTAAAAGCTTTTTCTACAATTACATGCTTTCCAGCTTTCAAAACTTGTTTAGCATATTGATAGTGAGTATCTACAGGAGTATTAACAACAACTAATTCAACATCATCAGTCAAGAGTTCCTCAATGGACGAATAGCTTTTTACATCATGATAATCATTTTGAATCGATTTTTTACTGCGTTCCCAAGAGCCTAATAATTCAAAACCAGCATGTAAATCTATGAAAGGAGCATGAAATACTTTTCCAGACATTCCATAAGATAATAAAGCTGTTCTAATTTTATTCATTTCTTTTAATGTAAGTTTATCAAAAGTAAAAAAAACAAACCAACTTATTTTATATTGAATTGAAGTATTAACAAAAGTTAACTTTTTACTAAGTATAATTTAAAGTGGAATAAAAAAAAACTGCTCCCTTTCAGGAGCAGTTATATATTTAATAATAAAATATTTATTATTATCGTTTAATCACTTTAATAGTTTTAACAGCGTCTCCAATTGTAACATTTACAATGTAAGCACCCGCTTGAAGTGAAGACATATCAATTTGAGTTGAAGTTGTTCCAACATTTCTTGATATCACTTCTTGACCTAATAAATTAATTACTTTAACAGAAGAGATCTCTGATGAGTAAGATAAATTTAACACATCATTAACTGGGTTTGGATAAGCTGAGAAGCTAGCGTTGTCAAAAGTATCATTTGATAATGCATTATTCACAGTAATTGTATAGTCTTCAATTTCTCCTCTTCCTGAAGCAAAGGAACATGCGTCGTCATCCCCAGGATTAGAATCATTATAGTCTACCAATACACGCATTCTGTAGTTACCATCAGCAGTTGCCGCAGGAACCGTCACAGTTCCAGTGTATGGTCCAGAACCATAAGATGTAGTTGAGAATACCATTTCGTTTGTATCAAATACTAAATTGTTATTCCAATCTACCCAAATTGCACATCCAAGCGTTCCACCAAAAACTGCAATATTGAAGTCAAAACTTTGTGTTGAACCAACAGAAACGCTTTGAGAAGAGAAATTACCATAATTAGCAGTTGAGAATCCAGAAGCAGTATTTGTAATATTAGTTGCTCCTAAAGTTGTTGAGAAGTCACTAACATAAGTGGCGTTACTAGTTCCAGAAGGTACACAATATCCAACAAGTGCAGTTAATGGTGTAGACCAAGCACTAGTGTCTGAAGCACCACATAATGCTCTCACATAAATTTGGTAAGTTGTATCCATTACTAAACCAGTTGCTAAAGCATTGGTTACTCCTGTTGCTACAGAACCTGAAGCTGCTGGTGTATCTACGTTTACATCCCCACCATTATTCATTACTCTCCATTCATATCCTCCAGTTTCTGTTGGAGAGGCTGTCCAAGCAAAAGCTAAAGAGTTTTGTGTAGTAGTAGTTACGTTTACCGCTGTTGGAGCTATACATGCTGGTGTTACATCAATTCGGATATCGTCTAAAGAGATGTACCAAGGAGAA
>CAZXPF010000025.1:0-39839 GCA_964643105.1 uncultured Flavobacterium sp. | reverse complement strand
TCTGCTTTAGCAAAAGTCTAGTAATTTTAGTTTCAGTTTTAAAGATTTATTTTTGAATTTGAGTTTTTAAATCATAAACTCGTTTCTTAAAAAAACGTTTTTATAATACATTGAAGTGCTGATGGTACAAATTAGTTGATGAAGAATTTGTGAAATAGAGATTTTATAAAGGTTTTTTAACGATTTTAAAAAGCTTTCTACAACTGCATTATCCCAATAGTCATCTTTTCTTAATCTACATTAAGCATTTCAAAGTTCTTCTCGTTGTAAATTTGTATCATTATAATAACTAAATTTATAAGCTATGAAAAATACAGTTTTACACACAGCAGATTCAAGAGGTCATGCTAATCATGGTTGGTTAAATGCATACCATAGTTTTAGTTTTGCCAGTTGGTATAATCCAGAACGAGTACAATTTGGAACCTTAAGAGTTCTAAACGATGATACTGTGGCCGCAGGAATGGGTTTTGGAACTCACCCACACGACAATATGGAAATCATCACTATTCCATTAGAAGGAGATTTAGCACACAAAGACAGTATGGGAAATGCGGCTACCATAAAAACAGGTGATGTACAAGTCATGAGTGCTGGAACCGGGATTCAACACAGTGAATTTAATCCAAATCATGACCAACATACCAAGCTATTTCAAATTTGGTTATTCCCAAAAACAAGAAACGTTGAACCAAGATACCAACAAATCAATTTAGATCAGGCGTTACAAAAAAACAATTTTGCACAAATTCTCTCTCCAAATCCAGAAGATGAAGGCGTTTGGATTCATCAAGATGCCTGGTTTTATTTAAGTGATTTTGACACAGCTTTCTCTAAAAAATTAGCCCTTAAGAAAGAAGGAAACGGTTTTTATATCATGAATATCGATGGCGAAATTGAAGTAAATGGCGAAAAACTTGGGAAAAGAGATGCTCTCGGAGTTTGGGACACCGTTGAACTGGAAATAAAAGCAAATATGGCTTCTAAATTTTTAGTAATGGAAGTTCCAATGGAACAATAATTAATCTAAACCTTTTCTTATTCTTTTTTTGATTTAGGAAAAGGTTTCCTTATTTTTATACAATGATACAAGAAGTAAAATTAGAAATAAATGATAAAAATGGTTTTTTCTATATCAATATAGAGGGCAAAACTATGGCTAAAATGACATTTGTTTTTGCCGGAAATGATAAAATCATAATCGATCACACAAAAGTAAATGAAGCGTTTAACGGAAAAGGGTTTGGTAAAATGATGGTAGAAAAAGCCGTTGAATATGTAAGAGAAAAAGGAATTAAAATTATTCCACTTTGCCCATTTGCAAAAAAAATTATTGATAAAACTCCTAAATTTCATGATGTTTTATAATGGAAATTAAACGTTTAGAAAATGATGTCTTAGGTCAAATTGGTATTCAAAAATACCATTGTATCATTACTTGGAGAAATGGTAATCTAATTATGGATGAACCTGAAAGTATTGGTGGTAAAGATTTAGGCCCTGATCCATACAGTACTCTTTTAGCCTCTTTAGCTGGTTGTACTTTATCCACACTAAGAATGTACATTGATAGAAAAGGCTGGGATATTCCTGAAATAAATATTGCGTTAAATTTATACCAAGAAACCAATACAGCATTAATAACAACAATTACTAGAAATATCAGTTTCCCAAAAACTATAGAAACAGATATTAAAAACAGATTATTAATCATTGCTGAAAAATGTCCCGTTTCTAAAATTTTAAAAAATCAAATCGTAATCAATACAACTATATAATTATGGATCCAAAAGACATCACAAAAGAATACACCAATGGTGAAGTGACCATTGTCTGGCAATCAGGAAAATGCATTCATTCAGGAAATTGTGTCAGAAACAATCCTGATGTATTCAAACCAAAGGAAAAACCATGGATTACACCCGATAATTCTACGACTGAAAAAATCATCTCAACAATTGAAAAATGTCCTTCTGGAGCTTTAACCTATTACAAAAACGAATCAAATGCCTAAAAAAATAATAGCCTTTGGTGCTTCTTCAAGTAAAGAATCAATCAACAAAAAATTAGCCACCTATGCAGCTTCACTGTTTAAAGATGTAGAAGTAGAAATTTTGGATTTGAATGACTATGAAATGCCTGTTTACTCAATAGACAAAGAAGCAAACGGTTTTCCAGAGCAAGCACAAGCCTTTCTAGATAAAATAAAAGAAGCTGACCTACTTGTAGTTTCCATGGCAGAGCACAACGCAGCTTATACTGCAGCTTTTAAAAACATTTTAGATTGGACTTCAAGAATAAACAGCAAAGTCTTTCAAGGCAAAAAAATGCTTTTACTTTCTACTTCTCCTGGAGCTCGAGGCGGAAAATCAGTCCTAGAAATTGCCAAAGAACGCTTTCCAAGACATGATGCTGATATCATAACTACTTTTTCCTTACCAAGTTTTAATGAAAATTTTGACCAAATCAGTGGAATTATTAATCTAGACTTAAAAAATGAATTACTAAAAATTGTTAAATCAATTGAGATCTAATTATTTCTTAATCTAGGTTAAGTGACAACCTAATCATCTGATTGTAAATTTGTAGTGTTAGTATAAATTAATTAAAAAACATACAATATGGCAACTACAAAATGGGCAATTGACCCAACACATTCAGAAATTGGTTTTAAAGTAAAACATATGATGTTTACCAACGTTTCAGGTAAATTTGACACTTATGATGGAACAATAGAAACTGAAGAAAGTGACTTTAGTACTGCAAAAGTTTCTTTTTCAGCTGACATAAACTCCATTGATACAAGAAATACAGATAGAGACAATCATTTAAAAAGTGGTGATTTCTTTGATGCTGAAAACCATCCAAAACTAACTTTCCAGGGAAAATCATTTAATAAAATAAGCGAAAATCAATACGAATTAATTGGAGATTTAGCCATGAAAGGAAATTCAAAAGAAGTTAAACTTCCAGTAGAATTTAGTGGTCTGATGCAAGATCCTTGGGGAAATACAAAAGTAGGATTAAACATTGAAACCAAAATCAACAGAAAAGATTGGGGTTTAAATTGGAATTCAGCCCTAGAAACTGGTGGTGTTTTAGTAGGGGAAGATGTTAAACTTGTAATTGATTTGCAATTAGTTAAAGCTTAATTTCACAATAAAAAATATTTAACCTTACGGATTTTAGGATTTGTAAGGTTTTTTTATGTCGAAAAAGTTTAATTTTGCAATGGTTTTGATTTTAACTTTTAAACTCATAACCTATTAAACTTTTAAACTCAAAATATGAAAGCATACGTATTTCCAGGTCAAGGAGCTCAATTTACAGGAATGGGCAAAGACTTATATGAGAATTCGGCATTAGCCAAAGAACTATTTGAAAAAGCCAATGAAATCTTGGGATTCAGAATTACAGACATCATGTTTGAAGGAACTGCTGAAGAATTAAAAGAAACCAAAGTAACACAACCAGCTGTTTTTTTACATTCAGTAATCTTAGCTAAAACCTTAGAAAATTTTAACCCAGAAATGGTAGCTGGGCATTCTTTAGGAGAATTTTCTGCTTTAGTTGCAAACGGTGCTCTGTCTTTTGAAGATGGGTTAAAATTAGTTTCACAAAGAGCCTTAGCCATGCAAAAAGCCTGTGAAATTACTCCTTCAACGATGGCTGCTGTTTTGAATCTAGAGGATAAAATAGTCGAAGATATTTGTGCCTCAATTGACGGAATTGTTGTAGCAGCAAATTACAACTGTCCTGGTCAATTGGTAATTTCTGGGGAATACAAAGCTGTAGAATTGGCTTGCGAGAAAATGAAAGAAGCTGGAGCAAAAAGAGCCTTAATTTTACCTGTCGGTGGAGCCTTTCATTCCCCAATGATGGAGCCTGCTAGAGAAGAATTAGCAGCGGCAATAGAAGCAACAACTTTCTCTACTCCTATTTGTCCAGTGTATCAAAACGTTACAGCAAGTGCTGTCTCATCAGCTGACGAAATTAAGAAAAATCTAATCATCCAATTAACTGCACCCGTAAAATGGACACAATCTGTTAACCAAATGATTGCTGATGGAGCAACAAGTTTCACAGAAGTTGGACCAGGAAAAGTATTGGTTGGATTAGTCAACAAAATTAATAAAGAAGTGGAAACACACTCTGCATAGATTCACAAAAAACTTCAAAACTCCGATTAAAACATCGGAGTTTTTTTTGGCTATCTTTGTAAAAAAGAATGCTATTTTATGGATTTAGATTTACGAACAGTAAATGTCACAAGATATATAACTCCCTTGCGAGAAGGTGGCTCTTTACCAGCCTTAGCGGAAGCAGATGACGACTTCAAATACGTTTTGAAATTCAGAGGAGCTGGTCATGGTGTAAAAGCATTAATTGCAGAATTTTTAGGCGGTCAAATTGCCAAATATTTAGAACTACCTGTTCCAGAGTTGGTTTTTGCTAATTTAGATGAAGCCTTTGGAAGAACAGAAGCCGATGAAGAAATTCAAGATTTGTTAAAGTTTAGTCAAGGATTAAATCTAGGACTGCATTATCTTTCTGGAGCTATAACTTATGATGCCGCAGCCAATGATTGTGAGGCTTTGCTAGCTTCAAAAATCGTTTGGTTAGATGCTTTTATTACTAATGTTGACCGAACTTTCAAAAATACTAATTTATTAATCTGGAAAAAGGAACTTTGGTTGATTGATCATGGTGCTTCCTTTTATTTTCATCATTCTTGGACAAATTGGGAAACTACTGCAAAAACACCATTTGCCTTAATTAAAGACCATGTTCTATTACCAAAAGCATCTAAACTTGAGGAAGTTCATGAAGAATTTACGACTAAACTTAATGATAAAATCTTAAAAGAAATTGTCAACCAAATTCCAGAAGATTGGTTGCATTGGGAAGAACAAAACATTTCTCCTTCAGAAATAAAGGACGTATATTTTCAATTTCTATCTATGAGATTACAAAACGCTAAATTATTTTTAAAAGAAGCTCAAGATGCACGATAAACACTTATATGAATATGCTGTAATTCGTGTTGTACCCAAAGTAGAACGCGAAGAATTCATCAATGTTGGATTGATATTGTACTCAAAGCGTCAAAAATATTTACGCATCAAATATCATATCCCAGTTGAAAAAATAAAATCCTTTTGCGCTGAATTTGATTTAGAGCAACTTCAAATTAATTTAGATTCCTTTGTGGCCATTTGTGAAGGTAAAAAAAATGCTGGACCAATAGCACAATTTGAAAAAGACGAACGTTTCAGGTGGATTTCTGCTGTAAAAAGTTCTAGTATACAAACCTCGAGACCACATTCGGGATTTAGTGAAAATTTGGATCAAACTTTTGAAAAATTGTACAACGAATTAGTCACGTAAAAGCCAAAAAAATGAACATAACTTTAGAACAAATACTTCAAGAACAAAAAAATGTAAAAGTCATTGATTCGTCAATTGATTGTGCGGATTATGTAGCTATAGATTTATCAGCCTCTACCACAGATGCATTAAATCTCAATTTGACTGATGCAGTTATTTTTGAAACTTTCATTGAAAAACATCTATCAAAACACAAAGCTAAAGTGGCTTTTGGAGGTTATATGGAAAGAAGAAATCTTTATCGTAGAAGTACAGTTTTTAAAAACGAAATCACAGATGAACGCAACATTCACATAGGTTTAGATTTATGGATAAAAGCTGGTACTTCTGTTTTAGCAGCTTTGGATGGAAAAATACACAGTTTTCAAAACAATACAGCTTTAGGAGATTATGGGCCAACAATAATTTTGGAACATACTATTGTAAACATTACTTTTTTCACCCTTTATGGTCATTTGAGCTTGGAAAGTTTATCCAATAAAGAAGTTGGTCAGCTTGTAAAAAAAGGAGAAGAAATTGCCACATTAGGAACAGCTCCTACCAATGGTGATTATGCTCCTCATTTGCATTTTCAAATTATAAAAGATTTACAAGGTAAAACAGGAGATTATCACGGTGTATGTAGTCAAAAAGAAGTTTCCTACTATGAAAATAATTGTCCAAATCCAAATTTTTTGTTAAAAATCAGATAAGTTTTTATATATTTGAACTACACAAATTTATTAATTCAAAAACTATTTATTTATGAAAAAAGTAATTTTAGCTTTGGCGTTTGTTTCATCTTTAGCAATTGTATCTTGTAAAGAATCAACTGAAGAAAAAGTAGAAGAAGCAACAGAAGCAGTAGGTAACGAAGTAGAAGCAGCTGCAGAAAACACTGTTGATGCCATGGATTCAACAGCAACAGAAGTTGGAAAAAGTGTAGAAGAAGGAGCTGAAAAAGTTGAAGAAAAAGTTGAAGAAGTTGTAAAATAAACTTCTCAAATTATTAGAAAAGCCCAAATATTGATTTATTTGGGCTTTTATATTTGGTTTAACTTCTAATCTTCTGTTCCCATTTCCAGGCACTTGCTAAAGCTTCTTCTAAGGTGGACTGTGCTTTCCATCCTAAAATATGGTTTGCTTTATTTGTTTGAGCATAAGCTTCTGTCACATCACCTTCCCTTCTACCAACAATCTGATAATTTAATTGTTCTCCTGAAACTTTTTCAAAAGCTTTGATAACTTCCAAAACAGAACTTCCCGTTCCTGTTCCTAGATTAAAAGTTTCTACTTTTTCTAAATTCTTTTTATCCAACAAACGTTTTAAAGCAACCACATGAGCCTTTGCTAAATCCACAACATGAATATAATCTCGAACAGCAGTTCCATCTGAAGTTGGATAATCATCGCCAAAAACAGATAACTTTGCTCTCAAACCAATTGCTGTTTGCGTGATAAACGGCACCAAATTTTGTGGAACACCCAAAGGTAATTCTCCAATTTCTGCTGTTGGATGTGCTCCAATTGGATTAAAATAACGCAATAAAATAGCATTCAATGGAGTCACTTTAGCTACATCATTAATAATTTCTTCCCCAATTTGTTTGGTATTTCCATAAGGCGACATAGCTTGTTGAACAGGTGCATCTTCTGTAATTGGCATTTTTTCGGCTTGACCGTAAACTGTACAAGATGAACTAAAAATAAAATTAGCCTGACTTCCTTTAGAAACTTCTTGCAATAAATAAACCAAAGCACTAATATTATTTTCATAGTACAGCAATGGATTTTCAACACTTTCACCAACAGCCTTTGATGCCGCAAAATGAATGACTCCAACTACATCATTATGCCTTGCAAAAAAATCTTGAACTACAGCTTTTTCCCTTAAATCTAACTTTTCAAAAATAGGTTTTTTACCCGTAATATTAAAAATTCCATCTAAAACACTTTCTGAAGAATTCGACAAATTGTCTATAGCTACAACCTCAAAACCTTCATTTTGCAATTCCACTACGGTATGTGAACCAATAAAACCTAATCCTCCTGTTACTACTATTTTCATATTTAAAAGATAATAGAATATAGAAATAGAACATAGAACTAACGTAAAAATCGATTTTCTTTGTTCTCTTCTCTATTTTCTTATTTTACAAACTCTAAAACTGAATCTGTTATAAACTTAATTTGTTCATCATCTAATTCTGTATGCATTGGTAAGGCAATAACCTCTTTGCACAATTGATTGGTTACCGGAAAATCCTCTTCCTTGTAACGAGAATCTGCATATGCTTTTTGACTGTGCAATGGAATGGGATAATATATCGCACATGGAATTCCTTTTTCTTGTAAATGAGCTAACAATCCATCACGTTTTCCATTTTTGATTCTAATAACATATTGATGAAACACATGACAATCGCAAGTTTCACAAATAGTTGGAGCCCAAATATTGGGATTCACGCTCAAAGCCAAACTGTATTTTCTAGCAGCATCTTGACGGGCTTTATTGTATGTATCCAAATGAGGCAACTTAGCTTTTAAAACTCCAGCTTGCATACTATCTAAACGCGAATTTACGCCAACCACATCATGATGGTATCTTTCATACATTCCGTGATTAACAATTCCTCTCAAAGTATGAGCTAATTTATCATCATTTGTAAAAATGGCTCCACCATCACCATAACATCCTAAATTTTTAGAAGGAAAGAACGATGTTGCTCCCACATGACCAATAGTTCCAACTTTAGATTTTGAACCCTCTTTTGAAGTATAATCTGCCCCAATTGCTTGAGCATTGTCTTCAATTACATATAAATTATGCTCTTTTGCAATTTCCATTATAGCATCCATATTAGCAGCTCTTCCAAATAAGTGAACAGGAACAATCGCTTTAGTTTTTGGAGTAATGGCTTTTTTAATACCTTCAAGAGAAATATTCATATTATTCATATCTACATCCACTAAAACTGGCGTCAATTGTAATAAAGCAATCACTTCTACGGTTGCAGCAAATGTAAAATCAGCCGTAATCACTTCATCGCCTGGTTTTAAATCCAATCCCATCATGGCAATTTGCAAAGCGTCTGTGCCATTAGCACAAGGAATGACGTGTTTAACTCCCAAATATTTTTCTAAATCGGCTTGAAATTGGTGAACCAATGGTCCATTTATATAGGTATTTGTATCTAAAACTTCTTGTATTGACGCATTAACCTCGTCTTTAATTTTTTCGTATTGACTTTTAAGGTCAACCATTTGTAGTTTTCTCATTTGAAATAAAATTAAGTGTTACAAAAGTAAGAAATTCTGCCTTACAATTTAAAGTATCACAAAAGAAACGTATTTTTAGCCCATTAAAAAGAAATCCATGTTTGCTGTTTATAATTTTATAGTTTTATTAGCTTCACAAATCATTAAAATCACTGCTCTTTTTAGTCCAAAAATGAAGCTTTTTATGGATGGCAGAAAAACGGTTTTTCGTACTTTGAATAATAAAATCAATGCTTCTGACAAAACCATTTGGTTTCATGCAGCTTCTCTAGGAGAATATGAACAAGGTTTACCAGTAATTGAAAAAATCAAAGATAAATTTCCTTCTCATAAAATCATTGTTACTTTCTTTTCTCCTTCAGGGTATGAGGTTAGAAAAAACAATAGTATTGCAGATGTTACTGTTTACTTGCCTTTGGATTCAAAATCAAATGCTAGAAAATTTATTGATTTAGTCCATCCAGAATTGGTATTCTTTATCAAATATGAATATTGGCCCAATTATTTAAATGAATTGAAGAAGAAAAATATCAAAACCTATCTAATTTCAGGAATTTTACGAGAAAATCAAGCGTTTTTCAAATGGTATGGTGGATTTTACAGAAATGCTTTAAAAACATTTGAGTACTTTTTCGTGCAGAATGAAAGTTCAAAAAAACTATTGCAAAGTATTGGGTTTACTAACGTAAAAATTTCTGGAGACACAAGATTTGACCGAGTAGTTTCTATTTTGGAACGAGATAATACATTAGAATTTATTAGAGAATTTAAAGACAATAAAACCACAATCGTAATTGGAAGTTCTTGGCCAAAGGATGAGGAATTATTAGTGAATTACATTAATCAAAGTTCAGATGATGTGAAGTTTATTATCGCTCCTCATAATATCAAACAAGAGCAAATTCAGGAATTGAAAAATTCAATCAAGAAAAAAACTATGCTATTTTCTGAAAATGATGAAATATTGAAACGAGTTCAGCATGACAAGTTGAAGGATTTTAATGTTTTCATAATTGACACTATTGGCATTTTAACTAAAATCTATTCTTATGCTGATATTGCTTATGTTGGTGGTGGCTTTGGCAATCCAGGTATCCACAATATTTTAGAACCAGCAACTTTTGGAATTCCAATTGTCATAGGTCCAAACTATTCTCACTTTGCAGAAGCAACCGCTTTAGTTAATATGCACGGATGCATTTCCATCCAAAATCAAACCCAATTAAATGAAACTTTCAATTTGCTAATTCAAAATGAAGATGACCGCTTTGAAAAAGGTCATATTTGTAGCACTTTTGTTCAAATGAATAAAGGAGCAACCCTAACGGTTATGAATCATATTTAAACCAATGACAACCTTTAAACCATTAGAAATAACAGAGATTTCAATCATCACCAACATGATGCAAGATTTTTATGCTATTGACCATTACCCTATGGATATTGGAGTTACCGAACAATTATTCCAACAATTTATAGCAGATGAAAAATTAGGGAAAGCTTGGTTGATTTATCATCACGATGCAATTGTTGGATATGTAATTTTGACCTTCGTTTTTAGCTTTGAATATAGAGGCAAAATAGCTTTTCTTGACGAACTATACCTAAAAGAAAATTCAAGAGGAAAAGGAATTGGCAAACAAACCATCCATTTTGTAAAAGAACAAGCTTCACAATTAAATGTTAAATTGATTTATCTTGAAGTAGAAAACCATAACGAAAATGCTCAAAAATTGTATCTTGCAAGCGGTTTTGAAACGCATAACCGAAAAATCTTAAAACATAAAATTATAAAATAAAATGAAATTTATCAAACTCTTACTACTCCTTTTTGTAATTTCAACACAAGCCCAACAAGGAGGCATGTGGATTCCTTCTTTACTGAATGGAATGAACGAAAAAGAAATGAAATCGCTTGGCATGAAGATTTCAGCTAAAGATATTTACGATGTCAACAATTCAAGTTTAAAAGACGCCGTTCCTCATTTTAACAATGGATGTACATCGGAAGTTATTTCACCACAAGGGTTAATTTTAACCAATCATCATTGTGGATATGGAGCTATTCAAAATCATTCTACGGTAGAACACGATTACCTACAAGATGGTTTTTGGGCATACAAAATGCAAGATGAATTACCTAATAAAGGAATGGTTGTAACATTTGTAGTTCGAATAGAAGATGTAACATCAAAAATCATGGAAGGTGTTGACACTTTGAATGATGAAGCACAAAAACAAAAGAAAATTCAAGATAATATTTCTAAATACAGTGAATCTTTACCTAAAGAATCTTGGCAAGAAAATAAAATTCGCACTTTTTTTGATGGCAACCAATATCTTTTATTTGTTACTGAAACATTTAAAGATGTTCGTTTAGTAGGAGCTCCACCAAGTTCTATTGGAAAATTTGGATCAGATACTGACAATTGGGTTTGGCCACGTCATACAGGAGATTTTTCTTTATTCCGAATTTATGCTGATAAAAACAATCGTCCAGCTGAATACTCAAAAGACAATGTACCATATAAACCAAAACACTTCCTACCTATTTCGACCAAAGGCATCAAGGAAAATGATTTCACTATGGTAATGGGTTATCCTGGAAGAACACAAGAATACCTGCCTTCTTTTGCAGTAGAACAAATAGTAAATGACTTAAATCCTGCTAAAATTGAAATTCGCGATGCCGCTTTAAAAGTACAAGATGGTTTTATGCGAAAAAACCAAGCAATCAAAATTCAATATGCTTCCAAATATGCCAGCGTTGCTAACTATTGGAAAAAATGGATTGGTGAAAGCAAGGGTTTAAAAAAGTCAAATGCAGTAGCCATCAAACAAAAATTTGAAGCTGACTTTAAAAACAGAGTCCAAAAAGCAGGCAAGCAAGAAGAATACGGCAATTTATTAGCTGAATTTGAAAAAAATTATTCAGAAATCAAAGATTATGCAATTGCAAGAGACTATTTCAGCGAAGTAGTTTTAAGAAATACAGAATTATTAAGTTTTGGATTCAGATTATACCAGCTAGAACAAGTTTATACTTCTAAAGGAGAACAATCATTTAACGACAGAAAAAATAATTTATTAGTTAGCTTTGAAGAATCATACAAAGATTTCAATGCACAAGTTGACGAGAAAGTTTTTGAGCAATTGATTCAATTGTATGCTACAAAATCGCCTAAACAATTTTTACCTGCTTTATTGGAAAACATAAATGCAACCAATGTAGCTAAAGAAATATACACCACTTCCAGTTTAACTAGTTATGAAAAACTGAAAGAGTTATTAAGTGGAGATGCCAAAACTGTTGTTGAAAAACTTAATACTGATAAAGGTTTTCAATTGGTAAAATCATTAGCGGATACTTATTTAACAAAAATTTCACCAACTTATGATGAAATTAATTTAAAAAACACAGCATTGCAAAGAACTTACATGAAAGCTATTATGGAATTGTTCCCAAAGGATAGAATTTTCCCTGATGCCAACAGTACTTTGCGAGTAACTTATGGAAAAGTTAACGGATACAGCCCACAAGATGCCGTTTATTATGAACCAATTACTTATTTAGAAGGCGTAATGGAAAAATATGTTCCTGGTGATTATGAATTTGATGTACCTCAAAAATTGATTGACTTATATAACAAGAAAGATTATGGCACTTATGCACAAGACGGAAAATTACCAGTTTGTTTTATAGCTACCAATCATACAACAGGAGGAAACTCTGGAAGTCCTGCTATTGATGCTAAAGGAAACTTAATTGGATTAAATTTTGACCGTGTTTGGGAAGGAACTATGAGCGACATTTACTATGATCCAGCTATATGTAGAAACATCATGGTTGATATTAGATATGTGTTATTTATTATTGACAAATATGCAGGTGCAAAAAACATCATTAACGAACTAACAATCAACAAGAAATAATTTTTTAAATTATATTTTTTTGGCACGGAAGTTGTAAATAAGTTATGCGGAATTCAAGGGTAAAAATATTTTTGAAAAAAAAATAAAAAAATATTTTGTCATGTCAAAAAATTTATATCTTTGCTCCGAATTAATAATTAACCTTTTATAATAAAAAAGATGAAAAAAGTTGTATTAAGTTTAGCATTAGTTGCTATGATGTTCGTTTCTTGTAAAGAAACTGAAGCTAACGTTGAAGAGGCTCCAGCTACTGAAGAAGTTGCTCCTGCTGTTGAAGAGGTTGCTGCTCCTGCTGTTGAAGCAGATTCTACTGCTACTGAAGCTCCAGCTACTGAAGCTCCAGCTACTGAAGAAGCTCCAGCTAAATAATTAGCGCTAAGCAAAAAAAGTAAAGCTCCACTAGTGGAGCTTTTTTTTTGACAAAACAATAACATCATGTAAGATAAATTTTATAAAAAACAAATTCTTACTCTTTAAAAATGTCTAATTCCAAAGAAAAATCTAAAATCTCCGATTGATTACCATATTTTATAATTTCATTTATGCTTTTTTGCATCATTAATTGTGTAGAAAATTTTCGGCTTATAGCAATTTCTTTTTCTTGCAACACAATTTTAAAATAAAATTTCCCCTTGGTTGATTTGAATTGCATAAAAAAACAATCTTCTAGTTTGTCTTTTAAAAGTTCAATCTCATTTTCACATTCAAAACGCAATTCAAAATCTTTACTAATAAAAATAGGTTTCCCTTTTCTGGATACAAATTCGTATTTGTATAAATCACTTATTCTTTTAGTAATGACAAATGTTCCCATAATGGCTTTTAGCAATGAAGTAGCAAGCTACTATTTTTATGTTTAAAAAGTAAAGAATTTTAAAAAAATAATGAAGAGGTTATAAACAGTTTTTTATTTTTTTGAAGTAATTCTGATTTTTCTTTAATGAACAGATTTGGTACTACTAATAATATGAGAATATATTTTGAAATATTCAATTAGACTTAAAACAAAAAGGCAAACAAGATGTTTACCTCTTTGTTTTATTAAATCTATAATTTTTTAAGCATTAATTACTTTTTCACAATAATAGTAAGATTCATTTTATAATTTGGAATCCCAAATAAAAGGATTCGTATGGGGCATGGCACTATAACAGATCAAAAAAAATATACACTTACTATAATTTAGATAATAAAGAGATAAAATTTTCAATATATTACAACCTAAGTAAACAAGGAACAAATAAGTTTATCATTTCTAAAAGTATTATTTCAAAAAACAGTAAGGATAATTATTCATTTTTTAATGCAAAAAGCAAACAATTTTATCAGATAGTTTTCTTTATGAATAGATATCTAACATCAGATTATAATTCAAACCCAAAATAAATGCAGGAAAATACAGAAAAAAGGGTTGAAATACTCAAGAGTCATAAAACCCAAAAAGATGTAATTCAATACCTAATCGGCCAATTAAAATATGATTTTTAATTTTTAAAAAACTTAAAAACTATTTTTAAAATCATTGAATCAATTTAACATAAAAGAAAGACAAAAAAGCACACTAATTTTCTGTTTTTTTCATACTTTTATCGCAATTATTATACAGATGATTGATGTTTAAAGATGAAAACAACATACTGCACAACATAGCAACCAAAGCCGAATGGTCTAATGGTTTGGTTACTAATGTGCAGTTAGACGAACCGTCTGACAGTAAATCATCTTTTAAATACTTTATTGCCAAAAATGCTTTTAAAGAAAATGTTTTAATTGGTAATACCGATATTGATGCAATATACTTTAATGATATTGCTCCTGTTATCTACATAAAAACCCTAAAAGAATACAATCCTGAAGAGGTAATTAAATTACATAATCGTTTTTGGAATGAAGGAAGAACACCCTTAACCTTAATTATAACTCCAAAAACAATTAAAATTTTAGACAATTATTCCAAACCTGTTACAAATTCAAACAATATTAACAGTATCGAATTAAAGGAATTTTCAACAGCAAAGGAAGATTTAGAAAATCTTGCCTTAATTTTACATCAATCAAAATTAGATAGTGAAAAGGTTGTAGGAGAAAGTTTAATTGTAAAAACAGAACAACGAGTTGACAAAAAACTAATTGAACAGTTAAGATATGCAAGAGAAATCTTGTATAAAGATTTTGGGTTAGATTTTGGACTAATTCATGATTTATTGGGTAGAAGTCTATTTACTTTATATTTGGAACATAAAAATATTTTAACCAAAGAAGATATAAAGTTAGAAACAGGTGTAGAGAAAGATTTTTTTGAGCTTTTAAACAATCATCCGTCTGAGACATACAAACTATTCAAGTTTCTTAAAGAAAAATTTAACGGTGACTTATTTCCAATATCTGAAAAAGAAGAAGATACAATAAAGAACAATCCTGGAATTTTAAGTATTATCTACGATTGTTATACAGGCGAAAAAGACTTAAAAAAAGGACAATATAGTTTATTTCGTTTGTTTAATTTTAAGCATATTCCTATAGAATTAATTAGTGCAATCTATGAAGAATTCATGAGTGAAGAAGACACTTTGAAGAATAAAATTATAGATAATAAAGAAAAAACTAAAAAGGAATTAGGTGCTTTTTATACACCCCAAATGTTAGTAGAATTTGTTTACAATGAAATTCTACCTATGCCAAGCATTGAAGATCATAATTATAACATAAAAATATTAGACCCTGCCTGTGGAAGTGGAATTTTTTTAGTAGAAGGATATAAAAGACTTATCGAGCGTTGGAAATTTACACACAAAACAGAAACACTTAATAAAGAAATTTTACTAAAAATTTTAAAAGACAATATTTATGGTATTGAATTACACCCAGAAGCTATAAAAATAACTGCTTTTAGTCTATACCTTACCTTTTTACAATATATCAACCCAAGAGACATCTTAAGAAAAGTAAGTTTTGAAACATTAATTTATTGGACTAAAAATAATGAAGATAAAGAATTTGAAGATAAAGAAATAAAAAAATTTGGGAATAATCTATTGAGAGGAAATACCTTTATTAGGGAGGATTTAAATTATGAAAGCATTAAAGAAATCGATGCCTTTTTTAACACCAAGTTTGATTTAATCGTTGGAAACCCACCTTGGAAGAGAAGCAATGTAGATTTAAGTATAATTAATTGGGCAAAAAAGAATGGCTGGGAAGTTAAAAAAGATATTGTTAAAGCTTTTTTGGCTTATGCCTCTTATATTTCGCCAAACGCAACTATTGCTTTAATTTCTTCTGCAAAGGTATTATTTAACACAAGTGGTACTGATGATGATTTTAGAATTCACTTTTTTAAGAAAAATAGAGTTAATGTAATTGTAAATTTTGCAATTGTGAGAGATGTTCTTTTTGAAAATGCCAATCAAGCATCTGCTTTAATTATTTATACAAAACGACAAACAAACGAAATAAATATTAACGAGAATATTATATACGTTGTTCCTAAAGTTAGAGCTTCCATAAGAAACAGAAAGACTATCACAATTGATGCTTCTGAAATAAAGACACTTCCTTTAAATGAAGTATTAAAGGTTAATTCCAAGATATTTAAAATTGGAATGTATGGGGGAATGCGTGATTTAAAGTTTATTAATAGATTAAATCTTATGAAGTCTATCGATGATTTTGAAACTGAAAAAAAAGTTTCACAAGGCATGGGACTTATTAAAGATAAAGATGCTAAATTCAAAGGTAATACAAGGCTTAAAAATAATTATTTTATCGAGGTTGATAACATTATGCCTTATTACACCCCCACACCGAAAGAAAAATTAGAACAACATAAAGATTTTTTATTACACAGAACTGACAAAAGAAATTTATATTCTGCTCCTCTTGTATTATTTAAAGAAGGGACGAAATTAGGAGAATTATGTTGTTCTTATGTTGGATATGATTGTGCCTTTTTAAGTGCATCAAAAGCTATAAAATTTATTAACCAAGATGAAGTTTTCCATAAAGCTATGGTTGCCTGCTTAAATTCTTCTTTAGCAACTTATTATTACATAATGATAAGTTCTTCAATAGGTTTAGATAGAAACAGGGTACAGAAAAACGAAGTGTCATTATTTCCTGTTATAGCAGATTATTTAAAAAAAGAAGATGTGATTTTGTTATCTAATAAAGTTGATTTGATAATTAAGATTTACAAAAGCAATGAATTTGAAGATTTACTTATCAGAGAAAAAATAAAACCAATAAAAAACGATATTGATACAATACTATATAAAGCGTTAAAAATATCTGAAAATGAATTAATATTAATCAATAATGTTATTAATTTCAGTAATGTTTTAAAAGAAAATTATAAAAAAATTGGAGCAGAAACCCCTCTTACTCTAAATTGTCAAAAAGAATATTCTCAAACATTCCTAAACACAATTAATGATAATTTTAAAAATAGTACTATTAATTTAAAAGCCGAAATTTATAAGAACATTAATTTTAAAGAGGAATTGGCAGTAGTCAAATTTTATTTTGAAAAAAATATCTCAAATAAAAATTTAATTGAAGAGGTAGAAATCGACATTTCTAAAATTCTTCAAGAAATTAATGATTTTTCTTTTCATAACAACAAATCAAGTATCTATTATCGTAGATTTTTAAAGTATGAATTCCAAAATGGATTTTATCTAATAAAACCAAATCAAAAAAGATTTTGGAATAGAGCAATAGCTCTAAATGATGCAGATGATTTAATTGTTGAAATTCTTAATCAAGGAATGTATTAATGAGTGGATATATATCTAAATATAAATCATCTGAAATTCAAAGCAATATAGATAGTGATATTGTTTTCGTTTTGTATCAAAATGTTTTAAGAGACTGCTTTGGAATTATAGAAAGTGGTTATAAAGGATATCTGCTTGATTCCGAAAAAGCATTCGATTCTGATGAAACACTTATAACAGCAGGTATTTATGGTCATATTGAGAATAACATAAAATCAAATGAATTACCATTTGATATTGTTCCAGAATTTTACCAATACACAGATAAAATTAGAAAAGGTAAAGAAAGTCCAAAAAAAGCGAAAAGATTTGATTTAAGAATTTTATCTTGGAATAATCAGAACAAAACAGTAAAATTTGGAATTGAAGCAAAGTTGATTTTAGAATCTAATTATAAAACAAAAAAAGCTACTTCTTTAATCAATGAATATGTTGAAGATGCTGGTATGGGTAAATTCATTAATAATATCTATGATAAAAAAACTTATGATATTGGCTTTATGTTAGGGTACATTCTAAACGGAGATATAAAAAATATTAAAGAGAAAATAAACGAGAAAATCACTACTACATACTCTACGAATGAACATTTAGTTGAAAATGAAAATCATTATATTTCAAAATATGTTGATGATAAAACTGTTAAAAATCTTTACCACTTCTTTTTGGATTTTTCTTCGTTGTGTAATTAGACTTTAGTTAATCCATTTAATAATTTTTTTTATTTCAGCAATATCCTTAAATAAATCAACATTAATATCATAATTTGTTGTATCTAATACTACACCAACATTATCGCTCCCTATTCTCTCGCCAGTTGAAACAAGGCTACGATGAATGTCTTCAGGAGATTTATTAGGAAATGGAATTATTGCACCAATTACTGTTTCAGAATATTCCGTTTTTAATGTAAAAACATTTAATATTGATTTTGCATTAGGGTTACAAACGTAATAAGTACCAACCTGATTTGGACTGAACTGATTATTAATGAATAAATGACCTTTTGTAGGTAAGTCTGGTTGGCGAATTTCATTTCTAATTTCATCATAATAATTATCTAAAAGAAAAATGTATCCAAACTTTGAAAAAGTAATTATATAATTAGCTTTTAATAGTGCTTTGTCAACTTTTGTATCGTCTATTATCTTTTTATGTACAGACATATTTAAGAGTTCTCCGATAGATTTGCTTTTTAATTTATGAATGAATTTATCAAGAGAAGACGGATTATTATTATCTATCCTATGCAAAACCTTTAAAATACCATTTCCTTCTGATGTAATTTGTGAATTAACGATTGTATTATCTATTTCAAAACGTGCTTTTTGAACTGTTCCAGTGTGAAATTTTGAATCATCGATTTCTCTTATCCTATGAATAAGATGATGGTCTATTTCGTGACCTGCTTTTGAATTACAATTATGACAGGTAAGTGCAACTCTTGAACCATTTAATTTTGCTGGGGGTGCATCTTCTTCTGTTAGATAGTTTCCAAAATCTTTTGAAATTAAATCGGACTTTTGAAATTGTTCCAAACATAGTGGGCAAATATAAGTCTCTTGGTATTTTAGTTCGACATTTAACAACCCATTATCTTTAAGTAAATGAAGCTGTTTTGAAAAAACATCAAATAATTTAGTTCGTGTTTTTAGTTGTTTACTCATAAATTTAATAATTTATAAAATCTATGATAAAGGTAGTGGAGAAATTAATAAAAAAACAAAAGATTTATAAATTGTCGGGCAATAGTCGGGCAACTTTAAAAAAGAAAAACCGTAATTACTTAATTAAAAGCGTATTACGGTTTTTTCTTGTACTCAAGGCGGGACTTGAACCCGCACGAACATTACTGTTCACTGGATTTTAAGTCCAGCGTGTCTACCAATTCCACCACTCGAGCATTATATTTTGGTAGTTGAGCGAAAAACGGGGTTCGAACCCGCGACCTCGACCTTGGCAAGGTCGCGCTCTACCAACTGAGCTATTTTCGCGTTTTGTAAATTAAACTCAAAAAAGACTAGATTAAGCAGAACAGAATCACACTCTAAATGAGCCTATTTTTCACTTGATTTATTTAAGAACTTCGCCATACTTACGTATTGCGAGTGCAAATGTACACTATAATTTCAAATTCACAAACCTTTTTCATGAAAAAAAAGCAATAAAAAAATAAATATCTGAATTTAAATGCATTACAAATAAATTATTTTACAATCATTCGCTTAATTTCATTTAATTTCATCAAGGCTTCCACTGGAGTCAAGGTATTGATGTCTAAATTGACTATTTGCTCTTTAATTTCTTCCAACAAGGGATCATCTAAATTGAAAAAACTCAACTGCAATTCATCATTAGCTCCTTTAATATCCATCAATTCGTTTGAGGAATGTTTCTTCTCCAATTGCTTCAATAGTTTCTGTGCTTTTTGAATTACAATTTGAGGCATTCCAGCCATTTTTGCCACATGAATTCCAAAACTATGAGCACTTCCTCCTTTTACCAATTTACGAATGAACAAAACCGTATCTTTTAATTCTTTTACGGAAACATTATAATTTTGAATTCTATCAAACGTGACCTCCATTTCATTTAATTCATGATAATGGGTTGCAAAAAGTGTTTTGGGTTTATTGGGATGTTCGTGTAAATATTCAGCAATAGCCCAAGCAATTGAAATTCCATCATATGTAGAAGTTCCTCGTCCTATTTCATCTAACAAAATCAAACTTCTTTCAGACAAATTATTCAAAATAGAAGCCGTTTCATTCATTTCTACCATAAAAGTCGATTCACCCATAGAAATATTATCGCTGGCTCCTACTCTAGTAAAAATCTTATCTACAATTCCCATTCTAACAGCTTCTGCTGGCACAAAACTTCCCATTTGAGCCAACAATACAATCAAAGCAGTTTGACGTAAAATTGCTGATTTACCCGACATATTTGGACCCGTAATCATGATGATTTGCTGGGTTTGTCTATCCAAAAAAACATTGTTAGAAATATAAGGCACTCCTACAGGCAATTGCTTTTCGATCACAGGATGACGACCTTCTGTAATTTCTAAATCAAATGTTTCATCAATTTGAGGTTGGACAAATTTTTGCTCAATAGCTATTTGGGTAAACGAATTCAAACAATCCAGCTGAGCAATTAAATTAGCATTCAATTGAACAGGTTTGATATAAGTAGCCATCCATTGAATTAATTCCTCAAATAACTTATTTTCTAAAAACTGAATTTTCTCTTCAGCTCCTAAAATTTTTGCTTCGTATTCTTTTAATTCTTCGGTAATATAGCGTTCCGCACTTACTAAAGTTTGCTTTCGAATCCAATCTTGAGGAACTTTGTCTTTATGTGTATTTCTGACTTCTATATAATAACCAAACACATTATTGAAGGACACTTTTAAAGAAGTAATTCCCGTTTTCTCACTTTCTCTAAGCTCTAAATCTTCTAAAAAACCTTTCCCTTTGGAGGAAATAGCTCTCAATTCATCTAATTCTTCATTAATACCAGAAGCAATAGCATTTCCTTTATTGATGGCAACGGGTGCCTCTTTATTTAAAGAAATTTTTATTTTTTCTCGAAGCAATTCGCAAGCATGCAAACTATCTCCAATAACTTTTAATGAATCGTTATTAGACGATAATGCCAACTCTTTTATAGGAATAATAGCATCTAAAGAATCTTTTAAATAGATTACTTCTCTTGGAGAAATTTTTCCTGTAGCTACTTTTGAAATCAAACGTTCTAAATCAGAAATTTGCTTAATTTGAACTTGAATTTTCTTTAAGACTTCTTGATTATTTTTAAAATAAGCTACTACTTCATGACGACTTTTTATCTTAACTGCATCTTTCAAAGGCAATGCCAACCATCGTTTCAATAAACGTGAACCCATTGGCGACAGCGTTTTATCAATAACATCCAAAAGGGTTACAGCATTTTGATTGGTAGAATGATACAATTCTAAATTTCGAATGGTAAATCGATCCATCCAAACATAAGCATCTTCAGCAATTCGTTGAATGGAAGTGATATGTTGGATTTTATTGTGTTGGGTTTCGGATAAATAATATAAAATGGCACCCGAAGAAATAATTCCTTCTTGTAATTCTTCAATACCAAAACCTTTCAAAGAATTCGTTTGAAAATGATTGGTCAAACTTTCGAAGGCATAATCTTGTTTAAAAATCCAATCTTCCAAGAAAAACGTATGGTAATCATCTCCAAAAACCTCTCTGAATTTCAGCTTGAACTGTTTTGGAATTAAAACCTCACTAGGCTGAAAATTTTGCAACAATTTATCAATGTATTCTTCATTGCCTTGAGCGGTAAGAAATTCACCCGTTGAAACATCTAAAAAAGAAATTCCAATAGTCATTTTTCCAAAATGCAAAGCCGCTAAAAAATTATTCGACTTAGACTGCAAAACCTCATCATTCATGGAAACTCCTGGTGTAATTAATTCAGTTACACCTCTTTTCACAATAGTTTTAGTCATTTTTGGATCTTCCAATTGATCACAAATCGCTACTCGAAGTCCAGCTTTAACTAACTTAGGTAAATATGTATTTATGGAATGGTGTGGAAAACCTGCCAAGGCTGTTTCCGTATCAGAACCAGCACCACGTTTGGTTAACGTTATACCTAAAATATTGGCAGCACGAATAGCATCTTCCCCAAAAGTTTCATAAAAATCTCCTACTCTAAACAACAAACAAGCATCTGGATATTTAGCTTTGATACCATTGTATTGTTTCATTAATGGAGTTTCCTTTGCTTCTTTGGGTTTAGACTCTGCTGCTGATTTTTTAGCCACAATAATTAGTTTTTAGATACTGCTTGCGAAGTTACAAAAATCAACGACAATTTCAATTTCAATACCAAAATTCAATTTCAACTTAAAATCTTAAATCTTTGAAATCAATTCTTTAATTTTTCAATTTGATAAGGATACATTTCATAGTAGATTTGGTCTTCATTAATAGTGTAACCAGCTTCTAAATCTGCTTTAGCTTCTTTAAAGAGCGAATCTGTTATTTCTTTTGGCTCATTGTTTTTATACATGGCTAATGCTTTATAATATTTCACATCTGAAAACTGTGGATATTGCTTTAAAGCTCTGTCAAAAACAACAATTGCTTCTTTGAATCTTTGTTGTTCATACAAAGAAATTCCATAATAAAATAGATCTAAATGATGGGCTTCACCATTCTTTTTCACTTGCTCATCTGTATCTTTTTTGAATATTTTCTCAGCTTTTTCAAACTCATTCAGTTGCAAGTATGATAACGCAATATGAAAATCATAAGTATGATCCATAACATAAGAGTTCCCAACTTTTGCTTTACATTTTTCAAAATCTACTATAGCATCTTTGTAAGTTTTTGCAAAGATACATTTGATAAACGCTCTATACTCTAACCATCTATCTTCATCATATTTTACAGCTTTATCTAAAAAAGCCATACCTGCCTCATATTTTCTAGCCTTGAACAAGGGCATTGCTTTTTGTTGCCATAAATATGCAATTGTTGAATCTTTTTTCAACCCTTCGTCTAAACAAGCTTGCCACTTATCCATTGCAAAATTGTAATTATACTTTGCAGCACAATTGGTTAAGTATTCATCAATAATAGCCTGTTGTCTTTCTTTATCTGCTTGTGGCAGATTAGAATTTTGAGAATTGCAACTGAAAGTAATGCAACACAATAAAATAAAAAGACTCTTCATATAACTAAATTTGTAGCAATATAGAAAACTACTTAATAGGTTTTTGTTATTGACTTGTTAATAGTTGTTTCTAAAAACTTTGAAACTTGAAACCAATAAAATATCTTTGCCAAATGAAAAAACTAGCCAACGAAGAACTAAACAGAATAAGCAAAGAGGAATTTGCAGCAGCCGAAAAAACTCCTATAATCATTATTTTAGATGACATTAGAAGTTTGCACAATATAGGTTCTGTGTTTAGAACTTGTGATGCCTTTTTGATTGAAAAAATTTATTTGTGTGGCATTACGGCTATTCCACCTAATAAAGAAATTCATAAAACAGCTTTGGGTGCAACTGAAACGGTGAGTTGGGAATATGCAAAAGATGTTTTGGAAGTCATTGAAAAATTAAAAGCTGAAAAAGTTAAAATTTATTCGATTGAACAAGTTGAAAATTCTATTATGTTAAATGATTTTCAACCTGAAAATGATGTGAAATATGCTTTAATTTTTGGCAACGAAGTTAAAGGCGTACAACAAGAAGCTATTAATTTAAGTGATGGTGTAATTGAAATTCCACAGTTAGGCAGCAAACATTCTTTAAATATCTCTGTGAGTGCTGGAATTGTGATTTGGGATTTGTTTCAGAAAATGAATTAACTAAACGATTAAATCTTGAACTTGTCTTGCTGAACTTGTTTCAACATCTTCCATTAAATATTAGAAGCTGAAATAAATTCGGCTGGACAAAAATCAGTGTTCTTCTATTTTCCTATTAATTTCTTCTAACAAAAAAACATAATCACCTTGTTTCTTAATAAAATCTAAATCAGAAATATCAATAACTAAAACATTTAAATCTGTTTGTGTTTTGATGTAATCCAAATAACCTCGATTGATTTTTTCTAGATAATCGGCAGGAATTTCTTGTTCGTAGCTTCTTCCTCTTTTTTTGATGTTTGCCAATAGTCGTTCTGTATTTTGATACAAATATACGTACAAATCAGGTTTTGGCATTTCTTTGTGAATGATATCAAACATGGTTTTATACAAACGAAATTCATCTTCTTGTAAAGTTACTTTGGCAAATATCAAAGACTTGAAAATATGGTAATCAGCCACAATAAAATCTTTAAATAAATCAAATTGAGCTAAATCGTCAGTCAACTGTTGGTATCTATCAGCCAAAAATGACATTTCTAAAGGGAAAGCATATCGGTTTTGATCTTTGTAAAATTTAGGCAAAAACGGATTATCCGCAAATCGTTCTAAGACTAACTTGGCATTACAATCTTCAGCTATTTTTGTGGCCAAAGTAGTTTTTCCAGCACCAATATTACCTTCAATAGCAATGTAATTGAAGTTTTGCAAGTTTAATTGCTCTATAGGTGAAGTAAAATTTTGGATAACTTTGCAATCACTTTCATCTTCACAACTTAGTAGTAATTCTGCAATTGATTTTTTTAATTTAGGATGTGTCCAATTTAAACTTAAATCTTGCATAGGCAACAATACAAATTTTCGCTTATGCATTTGTTGATGTGGAATTTCTAAATTTTCTGTGGAAATAATTTCTTCGTTGAAAGCAATAATATCAACATCAATAATCCTAGCTTGATAACCTAATTCATTATTTCGAGTTCTTCCTAATTCCCTTTCAAGTCTTAACGTTTGAGAAAGTATTTTTTGAGCGGATTTTGAGGTATGAATCAGAATCACACAATTGTAAAAGGGATCACTTTTAAAGCCCCAAGCAGGTGTTTCATAAATTTTAGACACTCTTACAACGGTAGCAATTTCATTGTGTATAGAAGAAACACAAGATTGTATATTTTCCAATCGGTTTCCTAAATTACTACCTAAAGATAAAATTACTTGATTTTGCGACTTCATAGTTGGCAAAAATAACGAACTATTTTAGACTTATAATTTATGAAATCTTTTTTTTATGAACATGTAACTTTTTTGTTCTTTTGCACACTTATAAAGACAACAATTAATATTTTAAAAATGAGATTTTTAAGTAACGTTTTATCTACGATAGTTGGATTATTTTTATTCTGCTTTATTTTTTTCTTTTTCATCTTAATCATTGGAGCCATTGCAGGAAGTGGTGATGGAAAGCCTAAACTAGATAAAAACGCTGTTATTGAATTAGATTTATCCGAAATTACCATGGATTATAATGGGAAATTTGAAGCAAGTCCTTTCGATGCTCTTTTAAATGAAGGTAAAAAAGCTAGTGTAATTGAAG
Source organism: uncultured Flavobacterium sp. (assembly GCA_964643105.1). Lineage (GTDB taxonomy): Bacteria > Bacteroidota > Bacteroidia > Flavobacteriales > Flavobacteriaceae > Flavobacterium. The sequence goes on along the minus strand of CAZXPF010000025.1, from coordinate 14,508 downwards.
TAATTGATGCTATAGAAGCCGCAAAAACAGACAAAGACATTCAAGGAATTTCCATCTTGAAAAACAATTCCTCTTTAGGATTAGCACAAAGTAAAGCCATTAGAAATAAATTAGAAGAATTTAAAAAATCAGGCAAATTTGTGTATGCTTATTCTGATGTTTTGATGCAAAATGATTATTATTTGAATTCTGTGGCTGATCAAATTTACTTAAATCCTGTTGGAGAACTTGATTTCAAAGGATTGGCTTCTGAAGTTATTTACATGAAAGATTTACAAGAAAAATCAGGCGTGAAGTTTGAAGTGATTCGCCATGGCAAGTATAAAAGTGCTGTTGAACCTTTCTTAGCTCAAGAAATGAGTCCTGAAAACAGAGAACAGTTAAGTGAATTATTACAATCCATTTGGGAAACTGTTGTTACTGACATTTCAAAGAGCAGAAAAATTGATGTAGCTACTTTAAATGCTATTGCTGAAAGTTTAGGAGCAAGAACCCCAAAATTAGCCTTAGAAACTAAATTGATTGATAAAATTGGCTATGAAGATGAGTACCATGATTTAATTCGCACTAAACTAAAAGTAAAAAAAGACGAAGAATACAATAAGATTTCTATTTCTGATTATGCTAGTATTGCCGATTCTCCTTCAACTAATTTCACGGCAGACAACACAATTGCAGTGATTTATGCACAAGGAGAAATTCAAGGTGGTGAAGGAAGTGTGAATATTATTGGAGAAGGTTCTATAAATCGTTCCTTAAAAGAAGCTCGTGAAGACAAAGATGTAAAAGCTGTTGTTTTACGTGTAGATAGTCCTGGAGGAAGTGCTTTGACTTCTGAATTGATCTGGAGAGAGATTGAATTAACTAAAAAAGTAAAACCAGTTGTAGTTTCTATGGGTAACGTAGCCGCTTCAGGTGGATATTACATTTCTTGTAACGCCAATACTATTTTTGCTGAACCAAATACTATTACAGGTTCAATCGGTGTTTTTGGATTACTACCTAATCTAAATCAAGTAGGAAAAAATATTGGGATTAATGCAGAACAAGTTAGAACACACAAAAATGCTAGTGGATATAGCGTTTTTGAGCCTTTAGATGAAAATTTCAAAGGCGTTGTTTTAGAAAGCATTGAAGATGTTTACAGTACATTTTTAAAACGAGTAGCTGACGGAAGAAAAATGACTACTGAACAAGTTGACGCTATAGCTCAAGGAAGAATTTGGACTGGAACAGATGCTGTTAAAAACGGATTGGTAGATAAAATTGGCGGACTAAATGAGGCTATAAAACATGCGGCTACTTTAGCTAAAATTAAAGATTTCAGAACTGAAAATTATCCAGAATATGAAACTAATTTTGAAGATTTGTTAGCTAACATGTCTGGCATTTCTATTTTTAAAACCAAAGAAGATTTATTGAAAGAACAAATTGGCACAGAAGCCTATTTACTTTTAGAGAAAATACAAAGCGCTCAAAAAATGAAAGGTGTTCAAGCCTTGATGCCTTATGAATTAGATATTAAATAGTTTTTTTTTTAGAAATATTTAGTTTTCTGGAGAAATGAAACAGACCACTAATGAAAAATTAGTGGTTTTTTTATATTATTAATTTTGTTTAACTATATTTGTTTTAAATTAAACAAAATGACAGTAAAAGACAAACTTTTAGCCCAAAAAATATATTTTATCCTTGGTGGCCTTTTTATAGCATCTCTTGTAGTCTCTAACTTAATTTTCCAAAAGTTTTTTTATTGGTATCCATTTGGAGATTTTACAATTTTTGGTGCCAAATTTTTTGAAATTTCTGTGGGTATAATTCCTTATCCCATTACTTTTCTTGTTACCGATATCATTTCAGAAATATATGGAAAAAAGAAGGCTAATCAAGTTGTTACCGTTGGAATTTTTGCTTCTATATTTTCATTACTGATTGTTTTTATTGCCAATAAAGTTCCTGCTATTGAAACTTCTCCAGTAAATAACGAACTCTTTAGTACAGTTTTTGGTCAAACAGCTTTAGCAGTTTTTGCTTCTATGACAGCTTATCTCTTTGCACAATATATTGATATTCAGGTTTATCATTTTTGGAAAAAATTGACCAAAGGTAAAATGCTGTGGGTTCGCAATAATTTTTCTACCATAACTTCGCAAGCTATAGATACATTCTCAGTGTTATTTTTGTTGTGTTCTTTCGATATTCTTCCATGGAATGTATTTGGAAAATTATTTATTAGTGGTTTTGCTTTTAAAGTTTTTATAGCACTTATGGACACGCCGTTTATGTATTTAGCCGTTTATTATTTCAGAAAAAAATTTCATTTAAACCCCAATGAAGAACTTCTCATCGATTAATTTGAATTCTGTAAAAAATTATTAAAATCTTAATACTTTCTTTTTCAATTTGGTATTACTTTTGTTTACACTTAAGTCCAACAATATTTGAAGTAAATCCAATTGGTATGTTAAAAAAAATAATAAAAATCACAGGAATAACTCTTTTAGTTTTAATTATAGGATTAGCCGTCGCTCCATTTATCTTTAAGGATAAAATTAAGGAAATGATTGCAAAAACCTTAAATGAAAGTGTGGACGCCAAAATTGCCTTTGAAGATGTCGATTTAAGCTTATTCAAAAGTTTCCCTCAAGCTAATGTAACCATTGACAAATTAAGCATCATTAACAAAGCACCTTTTGAAGGAGATACCCTTTTCTACAGTGGTGAAACGAATTTGAAAATGAGCATTAAAGAGCTTTTCAAAGACGCTACTGAAACTATGAATTTAGAAAGCATATCAACTGAAAATGCAGTTGTAAATATTATTTTCAACAAAGAGGGTCTTGGCAATTATGATATTGCTTTAAAAGATGACAAACCAGAAAGCGAAAGCGAAAGCAAACCGTTTTCTTTAAACATTCAGGATTATAAAGTAGAAAATCTTCGTTTTACTTATTTAGATGAAGGTGCTAACATGAAAATGGTTTTAGACAGCATTAATCACTCAGGAAAAGGAAATTTTACAGCACAAAAACTTGACTTAGATACTGAAACAACTGCAAAACTTTCCTTTGAAATGGAAAAAAATAAATACATGAATAAGGTAGGTATTTCGTTAGATGCTGTTTTAGGAATCGATTTAGACAAAATGAAATTTGATTTCAAAGACAACAAAGCACTTATCAATCAGTTGCCATTAGAATTTGATGGTTATTTGCAAATGGTTGAAGCTGGCCAAGAATATGATTTGAAATTCAAAACACCTACTTCCTCTTTTAAAAACTTCTTAGGATTAATTCCAGAAGCTTACTCTGGTGATATAAACAAAGTAGAAACTTCGGGAGAATTTACAGTAGATGGTGTTGTGAAAGGAAGCTTAACGGAAACTACAATTCCAAAATTCAATATAGAAATTGCTTCTAACAATGCGATGTTCAAATATCCTGATTTGCCAAAAGCTGTAAAAAATATCGTTATCGACACACACATTGTCAATGAAACGGGCTTAATGAATGATACTTATGTGAATTTAGATAAATTATCCTTTTCAATCGATCAAGATGTTTTTAATGCAAAAGCAAACATCAAAAATTTTGAAAATGCTTTGGTAAATGCTGAATTAAAAGGAACCATCAATCTAGCTAATGTAACAAAAGCTTATCCTGTACAATTAGACATGCCTTTGTCAGGAATTTTAAAAGCTGATGTTACCACAAAATTTGACATGAATTCTGTTGAAACTTCTCAGTACCAAAACATTCAAAACTCTGGAAGCATGTCGATTACAGGATTTAACTATGAAGGACCAGAATTGGCTAAACCTTTCAAAATCAATAAAGCTGCCATTGTTTTCAATACAAGTAAAATTCAGTTGAATGAATTTGATGCCAAAACAGGAAGTTCAGACTTGAATGTAACTGGAGCTTTGGACAATTTTTATGGATTTATGTTTAAAAATCAAGTTTTGAAAGGCAATTTCAACATGAATTCAAACAATTTATTGGTTTCTGATTTCATGGAACCTTCTACTACAACAACTACTGAAGGTAAAAAAACAACAGAAGCCGTTAAAATTCCAGCCTTTTTAGATTGTACTATTTCAGCTAAAGCAAATACTGTAGTTTATGATAATTTAAATTTAAAAGCAGTTTCTGGTACATTAGTTATTAAAGATGAAGCTATTGCTTTAAACAATTTAAAAATGGGAATATTTGGAGGAAATATTGGATTAACAGGAAATGTTTCCACCAAAGGAAAAGTGCCTACCTTTAAAATGGATTTGGGTTTAAATCAAGTTAATATTACAGAATCTTTTACGCAATTAGACATGTTAAAATCCATTGCTCCTATTGCTGGTGTGATTAATGGTAAACTTAATTCGACAATTAATCTATCTGGAAACTTGACTAATGATATGACTCCTGATTTAAAATCACTTACTGGAGATTTAATAGGACAATTGTTGTCAACAACTGTTAATGAGAAAAATTCAAAATTATTATCATCATTGTCTTCTAACTTGAACTTTATCAATTTAGACAAGTTGAATTTGAACGATTTAAAAGCAGCTTTAACGTTTAAAGACGGAAAAGTAAATGTAAAACCATTTGACATCAAGTACCAAGACATCAAAGTGAATGTTAGCGGAACACATGGTTTTGATCAAGTGATGAATTATGATTTAAAATTTGATGTTCCTACAAAATACTTAGGTTCAGAAGTAAATAATTTAATCGCAAAGTTAACACCAGCTGACGCAAAAAAATTAGAAAGCATTCCAGTTAATGCATTAATGACAGGTAGTTTTAGTGCGCCAAAAGTAACAACTGATTTAAAAGCAGCAACAACAAATTTGGCAACACAATTGGTTAAACAGCAAAAAGATAAATTAGTTGGACAAGGAACTTCAGCTTTAGGCAACTTAATTGACAAAAACAAAAAACCGGGAGATTCTACAAAAACTGTAATTCCTACTACCAAAGAAGAAGTAAATACCAAAATTGACGAAGCCAAAGAAAAAGCCAAAGAAGACTTAAAAAACAAAGCCAAAGACGGTTTAAAAGATTTATTCAACAAGAAAAAGAAAGACGAATAAAATAAAGTACAAAATACAAAGTAAAACCCTTTCCAATAATTTGAAAAGGGTTTTATGTTTTCTACAAACTAATTCTTACCACATACCCTTCACTACTTCTAATATTGAAAACGGTTCCATCTTCAAACAAGAGATATTGTCCTTTAATTCCAGCTACTTTACCGGTATATGAAGGTGTTTTATCTAAATTTAAACTACTAATTTTTTTGGGGTATTGTAATACTGGATAATGTAATTCTAATACTTGTTGGTCAGTCGCAAAATGAGATTTTACTTCATCTGGCAACCAATCAAAAGTTTTTTGTCTTTCCGCTAATAAATTAACTGGTAACACTTCATTTTTTAACATTTTTTGCCAAGCTGTTTTATCGGCAAAATGATTTTTTAATGCTACTTCTGTAATACCCGCTAAGTAGCGATTTGGCACCTCAACTATTGGCACTGCTTGCACTGCTCCTTGATCTATCCATCTGGTGGGAATTTGGGTTTTTCGGGTAACACCTACTTTTACTTCACTAGATAAAGCTAAATAAACTACATGAGGTTGCAGCTGAACTTTTCTCTCATAATCTAAATCTCTATCTTCAATGTCTAAGTGTGCTGTACTTAATTCAGGCTTCATGATCCAATCGCCAACAGCAGGACTCGTCATAAAACAATCGTAACAAAAGCCTTGTCGGAAAATTTTCTTCTGCTTTCCACAATTTAAACACTTATAGCCTTGCAATACAATTTCCGTTTCTTTTCCAAGAAGTTGATTTACATTTAAAAAACTGTTTTCAAAGACCAAATAATATTGAATAGGATTGCCTATTTCGGTTTGCATTTTGGTAAGTACTCCTTCGTAAATCATTCCTGTAAAGTTTTTATATTAAAGTTCTAAATTCAACAAAAATTGTTATTTTTGGTAAAGTTATAATTCGTAATTCGTAATTCATAATTCACTTTTAAAAAAATGGCGTTTCCGTTAATAAATTCTATTGCTTCTTTTATTTTGAAAAAACGTATTCATCAAATGGAATTGTTTTTAAAATATCCTAATGAAGTTCAAGAAGAGCTGTTATTCAATTTATTAAAACAAGCAGAGAACACATTCATTGGAAAACAACACGAATTCAGTTCCATAACAAATTACAAAACTTTCACCGAGAGAATTCCTGTTTCCACCTATGAAGAATTGGAGCCACTAATAGAAAGAACCCGAAAAGGGGAACAAAACATCTTTTGGAACACTTCCATAAAATGGTTTGCCAAGTCAAGTGGAACTACAAATGCTAAAAGTAAATTTATTCCAGTCAGTTCAGAGGCTTTAGAAAACTGTCATTATAAAGCGAGCAAGGATTTATTATGTCTGTATTTAAACAACAATGAAGATTCTCAATTATTTGTAGGAAAAAGTCTTCGCTTAGGTGGAAGCAAGCAATTGTATGAGGACAACAATACTTTCTTTGGAGATTTGTCTGCTATATTAATTGACAATATGCCTATTTGGGCTGAATTCAGTTCAACTCCTAGTAGTAGCATTTCATTAATGGGAGATTGGGAAAGCAAAATGCCAGCCATTATTAAAGAAACTATTAACGAAAATGTAACCAGTTTAGCCGGTGTTCCTAGTTGGATGATGGTTCTTTTAAACAAAACATTAGAACAAACTGGCAAACAAAACATGTTGGAAATTTGGCCTAACGCAGAAGTATATTTTCATGGTGGTGTAAATTTTGATCCTTACCGTGAGCAATACAAAAAGTTGTTTCCCAAAGATAGCTTTCAATATTATGAAGTTTACAATGCCTCAGAAGGTTTTTTCGCTTTACAGGATTTGAACAATTCCAATGATTTACTCTTGATGTTGGATTATGGAATTTTCTATGAGTTTATTCCAATGGATACGTTTGGACAACCTACACAAAAAACCATTCGCTTGAGTGAAGTAGAATTAAACAAAAATTATGCTGTTGTTATTACTACCAACTCTGGTTTATGGCGGTATTTAATTGGTGATACGGTTAGATTTACCAGTTTAAATCCATACAGAATAAGGGTTACTGGAAGAACAAAACATCATTTAAATGTGTTTGGAGAAGAATTAATGGTAGAAAATACGGAAATGGCTTTAACAGCAACTTGCAAGGAACTCAATTGTGAAATAATTGACTATACTGTTGCTCCTATTTTCATGAAAGGCAAACAAAAAGGTGCCCATGAATGGATGATAGAATTTAAAACGCTACCACAAGATATCAGTACTTTTAGTGAAGTTTTAGATAAAAATCTACAAAATTTAAATTCTGATTACGAAGCCAAACGCTACAATAACATGACTTTAAACCCGTTAGTACTAAATGTAGCACGTACTCGTTTGTTTTATGATTGGTTAAAAGAAAATGACAAACTAGGTGGACAGCACAAAATTCCAAGACTTTCAAACGATAGAAATTATATGGAACAATTATTGCGCATGCAAATGGTGAATGCATAAGAATGATTTAAGATTGTTGATTAACAATTTTAGATATTAAAAAAATACTACTATGAAAAAATTAATTGCTCTATTTTTACTTACACTTTTTTTAATCTCTTGTTCAAGTACACCAAGATATGGTTGTAATCCCAGAAGATGTGCTATTGATGTTCCAAAATAAAATTAAATCTATTTTGTAACAATTTTGATTTTGATGAGTCTTATATCCATCATCAATCAAATCAAAATTTAATGAAACTATTCCAAAGAGCATTTACAAGAGGATGTTTTAAAACCTCAACATTTTCAATTCAAAAAATTACCCTATTTTTATTATTCTTTTCTAGTAATTTAATCTTTTCTCAAACGACTTTAAAAACCATCAAAGTAAAATCTTCTGATGCAAAAATTGCCTGCTCTGAAGACAATGTTGAACGTTTTTACACGTTAGAACGAAAAGAAAAGGAAGAAGTTCTTTACAACAAATACTACAGTAAAACAGGTTGCGAATTCACCATTCAAGAAAATTTAGATCCAGGAAATTATACTTTAACTATTTTTACCTACGAATACAACCAAGAAATAATTTCTTTTGAAATAACTGCAGATAAAAATTCCATTACACTTGACGATGTAGTTTTTAGTGAAAAAATGACTAATTTAAAAGAAGTTGTCCTTACAGACAGAAAAAAATACATCAAGGTAGAATCAGACAAAACCACTATCAATGTCAAGGACAATCCTATGGTTAGTTCTGGAACAGCTTTGGATGCCATTAAAAAAATGCCTGGTGTAGTTGCTTCACCAACTGGTGGATTTTCTCTAAACGGAAAACCTATAGTCATTTACATAGACGATGCTCCCAACTCTTTGAGCGGAAATGATTTGAAAAATTACTTGGAGTCTCTTCCTGCAAAAGCTATCGAAAATATAGAATTAATCTACAATCCTGGTGCTTCATTCGACGCTAATGCCAGTGGTTCAGTGATAAATTTAGTTACAAGTTCTGTTCGACTAAAAGGGATCAATGCTAATTTCAACATCAATTATAATTTCAACAAATACCAAAAACCAAGTCCACAAATTTTATTAAATGGAAAGGAAAAAAACTTGAGTTGGCAAACTATGGTGGGTTATAATTATATTGAAAGCGAACAAAAATCGGAAAACGGACAAACGTTTACTTCTTTTGATCCTGACAAAAACATCTCTCAAGAGCGATTGACTGTTTCTACAAATCGTAATTTTTACTCGAGAATCGGAACTAATTATAAGCTTTCGCAAAAATCAAATTTACTTTTAAACTATAATGTAACCCTAAGCAACAATAGAAACGAATTTGATGCACAAACTTTGGGTTCTGATATTCCAGATTACTTTAATGAGGGAATTTCAAAAAACAAATCAGACAATCATGAAGTTAGTTTACAGTATAAAACAAAGCTTGACACTCTTGGCAGAAAATTAGATATCATTGGATTTTCAAATTACTTTACTAACAATCCGAATTCATTTTCAACTGCTACTGAAAATAACACCAACAGTACATTCATTACCAAGAACAACTTTGATTTACTGAATTACTATTTGAAATATGATTTTACTATTCCATTTCAGAAATACAATTTTACAGTAACAACTGGAGGAAAATTCAATCATTTGGATGTGAATAATATTGGAAATTATAACTTAAACAATCCGATTACAAGTATAATTGATTTTGATTATGAAGAGTCTAATTTAGCTTTTTATGCAGAAGCTCGAAAAAAAATAAACAAATTAAACTTGACTGTAGGATTGCGTTTAGAGGATTTTAAAATCAACAGAACAGGGATTATAGATAACACAACTAATAGAATTGAATTTTCCAATACCAATTTATTCCCGAATGTAAGTGCTTTGTATGAATTAACGGATGCTGTTAATATTAGCTCGTCTTATTCTAGAAAAATTAGACAGCCTAATTATAATACTTTAGATCCAAATGGCAATAATTTTGACCAATACAACAGTTCTGGTGGAAATTTACTTTTAAATCCGGTGTTTTTTGATAATTATGGTTTTAAAATCTCCGCTATGGATTATGTTCAGGTGGGAACCAATTATAGCGTTGCCAAAGACCAAAACTTCTTTGTCTTTAGTGCTGAACCCGATGAGTTAGTGAGTTCAAACACTTTTAGACAATTTGATCGCGTAAAGACGTTTAGTGTTTTTGCTAATTTTCCTATTCCGCTAGATTATTTCTTTAAAGGCAAGGAAGTTTTTATGGAACGCATAAATCAAATTGACAAGATGAATTACATTTTTTTGAGTGTAAATTACATCAAAACAGCTATTGATGGGTATGATTTTCCTTTTAAGCAAAAACCGATTTGGAATTACGCAGCTGAAGCCCAAATTCAATTGCCATGGAACATCAAAAACTACATGACTTATTATATTTTACCTTCAGGAAACTGGGAAATTTATAACGTTACAAGACCTATCCAACAGTTTGATATTTCTTTCCATAAAGAGTTTTTGAACAACAATTTAAAAATTGGTCTTCATGCCATGGATTTGTTCAATCAAAATGAGATAAATGCTCAAATTGCTACTCCAAACTTGAATACTAATTTCTATGAAAAAAATGACAGTAGAGTTTTCAGAATTTCATTAAGTTATAACTTTGGAAATCTAAAATTAGACAAAGAAAACACAACCATTGAAACCGAAAAAGTAAAAAGTGGCGGTGGTTTTGTAAAATAAAGCCAAAAAAAATCCCGATTTAGAAATAAATCGGGATTTTTTTGAATTATTAATCATTCCTATTTGTATTTTGTGTCTTTTTATCGAATAAAAAGCACTATTAAAAAATATTTTATTAAAAAATCAAAAAAAATACCTTTTTATTTATAAAAAATGCTATTTTAGCAATAATCTGCATAAAAAACTTAAATACTTAATGATTTACGCACTTAAGAATATTTTTTGAAGATTAAATTTTCATGGGATTAACAAATCCTTTTCTGCCCAGCAAATGCAAAATGAAGAGGTGTAATGAAACATTTTATGAAACAAACAATTAAAATTTCATTACTGTTCTTATTGACGTTAGCTTTTATCAATTGCTCAAAAGATGATCATTTAGAAAATCATACTCAAGGTACACATAACCATAATAATGAAGTTTCTTTTAAACAATTTAAAAACGAAACTGGAATTAATAAATTTGATTATTATAAAAAAGCTAATATTAGTAAATCAACAGATTTTCAAGCCAAAACTATTGAATCTGAATTTATTACTGACACAACTGGCATAAAAAAATATGTTGACCCAATTAATAATAAAACAACGTATTCATTCAAAATTTATCCTATTGCTGAAACTCTAAGTTCAAATGAATATTATAATTTAGTTTATGAAAAAATAGGAACGGAATGGAATGAAATTATTTTTTTCAATACTGAAAAAACTGACTCAACAGATGGTGGAGAACTTGAAAGTTCTGAAATGGTTTACAACAGAGTTTCAGGACGGGAAGGTTTTACTGAAGTTATTACGTATTCTTTTCATTGCACACAAACTGGTCCATGTGCAGGTGGTTCCTGTGACATGTGTAACTTGTGTGTTTCTACTCATGTTACTTATGTTTACACAGGCATTGAAGATTCTGGTGACGGTTCAAACGGAAATCCTCCAGGTGAAGGAAATCCTCCAAGCAATGGCGGTGAAGGAAATGGTATTTATATTCCAAATCCTTATGATGGTGAAACTGACCCAAACAATGCAGACTTTATGCTCGCTGGACAAGTTGCTTCATTTACAAACACTTTGCCAAATAATCTACAAACGTTAATTTCAAACTATCCTTTTGTTTACCCTTATCTTGTGGATTTTTGTAGAAATAATGGCTACACAGTCAATTCAAGAAACACACAAAAGATGACAACAGCTTTAACTAATTTTTATAATTTTCAGTTAAACACCAGCTACACTAATTTAACTTTTGTAAATATCGATAGATTTAACTTTTGGGCATTTTATACTTTTCTAAATAAAAACAATAATTCTTTTAATGATATTACACCAAAAATTAATGACATAAAAAGTTTTGTTCAGGCAGCTGACCATGAAACAGCAAACTCGACAGTAGATTATCTTTTTGAAAACAAAGAGGATGTGGAAGCTGTTGATTTTGTAGAGGAATTAATTGATTTCTACAATGAGGAAAACGTTACTGGAAATGAAGATTTAAAAAATAAAATAAAACAAGCAATTACAAATGGTATTACTTCAACTGCTGAACTTACACATAAAATTTTTAAGAAATTTTCAGATATAGCGGAGCAATATCCAAGTTCGATAACTTACATAAATCATTTACTCGAAACAATTAACAATGCAGCATCTACTGTAACAAACACAAATCCTGAAACTTGTACTTTTGCTGATTTGTTTAATATGTGGTTATTTGAATTAGGCTCAAATCCTATAGTTATTAATGGTTCCAATACTACATCAATAAATCAGTTAAAAGCACAAGAAGGTGTTAGTCAAGCTCGTAATATTGCTTTATCAAAAATTCAAAATGATGATTTTTCAATTACTAATCATACTTGGACTTATGGTCAAGGAGAATTTTATGATGGAATGTCAAATGGTAATTTTGTGACCGCTTTTTTAGGCAGTTATTCAACAAAAGTCACAATATCTTCAACTCCAAATGGTTATCAACTAAATTTTCAAGTTACAAATACATCAAGTTGGGATTCTGCAACAAGATTTCGAATTGATAATGATGGAAACGGTGTACACGATGGGGTATTTCCGAATACATACAGAAACAACAATAATGATTTAAGTTCTGGAGGTAATTTTACTCAAATTTGGAATTGGTCTGAACCTATAAATTAAAGAGTCATGAAAAAAACATTTATTTTAATAATGTCTGCAATTTTATTTAACTCTTGTCAATTTTTTGGTCAAATTGACAGTAGTATTCAAACTAAAAATGTTGACTTTAATGAGATTAATATCATTGGAAAATGGAAATTAGATAAGTTTTCATATGAATATTTATATAAAAAAGAAAATTTAGATAGTATATACATAATTTTTAAAACAGACAGCACTTTTATTTTAAATAATTCTAAAGATTTATTTAAATGGAAATATTGGCCTTCTAATTCTTCTAACACAAAAGAAAATGGTATAATTGATAATTTAAAAACATCTGGAACTTGGAAAATATCCGATTATAAAAATGCTAATCTGAAATTATTAGAAATTACTTATCCTGACAAAACAACTCAAATGGGTATTAATGTATATAAAAAAGGGGTGGATTATCAGATTTGGTATTTTTTCGGTGACCCTGACACAGGGGAAAGGTTAAGATTTTTAAAAGAATAATACAACCACAGTTTTTCACAATAGCGACTTTCTGCCATAATTGAAAGTCGCTTTTCAATATAATAAAGTAAATGAGGGTATTAATAAAGTTCTAATAGCAATTGCAAATAATCCAAACACCACAAGGTTGACTATAAACACTAATGGACCTAAAAATAATTGCAATTAATAAATGAGAAAAATCAAAAACTTGAAAATAGTAACAATAATATTTTTCCTAATTATTGTTTTCCCGGATAAAATTGCATTTATAAACTTTATTATTTTGCCGTTACCTATATTAAATTTAATATTAATATTAGTTGTAGATTCTGTAGTTTTGATGTCATTTAGTGAACCCATAATTTCGATAATTACTATTTTAAGTATTTTTTACATATTTAATCAAAAAAAGCACATCGCCATTTCAAGTACTATAATTCAATATTTATTTTTAACTTGTTTATTTAAAGCTAAGTTTTTAAATTATTCGTATTTACTATCCCAACAACTATTTACTTAATTTTAAGTTTATTATTAATATATAATTTATTTTCACATCAAAAGAAACCAACTAATAATTAGTTCGCTAACACAAAAAATCTTATGAGAATAGTAATAATTTTATGTACAATATTCAATATACTGTCTTAGACAAAAAAACAATTTTGATGATTGGAGTGAGAATGAAATTTCACAGTATAAAAAATTACCGAGTTAGCGAAATATGTTCAAGACAAAAAAAAATCTGAAAGTTCAAAAGATAGCTTGTTCAAGAGATATATTTATTTTGATTAAACAAAAGAAGTATATTTTTGGGAACTTTTCTAAAAAAACAAGAAATGAAAAAAAACTTATTGATTATATTAAATTTAATAATTATAAGCTGTAATAGCTCAGAAATTATTGGGAAATAAATATAAAACTAACACAAAGAAGATAAATATTGGCGAATTTGACGGTTTAATTTTAACGTATAGGCAATATTAATGTAAAGGAATTGATACTTTTTCCACCATAATCAAAGCCCAAAAATTAGGTTTTGAATCAAAAAAAGATACTGTATTTGTTTTTGGTAATTATACAATTGAAAGTAAAAATGATAAAACTTACATTTTAACAAAAGAAATAAACATGAATGCTTATGAAAACTTCACCAATATTGATTCAATTATTAAAATATATGAGCAATTTAACAAAGGTGAAATAAAACTAAATAAAGTTATTACCTACAGAAATGGAAGAGAAAATATCTTAAAATAAATACTACTAAATTAGGTTTTAAAAATACTTTTCATAATAAATTTACTCTATGAACGAAATGCGACAAATATAAATTATTAAAAGTTAAAATATTAAAACTGTATATGAAAGTACTTATTATATTTCTTAAAACAATAATGGCTATAATAGTTTATTCAACTATTTATTCATTTCTATCTGCTTTTTCTGTTGATTTTATAGATGTAAAAATTCATGAATTCAAATTTGAAGAATTTTTATCGATTTCATTTCTAATGATTTATTATTTACTTTTTAGTTTTTATTTTATATTAATTTTTTTAGGTATTTATTTAGT
>CAZXPF010000024.1:0-44532 GCA_964643105.1 uncultured Flavobacterium sp. | reverse complement strand
AAATTAATACTGCAAATATATAATTAATTATCATTTTACAATAATTAATTATCAAAAAAGACTTAAAAAGTGCTAAAATAAGTTTGATTAAATAACAATGTAACTTTTCAAAATAGCCTTTTCTGATGATAATCTTAATTTGTTATCTTCAATAACCGATTCTTCTCCATCAATATATTGCAAATTTAGTATCTGATTTAGTTAGTATCTTCTATTTTAGCTATTATTGTGGATATTCTTAAATTATTGCCAATATCTCGAAGCTTTACTATGTTTTTATTTTCAGTACTTTGGTTTAAAAACATAGCTAAAATTTAGTTTTAAAAAGTAAATTTTATAAATAAATCCCAAGCCCTGTCATCGCTAGAAGCATGGGATTTCTCTTTTTCTATTAATATACCGTACTTTCTGCAACAGTTTTAAAGTCGTTTAAGTCTTTCGTTACGCTGTCTAACTTAGTTGTTAAAGATGCAATTGCAACTTTCCCTAACGGTAATCTCAAAGGTGGGTTTTCTATTTTTGAGATGTCATAAATTGCCTTTGAAGCTTTCATTGGGTCACCTTCTTGCTTTCCGTCCAAGCCTTTCATGTGTTGTTTAAAGACGCCTGCTGTTTCATTGTAATCTTCAATTACTTTCTTTGCATGTCGGAAGTTATTACCTGCAAAGTTTGTCCTAAATGGTCCTGGCTCAACAATGGTCAGTTTAATTCCTAATGGTTTAATTTCCTGTGCCAATGCTTCGCTAAATCCTTCAACTGCAAATTTGCTGGCATTGTAAATTCCAAAACCCTGAAATGCTTTGAAGCCACCGTGTGAAGAAATTTGAAAGATGTGTCCGCTTTTTTGTTGACGAAAAATTGGTAGTGCCATTTGAGTAATTTGTAATGTTCCAAAAAAATTAGCTTCAAAAATCGCTCTAGTCTCTTCATGGCTTGTTTCTTCTATAGCACCTGCAAAACCAAAACCTGCATTGTTTACTAAAACATCAATTTTCCCATATTTATCTTCAATAGTTTTAAAAGCTTTTTCAATTTCTTCGGGTTTTGTAACATCCATAGTCAAGCCAAAAGCATCGTTTTTGTACTCGTTGTTAAATCTTTCGGCTTGTGTTTGGTTGCGAAATGTACCAATAACAAAATCGCCTTGCTCAATTACAGTTTGGGCAAGGCACTTGCCTAAACCACTTGAAATTCCTGTTATAAACCAAATTTTATTTTTCATGGTTATACTACTTTTAAAAGTTGAACAGGAATATTTATTTTTACTTTGTCAGAAACTGCTAAATTTCCTGTACCAAGCAAAACATTGAAAGATAAACCGAAATCTTGTCTGTTAATACTTCCTGAAATGAAGAAACCTGCTTTGGTATTACCAAATGGGTCTTGAGGAACTGTACCTGCATATTCCAAGTCAAAGACCACTGGTTTTGTAATGTCACGAATGGTTAAATTTCCGTGCATTTTATATTCGTTGGCAGTTGAAGTAGGCTCCAATTTTGTGCTTTCAAACTTCATTTCGGGAAATTTTTCAGCATTAAAAAAATCATCAGCTTTCAGGTGAGCGTCTCTTTGAGCATCGTTTGTGTTTATGCTGTCAATTTGAAATGTTACGTTAACTTCTAAATCCGAAAAATCTTCTTTTTTAGATTTTACAGTTCCTGAATAGTTTTTAAAAAAACCATCTGTTTCGGAAATTCCAAAATGTCTTACACTAAAACCTACTTTGGTGTGGCTAGGGTCTATAACCCATTTTTGTTGCTCTTGCATTGTATTTACAATTAAATTGTTGTATGTCATTATTGACAATGCAAAGATGAGTCAAGATGTAAGGTTAGTGTTAAGACGAAACCTTACTTGTTCGGTATTTTTCGGACATTTCAGTTTTAAAAGCAATTGGCGAAAGTTTTGTTTCTGTTTTAAAGACTTTTGCAAAGTATGAACTGTCTGTGTAATTTAGTTTAAAAGCAATTTCCGAAACAGTTTTATTGGTGAAAGTCAAGAGTCGCTTTGCCTCTAAAATGCTTCTTGCTCTAATTACTTCGCTTGCTGTTTTGCCAGTAACTTCTTTGGTTATATGATTTAAGTGATGTGCTGTAATATGCAATTGATTGGCATAAAATGAAGTCGTTTTATTTTCTGTAAAGTGTTTGTCTAACAAATTTTTGAACTGTTTGTAAACAACCAAATATTTTTTTGAAAGTGGTTTTTCACTGTCAGTATCTATGTAACGCTGAACTTGTGTCAATAATATGTGAAGCAATGATTGAGTAATCGCTTGGCTTTTATCGGTTCGTTTTTGTTCGTTAATGATTAGGTCAATGGTTTGCTTTATTTCTGCAAATTTTTTTTTTGATAGTTCAATACAAGGATTTGCATAGAAGTTATCCAAGAAACTCAATTCAAAAAGTTTGTCCTTATTATTGTGATTCAGCAAAAAGAAATCTTCGGTAAACAATATTGTTCCTCCTTTCAATGGTTTCCATTCTTCAAATTGATGTACTTGATTGGGTGAAATAAAGAACAAACTATTTGGTAAAACTTCATACTCTTTGTAGTCAATGGTTTGTTTGCTTATTCCTTTTTCAGTCCATAAAATTTCGTAGAAAGTATGCTTATGAATGTCGTCCACTTCGGGTTCGTCCATTTCGTCAAACCGCATTATTTCAAATTCTGTTCGGTTAGTCGGTTGGTTAATAAAGTGTCCAATGTTATATTGAGTAAAATTTTTTTTCATTATATAAATGTCGCAATTTTTGTCTTTAAATTGGTGTTAATACGATTGTTCCTATCCTTACAAGTAACTGTATATAGTATCATATTTATACAACTTTTTTAATAGAGTAGTGGTTGGTTTAAAAGCTGATGAAATTATTATCTTAGAATTTTTTCCATTTTTTTGCCTTTGGCTAGTTCATCTATTAGTTTGTCTAGGTATCTTACTTGTTGTGTTAATGGATTTTCTATTTCTTCAACACGATAGCCACATATTACACCTGTAATTAGTTTTGCATTTGGGTTTAAGTTTGCTTTTTTAAAAAAGGTTTCAAAGGTTACTTTTTCCGCAATGAGCGATTGAAGTTGTGTTACATCAAAACCAGTTAGCCATTCAATTACTTGGTGGAGTTCTTCTTGGGTTCTGCCTTTTTTTTCTACTTTAGTTACGTAATGTGGATATACTGAGGCAAAAGTCATTTTTGCAATTCGTTCGTTGTGTTCGTCAGTAGGTTTCATTTTTAATACTAAATTATGGGTTTGGGTTAAATCTTTAAAATGCCACGAAATCCTCTAGTAGCATAATACGATTGTGCTCCGTTATGGTAAATGAAGACTTGATTGTATCTGAAATCGGCAAACAAGGCTCCTCCTAAGGTTCTAATTGCTTCTGGAGTTTTTATCCAACTGGATGTTTTTGTGTCAAAAGTACCAAGCGTTTGTAAATGTCGGTATTGTTCTTCGGTTAAAAGATCAATGCCTATGGAGTTTGCCATGTCAATTGCATTGTTTTTAGGTTTGTGCTCTTTTCTGGATTCTTGTGCTTCATAATCATAGCAAATGCTTCTTCTACTAGCAGGAGTTTCTTTGGTACAATCTACAAAAAAATATTGATCGGTTTCTTGATCATATCCAATAATATCTGGTTCACCACCTGTGTCTTCCATTTTGGCTAAAGAGCGTAACTTTTTAGGATTGGATTTTAGTTTTTCTTCAATCGTATCCCAGTCTAAATTGGGATGCCTTTTGGGGTTTTTATCAAAACGGGTTTTTAAAGTTTGAAGTAGTGTATCTTGCTCCATATTAATCTCATTTGTTCTTTCTAACTCAAATTTAATAATTTTTTGGATAGTTTTAATTAAAAAAAAAGCACTTAAAATTAAGTGCTTTGATTCATTTTTGGAAAAAAATGTTAAGATTTTTTTTCTAGCATTTCTATTTCGAAAACCAGATTGGTTTTAGGAGGAATTGGTCCACCACCTTTTTCTCCATATCCTAAATTATAGGGAATAAAGATTAACATTTTATCACCTAATTTCATGTTTTCCAATCCTTCAATAAAGCCTGGTATCAATCCTGTTTTTTTACCGTATTCAAATGGAAATGGTTCGTATCCATTACCGTCTTTTCTTCTTTGATCAAATTTTCCATAAGCTTTTGCAATTTCTTCATGACTGGAATCGAACATTTCTCCATTTTCAAAATAACCTGCATAATGAATAAATACATTTGTTCCAGCGGCTGGTTTAGCTCCTTTTCCATTTTCAATTAAAACATATTCAAGTCCAGATGTTGATTTTGTTGCCTTTTTTCTCATTTTGGTCAAAAAGGCTAACTTATCTTTGGCTGCTTTTTCCGTTAAAAGTTTGGCTGCTTTGGCTTCTTCATCTTTTTTGCCATAGTATTCAGTAAAAACTTTGTTAGCATCAAATTTTTTAGCTTCATTTCCTTTTCTGATGATGTTTACTTCCATTATTTGGTCACCTTGTGCAATAGCATTGACCACATCCATACCTTCAATAACTTCTCCAAAAACGCTGTGTTTATTGTCTAACCAAGGGGTCGCTTTGTGTGTAATAAAAAATTGACTTCCATTGGTACCAGGTCCTGCGTTTGCCATAGATAAAATACCACCTTTTGAATGTTTAAGCGAAGCATCAAATTCGTCTTTAAATTTGTATCCTGGTCCACCAGCACCTGTTCCTTCTGGATCACCTCCTTGAATCATGAAGTCTGCGATTACTCTGTGGAATTTTAAGCCATTGTAATAAGGTTTTCCTTTTAATTTATCTTCTACAAAATTATTTGTTCCTTCCGCTAAAGAAACAAAATTGGCTACTGTAACGGGCGTTTTTTGGTATTCTAATTTTAAAAGAATATTTCCTTTGTTGGTTTTGATTTCAGTATATAAGCCATCTGCTGTTTGTGCAAAAGAAAAAAGGGAACTGATCAATAGGGTAAATAAAACTATTTTTCTCATAATAATGCTTTGTATTTTTATACTTAAAATTTTTAGTTTGGTGCTTTTTCTAGCATTTCAATTTCAAAGACTAAGTTAGCTTTTGGAGGAATTGGTCCACCACCTTGTTCGCCGTAAGCAAGTTGGTAAGGAATAAAAACTAATGCTTTATCTCCCAAGTTCATGTTGTCTAATCCTTCAATGAAACCAGGAATTAAGCCTTGTCTTTTACCATATTCAAAAGGAAAAGGTTGGTAACCGTTCATTTCTTTTCTTCTTGCATCCATTTTTCCGTATTGCTCAGCTACTGTTTCATAACTAGTATCAAAAAGGCTACCATCTTCAAGATATCCTGCATAATGTATGAATACTTGAGTGCCAGCTTTAGGTTTAACACCGCTTCCTTTTGTAAGGATAACATACTCTAATCCAGAACTTGTCTTTGTAGCTTCTTTTCTTTTTTCAAGCAGATACTTTTCTTTTTCGACCATTATTGCTTTAGCTTTTTCTTCGGCAATTTTGACAGCTTTAGCCTCTTCTTTGTAATAAGCAGAGAAAGTTTTAACAGCATCAAATTTTTCGGCGTCAGAGCCATTACGGATGATAGTGATTTTTGTGATGGTATCATCTTGTACTATCGCATTTACATTTTCCATTCCTTTTACAACTTCACCAAATACGGTGTGCATATTGTCTAAATGTGGAGTTTCTTTGTGCGTTATAAAAAATTGACTTCCATTAGTTCCTGGACCAGCGTTGGCCATAGATAATATTCCTCCTTTTGAGTGTTTTAGTGAAGCATCAAATTCGTCTTTAAATTTGTATCCTGGTCCACCAGCTCCTGTTCCTTCTGGATCACCACCTTGAATCATGAAGTCAGCAATTACTCTATGAAATTTTAAGCCGTTGTAAAAAGGTTTGTTTTTGAATTTTTCTTCTACAAATTGATTTTTACCTTCTGCTAAAGAAACAAAATTGGCTACGGTTATGGGTGTTTTTTGGTATTCTAATTTTACAATAATGTCTCCTTTCGAAGTTTCAATATTAGCAAATAAACCATCTCCTAAATCTGCATAAGGATTTTTTTTACAAGATGTGAAAAGTGTCACTAATGCGACAAGAAATAAACTTATTTTTCTCATTTTTTTATTTGTTTGAATTGTCTTTTTTAATATCGTTTAGTTTTACTGTACATAAAAGAGGCTCGTTTGTTCCAATTTTATTGTTATCGCCATGATATCCATAGCCAATGTGTGAAGGAAAAAGAAAAGTGATTTCTTCTCCTTTTTTCATTATTTTAATACCATCGCGTAAACCCATTAGTATGTTTTCTTTATCGACATAATAGGTTTGCGGTTTGAGTTCTTTTTTGGTGTAAATTGTTATGCCTTTTAAATCTTTTATTTCGTAATCAAAATAGACAATATCGCCTCTTTTTGGCATTGGAGTAGCCTCATCTACTTTAGTATTATAAGAGTACCAATAGCCCTTTGGAGAAGCTATATATTCGTTTAAACTATCATTTTTGATAAACTTATCAATGGCTTCTTCTTCTTCCGCAATGAGTATTTTATTTCTTTCAATAGATTCGTTGATGAATGAACCAGAGGATTGTGAAATAGGTTTTCTTGCTTGTTGCTGGGAACAACTAGTTCCAAAAATTGCACAAGTGAGCAGTAAGATTATTTTTTTCATGTTCATTTTTTTTCCGATGCTAAAATAGTAATAAATTCTTTTACAGTATCTTCTAATGTGCTTAAAGATTTTCCACCAGCTGCATTGATGTGACCACCTCCATTAAAATACTTGCGAGCAAATTCGTTCACGTCAAAAGAGCCATGCGATCTAAAGGATATTTTAATTATGCCTTCTTCTTTGTTTTCTATGAAAATTGCAGCAAAATCTATACCCTTTATAGTTAATCCATAATTGACAATGCCTTCTGTATCTCCTTTTTGATTGTTGGTTCTATCCAATTCATCTTGCGATAAGGTGATATAACTGGTCTTATATTCTGGTAAAACCACTAGATTATTTAAGGCCATTCCTAAAATTTTCAGTCGGTTTTCGGAAGAATTATCGAATAATAAGTTGTGTATTTCTGTATTGTCTATTCCTTTGTCAATTAAATCTGCAACTACTCTGTGGGTTGTTCCTGTTGTTTTTGGGTATTTGAAACTTCCTGAATCAGTTGTTATGCCTGTGTAAATGCAGGTTGCAATTTCTTTATCAATACTATCTTTATATCCCAAAGCATCTATAAAATGGTAAACCATTTCGCAAGTGGAACCATAGGTAACATCTGAAAAGGTATATTTAGCATAAGTATCAGGAGCTTGATGGTGGTCAATCATGACCATAGGTATATGAAGTGTTTCAAGATAAGCACTCATTGTATCACCAGTTCTGTGGAGCGCATTAAAATCTAAGGTAAAAATAAGTTTACTGCTTTCAATTTCTTTTTTGGCTCTGTCGTTTTCCCTTTCAAAAATTAGTACTTTATCAGCATTGGGTAGCCAAGCTAAAAAATCGGGAAATTCATTAGGTGCTACAACGACTACTTGATGGTTTAATTTTTTTAAAAAATGGTATAGCGCTAGTGTAGAACCCATTGCATCACCATCTGGATTTCTGTGTGGGATTATACATATTTTTTTGGGAGATATTAAATTGTTTTTTAATTCTTGTAATTCGTTTGCTTTAAACATGTTTTGTATTTGTCTTATTTTGAAATAAATATGCCTAAACTAACGGCTAAAATACCCAAAATTAATGATAATGAAGTGTAGAGTAGTGCTAGTTGATAATTTTGATTTTGAATGAAAGTTACATTTTCTAATCCAAAAGCGGAAAAGGTTGTGAATCCTCCACAAAATCCTGTAATTAGGATTAATTTTAGAGATTCATTTTCATTTTGAAATCGAGAGAAGTATCCAACAAGTATGCCAATTAATAAACAGCCTATAATATTGACAGCAAAAGTTTGATATGGAAATGTTGAGAACGATTTTTTAGAGACAATAAAATGAATTAAATACCTCAAAACACTTCCTGAAGCACCACCTATAGCTACTAAAATTAAATTTTTAATCATCTTTTATCGTATTAGACTAAAATGCCCTTTCACAAGTCTTCCATTTTCAAATTCAATGGTGTACCAATAATCTGTGGCAGGCAGAGATAATCCATTAAATTTTCCATTCCAGCCTTGTTGATTGGCTCTAAAACTATAAATTAATTTTCCATATCTATCAAAGATAGTAATTATTGTCTTAGGTTGTAATTGTAATAGAGGAACTCGCCAGGTTTCATTAAATCCGTCTCCATTTGGACTAAAAAATTTAGGAGCTGCTAATACTTGAAAGGAACCTGGTGTGATTCCACATCCTTTCTTATCTCTCACATAAAAATTATAATCTCCAGTAGCTAGAAAGTTAAAAGTGTTACTATTTTGATAGTTTATACCATTTAATGAATACTCGTAATTTCCGTTTCCTGTAACTTCTATGGTTGCAGAATTGTTTTCACTAAAATCATTTACAATTATATTTGTAATGGTTGCAGGCTCTGAAGATTCAACGGTGAAAGTTTTTGTTGCGATGCAACCATTCATATTGGTTACTGTTACCGTATAAATTCCAGCAGTATTTACACTAATTTGATTGGTAGTTTGAATCGGATTGGTATTCCAGCTATAGGATACAAATCCGTTTGGTACTCCCAGTGTTGTTGAATCTCCATTGCATAAACCGATAGTTTCATCAGGACTTAAAGCAAAAGTATTTACTTGTAAAGTTATTGGAAAAGCACCATAACATCCTTGAATGTTGCTGATTTTCGCATAAATAGTTTGTTGGTTGGCAATGGTATTTGTGAAATTTAAAGGTAAAGGAGTTGAACTGGTTTGACTTTCAAAAAAATTGACCACAAATGATGCTGGTAAATTGGAAAAGATTTGATTAGCAATAGCACTCAAATTAAAATTTGTAAAACCATCTTGAGAGCCATCTTCATCACAGGAAGAAAAACTATCTTGTACCACATTTAGTGAAGGAGCATATTCTATTTCAATATCTCCTTCCGATAAGCAAGAACCGTTTATATTTACTTCAACAGAATAAGTTCCTGCAGCTGTAACCGTGTAGGTTGCATTGGTTTCACCAGCCAATAAATTGCCGTTTTGAAACCATTGGTAGGTATTTGTTCCAGCTTGGGTAGCATCTAAAGTTAAATTTTCATTTTGACACAAGGGATTTCCGTCAGCAATAAGTCTATCATCCCCTAAATTTATTCCAAAGTTAAAACTTCCACCACCTAGAAAGATAGCAGAATCAAAACGTGCATTTCCTTCGTCAGCAATTACTATTTTTATGTGATAGGTTGTGCCAGGAATTACATCAGATTGAGCGGTCATTATTCTTGTTTGTCCGTTGAAATTTGTTGGGTGTTCAGTGCCATTAAAAGCATCAAAGTATTGTTCGTTTGCTGGAGGACAAATAGTTCCTGTTCCTCTAACCGTATTTACTTTAACAGGAGTTGTTGTGTTTGGAACTACTGCCAAGTTGGTGTAATTATTTGTGCCATCCTCTTTAAGTAGAAATACAAAACCGTCTGTGAAGTTACATTGGTTGGCGTTTGGATTTGATAAGTATTGTTCAGATGAAAAAATATAATCAAAGCTTATGCTGTTGCCTAGCGGTATGAAATCAAATTCCAAGATGGTAGCATTAAAGGAATTGCTTAATCCTAGAGCTTGCTCTAAATCTTGGTCACCAAGCCATCCCATATTTTGACCATCATCAGATAAGGAATTATTGGGTCCTTGTGTGTTTGAAGCTCTTCCTGTGCTTAATACAATTCCATTTTGAAAAGGGAAAGTTGTTCCTGTTCCATTAAAAAAAGCATAACTTGTTTCTCCTGAAGCAAAGTTCCCTCCTGAAATGGAAAAATTAGAAACTGTTGCACATGGACTGTTGACTAAAACATCTTCAACTAATTGTTGAGCCGTGTAATTTTCGTCTGTAATAATGTATTGACCGTAATTTTTTGAACTGAAAAAAACGGTCACAAAAAGTAATGTAATGTAAAATTTTCCCTTCATAGCGAGGGCAAAGATACTACAAATCTCTTTTCTTTACTATGTAATAGGAACCAAAAATAAATATGGCTGTCCAAATTAATACTATTAAAATGTCAGAATAATGTACACTGTAATCTTTTACGTTTTCAATTCCCACTTGATTACCTAATGTTTTTGCAAAATTTAGTCTTGTATAGGGTTCTATAACCAAATTTGACATGGATTCTAAAGGCATGAAATCATATATCTTATCTATAAATGTTTCTTCTTTATTTTTATCTCCAAAAACTATGTATCTTAATATAGCAAATGAAATGTTTTCAAACAAGAACCAAAAGAAAAAGAAACCTAAGGCAAAGGCACTTCGTTTGATTAATATTCCTAAGAATAAACAGAATGAGAAAAAGGCTACCAATTTTATAAAAAAAGCTAAGAGATAATCTATTTGCGAAAATATTATATCGATTTCTGTGTAAGAAGAATACATTAACCCTAAAATCATGGATACAATAAACACAAAAACGGTGGAAACAAAAGCAAATAAAACTACAGTAATAAATTTTGAAAGGACAAATTCTTTCTTACTCATACCATCGATAAGGTTTTGTTTTAGAGTTCCATAACTATATTCGTTTGCCATCATGGAAACTATAACAACAGCCAAAAATATTTTAAAGTAATCAGCTACATACGTATTGAAATGCCAAATGAATGGAAAGTTAAAAACACCTTGATCAGCCACACTTATGTGAATTGGTCCAATATCAAATTCAATGGCCGCTATTAATGAAATTAGGGTTAATAAAACAAAATAGGTTATAGTAAGTACTTTGCTAGCTCTATTTTTCCACAGTTTTTGAAATTCTATTTGGAGTAATCTTATCATTTTTTTTGGTATTTGGTATTGATGAAGGTTAGAATTTTAAAATTCTTATTTAGTCAATTGTAGAAATTGTTCTTCTAGACTATTTTTTCTTTTGAGTAATTGGCTTAATACAATTTTATGATCAAAAAGATATTGATTTAAATCATCGGCTTCTAATTTATCTTTTAGGTAAACCATTACTTTTCCTTCTTCTTCCACGCAATAGTCTATAGCTGGATGACTTGATAAAACTTGAATTAATTGTTGCGTGTCTTTAGCTTGTAATTCAAAAAAACCTTCATTAGAAGCCATAGCATCAACTGGTCCTTCATACAGCATTTTACCATAACGAAGTACAACAACATGACTACAAACTTTTTCCACTTCATCTAATAAATGCGAAGCTAATAAAATAGTAGTTCCTTGTGAAGCAATTAATCTTATCAAATCTCTAATTTGACGAATTCCTTGAGGATCAAGTCCGTTTGTGGGTTCGTCTAAAATTAAAATTTCTGGATCATTCAATAGCGCAGAAGCAATGGCTAAGCGTTGTTTCATTCCTAAAGAAAAGGTCTTGAATTTAGAATCTTTTCGATCAAGAAGCCCAACTAACTCTAACTTTTCAGTGACTTTGGTAAACGGAATATCTTTTATTTTACAAACTAACTCTAAGTTCTCTTGAGCAGTCATGTAAGGATAAAAATTAGGTCTTTCAATAATGGCTCCTACTTTTTTTAAGGCATCATGAGTTGCTAAACTTCCGTTAAACCAAGAAAAATCTCCTGAAGTTTTGTTGACTACATTTAGAACAATTCCTAATGTGGTTGATTTTCCTGAGCCATTTGGCCCTAAAATTCCGTACACATTTCCCTTTTTGATTTCAAAAGACACATTGTTCACCGCGTGAATTTTTTTGCCAAATATTTTATTGAGGTTGTTGATTGAGAGTATCGTTTCCAAAGTTATAGTTTTAGTTGTAAGTATATGACGATCAATCTGTTTTTTTGTTACTTTTTTGAAGCGAATACATACAAAAAAAGCCTGAAAGATTCATTCAGGCTCAGTTTATTTAGGACTAAAAGTATTACTCAACTACACAAGATGTTTTTGTCAATGGCATGTTGGAGGTAAATTTTAATGTTTTTAAATCTTTAAATGTAGTAGTATTTCCCTCAACTATTACTTCTCCATATCCTTCAATGAGTTGATTGTTTTTAATTAAGAAAGCTACTTCTCTAACGCTTTCTGAGCCTTCTGATTGAAAGGTGTATTGTGCGGTTAAAATACTGTCCTTTATGGTTCCAATAAATGTTCCTTGGTTGCTGTCTTTTTCTTTTAATTCATAGGTTAAAGTGCCGCTAACTTCACTGTTATTGGTGTTCATTTGCAACTCTATTTTGCTTCCATTTGCATTATAAACATAGCACTCTGATGATGGTGACACTTTGTTTTCTTTTGCCTTTTCTACAGGAACAGTAGTTGGTTCACTTTTTCTTGCTGTTTCTTCTTTGCAACTGGCTAATGATAGTATAACAAGTGATAAAATCAGGATTTTTTTCATGGTTATGAATTTTAAGTTTATTCTACTGTCACTTTTTTAAATCGCATAACTGGAATATCGTTAGCAATTAAATTGAGTTTGTTGTCTGCATCAATTGAAAATGAGGTGACTTTTTTCATCATTTCAATAAATGCTTTTTCTCCACCACCTTCACAAAACATCATAGTTGTTGGTCCAGGTTCACCAAATGAGATAGTATTTCCAGTTAAAATATAAGGAGCAGTATATCCATTGCAACTGGCAGAACCGCTAACCATTTTTGTTTCTGCGTTGAAATTAATTTGAGGTTTTTTATCAGGATACAATCCGTTGAAAGCTATTCTTGAGCCAGTGATGTATTCGAGTTCCCATGTAGAACTGAATAATTCTTTTGGACTGGCATTTTTAGAGCTCGAACAAGAACTAAATAAACTACCAACCATTAATACTAAAAGGAGGATTGATTTTTTCATAACGCTTTTTGTTTTATGTTTTTTCTTTGACCAATAAATACTAAAATTACAAATAAAATTAATATCATTATTGTAATTAGTACAAAATTAATACCAATTTTTGCCCAACCAAGTTCCTCAACATTTACAAACGGATAAGGATAGAATCCTGAAGCTAATCCACGACTTATGATAAAAAGAAAATAGAGGATAGGATAGGACAACCATTTCAGAAAGGTTTTAAAATTCAAATCATCTCTTTTGGAGAAAAGAAACCAGTACACAAAAACAAAAAGAGGAATAAATGAATGCAATAATTCATCCACAACTTTTTGTAATCCTTTAGGTTCCCAAATGCTTCTCAGAACAACTTGATAGACAATTCCAACCAATAAAATGAAAACGGTTATGGCTGTCGAAGCACCATTTTTGTTGAGAAAGTTTAAAGGATTTTTTTTAGATGTAAATAATTTAGCTGAAAAAAATAGGGCAACTATCGTATTGGTTAAAATTGTAAAAAAACTAAAAAATCGGATTATGGTTTCAAGGTAAGAAGTTTGTTTGTTTAGTAGCATTAAAACGAATTGTGTAATTACTGCAAACCAACTTGTCCAGAAGCCAATGTGATTTAATAGTTTTTTATTCATGATTTTGAATTTGTAAATATTTTTCCCAAAAGTTAATTACTTTTTTGATTTCTATGTAAAAGTCTAAAGTTTCTCCAGTTTCTAGTTCAATTATTAACTTTGAGACATCAAAATCTTCTCTACAGAAATCATCATTACTAAAATCACCTTGATATAAATCAGTATTTTTAATTTTAGCTTTAGGTCTAGAAACACTATTATGCTTAGAACCATTTGCTATATCATGCATAAGTTTTAATGCATCGCATTTTGGATATAATTCTTCTCTTAGTTCACTTATGTTTTTGTATAACGTTTTGTTTTCTTCAAAAACCCAATCAATCAAATGCCAAGAATTAGTTGCAATATTGGTTGCTTTAGATATGTTTGTTTCATCTTTTATAAATTCGTCAAATTCTTTTAGAAGTTCGTCAAATTTTTGTCTAGTAGTTTTTGTCCCAAAATTGTATTTACTCATTTATTCTCTACTTTTACTATTTCGCTCACACAAATCAATAATTTGAGCAATTCTGTTTTGTCTGGTTTCTTCTCTTTTGGCTTGGTTTAGCCAATATAAATAACTTTTGCGATATGATTTGCTGAAATTTTCATAATTAGAAAAAGCAACTTTATTTTTATCAAAAGCATTTTGTAAATCTTCGGGAATTTCTAAATTCTCTACAGCATCTAAACTTTCCCAGAAACCATTCTTTTTGGCAATTTCTATTTTTCTTAAACCGCTTTCGTGCATTAAATCATTGGCAATTAAGTCTTCAATATAAGTTTTATTAACCTTACTCCAAACACTTTTATCTTTTCTTGGTGTAAAGAGTTGTTGTCTTCTGTCTTCATCTAATCTTCTCACCGTAGAATCTATCCAACCATAACAAATGGCTACTTTTACGGCTTCTTCCCAACGCATACTTTCAGTTTCACTACTGACTTTGTGAAAAATTAAATAAACTGCCGTGTACTTATCGTGATTTTCATGAAGCCAATTTCTCCATTCAGTATGATTTTTGAAGTATAAGATTGGTTTAGTGGACATTTTGTTATTTTCTGTTTGTTCAAATATAAAAAAAAATCCTGACAGGTTTTAGAAACCTGTCAGGATTAATTAAGATTCCGAAACAAGTTCGGAATGACAAGAATAGGATTATTTTATAGCTTCAAAACTACGTTTCACAAAAGCTGTCAATTCTTCTCCTTTTAACAAGCCTTGAGAAAGTTTAGCTAAATCTAAAGCTTGTTTTACCAACTCAGATTTTACGTTTTCATCTGCTTTTAATAAGTGAGTTGCTAATTCAGAATTGGTATTTACAATCAAATTGTACATTTCTGGGAAATTACCCATTCCGAACATTCCACCACCACCAGATTGACTCATTTCTTTCATTCTTCTCATGAATTCAGGTTGTGTAATCATGAATGGTGCTGCATTGCTATCCATAGCTTCTAGTTGAACGCTATATTTTTCTTTAGGAACAATAGTTTCAATAGCCGTTTTTAAAGTTTCTTTTTCTTCATCTGATAATTTAGAAATTTGAGTATCCTCTTTCTGAATCAATTTATCAATTGCATCACCATCAACACGTACAAACATTAGGTTCTCATTATCGCCTTCTAATTTTTGAATCAAATGCGAAACAATTGGACTGTCTAATAACAATACTTCATAACCTTTGTCTTTAGCAGCAGCTATATAACTGTGTTGTGCTTCTTTGTTGGATGCATAAAGGACTACTAATTTTCCATCTTTATCGGTTTGATTTTCCTTTATTTTTTCTTTTAATTCTGCTAAAGTGTAGTATTTGTCATCTACTGTTGGATAAATCACAAAATCACCCGCTTTTTCGTAGAATTTTGGTTCTGAAAGCATTCCGTATTCCAAAACAATTTTGATGTCGTTCCATTTTTTCTCAAAATCTTCGCGATCTTCATTGAATAGCGATTTCAATTTGTCAGCAACTTTTCTGGTAATGTAATTTGAAATTTTCTTTACATTTCCATCTGCTTGTAAATATGAACGCGAAACATTCAAAGGAATGTCTGGAGAATCAATAACACCTTTTAGCATCGTTAAGAACTCAGGCACAATTCCTTCCACATTATCTGTTACAAATACTTGGTTTTGGTACAATTGGATTTTGTCTTTTTGCATTTGTAAATCAGCCGATAATTTTGGGAAATATAAAATTCCAGTTAAGTTAAACGGATAATCTACATTTAAATGAATGTTGAACAAAGGTTCATCAAACTGCATAGGATACAACTCTCTATAGAAAGATTTGTAATTTTCCGCAGTTAATTCATTAGGTTGTTTTGTCCAAGCTGGATTTGGATTATTGATGATATTATCAACTTCTTTGTATTCTGTTTTGTAATCTTCAGGAGCATCTTCTGGTTTTGGTAAAGCTTCTTGTTTTGTTCCAAATTTAATTGGAATAGGCATAAACTTGTTATACTTTGTAAGTAAACCTTTAATTTTTGACTCTTCTAAAAACTCTAAAGAATCTTCTGCAATATGAAGAATGATTTCCGTACCTCTCGTTGTTTTGTCGCTTGGTACCAAAGTAAATTCAGGGCTTCCATCACAAGTCCAATGAGCAGCTGGTGCATCAGTGTGCGATTTAGTGATGATTTCAACTTTTGAAGCTACCATGAAAGCTGAATAAAAACCTAATCCAAAATGTCCAATTACACCTGAATCTTTGGCAGAATCTTTGTATTTTTCTAGAAACTCTTCTGCACCAGAAAAAGCAATTTGATTGATGTATTTTTCTACTTCTTCCGCAGACATTCCTAAACCTTGGTCAATGATGTGTAATTTCTTTCCTTCTTTATCAATTTTTACTTCGATAATAGGATTTCCATACTCAGATTTTGATTCACCGATGCTGGTTAAGTGTTTCAATTTTAAAGTAGCATCCGTTGCATTTGAAACTAATTCACGAAGAAAAATCTCGTGATCACTATATAAAAACTTTTTGATTAAGGGAAAGATGTTTTCAACTGAAACATTAATTTTTCCTGTTGTCATATGTATATTTTTTAAGTTAAACAATTTCTTTCTTACTAGACAAATAGAGTACCAATTGCATTTCGTCTGACAAATTGACCGATGTTGGAATTTTGTTATTTTTTTTCGTAATTTTATAAGTAACTAATTCTTTTCTAACCTAATTTTGTACTAATTAATTTAACTAATTTTTTTATTATGAAAAAAATGATTTTTATAGTTGTGATTTCCGTTTTGTTTTTTGGTTGTAAATCACAGTCTGTTACCAATACAAACGTTGATAACAAAACAGAAAGAGTTATAAAAGGAGACTGGATGGTTACAAACGTGAGTTTTCCAGGTTCAGATTACATTAAAGTGACTTCATTTGACTTAGCAGATTCTAAATGTTTTGTGGGAAGTACTTGGAAGTTTGTTTCCAATAATAACAAAGGAACAATGACTCTAAATGACGCAAGTTGTATAGCATTTAGTTCGCCAATTACTTGGTTTATTAATCAAGAGGGCAATTTTGTAATGAAAATTATTAACGATTACAAAGCTAAAAAAGTAACTCAAGGATATGTTTTGAGAGTTGCTAATGTAACAGAAACTAGTTTTGAGCTTATAGATAAAATTAATGTTGGTGGTACTATAAAAGAAGTTACTTATCAGTTTCAAAAACAATAGATAATCCATATAGTACGAAACATTATAAAATAAATATCCACTAAAAAAATAGAAAACATGAAAAAAGTAATAATTTATAGTTTATCATTGGTTTTTTTAACAGGAACAATTTTAACTAGTTGTGAGGCTGCAAAAAATACCAATAATACACAACGTGGTGCTGCCATTGGTGTTGCAGCAGGAGCAGTTTTAGGAGCTGTAATTGGTAATAATGTGAAAGGTGGAAGTTCAGAATTAGGAGCTGTTCTTGGTGGTGTTGTAGGAGGAGTTGCTGGTGGAGTTATCGGAAACAAAATGGACAAACAAGCTCGAGAAATTAAAGAAGCTTTGCCAGGTGCAGAAGTGGAAAGAGTAGGAGAAGGAATAAAATTAGTTTTAGGAGAAAACGCTGTTCGTTTTGATACAAGTAAATCTACACTAACAGCGCAAGCAAAAGCTAATTTGGATAAATTAATTCCTGTTTTCCAAAGTTATGCTGACACCGATATCACTATTTTTGGTTATACGGATAGTACAGGTTCTATTGAATTTAATCAAAAACTATCTGAGCAAAGAGCTACTTCAGTTAAAAATTATTTAGCTGGAAAGGGATTAAGTGTAGCTCGTTTTACTACAAAAGGTTTAGGAATAGCTGATCCAATTGCTGATAACGAAACAGTTGAAGGTAGAAGTAAAAACAGACGTGTGGAATTTGCTATTACTGCCAATGACAAAATGATTCAAGATGCTCAAAAAGAAGCTGGACAATAATTTATTATAAAAACCAAACAATTAAAAGACTACTTTTTTAAGTAGTCTTTTTTTTTGAAAGAACTTTAACAAAATTTTGTTTAATTTATTTATAAATAAGTTAAACGTTTTTTGTAATTTTAACTCGTAATAAAAAGCACAGTTATGGCCGTTAAAAAAACAACCACTAAGAAAAAAAAGATAGACGACAATGCTATTGTGAGTTTATATATGGATAGCGTTTTAACCAACAATGCAGAACCTAAAAATGTTTTTATCTTTTGTAAAGATAATGAAATAGAAGAAGCTGATTTTTATAGTTTTTATGGTTCAATAGAAGCTTTGAAAGAGGATATTTGGATAAAGTTTTATGAAAACACAGCTTTAAACTTAACAAAGGACGAGAATTTTGCTTCCTATCCTAACAGGAATAAGTTGTTGTCGTTATATTTTACAATGTTTGAAATATTGACCTTAAACAGAAGCTATGTTTATTACAGTCTAAAAGAAAATAAAAATGGCTTGAAGACTTTAAAGCAATTGAAAGGGTTAAGAACACACTTTAAATCATTTATCAATCAAATTATAGATGAGGATGAAGAACCAAAAAACGAGACTATTCAAAAAATAACAAAACCAATTTATGCGGAAGGCGCTTGGATTCAGTTTTTATTTTTATTAAAGTTTTGGTTAGATGATACTTCAAAAGGTTTTGAAAAAACAGATATCATGATTGAGAAATCGGTCAAAGCTGTTTTGGATGTTTTAGACACTACACCATTGGAAAGTGTAATTGATTTGGGAAAGTTCATTTGGAAAGAAAGATTTAATTAGCAACGAGGGTTGCGTTAAGGATAGGAATGGCATCCTTTTTTGTAAAAAAAAGATAGAATGGATAGCCTGACCTGAAAGGGAACGCCCGAATTTTATAAAAATATAAATTTGAAAAGATGCTGAATCAAGTTTAGCATGACAAAGTAGAATATGAAGACATTAGATAAAATTCCAACCAATAAAATTGAACGTGCTGGTCAACTGGTGAAAACAGGTTTTAAGGTTGGTGGTAATTATTTGGCTTATTATGGTGAAAAGATAGTGAATCCTTCTTTAACCAAAGAAAAGTTAAATGAAAACAATGCAGAAGATATTTATGATGGGTTGAAAAACTTGAAAGGAAGTGCTCTAAAAGTAGCCCAAATGTTGAGTATGGAAAAAAACATCATGCCAAGAGCTTATGTAGAAAAATTTTCTTTGGCCCAGTTTTCTGTTCCCCCATTATCGGCTCCTTTAGTTAGAAAGACGTTTAAGAAATACATAGGTAAATTTCCCGAAGACGTTTTTGATACGTTTTCTGAGAATTCTGTAAATGCAGCCAGCATTGGCCAAGTGCATAAAGCAACTAAAGATGGGAAGGAATTGGCCGTAAAAATTCAATATCCTGGCGTGGCAGAAAGTATTGGTTCTGATTTAGCTATTGTGAAACCGTTTGCTATTCAAATGTTTAATTTGAAAGGAAAAGATTCAGAAAAATATTTCAAGGAAGTGGAATATAAATTGATGGAAGAGACTGATTACAAGTTGGAATTGCGTCAAGGAAATGAGATTTCAAAAGCGTGTTCACAAATAGAAAATTTGCGTTTCCCGAAATATTATGAAGCACTTTCTTCGGAAAAAATTATAACGATGGATTGGATGCATGGCGAACATTTATCGGAATTCACAGCTCACAATGACGATAGAGTTTTGGGTGATAAATTAGGGCAAGCGTTGTGGGACTTTTATATGTATCAAATGCACAAAATGAAACAAGTGCACGCAGATCCTCATCCAGGAAACTTTTTAGTAGATAAAGAAGGTAATTTAATTGCCATTGATTTTGGTTGCATTAAACAAGTTCCTGAAGATTTTTATGTGCCTTACTTTGAATTGGCAAAACCTGAAATCATTGACAATCCAACACTTTTTAAGGCAAAGTTGTATGAATTAGAAATTCTTAGAGCTGATGACTCTACAAAAGAAATAGACTATTTTACAGCTTTATTTCATCGTTTATTAAGCTTGTTTACCAAACCGTTTCATGGAGATTACTTTGATTTTTCTGATGCAGAGTTTTTTGGACAAATAGCAGCGATGGGAGAAGAGTTTTCAAAAGACACTCAATTGCGAAAAATGAATGGAAATAGAGGTTCAAAACATTTCCTTTACATCAACAGAACATTTTTTGGATTATATAATTTGTTACACGATTTAAAAGCGCGTGTTCACACAAAACAGTTTGAAAAATATAATTAGTTTTTAGTTTAGTTTGTTTGTGTAAAAGAGCATTATTTGTTAGAAAGTAGTGCTCTTTTTTTTAGAAACACAGATTTGAAAGATTAAAGAAATTCGTATAATTTATACTGATTGTTTTTTACTATTGAAATTGATTTTTGCTATTGAAATTGTTATTGTAAATTTGTATTCTAAAATTATCCAATGCTTTCCATTCAAAACATTTCTTTTTCTTATTTAAAACAACTAACAATTCCAACTTTTTCATTAGAATTAGAAGAAGGTAAAAACTTAGCCATTATTGGCGAAAGTGGTTGTGGAAAGAGTACGTTGTTAAAACTAATTTATGGTTTACATGATTTAGATGAAGGTCAAATTTTTTGGAAAGAAGAAGAAGTTTTAGGACCAAAATACCATTTAATTCCAGGCATGGATTTTATGAAATATTTGGCGCAAGATTTTGATTTGATGCCTTTTATTACTGTTGCAGAAAATGTTGGAAAATATTTGTCTAATATTGATAAAGAGAAAAAACAAAACAGAATTCTAGAATTACTCGAAATTGTAGAAATGACTGAATTTGCTAATGTGAAAGCCAAATATCTGAGTGGAGGACAAATGCAACGAGTAGCTTTAGCCAGAGTTTTAGCTTTAGAGCCTGAAGTTTTGTTGTTGGACGAGCCTTTTAGTCACATTGATAATTTTAGAAAGAATAGCTTGCGAAGAAGTCTTTTTAAATATTTAAAAGAATATAAAATCACTACGATAATTGCTTCACACGATGAAAATGATTATTTACCTTTTGTAGATGAAATAGTGGTTTTAAAAGACGGTAAACAAATAGCAAAAGGTGCTCCAAAGGAACTAATTGCAAATCCACCCAATTATTATGTAGCTTCCCTTTTTAATGATGTTAACGAAATTAAAGCCAGTTATTTTGAAAATAATTCTGATGAAATTTTGTTAGTTTACCCTTATCAATTAAAAGTTGTTGCTGATTCAAAATTGAAGGTTGTAGTCATTCAAAACTATTTCAAAGCAAATCATTACTTGATCGAAGCAGCTTATGATGAAGGAAAGTTGTTTTTTGTAAATGATGAAGAAATTGCAGTTGGAAAAGAAGTTTGTTTAGAAATAAAATAAATGATATTCTCACGGAATGACAATAGTGTGCGTATATCTTTTTAAACTTATTTTTGGCATTTCTTCGTTAAAAAAAAATGTTTAAAACAAGTTAATGAGATTTCTCTCTACGGTCGAAACGACAATTTAATTAATTTGTGAAAATTCCTGAAATTTGTGTTCAAAACAAAAAAATCCTCAATTGTCCAATTGAGGATTTCTAAATTCTTATTTCTTATTTCTAAATTTTTATACCAAAACCCATTCCCCAGAAGCAATCATGCTTTCTGCTTTTTTGAATTTTAAGGTTTCCGTTTTGCCACTCATTACGTGTTTAATGGTAACCGTGTCATTGCGGTTGATTTTGGGCGTTTCTCTAACAATAGTTTCTGTAACTTGTGGTCTTTGACTTGCCATTTGTCCAGCTTGTTTGTTAGCTTCAGCTCCATCGTTTATCTCAGTTGCTTCCTTACTCTCTGTATAGTTTTCTTTTTGACGAACTTGTCTAGCTTCGTGAATCTCATTAGGATTTTGAGAAGGTAAATCGCCTTTGAATAAGAAAGATATTACTTCTTTATTCACATCATCAATCATTTTTTTGAACAACTTGAATGCTTCAAATTTGTAAATCAATAATGGATCTTTTTGTTCGTGAACCGCCAACTGAACCGAAGTTTTCATTTCGTCCATTTTGCGTAGGTGTTTTTTCCAAGCTTCATCCACAATGGCTAAAGTGATGTTCTTTTCAAAATCATTAATCAACGATTTTCCTTGTGTTTGATAAGCTTTCTCAAGATTGGTAACCACATTTAAAGATTTAATACCATCTGTAAAAGGAACTACAATTCGTTCGTATTTTCCGTTATTGTTTTCATAAACATTTTTGATAACAGGGAAAGCTTCTTCAGCATTGCGAATTATTTTTTCTTCATAATGGGCTAAAACTGCTTTATATGTCTTTCCTGTAATTTCCATTTCTGAAAGCTTGTTGAATTCACTTTCTGTAATTGGTGATGTAACAGAGAAATAACGAATTAACTCAAACTCATAGTTTTTGAAATCTCCAGCGCCTTTATTTTCTTGAACGATTAACTCACAAGTGTCATACATCATATTGGCAATATCCACTTTCAAACGTTCACCGTGTAAAGCGTGTCTTCTTCTTTTATAAACTACTTCTCTTTGTGCGTTCATTACGTCGTCATATTCTAACAAACGTTTACGAACTCCAAAGTTGTTTTCTTCTACTTTTTTCTGTGCACGCTCAATGGATTTGGTCATCATCGAATGTTGAATTACTTCACCTTCTTTTAAGCCCATTTTATCCATTACTTTTGCGACTCTTTCAGAACCAAACAAACGCATTAAATTATCTTCCAAAGAAACATAGAATTGTGAACTTCCCACATCTCCTTGACGACCAGCACGACCTCTCAACTGTCGGTCAACTCTTCGTGAATCATGACGTTCTGTACCTACAATGGCTAATCCACCAGCTTTCTTTACTTCATCTGATAATTTAATATCTGTTCCACGACCTGCCATGTTGGTAGCAATAGTTACAACACCAGGTTTTCCAGCTTCAGCAACAATTTCTGCTTCGTTTTTGTGCATTTTAGCATTCAATACATTGTGTTGAATACCACGCATTTTTAACATTCGACTCAATAATTCTGAAATTTCAACAGATGTAGTTCCAATCAATACTGGACGACCAGCTTTGGATAAACCAACAACATCTTCAATAACAGCATTGAATTTTTCTCGAACTGTTCTGTAAATTAAATCTTCTTTATCTTTACGAGCAATAGGTTTATTGGTTGGAATTTCTACCACATCCAATTTATAGATTTCCCATAATTCTCCAGCTTCAGTTACAGCAGTACCTGTCATACCAGCCAATTTGCTGTACATTCTAAAGTAATTTTGTAAGGTAACAGTAGCAAAAGTTTGAGTAGCTGCCTCAATTTTTACGTTTTCTTTAGCTTCAATCGCTTGGTGTAAACCATCCGAATAACGACGACCGTCCATAATACGACCTGTTTGCTCATCTACAATCAGCACCTTGTTATCCATCACTACATATTCTGTATCTTTCTCAAATAGAGAATAAGCTTTAAGCAATTGGGTCAGGGTGTGGATACGTTCAGATTTAATTGAAAAATCTTTGAACAATTCGTCTTTTCTTTCAGCAACTTCTTCTTTACTTAAATTGGCTTTTTCAATTTTAGCAATTTCAGTTCCAATGTCTGGTAGAACGAAGAAACTAGCATCTGTATCTTGTGATAAAAATTGAATTCCATTATCGGTTAATTCAACTTGATTGTTTTTTTCTTCAATCACAAAGTATAACGCTTCATCTACTTTTGGCATTTCACGATTGTTGTCTGCCATGTATTGATTTTCTGTTTTTTGAAGCAATTGTTTGATTCCTTCCTCTGATAAAAATTTGATTAAGGCTTTGTTTTTAGGCAAAGCTCTGTGTGCTCTTAAGAGTTGGAAACCACCATCTTTAGTATTTCCTTCTTTAATCAACTTTTTAGCTTCTGTTAAAAATCCAGTAGCCAATTGTCTCTGTAAATTGAATAAATTCTCAACTTTAGGTTTCAATTCACTAAACTCTTGTCTGTCTCCTTGTGGTACTGGTCCAGAAATGATTAACGGTGTACGAGCATCGTCAATTAAAACCGAGTCAACCTCATCTACAATAGCAAAATTGTGCTTGCGTTGTACTAAATCTTCTGGAGCGTGAGCCATGTTATCACGTAAATAATCAAAACCAAATTCGTTATTTGTTCCATAAGTGATATCTGCATTGTAAGCTTTTCTTCTGGCATCAGAGTTTGGTTGGTGGTTGTCGATACAATCCACAGTCATGCCATGAAATTCAAACAAAGGAGCTTTCCATGTGCTATCACGTTTGGCTAGGTAGTCATTTACGGTTACAAGGTGGACACCATTTCCTGTCAAAGCATTCAAGTAGAGTGGAAGTGTAGCTACTAAAGTTTTTCCTTCACCGGTTTGCATTTCGGCTACTTTACCTTGGTGTAAAACCACACCACCAATTAACTGCACATCATAGTGAATCATGTCCCAAGTGATGGCTTTACCAGCGGCATCCCATGAATTGGCCCAAACAGCATGATCGCCTTCAATGGTTATGTAGGATTTAGTTGCTGATAACTCAATATCTTTTGGCGTTGCTTTTACGGTTAAAGTAGTATTATCTTTAAATCTTTTTGCTGTTTCTTTAACCACAGCAAAGGCTTCTGGTAAAATTTCATTTAGTATTTTTTCCGAAATTTCGTAAGCTTCTTTTTCTAATACATCAATTGCCGCATAAATGTCTTCTCTTGCATCAATGTCAGTAGTATTTTCTGCATCACTTTTTAAGGTTGCAATTTTAGCATCTTTATCGGCTCTTGCTTGTTTTATTTTTTCTTTGAATTCGGCTGTTTTTGCTCTTAACTCATCATGTGATAAGGCAGCTAATGCTTTTTCAAAGGTGTGTACTTTAGCAATAAGGGGCTGAATAGCTTTTACATCTTTTTCGGATTTGTCACCCACAAAAGCTTTCAATATTGAATTTAAAAAACTCATAATAGTTTGTTTTATCTAATTGTTTGTAAATATAACCAAAAAAAAAGCCTCAAGTAGAGACTTTTTTGTTGTGATTATTTATTTTTTTTAATACTCATCCTCGTTCCAAAGATAATCTTCGTCTGTAGGATAATCTGGCCAAATTTCTTCCATTGATTCGTAGATTTCTCCTTCATCTTCTATAGACTGTAGATTTTCAACTACTTCCAAAGGAGCTCCAGCTCTAATTGCGTAATCTATAAGCTCGTCTTTGGTAGCTGGCCAAGGGGCATCACTTAAATAGGATGCTAATTCTAATGTCCAATACATCTTTTTATCGATTTAAATTTGTGCAAAAATAAATTTTTAACTGAAATAGTCAAGTTTTTTTTGATTTATTTTATAATTATTTTTAAGAACGTCTTTTTTTAGTGTTCAGTGTTCAGTTTTTCGTGCTTAGTAAATTATAAAAAACATTTACTTTTTTTTACAAACTATGACTGATTACTGATAACTGAATACTTACTTCCTTGGAATCCATTTTACTTCCTCAGCGTTTAAATCTTGAGACAACTTTCGTGCCAACACAAAAAGATAGTCAGAAAGTCGGTTTAGGTATGTCAAAACAAGTTCGTTGGTAGGTTCTAAATCGTTTAAATGTACGGATAAGCGTTCAGCTCTACGACAAACACAACGTGCAATATGACAATATGACACAGTGGTATGTCCACCAGGTAATACAAAATGCGTCATTTGAGGAAGAGATTCTTCCATTGTATCGATTTCTTTTTCTAGGAATTCTATGTCAGAAGTTACTAAACCTAAATTTTGTAATCTTGGTTGACCGTTTTTTAGCGTTTCTTTTTCTGGTGGAGTTGCTAAAATAGCTCCAACGGTGAATAGCCTATCTTGGATTTCTGCTAAAACGGTTTTATAATGAATACTAATTTCTTGATCTCGAATTAATCCGATGTGTGAATTTAGTTCGTCAACGGTTCCGTAGCTTTCAATTCTTATGTGGTGTTTTGGAACTCTGGTGCCTCCAAAAAGGGCTGTGGTTCCTGTATCTCCTGTTTTTGTATAGACTTTCATGTGAAATTTAGAATTTAGAAATCAGAATTTAGAATTTAGAATTTCTTGTGTTTGTATCTTTTTTACTTTTTAACTGAAATGACTTTCTGTGATTCATATTATTGGGATATTTTTTATACAAAACCTTTAAGATAATGTATAAAATAATAATAACCGAAAGCAGAAGAATCATATTTCTTTAAATTTCCTCAAAGATAGCCTAAAGTTTATAAAAGTAAAAATGATTTCTCTGATAGCCCTGATGGGAATGGCATCCTTTTTTGAAAAAAAAGATAGAATGGACAGCGGGAAAATGATTGTTATATGAAGCCCAAGCCATTTGCTTCAACTTCAAAATACAATTTCAAAAATCAATAGCAACCTCAAAAGAATATAGATGCTGAAACAAGTTCAGCATGACAAAAAATGTTTATTTGTTCTTCTTATCACTTTCAATCACACCATCGCGAAGACGAATAATTCTGTGTGCGTGAGCGGCAATATCTTCTTCGTGTGTTACTAGAATTACGGTGTTACCATTGGCATGAATTTCATCGAAAAGTCCCATGATTTCAACCGATGTTTTACTGTCTAAGTTTCCAGTTGGTTCATCGGCAAGTATGATGGAAGGTTTGTTAACTAAAGCCCGTCCAACCGCTACACGTTGACGTTGTCCACCGGAAAGTTGGTTGGGTTTGTGGTCCATTCTGTCGGCTAACCCAACTTGAGTAAGTACTTCTGTGGCGCGTTCATTTCTTTCTGATTTTGAATATCCAGCATAAACCATTGGTAAAGCTACGTTGTCCAAAGCAGTTGTTCTTGGCATTAAGTTGAAGGTTTGAAAAACGAATCCGATTTCGGTGTTTCTGATGCCTGCTAATTCATCGTCGTGCATTTCGCTGACTAATTTTCCGTTTAACATGTATGAACCTGCTGTTGGAGTGTCTAAACAGCCTAAAATATTCATCAAAGTTGATTTTCCTGAACCTGATGGCCCCATTAAAGCAACGTATTCTCCTTTGTTGATGGTTAAATCAATGCCTTTTAAGACGTAAACAGTTTCGCTTCCTAAAGGGAAATTTCGAGTGATACCTTTGATTTCTATGATGGGTTTTGACATGTTGATTTTAGATTGCTGATTAACTAATTTTGATTTCAGAACTAATTATAAGTAGAATTAAATATGAAATTGTTACAGATATAATTTGTTTTTTTGGAACACAGATTTAAGAAAGTTGAATAATTTGAACAAATCTATGTCTTTGATGTTATTAATTAAACTCTGATTGTAAAATGTTCTTTTTCTTGTTCGACTCTAAAGAATACAAATCCCCATTGAAACGTATCGATGGTGACTTTTACTTTTGGATGGTTTTTTATGGTTTGCCAAGCTTCTTCCATGTCTTTTGACCAATGAATGTCATCGAAAATCCAAACGGTTTCGTTGGTGATTGTTGGAAGTAATAGTTCGAAATATGCTAATGTTGCTTTTTTGGAGTGGTTGCCGTCGAAGTAGATTAGTTGGAAGTTGGAAGTTTGAAGTTTGAAGTTTTGAAAGTAATCTTCAAACTTTGTGTTTATGAATTCTATATTTTGGAATTTGGAGTTTTCTAATTGGAATTTTGCAATTTCAATTGTGCTTGAACAACCTTCTAACGTAGTTATTTTAGCCTTTTTATATCCTAAAGAAAGTGCAGATGTGGCTAATCCTAATGATGTTCCTATTTCTAAAATGATAGTAGGTTGAAAATAATTTACAACTCGAAATAGTAATTTTGCTCTTTTAGGTGAGATTCCAGCAGTTTTGGCAATTTTGGCGATTTGTCTTTTATTGGATTTGAAAACTCTTGAACCTGCACCGAAATCGGTGACTTCAATGAAGTTTTTATTTGCTAAGAGTGAATTTCTGTATTGTTTTAGGATTGAATATTCTGCATATTTGTTCTTATCGTAAAAACATTTTGTAACTAAACTATATACAAATGGTGAATGCACTCCATGTTGATTTGTGGAGTTTTTTAGAAATTTTAGATATGATTTAATTTGAAAAAACATTTTTTAATAGTGATAAGTAATTAGTAACTAGTAATTAGCCCGATTTCAGCTAATTACTAATCACTTTTTACTAGTTACTCATTTATTCCATTTTAGCCGAAAGTTCAAACCAACGTTCTTCTTTAGCTTCAATTTTTTGGATGATAGCTTGTAGTTCGTTTGCTTTTATTTCTATGGCATCGTCAGCCACTTTTCCATCAGTGAATAGTTGCTCTATTTTGGCTTTCTCGAATTCTAAATCTTTGATTTCTCGTTCGATTTTTTGATATTCTTTTTGTTCGTTGAAGGATAAACCTGTAGTTACATTTTGTTGTTTCCAGTCTTTTTTTTCCGTTTTATTATCCTCTTTTTGTTGCACATCAGCAGAATCTTCATAAGCTCTAAAGTCAGAATAATTTCCTGGGAAATCTTCTACTTCTCCTTCACCACGGAAAACGAATAAGTGATCGACAATTTTATCCATGAAATACCTGTCGTGTGAAACTACTAATAAATTTCCTGGAAAATCTAATAAGAAACTTTCTAAGACATTTAACGTCACGATGTCTAAATCATTTGTGGGCTCATCCAGAATTAAGAAATTTGGATTTTGAATTAAAACCGTACACAAATACAACCGTTTCAATTCACCACCACTTAATTTTTCTACAAAATCATATTGTTTTTTGGCATCAAATAAGAATCGTTCTAATAATTGTGAAGCCGAAATTATTTTTCCTTTGGTCAACGGAATAT
The DNA here is from genome assembly GCA_964643105.1 of uncultured Flavobacterium sp. GTDB lineage: Bacteria > Bacteroidota > Bacteroidia > Flavobacteriales > Flavobacteriaceae > Flavobacterium. The sequence continues at coordinate 15,768 of CAZXPF010000024.1, read as the reverse complement.
ATTCACCGTATTCTTTAATGATATCAATAACTTTTTGACCTGGTTTTGGATTGATACCACTTTGGGTGTAATATCCAATTTTTATGGTTTCACCAATAATTACCTTTCCAGAATCTGGTGGCATGGTTTGCGTCATGATGTTCAAGAAAGTTGATTTTCCTGTTCCATTTTTTCCGATAATTCCAATTCTTTCACCTCTTTGAAACGAATAGGTAAAATCATTTAAAATAATTCGGTCTTTAAAACTTTTGTTCAGCTTAACCAATTCAATGATTTTGCTTCCCATACGTTCCATGTTGATTTCTAGCTCAACTACATTTTCTTTTCTGCGGCTTTCGGCTTTTTCTTTGATTTTGTAAAAATCATCTTGACGCGATTTTGATTTGGTAGTTCTAGCTTTTGGTTGTCTTCGCATCCAAGCTAATTCTTTTACGAATAAGTTTTGTGCTTTGTCAATACTGGCATTTTCAGAGGCAATTCGTTCCTCTTTTTTTTCTAAATAATAGGAATAATTTCCTTTGTATTGGTATAATTTTCCATTGTCTAATTCGATGATTTCATTGCAAACGCGTTCCAAAAAGAAACGGTCGTGTGTAACCATAAATAGAGTAATGTTTTCTTTGGCAAAATAACTCTCTAACCATTCAATCATTTCTAAATCCAAATGATTGGTAGGTTCATCTAAGATCAGTAAATCTGGACGATTAATTAAGATGATAGCTAGAGCTAAACGCTTCTTTTGTCCACCAGAAAGACTTTTGACTTTTAGTTTTAAATCTTCTAATTTAAGTTTGGAAAGAATTTGCTTGTATTGTGTTTCAAAATCCCAAGCATTGTGTCGGTCCATATCATCAAAAGCTCTTTGATACACTTCTTCATCTTCTGGATTTTCTAGGGCTTTTTCATATTGTTCAATAACTTTCAGAATTTCATTATCAGAAGCAAAAATACTTTCTTCAATAGTTAATTCGTCTTGCAAATTATTATTCTGAGAAAGAAATGCCATTTTAATTTCTTTGCGAACTACAACTTGGCCTGTATCTGGCTCGTCAAAACCATTTAAAATATTCATTATAGTTGTTTTCCCAGAACCATTTTTGGCAATAAAAGCTATTTTTTGGTCTTTGTTAATGCCAAACGAAATGTTTTGAAACAAAACGCGTTCGCCATATGCTTTTGATATATTTTCTACAGAAAGGTAATTCATTTTTAAAATTTAGAATTTAGAATTCAGAAATTAGAAGTGCAAAAGTAGTTTATTGCCTATAACGAAGCAATGTTTTGATTGTAAATAAAAAAGCTGCCTTTTCAGACAGCTTTCAAATTTATTTTAATATCTCAACTTCGATATGACTATCATTAAAGAGTTTGATAAAAGATTTGGTATAATCTTCTTTTTTAGCTAAATATGGATTGTCTAAAAATTTCTGTGGATTTACAGCAATCATTGGATACCACGTGCTTTGCACTTGAATTTGAATTTTGTGTCCTTTTTTGAAGGTATGTAAAACATCCTGTAGTCTAAAGTTTACTTCAGTAGTTTGATTAGGAGTTAATGCTTCTGGCTTTTCAAAACTAGTTCTGAAACGTGCTGGCATTACTTCACTGCGAACCATTTGATGATAATTAGCATAAAGAACATTCGGTTTATCTGCATTTTGAGGTTCATCAGCTGGATAAATATCGATTAATTTTACTATAAAATCTGCATCAGAAGAATAGGAAGCTATTTTTAGTTTTGCCATAATTTCTCCAGCTAAAGTGATGTCTTCAGTCAGATAATCTGTTGTAAATGTTACTACATCTGGTCTATTTAAGGCAAAGCGTTGGTCTTCACTCATGTAATTCCTTGGTGTAAATCCGTTGTATTCAGCATAATTTATACTGCTTGGAACAGGATTATTTGGGTCGCTGTAATATTCAGAAAAGAAATTACTTTGAGCTTTTTCTGTTGCTAATTTTCCGTTTGAATTTAAATAGAAGTTGATTTTAGAACTTTCCTTTGGAGGCCAAGTTGTAAATTCTTTCCATTCTTTTTTTCCAGTATCAAACATATAAGCTTCTGGTAGGTCAACGGCATTTTTTGAATTTCCTTTCAAGTAATGATTGAAAAATTTATATTCAATGTTTTTTTGATAAAAAGTAGCAATACTATCTCCAAAATAGATATCATTATGGAAATGTTTTCCTGATTCTCTTGACCAACCACCATGAGAAAAAGGTCCCATTACAATGGTGTTTTTAGCTTTTGGACTCGTTTTTTCGATGGTTTTGTAGATGTTTAATGGTCCAGCTAAATCTTCCGCATCAAACCAACCACCAACAGTCATTACGGCATGATTGATATTTTTCAAATGAGGTAATAAATTTCTAGATTGCCAAAATGAGTCATAGTTAGGGTGATTCACAATTTCTTGCATGAAAAAATTGTCTTTATAATATTTATCAGTGGCTTCTTTTACAGTTCCTAGTTCATTGTAAAATATAGAACCATCTTTGGAAGTTGGTCGAATCATTTGATCAGTGTACCAAGCTTTATCTTCCGCTTTGGTTTTTTGCACACCAAACACAGGAAAAGTTCTGAAATAACCCATGACGAAAGCACCATTGTGATGAAAGTCATCAAAAAAGAAGTCAGATATTGGAGCTTGTGGTGAAGAAGCTACTAAAGCTGGATGATTAGCAACGGCACCAACTGCTGTGTAAAAACCTGGATAAGAAGTTCCATATTGACCAACTTTTCCATTGTTGTTTTTGATATTTTTTATCAACCAATCTATAGTATCATAAGTATCTGTACTTTCATCGACATCTTTTTTAGTTTTGTGATCCACTTGTGGTGTCATATTAGTAAAAGTGCCTTCACTCATGTATCTTCCTCGTACATCTTGATATACAAAAATGTATTTTTCTTCTTCTAAAAAGGAATTTGGTCCTAAAGATTTTTTAAAGTTTTCTTCGCCATAAGGAGCTATGCTATAACATGTTCTCTGCATCAAAAACGGATATTTTTTATCCTTAGAAATATCTTTTGGCGTGTAAATGGCTGTGTAAAGTTTAATACCATCTCGCATAGGAATATAAACTTCTTTTTTGTCGTAGTTGGCTTTGATGTCTTCTTGTGAAAACATATTCAAAGACAATAGAATTAGTAATGTTTTGAATAGAAATTTCATTTGATACTATTGTTTTTTTGTTGTTCGCCTCGAAGGTATTAAGTTTTTTTCAATTAAATAAATTGTTCTTATAATTAGTTTTTAAAGTTTAATTATATTCGCACTATGCAATTGTCGGTTATCATTCTCAATTATAATGTGCGTTACTTCTTAGAACAATGTGTTTTTAGTGTCCAAAAGGCATTAGAAAACATTGAAGGAGAAATCATTGTAATTGACAATAGCTCATCAGATGATAGTTGTGCGATGTTGAAGGAAAAATTTCCAGATGTAAAACTCATTGAAAATAAAGAGAATTCAGGTTTCCCAAAAGGAAATAACATTGGAGTTGCTCAAGCCAAAGGAGAATATATCTGTATATTGAATCCTGATACAGTTGTGGCTGAAGATACTTTTTTGAAAATTTTAAACTCCAAACTCCAAACTCCAAACTTTGAACAAGGAATAATAGGTTGCAAACTAATTGATGGAAAAGGTAATTTTTTGCCAGAATCAAAGCGTGGAGTTCCAACACCTTGGGTAGCTTTTACCAAAATTTTTGGATTGTATAAAGTGTTTTCAAGGTCAAGTTGGTTTAATCAATATTATGCACAACATTTAACTGAAAACCAATCAGGAAAAGTGGATATTTTAGTGGGTGCTTTTATGATTATGAGACGTAATTTATATCTTGAAGTTGGTGGTTTTGATGAAAATTGCTTCATGTATTCCGATGATATCGATTTGAGTTATATGGTTTTGAAAACGGGTAAAGAAAACTATTATTTTCATGAAACTTCAGTGATTCATTATAAAGGAGAAAGTACAATTAGAGACGGTTTATATATGAAACGCTTTCGCGAAGCGATGCAATTTTTCTACAAAAAGCATTTTAAAAAATCAGTTGTTTTTGATTTGATGATGCAATCAGGGGCTTTCCTTTTTAGTTTGATTAAGAAAAGCCAACAAAAAAACATCAGACGTATTATTGATGAATATGTAGTTTTTTCAAAATCAACATTGAATTTAGACCTAAAAATAAAATCAACATATTACAGAGAGTTAAATGCTTTTAAGAATGATTTTTCATCCAACAAGGAATTAATTTTTGATGTTGATACATTTTCTTTTAAAGAAATCATAGCATTTATGGAACAAAACAAAGCTAGCAATCTCACTTTTAAGAACTATATCAAGTCTTCCAATTTTTGTATCGGAAGTAATAATTCTAATGATAGAGGCGAAATCATGCCAATAAATAAAACTTTTGTAAACCAATAAAAAACACTAATATTTTTTTTGAATTCGAGGTAAATAGTCAAAACTTTTATTAATTTTGCAATTGAATTTAAAGAATATAACGCTACAGTAAGAATATGGCAAAATTTGAATTAAAACTTCCTAAAATGGGAGAAAGTGTTGCAGAAGCAACCATTACAAATTGGTTAAAAAAAGTAGGTGAATCTATTGAAATGGATGAAGCTGTTCTTGAAATTGCTACTGATAAAGTGGATAGCGAAGTGCCGAGTGAAGTTTCTGGAGTTTTGACAGAAATTCTTTTTAATGTAGATGATGTTGTTCAAGTGGGACAAACCATTGCTATAATCGAAACTGAAGTAGGAAGTGCTGAGTCAGTGACTACAAATACAGTTGCAAAAGAACCAGAAGCGGTGCAACAATTAGAAGAGCAAATTTCAACAGTAAAAACTGATTTGAATTTTGTGCCCGATTTTTCAGATTCAGATAAATTCTTTTCACCTTTGGTAAAAAATATTGCATCAGCAGAAGGTATTTCGGTTGATGAATTAAATAAAATCAACGGAACAGGTAAAGAAGGTCGCGTAACAAAAAATGATATTCTTGATTATGTAGCCAATAGAAGTAGTATTCAGTCGTCAGTTGGTAGTGTTCAGACAACAGATAACAGGCAACAGACAACAGACAACAGGCAACAAACATCAGATAAACCTACAACCCAAAACCTACCTACAACTCCAAAAGCTGCTCCAGTCTCAGTAAATGGTGGTGATGAAATTGTGGAAATGGACAGAATGCGTAAGTTGATTTCAGGTTATATGGTTGCTTCTGTTCAAACTTCAGCTCATGTGCAATCCTTTATCGAAGTTGATGTAACCAATATTGTAAAATGGAGAGATAAAGTTAAAAATACTTTCGAAAAACGCGAAGGGGAAAAATTAACTTTCACACCAATTTTTATGCAAGTTGTAGCCAAAGCGTTAAAAGATTTCCCAATGATGAATATTTCTGTTGATGGTGATTATATCATTAAAAAGAAAAATATCAATTTAGGGATGGCTGCGGCTTTACCAAACGGAAATTTAATTGTTCCAGTAATCAAAAATGCGGATCAACTAAATTTAGTAGGAATGGCAAAAGCGGTTAACGATTTAGCTAATAGAGCTAGAGGAGGAAAACTAAAACCAGACGATACACAAGGAGGAACTTACACGGTAACAAATGTGGGAACATTCGGTTCTGTTTTTGGAACACCAATCATCAATCAACCGCAAGTTGGAATCTTAGCGCTTGGTGCTATCAGAAAAGTACCAGCAGTTATTGAAACTCCAGAAGGTGATTTTATTGGAATTCGTCAGAAAATGTTCTTATCTCACAGTTATGATCATAGAGTAGTAGATGGAGCATTAGGCGGAAGTTTTGTGAAACGAGTGGCCGAATATCTAGAAGCTTGGGATATTAATAGAGAAATATAATTTCATTTCAAATAAATTACTAAATTAGTCCGATAAATCTATCGGACTTTTTTTATGAAAAAAATGATCGCGTTTTGCTTAGTAATTTCTCTTTTTAGTTGTAAAGAAGTCATTAAAAATGAACCTGTTTTAGTTGCTGAAAACACATTTGAAGAAATTCAATTTGTAGAACCAGAAATTACAAATTCAAAAGCTGTTAATGTTGTTGAAGATTTGTTAGGCTATTGGGGTGGAGATTTTGAAGCTGATATATCTACAAGAGAATATGATTCTATTATTGATAAACACCAAGAAGGAGGTAATTATATTGTTTACAGAAAGATTACATTTTCAATTGATGAGATAAAGGGAGATTCAATTTTTGGACACAGCATAGTGGTGGGAAATATTTCTCCATTTAAAGGAATAATTAAAGAGAATGATACAGTTTTTAGTTTTCAGGTAGATGAATTTAAAAAAGCTAAGCATGACGGAGTTTTTAAAATGAATATCCAAAAAAAAGATACTATTTTAAATGGAAGTTGGTCTGCTTTTAAACCAAAAAATGTAAAAATTGCTAATAGAAAATGTAAACTACAAAAAAAGAATTTTGAATATAATGTAGATAATAAATTAGAGTACTTGTTTATTGATGAAGAGAAATCAAAAGCAATTAGATACACAGACACGATCAATGGTGAAGGTGAAGAGTACGAGGATTACGAATTTTATTCAACCACAGATAAAGTATTAGAAAAGAATGCTTCTAAAGACTTGTTGGAAAAAGATTTTGTAGCAAACTTAACTAAAGCAGATATTTTTATTTTAAGAAATTCCATTTTTGCTCGTCACGGATTTGCTTTTAGAGACAAACAATTGCGAATATATTTTGAAAGTTTTGATTGGTATATGCCTGTTTTTGGAGATGTTAAAGATGATTTAACCGAAATTGAAAAACAAAATATCGATTTATTACTTCGATATGAAAAAAACGCTACAGAATATTACGACACTTTTGGTAGATAATGCTTCTTAAATATTCAAAATATCTTTTATGGGTAGGCTATGCTTACTTTTTTTATTTGTTGTTGATAACAATTCAATACATTCCATTAAATTTTGAGGTAGCTTTTTTGAGAATAAAGCAAGATGAAATTCAACTTTTTCATTATAGGATTGCCTTTTTTACTCATGTGTACACAAGTATATTTTTAGTTGCTTTTGGTTGGATACAATTTTCATCATTCATAAGAAAAAAATATCCAAAACTGCATAGAATCATTGGTAAGCTCTACATTTTAATTATTTTATTATTCTCTGGTCCTTCAGGTTTAATAATGAGTTACTATGCAAATGGTGGTGTAATTTCTCAAATTGCTTTTGTAATTTTATCAGTTTTGTGGCTATTATTTACTTATCTGTCATTTTATTATGCAAAAAGATTGGATTTTAAGAACCATCAAAAATTTGCTGTTAGAAGTTTTGCTTTAACATTATCTGCTATTTCGTTGCGACTTTTCAAATTCATTATCGTATTTTTGTTTCAACCTTTTCCAATGGATACATACAGAATAGTTTCATGGTTAGGTTGGACATTTAATTTAGTATTAGCCGAAATAATAATTATATATTTTTTAAATAAAAGAATTAATGGAATTAAAACTAACTAGACCTATTTGCTTTTTCGATCTTGAAACAACAGGTGTTGATGTGGCAAAAGATAGAATCGTAGAAATAGCAGTCTTTAAAGTATACCCTAACGGAAATAAAGAAAGTAAAACTTGGTTGGTAAACCCTATTATTCCGATTCCACCTCAAACAACAGCGGTGCATGGGATTACAGATGAAAAGGTAGCCAATGAGCCTACTTTTGCCGAATTAGCCAATCAAATATACAACATGATTAAAGATTCTGATTTGGCAGGTTTTAATTCCGATAGATTTGATATTCCATTGTTAGCAGAAGAAATGTTGAGAGCTGGAGTTGATTTTGATATGAAAAACAGAGTTTCGGTTGATATTCAAACTATTTTTCATAAAAAAGAAGAGCGAACTCTAAGTGCAGGGTATAAATTTTACTGTGGCGAAAGTTTGGAAAATGCCCATTCAGCAGAAGCAGATACTATGGCTACTTATGAAATTTTAAAAGCCCAATTGGATAGATATCCAGATTTAGAGAATGATATTAAATCATTATCAGAATTCACAACAAGAAAAAAATCAGTAGATTTTGCAGGCTTTATTGCATTAAACAAAGAAGGTCAAGAAATTTTTACTTTCGGAAAGCACAAAGGAGTATTGGTAGATGAGGTTTTAGAAAAAGAGCCCGGATATTTTAGTTGGCTACAAAATGCTGATTTTCCACTTTACACCAAAAAAGTTCTAACAGGAATTAAATTAAGAAAGTTAAACACTAAATAGAGTGCTCAGTAAATAGTGTTCAGTTAGCAGGCTGATCACTAAAAACTGACCGCTAACAACTTTACCATGAAAATAATTTGCATAGGTCGCAATTATGCTGACCATATTTCCGAACTTAATAACGAAAAACCAACTGAGCCTGTAATTTTTTTAAAACCAGATACAGCTCCAATTCTCAAAAAATTTCCGTTTGTAATTCCAGCTTTTAGCAATGATGTGCATCATGAAGTAGAAATTTTGGTTAAAATTTGTAAAGTTGGAAAATACATCAATCCAAAATTTGCACCCAATTATTACGAAGAAATTGGATTAGGAATAGATTTTACAGCTAGAGATGTTCAAGCAGAATTAAAAGCCAAAGGACTACCTTGGGAAAAAGCAAAAGCATTCGATGGCTCAGCTTTGATAGGAGAATTTTTGCCTAAAGAACAATTTAATTCGTTGGAAAATATTAATTTTGAATTGCACTCCAATGGAACGATTGTTCAACAAGGAAACACCAGTTTAATGTTATGGAAAATAGATGAATTAATTGCTTATGTTTCCCAATATTTTACCTTGAAAAAAGGAGATATCATTTTTACAGGAACGCCAAAAGGAGTTGCACAAGTAAAAAATGGAGATGAATTAATTGGATTTATTGAAGGAAAACAACTATTTAAAGTTCAAGTTAAATAATGGCATTACATTACAATCTAGCTAAAGTTTACGAATTGTCTTCAAATGATGATGATTTTGCTCAACAAATTGTAGAGCTTTTTTTGCAAGAAGTTCCAGCTGAGGTTAAATTAATCAAAGACGGAATTAGCACCAAAGATTATAAAAAAACATATGCTGCAGCTCATAAAATTAAACCAACTTTAGATTTATTAGGTATGGATTTAGCTTACGAAGAGTTAAATCTAATAATGGAATGGACAAAAGCTAAAGGAAAGAAAAAAGAAATTAAAGAAGTTTTTAAATTACTAAAAGAACAAATTGATTTGACCTCAAAAGAAATTAAAAAAAATCACAACATCAAATAAGCATGAAAGCAGCAATTGTTACTATTGGAGATGAGATACTTATTGGGCAAATCGTAGATTCTAATTCGTCATATATCGCAAAAGCTCTCGATAAAATCGGAATTGCAACTCATGAAATGATTTCGATTTCAGATGATAAAGAACATATATTATCTACTTTTGACAAACTGCAAAACAACGTAGATGTTGTTTTAATTACAGGAGGATTAGGACCAACCAAAGATGACATAACTAAGAAAACATTTTGTGATTATTTTAATGATAAGCTTGTAGAGAATAAGGAAGTTCTACAGCATGTAACAACCATTATAGAAGGTATTTATAAGCGACCAATTACACAATTAAACAGAGATCAAGCACTTGTTCCTTCGAAAGCTGAGGTTTTGTTCAATAAAATGGGAACTGCTCCAGGAATGTGGATGGAGCATGAAAATACTATTTTTATTTCAATGCCAGGTGTGCCATATGAAATGAAGTATTTAGTGGATTATGAAGTAGTGCCAAAATTAGTCGAAAAGTTTAAACGACCCTTTATTCTTCATCAAACTCTCATGACCTATGGACGTGGTGAAAGTTTAATTGCTGAACAAATTGAAGATTGGGAAAATAATTTACCATCATTTGTCAAATTAGCTTATTTACCCAGTCCAGGAAGAGTTCGTTTGCGATTGACAGCTCGTGGAAATGATGAAGCTATTCTAAAAGAAGCTATTAAACAACAAATAGAAACTCTGGTACCACTAATACAAGATATAGTGGTGGGCTTTGAAGAAGAAGACACTATAGAAGTAGTTTTAGGAAGAAATTTGAAAGAAAAAGGACTGACAATTGCTACAGCAGAAAGTTGTACAGGTGGAAAAATCGGACAAATGTTAGCGGCAATTAATGGAGCTTCTGCGTATTTCAAAGGAAGTTTAGTTACATATGCTACACAATCCAAAATAGATGTTTTGGGCGTTTCTACAGATACGATTGAAAAGTATTCTGTTGTAAGTGAAGAAGTTGCTCTAGAAATGGTTCAGCATGTTAAACAAATAATGCATTCTGATTTTGCCATTGCTACAACAGGAAATGCTGGGCCTTCAAAGGGAGATTCAGATGTTGATTTAGGAGTGGTTTTTATAGCAATTGCTACACCTGAGGATGTTTTTGTGGAACGATTCGAGTTTGGTCAACCCAGAGAAAAAGTCATTGATAGAGCTGTGAATAAAGCATTTGAAATGGTATATAAAGAAATTTTAAAAAAATAGTAAACTTTGTTTGTTTATTCATGGAAATTTTGTTTCTTTGCACCCTTATTTAGAATAACGATAAAAGACTACAATAATGTCAAGAGTTTGTGAACTTACAGGAAAAAGAGCGATGACTGGAAACAATGTTTCTCACGCTATGAATAAGACAAAGAGAAAATTCTCTGTTAACTTATTTAAAAAACGTTTTTATGTTGCAGAAGAAGATAAATGGGTAACTTTAAAAGTATCTACTGCTGCTTTAAAAACGATTAATAAAATTGGTATTGAAGCTGCAATGAAAAAAGCAAAAGCTAACGGACTGAAATTTTAATCCGAAAACCTCTAAAAATTATATATAAAGATGGCAAAGAAAGGTAATAGAATACAAGTTATTTTAGAGTGTACTGAGCATAAAGCTTCTGGTGTAGCTGGAACTTCTCGTTATATCACTACTAAAAACAAGAAAAACACTCCAGACAGATTGGAAATTAAAAAATTCAACCCTGTTTTAAAAAGAGTAACTGTTCACAAAGAAATTAAGTAATAAGAAATTTTACAGCTGTAAAACTTCATAAAATATTCAATTATGGCAAAGAAAACCGTAGCAACATTACAAACAGCTTCTAAAAGATTAACCAAAGCAATTAAAATGGTTAAATCTCCAAAGACTGGTGCTTATACTTTTGTTGAGTCAGTTATGGCTCCTGAACTTGTTGACGAGTTCTTAAAAAAGAAATAAGTAATAGAAATATTATATAAGATGAGCTGCTTTCGTTTGAAAGTAGCTTTTTTATTTTTACATTTGTTCGAAATTATTAAATTTATACTTACATGAAAGCCAACTTTATTTTTAAAAGTCTAATTGTTTTTTTATTTTTTTCAAATCATTTAAATGCTCAAAATTACGTCAAAGCTGTTTGTAAGTTAAATTCTGGTGAAGTCCTAAAAGGATTGATAAAAAATAATTTTCAAGATGAAGATACTTTTTTGTTCTTCAAGGTAAATAAAGAAGATACTAAAATTAATTTAGTTGATATAACAGAATTAATTATTAATGATAATGAAAAATATTTATCAAGATTAGTAGAGTTTCACCCAAATAGATTGTTATCTGATTTTCAAGTTAGTGAAGAAAAAACGACTAATTTGAAGCAACGAGAATCAAAGCAGCTTTTGCTAAAAGTCTTGGTTGAAGGAGAAATAAATCTTTATCAAACCCTCATAAAAGGAATTTCTATTTTTTATTTTAATAAAAATAATGAAAGTAATTTTGAATATTTAGAATATTATAATTACAGTAATGAAAGCTTAATTAAGGAAAATGATTTTTTTACTAGGCAATTGCTTAAAAATGCTAATTGTAATAATTATTTAACAGGTAAGTATAACAGTATTAGGTATAATGCAAAGGACTTAGTTAAAGTTGTAGATAAGTACAATGTCTGTAGTAATGGAAAATCTAAGGTATTTCTTCAAGACTCCAAAAATGAAAATAAGTTTAGAATTTATTTATTTGGAGGAGTAAAGTTTATCAACGGTAGTTTCATATCAGATGCATTTATATCTAATAGCGATTTCACTAGCAATAGTGTAAGCCCAAATTTAGGTGCTGAAATATCTTATATTTTCCCAAATCGCAAAAATAATTCTGAAATATTTTCTAGAGTAGGTTATAGTTCTATAAATTCTGATCAAAGTAAAGTATTTAGTGTAACAGGCAGTAATATTATGCGTAGAGAAGATATTCAATTTGAATCTAATTTTCTGGGTCTTTCACTTGGCTATAGGTACTATTTGAATAGTTTGGAAGATAGCAGAAAAAGTAATTTTGGTGTTGATGTAATGGTTAATTCTTTATTGCCATTAAATGCGAGTTATAAATATGGAAATGAAGCATTTAGTGCAAATCAAACGGTTGGTGTAACACCATATGCTGAAGCTGATATAAGTAGTTTTGTTAATGATGTTATTTTTGATTTTAGTATAGGTGCCACTTACACATATTTAAAAAGATATAGTATAGAACTACGTTATACTTTTAATACTGATTATACAGAAAATTCACCCATAGAAACTAATTTTTCTAATATAAATATTGGATTTAAATATTTAATTTTTCAAAATAAAAAATAATAAGTAAACGAATGAGTTTCTTTAAAAAAATATTCTCTTCTGATAAGAAAGATCAAAACCTTAGTGAAGAGGCTAAGCAAACTTTAGATAAAGGTTTAGAAAAATCTAAAACCTCTTTTTTTTCAAAATTGACGAAAGCAGTTGCTGGAAAATCTAAAGTTGATGATGAAGTTTTAGACCACTTAGAAGAAATTTTAGTTTCTTCTGATGTAGGTGTAAACACTACTTTAAAGATTATTGAGCGCATTGAAAAGCGTGTAGCTAATGATAAGTATTTAGGAACCAATGAACTGAATAGTATTCTTCGAGAAGAAATTGCTGGGTTACTATCTGAGACTGAAACCAATCAAGAGAATACAACAGCATTTAATGTTCCAAAAAAAGGGGAGCCATATGTAATCATGGTTGTAGGAGTGAATGGTGTTGGTAAAACAACTACAATAGGAAAATTAGCATCACAATACAAACAAGCTGGTTATAATGTTGTCCTTGGTGCAGCCGATACTTTTAGAGCTGCTGCAATAGACCAATTGCAAATTTGGGCTGATAGAGTGGGAGTATCTATTGTCAAACAACAAATGGGAAGTGATCCTGCATCTGTAGCTTTTGATACTTTACAATCAGCCGTTAAACAGAATGCAGATGTTGTAATCATTGACACGGCTGGTCGTTTACACAATAAAATCAATTTAATGAACGAACTATCAAAAGTAAAGCGTGTAATGCAAAAAGTTGTTGCTGATGCACCTCACGATGTGATGCTGGTTTTAGACGGTTCAACCGGACAAAATGCTTTCGAGCAAGCTAAGCAATTTACTGCTGCTACAGAAGTTACTAGTTTAGCAGTCACCAAATTGGATGGAACAGCTAAAGGTGGCGTAGTAATTGGTATTTCGGATCAGTTTCAAATTCCTGTCAAGTACATTGGTGTTGGAGAAGGGATTAATGACCTTCAAGTATTTAATAAATTCGAATTTGTAGATTCTTTTTTCAAATAGCATATGAGTAATTCATTTTTAAAGAACCCAATTGCAATTGTCATAATTGCAACAATTTTGGCTCTAATTCCTTTATTTTTCAATAATGAAGATGTTTTAGTTATACTTCGTTTATTAGCTTTTGGATTATATTTTTATGCCGTTCATTTGTTCTTCAAAAAGAGAACAATTGCAAAAAAATAAATGCCAGCTAGTTAGTCAACGCATTGATTTTTCCCCACAATACATCGTCAAAATCTGATAACCCAAAATTGGCATTATCAGCTGCATTGCCCATTCTGACAATGACTAATTTTTTACTGGGAACAACGTATATTTTTTGATCATTTTTACCCAAGGCAGCAAACATATCACTAGGGGCATTAGGAATTAATGTTCCTGTAAACTGCAGTTGTGTATTTGGCAATCTATAACTCGATTTGCCATTTAACCACCAAAGATAACCATAAGCTAAATTTAAATTTTGAGAAGTAGTTGTGGCACTATTAATGTAGTTTTCGTTGATTATTTGTGAAGAATGCCATTTACCTTTAGCAAAAATCATCAGTCCAAAACGAGCCATACTTCTAGTATTACTCCAGTAAACACTTAAACCTCCTTCTTGTATCCAAAGTCCAGACATTCCTAGTTTATCTCTCAATTTGGTGTTAAAATAATTAGACCATGTTTGGCCACTTGCTTGTGCTACAACATCCTGCATTTTAACATATACATTATGATATGCCCAACGCGTGCCAGCATCTGCAACATATTGTAAGTTGGCAGGAGAAACATCATCGCCTAATGTATCATCCAAACCTGAATTCATGGATAATAAATTTTTACAAGTGATTAAATTTTCTTTGACTAATGGAGCACTCGTCCATCCAGTTCCTATATAACTTGATACTTTGTTGTTAATATCGATTAAACCTTCTTGTTCTGCAATCCCACTTACAGCAGTTGTTAAAGTTTTTCCTGCACTTGCCCAGTACCATGGAGAAGTTGCTGTGTGACTTCCAAAATAGTTTTCAATAACAATTTTTCCGTTGTGAAGTAGAATAAAACTTTTAGTGTTTTTGGATTCTAAATAGTCTAATAAAGGCTGTAATTCACTCTGATTCCATCCTAATTCAGCTATGGATTTGGTTTTCCATTCATTAGAGCCATTTGGTGGAAAATATACAGATTCAGTAGGAAGAGGAAAAGAATCTCCATCTACAGGTTCATCGTTATTTGAACAGGAAAATAATCCCAAAATAATTATAAGTGAAAAGTACTTTGCCTTCATAATTAAAGTATTATTTTTTTACTTACTATATAGACAATAAAAATATAAAATAGTTTAATTCAAATCTAATTATTTGTAATTTAGTACAATATTTACAAAATGAAAACTAAAATATTATTTATACTTTCATTCTTTTTATTGTTTTCTTGTCAGGAAAAAGTTAAAGAATCTGATATTCAAAACCTTAATGGTTATTGGGAAATAGAAAAAGTGGTTTTGCCTGATGGTGAAGAGAAAGAGTATAAAACCAACGAAACATTTGATTTTTTTCAATTGAAAGATAAAGAAGGGACTAGAAAAAAAGGTATTCAACAGTTTGATGGTACTTTTTTAACCAATGATATTGCTGAAAATTTCACTATCGAATTTAAAGACGGACATTGTTCAGTCAATTACAAAACAGATTTTGCCGCTTGGAAAGAAGAAATCATATCAATTTCAAAAGAAAAATTAAGAGTTAAAAATAAAAATGATTTAGAATATCATTATAAGAGACCAATTTTATTTGAAAAAAAATAGCTTCAACTTAAAATTCAGAAAGAAAAATGGCTAAACGATTCAATGAAGAACATTCTATGCAAGATATTTTAAAAGAATTTATTCAAGTCCATAAATTAGATTCAGGCATGAATAAAATTGATGTGGAACAAGCATGGAAAAATCTAATGGGTAATGGCGTAAATAATTATACAGAAGAAGTTTTATTAAAAAACAATACTTTATATGTAAAGCTATCTTCAGCCGTTTTAAGAAATGAATTGAGTTTTGGAAAAAACAAAATTATCAAAATGATTAATGAAGAAATGGGCAAGGAAATAGTCAA
>CAZXPF010000023.1:0-47631 GCA_964643105.1 uncultured Flavobacterium sp. | reverse complement strand
GTCCACGACGCATTAATAAGATGTGCATGCTCTGCATATAATTATTTTAAAATTAATCTTTTTGATGACTACAAAAAAATTGTTAGGATTAATTACTATGAATCTTTAAAAAGAAGAGATACTTCCAGAATTATAAAGAGTACAATAAATTATGGTTACTATTATTTGAGAAGGAATATTTATGATAGTGCTTTTTATTATTTCGACAAATCCCAAAAACTTTTTATTTCTAATAATCAGATTGATAAATCTAATGAATTAGCCATTGAAAAGGCAACAATTCAATACTATGAAGGAGATTATTTAGGAAGTGAAACAACAATTTTAAAATCATTATTTTTTTTTAAGAAAATGAATGATGAAAAAAAGTTGAATATTGCATATACCATAATAGGATTATGTAAAATGGATCTTAAAGAATATGATGAAGCGATTGATTATCTTAATTTGGCTTCAGAATTGTCAAAAAAAATTAATCCTAATAATCCGATTGATCCAATACTGTTGAATAATATAGGTTTAGTATATTTTAAAAAAGGAGAATATAGGAAAGCAATTGAATATTATGTACAAATAATTAATGATAAAAGTGTTAGAACAAGTAATTTCCAAGTTTACACTTTTGCCAAACAATTTTTAACATATTCAAAATTTAAATTAGGTGATATAAAAAATTTTCAAAGTGAGTATGATACAGTTATCAAAAATTATAAGAATTTAAATATTTCTCTGGTTCAGCCAATAGTCCAATTATCAGAAATTTATGAATCCCAAAATGATTTACAAAAAGCTCAAGAATATGCTCAAAAAGCGTATGAAATATCGGTTAAAGAAAAACTGTATAGAGAGAAACTCATAGCCTTAAAGCAATTGACCAATGTTTTTCCAGAAAAATCAAAGTTTTATTCCAGCGAATACATCAAGCTTTCAGATAGTATTGCCGCAGTTGACAAGAAAGTACAAAATACTTTTGCTCGTATAGAATATAGAGTGGATGAACTAAACAGTGAAAATTTACTCTTAGCGGAACGAAACAAACAAATCATGTATTATTCAATTATTGGTATTTTGGTGATGTCCATGTTCTATTTTTACAGATGGCAAAAACAGAAACAAAGAGAATTGATACTGATTCAAGAACAACAACAAGCCAATGAAGAAGTATATACTTTGATGCTTGACCAACAAAACAAAATGGATCAGGTGAAGGCCCAAGAACAAAAAAGGATATCACAAGAATTACACGACGCCGTTTTAGGAAAATTATTTGGTGCCAGAATGAATTTAGATTTTTTAAACAGTCAAATGTCTGATGCCATTAAGAAAGATAAAGAAAAATACATTCATGAGATTATCGAAGTTGAAAAACAAATCCGACAAATTTCTCACGAGCTTAATGACGAAAAAAGAACCATCATTAATAACTATCAATTGATGATTGATAAACTGGTGGAAGAACAAGAAAAATTATTGGATTTGAAAATAAACTATATTCTCAATACTAAAATCCCTTGGGAAAAAATTTCAGCCGAAGAGAAAATTAATTTATACAGAATTTTCCAAGAAACTTTTCACAACATAGTCAAGTATGCAACACCTAAAAAAGTAGATTTTTCTTTCAATTTTGATAATAATGTATTGAAAATTATTATATTAGATGATGGAATTGGTTTTGACTTGAACAAAGCAGCAAAAGGAATTGGTATAAAAAACATGAAAGAAAGGGCAAAACTAATAAACGCTAAGTACATTATAAGCTCAGTAATAAACAAAGGAACACAAACCCTAATAGAACTAGAAATAAACCCCAACAAAGAATTTTAAATTATGAAGAAACTAACTGTATTTATGGCAGATGATCATCCCTTTATCATTGAAGCATATAACAACACCATAAAAAGCTATGAGCATGAATATGATATAACTGTCTATAAAGCAAGTAATTGTAAAGAAGCCTATGAGGTGCTGCACGATGAGGAAACACCTTTTTTTAATTTGGCTTTTTTGGATGTCAGTATGCCTTCCTATGAAGAGAGAAATGTGTTAACTGGTGAAGATGTGGCCAGAATCATTAAAAACAGACAACCTCAATGCAAAATTATAATGCTAACAATGTTGTCAGATTCTCTTCGTATTTTAAACATTATCAAAAACATCAATCCGAATGGCTTAATCATCAAAAACGATTTAACGTTTGACGAACTTAAAAATGCTTTTGAGAAAATTAAAAATGGGGAAAATTATTATAGCCAAACAGTTGTAAAATATGTCAGTCAATCAGCATCCATTCAAAATAGTCCCATCGATGAGTTAGACAGGCAAATTTTGTATCATATTTCTAGAGGAGTAAAAACAAAAAACTTGCCCATGTACACTTCAATGTCATTAAGTACCATTGAAAAAAGAAAGCTAAGTTTGAAGCAACTTTTTAAAGTTAAAGACGGTTCTGACGAAGATTTGATAAGAGAAGCCAGAGAAAGAGGCTTTTTATAGTAAATTTACGGGAAAACCGTAAAACAAAGAAGTAGAAACCGCAGACAACTTATGATACTTTGTTGTAATTTAGCCAAAGAAATCAAAACAAAGATTTTCATACGTTCTTATAATATTTTATGTGTCTATTAATTAAATCTAAGGGACTAATTTTTCGTAATTTTTTAGTCCCATAGATTTAAATAAAATCTAATAAAACAGTTGAAAAGTGAAGCCCTGCGTTTGCCCCAAGCAAAAACTTAACATGCTATGCTTGATACTGTTTTATTTTATTTTAAAATTAAAAAAGCGTATACATTTTATTATGTATACGCTTTTTTGTTTCATATGGTTTTTTTAATCTTCTTTTAAGGCATTCCAGCCTTTTGCTTTCAAGGCAATTTTAGTATCGGCTCTAGTAATTAAATGCATACCTTCCTGTTCATTAACCATGTGACCAATGACAGTAAAGTTAGGATTAGCTTTAATTTTATCAAAATCTTCTAACTGAATGGTGAACAATAATTCATAATCTTCACCACCATTTATAGCAACAGTTGTGCTGTCAATATTAAATTCTTCACAAACGTTAATTAATTGAGGATCCAATGGAATTTTTTCTTCATATAAATTGCAACCCACCTTGCTTTGTTTGCAAATATGCATAATCTCTGAAGAAAGCCCATCCGAAATATCAATCATAGATGTTGGCTTTACCTCTAATTGTGCTAATAATTCTTTAATGTCTTTGCGAGCTTCAGGTTTTAATTGACGTTCAATTAAATACGTGTAAGCATCTAAATCGGGTTGGTTGTTTGGATTCACCTGAAAAACCTGCTTCTCACGTTCCAAAACTTGCAAACCCATGTAAGCTGACCCTAAATCTCCCGTAACAACTAGTAAATCATTTTCTTTAGCACCATTTCTATAAACCAATTCATCTTCATTTGCTGCTCCAAGAGCAGTTATAGAAATAATCATTCCTTTTTGAGAGGAAGTAGTATCACCACCCACCACATCAACATTGTAGATTTTAGCAGCTAAGGCAATTCCGTCAAACAATTCTTCCAAAGCTTCTAGCGGAAAACGATTAGAAACCGCAATAGAAACGGTTATTTGTGTAGGAACAGCATTCATGGCATAAATATCAGAAAGATTCACCACAACGGCTTTATAGCCCAAATGTTTCAGAGGCATATAGCCCAAATCAAAATGAACGCCTTCAATAAGTAAATCCGTAGAAACCACAGTTTTTTTGTTGCCAAAATCTAAAACAGCTGCATCATCCCCAATACTTTTTAAAGTCGATTTTTGTTTCACATCAAATTGCTTGGTCAAATGGTCTATTAATCCAAATTCACCTAATTGCGATAAGTTTGTTCTTTGAGGGTTTTTGTCTTCTATCATTTGGCAAAGGTAAGAAAGAGTAACGATTGCCGAATAACGATTTTTGATTTTTTACTATATTGAATCACGAAGATTTATTAAAAATATAGTTATTCAATAAATTTCTTATTTTTGATAAAAAAGTTTTACATGACAATTCCGTTTGAACCAATACTATTTGGTTATGAAATTAATGTTCATTTAATACTTGAATATTTAGCGTTTTTCATTGCTTTTAGATATTATGTTTTTTTGAGAAGAAGTTCTACAGATGTTATTCGAAATTCAAACAGACTTTCCATTATTCTTGGAGCAGCTATTGGGGCTTTAATAGGATCTAGAATTGTAGCTATTTTAGAAAATCCAATTTTTACATTTGATGTTCCTGTTTTAATCACACTTCTAAATTCTAAAACCATAATGGGTGGATTATTTGGAGGTTTGCTAGGGGTTGAAATTGCCAAAAAAATTATTGGAGAAAAACAATCTTCAGGAGATTTATTCGTTTTCCCAATTATTGTTGGGATTTTTATTGGCAGAATTGGTTGTTTTTTATCAGGAATTATAGAGTTTACGTATGGAAAAGTAACCACTTTTTTTCTTGGAATGGATTTAGGCGATGGTTTAAAAAGACATCCAATTGCTCTTTATGAATTATTATTTCTACTACTTTTATTTGTTTTTTTATGGAAATTGAAACAAAGAAATCTAAAAAATGGACGGCTATTTCAATATTTTATGATCAGCTATTTTGCATTTCGGTTTTTTATTGAATTTTTAAAACCTAATGTGTTTTTTATTGTTGGATTAAGCTCTATTCAAATTTTATGCCTAATTTGTTGGTTTTATTATTACAAAACAATTTTAAATTTATTCAAAAATGCCCGTTAGAAATTATACGTACTACGATTATACTTTGAGCCTTTGTCCAGAATGTTTAAAACGAATAGATGCCAAAATTGTCTTTGAAAACGATAAAGTTTACATGCTAAAACGTTGTCCTGAACACGGAAAATCAAAAGTGTTAATTGCTGATGATATTCCTTATTATAAAAACATAAGAAATTATAACAAACCTTCAGAAACGCCTTATAAATTCAATACAAAAACCGATTATGGTTGTCCTTACGACTGTGGTTTGTGTCCAGATCATGAGCAACATTCTTGTTTAACAGTTGTTGAGGTTACCGATAGGTGTAATTTAACGTGTCCAACTTGCTATGCAGGTTCATCACCCACTTATGGAAGACATCGCACTTTAGAGGAGGTTAAAGCTATGTTAGACACCATAGTTCTGAATGAAAAGGAACCAGATGTTGTTCAGATTAGTGGTGGTGAACCAACGATTCATCCAAATTTTTTTGAAATTTTAGAGTATGCAAAATCACTCCCTATACGACATTTGATGTTAAATACTAACGGAATTAAAATTGCAAAAGACAAAGAATTCGCCAAACAATTAAAAAGCTATGCTCCAGATTTCGAAATTTATCTACAATTTGATTCTTTTGAAAATAATGTTTTACAAGAATTAAGAGGTGCAGATTTAAATGAAATAAGAAAACAAGCTATTGAAAACCTAAACGAACTTAATCTATCAACCACTTTAGTAGTTACTTTGCAAAAAGGACTGAATGATAATGAAATTGGTAAAATAATTGAGTTTGCTTTGCAACAAAAGTGTGTTCGAGGCGTAACTTTTCAACCTACTCAGATTGCTGGAAGACTAGAAAACTTCAACTCTGAAACAGACAGAATGACTTTAACAGAAGTGAGAAGAAAAATCTTAGAACAAACCTCTATTTTTAATCCAGATGATTTGTTGCCAGTTCCTTGTAATCCAGATGCTTTGGTTATGGGTTATGCTTTGAAATTAGATAACGAGGTTTTTCCATTAACAAGATATATTAATCCCAATGACTTATTGGATAATAGCAAAAACACAATTATTTATGAGCAAGATAATGTACTTCAAGAGAGAATGATAGAATTGTTCAGCACCGGAAATTCGGTAGAAGTTGCTGAAGAAAATTTAAAATCTATTATGTGTTGTTTGCCCAATATTGATGCACCAAATTTAGGATATGACAATTTATTTAGAATAATAATAATGCAATTTATTGATGCTTATAATTTTGATGTAAGAGCCATAAAAAAATCATGTGTACATATTGTCAATAAGGATAATAAAATAATTCCGTTTGAAACTATGAATTTGTTCTATAGAGATGATAAATTAGCAAGATTAGAGGAATTAAGAAACGAAATTAAATTTTAGCATATGATGGCATTAGAAGGAAACATGGATTTCAGTGGTTTGATTGTAGTGTTGGTATTAATAATGATTGGTCCACCAGTTTTGTTAACTATAATTGGTTTTATTATCAAAAAAAATAGCCCTAAGGCGGCAAAAATATTATTTGTTTTTGGGGCTTTATATTTGCTTGTAGGATTAGGAATTTGTGGCAGTTTAATAAGTTAATTTTATACTATGATTTTTTTACTGATTATTTTTATACTATTATTGCCTCCTATTCTATTATTTAGGGAAGGACTTTCTCATAGGAACATACAACCTGAAAAGGCAAAAGTTTGGTATATTTTAGCCGTGGTTTATTTGATAATAGGTTTTGGGATTTGTGGAAGTATTGTAGGTTAACAAAAAACCCAACAACTCAAGTCATTGGGTTTATACTTTTATGCTAAAGTAGTTATGCTTTTTGAAGACTTCGTTTGGTAAAATTAATCCCAATATAAATAAGTGAAGTCAAAACAGTCAGAACACCAAACATAAAGCTGAATTCTATAAAACGCATCAACATATTGGGCTCTTTGGCATCTCCATCCATTATAAATCCAAAAGTAGTTAATACAAATGCAATGGTTAAGATGTTTGTGATTCTTTTTTTCATGAGTAGAAGTTTTAGTTTCATTAAAAACGATTTTCATGCAATTTTCGTGTGCAATATCTAAACAAAAAACCCAACAACTTTCGTCATCGGGTTTAGTCTTAATACTTAATACTTTTATCTTGATACTTCTTAATCATTCAACTTCAAAACCGCCATAAACGCTTCTTGAGGAATTTCAACATTTCCTACTTGACGCATACGTTTTTTACCTTTTTTCTGTTTTTCTAAAAGTTTACGCTTACGCGAAATATCTCCACCATAACATTTGGCCGTTACGTCTTTTCTTAAGGCTTTTATCGTTTCACGAGCGATAACTTTGGCTCCAATAGCTGCTTGAATAGGAATGTCAAATTGTTGTCTTGGAATCAATTCTTTCAACTTCTCACACATTTTTTTACCAATATGATAAGCATTACTTTCATGAATTAAAGCTGAAAGGGCATCAACCGATTGAGCATTCAATAAAACATCTAACTTCACTAATTTTGAAGAACGCATTCCAATAGGTGAGTAGTCAAAAGAAGCATATCCTTTAGAAACAGTTTTTAATCGGTCGTAAAAATCAAATACAATTTCCGCCAAAGGCATGTCAAAATTTAATTCAACACGTTCTGTAGTTAAATAGGTTTGATTGGTAATTACACCACGTTTTTCAATACACAAACTCATAACATTGCCCACAAAATCAGCTTTTGTAATGATGGTTGCTTTGATGTATGGTTCTTCAACTCTGTCTAGTTTTGAAGGTTCTGGTAAATCAGAAGGATTGTTTACAATTAAAACAGTATCAGGCTCTTTCTTAGTGTAAGCATGATAAGAAACGTTAGGAACCGTTGTAATAACAGTCATGTCAAACTCACGTTCTAAGCGTTCTTGGATAATTTCCATGTGCAACATTCCCAAGAATCCACAACGGAAGCCAAACCCTAAGGCAGCCGAACTTTCAGCCGTGAAAACTAATGAAGCATCATTCAATTGTAATTTTTCCATAGAAGCACGCAAGTCTTCAAAATCTTCTGTATCTACGGGATAAATTCCGGCAAAAACCATAGGTTTTACATCTTCAAAACCTGTAATCATATTAGTCGTTGGTGTTTTTGCATCTGTAATAGTATCACCAACTTTAACTTCCTTGGCTTCTTTAATACCAGAAATTAAATACCCAACATCACCTGTAGAAATTTTATCTTTTGGGACTTGATTTAATTTTAATGTTCCTACTTCATCCGCAAAATATTCATTGCCTGTAGCCATGAATTTGATTTTTTGCCCTTTTTTAATTTCTCCATTTTTAATTCGGAAAATAACTTCAATACCTCTGAAAGGATTGTAGTGTGAATCAAATATCAAGGCTTGTAGTGGTTCATCAACATTTCCTTTTGGAGCTGGAACTTTTTCAATAATGGCTTCCAAAATTTTATCCACACCAAAACCAGTTTTTCCAGAAGCATGAATAATATCTTCTAATTTGCAACCTAATAAATCAATAATATCATCACTAACTTCTTCTGGATTAGCACTTGGTAAATCCACTTTATTCAAAACTGGAATAATCTCTAAGTCATTTTCTAATGCTAAATACAGGTTGGAAATGGTTTGTGCTTGAATACTTTGTGCTGCATCAACAATCAATAAAGCTCCTTCACAAGCTGCAATAGAACGAGAAACTTCATAAGAAAAATCAACGTGTCCTGGTGTGTCAATTAAATTTAAAATATAATCTTCCCCATTGTGTTTATAATTCATTTGAATAGCGTGACTTTTGATGGTAATTCCACGTTCACGTTCCAAATCCATATTGTCAAGCAATTGTGCTTTCTCTTCACGAGCAGTTACAGTTTGTGTTGCGGCTAATAATCTATCTGCCAAGGTACTTTTTCCGTGATCAATATGGGCTATAATACAAAAATTTCTAATGTTTTTCATGCTTCAATTTCAATATCAAGTTCAAATTTCAAGAGCAATTCTAATGCAATTAATTTGCAAATATAGACTAAAAGTTTTTGATTGTAGATTGAACAATAATTAATGTTGAACGAAGCATAAATTTTTTATCTTTTATTGAATTTTGTCTCCAAAAAAGTAGTGTCCTTTTCTGAAAAAAACACTTTTCTGTTACCTTCGTTTTGTAATTCGAAAGTATCGTTTACTACAAATTTTACTTCTGTAAATTTATATCCAGTTTCACTAGTAATGGTGACTTGATACAATGTGTCTTTTTTGATTTCTTTCATTTCGGTATCATAATCCCAAGATAAAGGTTTGTCGTTTCCACGAATCCCTACTTTTTTCACCTTTTTAATTTCTGATACGTCTAAAGTATAAACGATTGTTTTTTTATAGGTTTTTTGAACACAACTCACTACTAATAAAGAAAGTAATAATGCCATTGTTGCAATTATATTTTTCATGTTATGCTTTTTTTTTGGTTAGTAAATAATCAATTCCAAATCGTCCTGAACCAACGATTAAACAGAACATGGCAACCCAAAGAAATCCCATGGCTGCAAGACAATTCCATAAGCCATTTTGTATTTGTTGCATGAAAATTGCAACCAGCATGGTGCAAATAATAAGGAATGATGCTATCCTTGCTTGAAGTCCTAACAGGAACAATAGTCCGCCAACAGCTTCTGCAAAAGCACCCATCCAAGCAAAAAATGCTGGAGCGATGGCAAAAATTCCACCATATTCAGCAACATCCTTTGGAAACCAAAATGCAACTTCAAATAATCCCAAATTATTATCAGCAGGTGACCAAGGCATTCCAAATTTGGATGCTCCAAAATTAAAGGCAAGTAAATAACCGCAAACAACTCTTGGAATGGTTAAAAATAAATCTTGTGACCAATGAGGCAACAAAATAGGCTTTGTGATTTTAGTTAATAGTTTCATGATTTTTAAAATTACTATTGATTAACGATTAAATTTCCATTTCCTTTTTTACTTGATTTTGCATTAAATGTAGCCTTTCCAATATTTTGAATATCACCATTTCCATTTAGGTTTCCTTGTAAATTTTCAGATACATTTACTATTATATTTCCATTTCCTGTGTTTTGTATCTTGGCGTTTTTAGTTATCAATTTTTTTGTATTGACTTCGCCATTTCCAACTTTTTCAATATCAAGTTGGTCGATTGAACCTAGACAATGAACATTTCCGTTACCGTTAGTTTCTATGCTAAAATACCTTCCAATGATCCCGTTTACAGAAATATCACTGTTGCCAAAATTTTTGAGAACTGAAATTTCGGGTAATGTAATTTTAATTTGATAGGTAGCTCTTTCATCATATAATTCTTTACCTGTTTTTGCCTCTACTTTAAGAGATAATTCCATTTCTTCTTTGTTATAGGTAAATTGAATGTTTGCTTCGTGGGTTTCTTTCATTGTAATTTCTACCTTGAAAAAAGTGGCAATTTCAATTTGAATATCGTTATTGAAACCTTCAAAAGATAGTTTGTCAAAGTTTTTGTAGTCGTAAGTTTTGGAAATGGTTTTTCCAGAGCCTTTTAATTGAGCGTTTGCAAAAGTTGACGTTAAAGTCAATAGTATTGCAATAATTAATTTTATCATTTTTATTGATTTTTGTGATTGAAACAGATGGAAGATTGAAACTCGTTTAATTTTTATATTCCATTGATAATCCAGTATCACCTGTAACATATAAATTGACAGAAGCACTTTCATTAGATTTATTTTCAATAACCAAAGCCGAATTGCTTTCAGTTTTTACAGAGATAGTTTCATTTGGGCTAACAATAATCGGTGAATGTGTCCCACCATCGATAGGTGCTATGATTATTTTTAAATCGTGATTGGAAACGTTTTTAAGTTTTACTTTAAATGTTCCGTGTTCATTATTTCCTAAAACAAAACTTTCGTTTGCTTTAATTGTGGTGTTTGAAGAAAGCGAATCAAAAGCACCACAAGAAGTCACAAGAAATAAAGTAGCGAATAATACAATAATAGATTTCATAATTTGATTTTTTAAGGATTAATAACAAAGCAAAATTGCGTAACTAATCATCGCTAATCGCTTCAAATTATGATTTGAGACTAACTAAATAATGTTTTGGAAGTATTGTGAATGTTGAGGTTATATCATTTCAATGAATTCTCTCGGAGTTTTTCCAGTAGTTTTTTTGAAAGCTCGGTTAAAAGTTGCTTTCGAATTGAATCCACAATCGTAAGCAATTCCTAATAAAGTAGATTTTTTGTGTTCACCGTTTGCAAAACTCTTTTTTACGGCTTCTATTCGGTAGTTATTGATGCAATCATTAAAATTCATTTGGTAACCTTGATTTATGGTTCTGGATATTACAGAAACATTGGTATCCAATTTTTTTGCTAAATCAGTAAGAGTCAGTTCTGGATTTTGATAGAGTTTTTCTTCTTGAATTAAAGTTTCAATTTTTGATTTCCAAAAGTCAATTTCTGGCGATTTTTTTTCTTCAAAAGTTTCGTACTGAATATCAATTATAGTTTCTGTTTCATCAGAGTTACGGGTATCCAATAAAAGAATCGGATTTTTATCAAAAAAAGATATTTTAAACGGGATTGTAGAATTTATCGGATTAGAATATCCAGTTATTGCAATGTAGTACATCACAATTGAAAAAAATAGAAAGAACCACCAACTGCCTTGATATGATTTTATTTCGGGGAAAAAGTATCCAATACTATCAAATATAATTGGCAAAAGCAACATCACTAAAAATGCAATGAAGAAGGTTTTTATCCATTTGAATAAAACAGAATCGGCATAACTTACAACTTGAAACATTAGTTTTTTATACATATTGTAATAGCGAATACTTAGAATGAAATAAATTATCATTGAAATCAAGCCTAATTTTTGATACCAGTTGTCAAAATCTTTATCCATCCCATTGGCATAAAAATAATAATCTCCAAAAATATATTTATCATAAACCCACATTACAACAGCATATGCAAAATACAAGAACCCAGGAAGTAAATGAAGAGCCTCTTTTTTAGAAAACTTAAAAGATGGATTGAGTAAACTTTGGGTATAAAAAAAGATAATTGGCCCCACCCAAAGTAAGTGCTGAAAAGGCGTATAAAATAGAATATCCCTGTAAGGCTGATTGTCATACCAACCTGCAAAACCTAGCATCCAAGGGACTATATAAAGACTGCAAAGAAAAATAAAAAGACTCAACCAATAATTGGACTTGTTTTCGGATTTAATGGCTTTTTCTAGCAATAGAATACTGTAAATTATTCCTTGTGTAAAAGAAATAAGTAATATGGAACTATAAAATCCAAATTGGAAAAGCATTGCGTAGTTTTCGTAAAAATAAGTATTAATTTTAAATGATTGTCATGCATAAGATTAAATTTCATAACTAAATATTCTTAACTATCTTTGCAAAAAAAAATAAAGCAATGCCCAAAATAGGCAATATCATATTACCCGACTTTCCACTTTTACTTGCGCCAATGGAAGATGTGAGTGATCCACCCTTTCGTAGGTTGTGTAAATTACATGGAGCAGATTTGATGTATTCTGAATTTATTTCATCAGAAGGATTGATTCGAGATGCTATTAAAAGTCGTCAGAAATTAGATATTTTTGATTATGAAAGACCTGTTGGCATTCAAATTTTTGGTGGCGATGAAGAAGCCATGGAAATGTCGGCTAAAATTGTAGAAACTGTTCAGCCTGATTTAGTGGATATTAATTTTGGTTGTCCTGTAAAAAAAGTAGTTACCAAAGGAGCAGGAGCAGGTGTCTTAAAAGACGTTGATTTAATGATTCGTTTAACAAAAGCGGTTATTAGAGGGACAAGTCTTCCAGTTACAGTAAAAACACGCTTGGGTTGGGATGAGAATTCCATAAATATTGATGAGGTTGCTGAAAGACTGCAAGATATCGGTGTGCAAGCCTTGTCCATTCATGCTAGAACACGTGCTCAAATGTATAAAGGACATTCCGATTGGTCACATATTGCTAGAGTAAAAAACAATCCAAGAATAACCATGCCTATTTTTGGAAATGGTGATATTGATTCTCCCGAAAAGGCATTAGAATACAAAAATAAATACGGTATTGATGGGATAATGATTGGAAGAGCAGCTATTGGCTATCCATGGGTTTTTAATGAAATTAAACATTTTATGAAAACGGGTGAGCATTTAGCACAACCAACCATAAGCGACAGAATAGAAGCGGCAAAAAATCACCTGATTTGGTCTATGGAATGGAAAGGAGAACATTTAGGGATTATTGAAATGCGTCGCCATTATACCAATTATTTTAAAGGTGTTCATTCG
Source organism: uncultured Flavobacterium sp. (assembly GCA_964643105.1). Classification (GTDB taxonomy): domain Bacteria; phylum Bacteroidota; class Bacteroidia; order Flavobacteriales; family Flavobacteriaceae; genus Flavobacterium. The sequence continues at coordinate 34,559 of CAZXPF010000023.1, read as the reverse complement.
TTTAAAGAATATAAACAACGCTTAGTTACAACAGATGATGCTAATGGATTAATGAAAGTTTTTGAAGAAATCAGTCAAGCATACGTAGGTTATACATTTTCATAAATTAGTCAACTAATTTTTTTGATACCGTATTGCTAGCAATCCAAGATGCAATTATTCCTAATATGTATATGGTAGCAATAACTATCACGATGTTTTTAACTTCAAATACTATAGGATAAGGAAGCGAATCATTTACCATAACCAACTCATATTGCTGTTGAATAACAACAATAATTATGCCTAGAAACAATCCAATTATTCCGCCAAAAAAAGTAAGTAAACTACCTTGAAAAAGAAAAATATGTCTTAGTTGTTTAACTTCAACACCAAGGTTGTATAACGTTTTCAAATGAGCTTTTTTATCAATAATCATCATGATTAAAGCTCCGGCTAATGTAAATAACGTAAGTATGATAACTAAGGTAAAAATGGAATACACTATAAAATTTTCGGTATTCAACATTTTGTAAAGTGAATCGTTTAATTGTGCTCTGTTTTTAACAATTACTTTGCCTTTAAAAATGGATTTTAATTCAGCAATAGCTTTTTCTTCGGGAGAATTTGGACTTAATTTGAATTCGATGTTCGTAACCTGATTTGATTTAAAACCCAATAACTGTTGTGCAATTTCAATGTCGCAAAACACATATTTATTGTCAATTTCATCATTTAAAGAATATACGCCAACAGGGATTAAAGAAGCTCTTTTGAAATCATCTTCACTAGTTAGTTGCCCTTTTTTGGCTTTAGGTGCAATTACTTCTAAACGATTATTGAAATCTAATAAGCCTATGGAGAGTTTTCGCATTATTCCAGCACCAATAATAGCTTGATTTGTTTCTGATTCTAGCCAAGAACCAGCATAAAGTTGCTTGTTGAAAGTTGTAACCTTATTGTAAACAGCATCAACCCCTTTTATATATGCAACTTGCTCTTTCTCATTGTATAAAAAGAAAACACGTTCTTCAACAACTTTACTATAATTAGAAAAAAGATTTGATTGCTGAATTTTATTTTCCTCTTCCTCAGCAACTAAAAATGATTTGCCTGTGGAAGCTTCAATTTTTAAATCGGGATCGGTGGAGTTGCTAAAGCTTAAGCTAAATTCCTTCAAACCACTAAAGACAGACATTACAATAAATAAAGCCATAGCACTAACGATTATTCCTAGTGAAGCAATACCTGTAATAATGTTTATGGTAGTACTTTTGCTAAAACTTAGTGCATATCTTTTTGCTATGTAAAAAGGAAAATTCAAGTTAAGATTTTTTTCTTTTATCTAATAATTCAGGATTAGTAATAGGATTTTCATTTCCTTTTAAAGCATTGTCAATGTTTTCAATATAATCTAAACTGTCATCTATGTAGAAGATTAGATTAGGAACTTTTCGCAATTGATTTTTTACTCGTTGAGCTAAATCGTGTTTAATTAGTGGTGTGTTTGTTTTAACAGCAGCCAAAATTTCTGGGGCTTTATCTGTTGGAAAAACACTTAGATGCACTTTGGCAATAGATAAATCAGTTGTAACATTTACCTTTGATATTGATATGATTAAGTTGTTAACTCCGTTTTTACGAATTTCACCTTGCAAAATATCAACCAAATCGTTTTGAAGTAAAGCGCCAATTTTTTTTTGTCTGTTCGTTTCCATTCGGCAAAAATACAATAAGATTTTTGATTGAAGATTAACGATTTTAGATTTTTGAAGTTTTCTATTATTTCTGAATCTATTTTTATTTGTTAATTTTACCAAAAATACAAAGATGAGAAAAATTGAACATATCGGAATTGCAGTAAAAGATTTGAAAGAATCAAATCAACTTTTTGAAAAATTGTTTGGTAAAGCACCCTATAAAGAAGAAGAAGAAGTGGCTTCAGAAGGAGTAAAAACATCTTTTTTTATGAACGGTCCAAACAAAATAGAGCTTTTAGAGGCAACTAATGAAAATAGTCCAATAGCAAAATTTTTGGAAAAAAAAGGAGAAGGAATTCATCATATTGCTTTTGATGTAGAAGATATTGAAAAAGAAATGATTAGGTTGCAAAAAGAGGGATTTGTTTTAATTAATGACAAGCCAAAAAAAGGAGCTGACAATAAACTTGTAGTTTTTTTACATCCTAAAACCACTAATGGGGTTTTAATTGAACTTTGTCAAGAAATACAAGAAAAATAAAATAAGACTTGCAAGCAAACAAAAATAGTAGTAATATTGCACTCTCAAAACTGGTCCTATAGCTCAGTTGGTTAGAGCACCTGACTCATAATCAGGTGGTCCCTGGTTCGAGCCCAGGTGGGACCACAACTAAAACTAAAGCTTCACATTATTGTGAAGCTTTTTTTAATAAAAATACTTTTTTCATATTTGAATAAAATAAAAGGCTAAAAATCAAGTTATTTTTATATTATTATTAATTTAAAAATTTTGTTAGTAATTTTTTTTTTTTACTTTTACCTCCATGAAAATGACCCCAAATAAATATTTTACAATACTCTTTGCCTTGGTTAGTTTTTTAGGTTTTTCTGCACCTGGAAATCCACCACCGCCACCACCGCCAGCACCGCCACCACCTGGATTTCCTGTGGATTTCGGAGTTTTGGTTTTGGCGTTTTTAGGAATTCTTTTTTCATTTGTTTTCCTTAAAAATTTTTCAAAAAACAATGAGAAAGTGTAAATTATTTGTTGATTAAATTTAAATCAGCGAGCCTTTTTACGTATTTTCCGATTACATCAAATTCAAGATTGACTGAATCTCCTACTTTTATCGTTGAAAAAACAGTGTTTTCGTAAGTATAAGGAATGATAGCTACGCTAAATTCATTTTGTTGTGAATTTACAACAGTTAAACTGGTGCCATTAACAGTAATAGAGCCTTTTTCTATAGTTATATTGTTTAAGGCAGAATCATAAGTAAAAGTAAAATACCAACTTCCTTCTGCTTCTTTGATCTCTTTACAAAATCCTATTTGGTCAACATGTCCCTGTACAATATGTCCATCTAGTCTAGAGCCTAATATCATAGCTCTCTCAAGGTTTATAGGATTGTTGACTTTCCAGTTACCTATAGTTGTTTTGTCAATAGTTTCTTTGATTGCTGTTACTTTGTATAGCTTGTCGTCAATGTCAACAACAGTTAAGCAAATACCGTTGTGTGCCACACTTTGATCTATTTTTAATTCGCTTGTGAGTTTTGACTCAACAGTTAAGTGGATGTTGTCCTGATCCTGCTGGATGTCTTTTAGTATTCCTATTGTTTCTATTATTCCTGTAAACATAACTGATTTTATTTTACTAAATTTGCAGTTCAAAAATAGCATAAATAACTCTTTATAATGGTTAAAACAGCAGAAAATATTATAGTAGGAATTTCAATTGGTGATTTAAATGGCATTGGTAGCGAAGTAGTCCTAAAGACCTTCGAAGATACTAGAATGCTAGAATTGTGTACGCCAGTAATTTTTGCTAATGTGAAAATAATGTCTTTTTTAAAGAAAGTCTATGGACTAACTTTGAATTTTCATGGGATAGACTCATTGGATCAGCTAGTTGTTGGTAAGATAAATGTACTAAATGTTTGGAAAGAACCAGTTAATATCGAATTTGGAAAGAGTGATAATGAAATTGGGAAATACGCTATTAAATCTTTTTTTGCTGCTACTAAAGCTTTGAAAGAGGATAAAATTGATGTTCTGTTGACAGCACCTATTAACAAATATAATATTCAATCCGAAGAGTTTAATTTTCCGGGTCATACAGATTATTTGGCCAAAGAATTTAATGAAAATGCCCTCATGTTTATGATTCATGATAGTTTGAGAGTTGGTTTATTGACAGATCACGTTCCTGTAAATGAGGTTTCTAAACATTTGAACGAAACGCTCATAACAAAAAAAGTTGCAGTAATAAATGAAACATTAAAAAAAGACTTTAGAATAGAAAAACCAAAAATAGCTGTTCTAGGCTTAAATCCACATGCAGGTGACAATGGTGTTATAGGAACAGAAGATGAAGAAATAATAAAACCTGCTTTGAAGAAAATTTTTGATGCTGGAACTTTAGTTTTTGGACCTTATTCTGCGGATAGTTTTTTTGGGAGTAATCAATATAAATTATATGATGCCGTTCTGGCTGTTTATCATGACCAAGGATTAATTCCTTTTAAAACCATGTCATTTGGAAATGGAGTCAATTATACTGCTGGATTAAGTAAGATAAGAACCTCTCCTGATCACGGGACTGCTTTTGATATTGCTGGAAAAAATAAAGCCAATGAAACATCATTTAGAGAGGCATTGTATTTAGCTATTGATGTTTTTAAGAATAGAAATGAGTATGCAGAATTGATACATAATCCTTTAGTGGCAAGTAAATAATAAGTTATAAACAAAAAAAAGTTGACAACTGGTTTTATTTTACAAATATTTTATATCTTTGCACTCCTTTTAAAAAGGAAAAAACTGTTGTAATGAACAATTTAAAAGAATATTTAATTCAATTTGTTGGGTTAAAGTTAGGAAAACACCAGTTTGATTATCAGATAGATAATTCGTTCTTTGGGTACTTTGAGTTTGATGAATATAATGCTTCTGACATTAAGGTTGAAGTTTTATTGGAGAAAAAAAACACTATGCTTGAGTTGACTATTAAGCATAAAGGTACCGTAAATGTGCCTTGTGATTTAACCAATGAAAACTTTGATCTTCCTATAAAAGGAAAAATAAACTTAATTGTGAAGTTTGGTAATGCCTTTAATGATGATAATGAAGAATTGTTGATATTACCTCATGGGGAATACGAATTTAATATTGCTCAATACATATATGAGTCTATTATACTCTCAGTTCCATCAAAAAGAGTTCATCCAGGAGTAAAAGACGGTACACTAGATTCAAAAGCTTTAGAGATATTGAATAATCTTGCACCAACAGAAATTAAAGAAGAAAATAAAAAAGATACCGACCCAAGATGGGACGATTTAAAAAAACTATTAACGGATAAATAATATAGTAAAATGGCACATCCTAAGAGAAAAGTCTCGAAAACAAGAAGAGATAAGAGAAGAACACATTACAAGGCAACTCCAGCTCAAATCGCTACTTGTCCAGTAACAGGTGAAGCACATTTATACCACAGAGCTTACTGGCATGAAGGTAAAATGTACTACAGAGGACAAGTTGTAATTGACAAGTCAGAAGCAGTAGCTTAATTGCATTATAAATTATAGAGAAAAACTCTCACATCGTGAGAGTTTTTTTGTTAAGAATAAATCTTTAACAATTAAATTTAAGGATTTATTTGGGTTTGAATTTTTTTTTGTAATTTTCACAACTATTCAAATGGCAACATTTGAAAGAAAAATTATATTTATGAATAAAATAACAGCCGCAATAACAGCAGTTGGATCTTATGTTCCAGACTATGTTTTGTCTAATAAGGTGTTAGAAACTTTAGTAGATACTAACGATGAATGGATTACTACAAGAACTGGAATTAAGGAAAGAAGAATCCTTAAAGAAGAAGGCCAAGGAACTTCATACTTGGCTATAAAAGCAGCAGAAAACTTAATAGAAAAAGCCAAAATTGATCCGAGTGAAATTGACATGATCATTATGGCCACAACAACTCCAGATATGCCAGTGGCAGCAACAGGAGTTTATGTAGCATCTCAAATTGGAGCAATCAATGCATTTGCATACGATTTACAGGCTGCATGTTCTAGTTTTTTATATGGCATGTCCACAGCTTCTGCATACATTCAATCCGGTAAATATAAAAAAGTACTTTTAATAGGTGCAGACAAAATGTCTTCAATAATAGATTATTCGGATAGAGCAACATGTATCATTTTTGGAGATGGTGCAGGTGCTGTTTTATTTGAGCCTAATGAAGAAGGTTTAGGTTTACAAGATGAATATTTAAGAAGTGACGGAGTTGGGAGAGAATTTCTGAAAATTGATGCAGGTGGATCAATTATGCCACCATCTATAGATACAGTAAACGACAGAAAGCATTTTGTTCAACAAGATGGAAAAACTGTTTTTAAATACGCAGTTTCTGGAATGGCTGATGTGAGTGAAAAAATCATGCAACGTAATAATCTAGTAAAAGAGGATGTTAATTGGTTAGTAGCACATCAAGCTAACAAAAGAATTATTGATGCTACAGCTAATAGAATAGGTTTAGATGAGGATAAAGTGTTAGTAAACATTCACAGATATGGAAATACTACATCAGCAACTTTACCTTTATTATTAAGTGATTTTGAGAATCAATTGAAAAAAGGTGATAATTTAATTTTCGCAGCATTTGGAGGAGGCTTTACTTGGGGAGCTATATATTTAAAATGGGCATATAACAGACAATAACAAACAACTAAATCAAATTTTAATAGTATGGATATTAGAGAAATTCAAAATTTAATCAAATTTGTATCAAAATCAGGTGCAACGGAAGTGAAATTAGAAATGGACGATTTCAAAATCACTATCAAAACTACTCCAGAAGGAACAGAAGCTGCAACAACTTATGTACAACAAATGCCAGTTTCTCAAGTCTTACCTCAAGCACCCGCAGCTCAGCCAGTTGCCCCAACAGCACCATCAACACCTGTTGAAACCGCTAATGATGATTCAAAATACATTACCATAAAATCACCAATTATTGGAACATTGTATAGAAAACCAGCTCCAGATAAACCTGTTTTTGTAGAAGTTGGAAGTACAATTGCAAAAGGAGATGTGGTTTGTGTAATTGAAGCAATGAAACTATTCAACGAAATTGAATCTGAAGTTTCTGGTAAAATTGTTAAAATTTTAGTAGATGACTCTTCACCTGTTGAATTTGATCAACCGTTATTTTTAGTAGATCCATCATAAAAGTTAGAAGTTGGAAGTTTGAAGTTAGAAGTATTCAGTTTTCTGAATTCTAAATTCTAAATTCTAAATTCAGAAGTGTCTAATTATCTAATTAAAGAAACATGTTTAAAAAAATATTAATTGCCAATAGAGGTGAAATTGCACTTCGTGTAATTAGAACTTGTAAGGAAATGGGCATCAAAACAGTAGCAGTTTATTCAACAGCTGATGCTGATAGTTTACACGTAAGATTTGCTGATGAAGCTGTGTGTATTGGACCACCGCCAAGTAACTTATCTTACTTAAAAATGTCAAATATAATAGCTGCTGCAGAAATTACTAATGCAGATGCTATTCATCCAGGATACGGATTTCTTTCTGAGAACGCAAAATTCTCTAAAATCTGTCAGGAACACGGTATTAAATTTATTGGGGCTTCCCCAGAAATGATAGATAGAATGGGAGATAAGGCTAATGCTAAATCAACTATGATTGAGGCAGGTGTTCCATGTGTTCCAGGTAGTGAAGGCATTATTACTACTTATGAAGAATGTGAGAAAGTTGCTAAAGCTACAGGATATCCTGTAATGTTAAAAGCTTCTGCTGGTGGTGGTGGAAAAGGAATGCGTGCCGTTTGGAAGAAAGAAGATTTGAAAAATGCATGGGATTCTGCAAGACAAGAAAGTAAAGCTGCTTTTGGGAATGACGATATGTATATGGAAAAACTTATTGAAGAGCCAAGACATATTGAAATTCAAGTTGTAGGAGATGCATACGGAAAAGCTTGTCACTTATCAGAAAGAGATTGTTCTGTACAACGCCGTCATCAAAAATTAACAGAAGAAACGCCTTCTCCTTTTATGACCGACGAATTGCGTAATGCAATGGGTGCTGCTGCTGTAAAAGCTGCTGAATATATTAAATATGAAGGAGCTGGAACAGTTGAGTTCTTAGTAGATAAGCACAGAAATTTCTATTTCATGGAAATGAATACGCGTATTCAAGTTGAACATCCAATTACTGAACAAGTAATTGATTATGATTTGATTCGTGAGCAAATTATGGTTGCAGCTGGAATTCCAATTTCGGGTAAAAACTATTTCCCAATATTGCATTCTATTGAGTGTCGTATTAATGCAGAAGATCCATATAATGATTTTAGACCTTCACCAGGAAAAATCACTACACTGCATACACCAGGAGGACATGGAGTTCGTCTAGATACACATGTTTATTCTGGTTATACAATTCCACCTAATTACGACTCAATGATTGCTAAGTTGATTACAACAGCTCAAACTAGAGAAGAAGCAATTAATAAAATGAAGCGTGCTTTGGATGAATTTGTGATCGAAGGTATAAAAACAACCATTCCTTTCCACAGACAATTAATGGAAGAACCAGATTATGTAGCTGGAAATTACACTACAAAATTCATGGAATCCTTCGTAATGAAAGAAAAAATAGAAGAATAAGAATGAAAATAAAAACCGCTCAATTTCAATTGAGCGGTTTTTTTATGCTAAAGAAGATAGCAATATTTCAACTTCTTCTTTTTCATTTTTATATTTTAATTGTAATTCCGAATTCTCTCCCATTTTAGTATAATAGCGTAATCCTTTTTTAGCAAAAGATTTTATGTAATAGTCAGATAATTTTGGAATTTGTGGGTATTTTTTGTGAAATAACATTTCATAATACGCTTGCCATTCGCGTTCATTTCTGTCTTGAATAGCTATTTCAGCTGATTTTTGATGGACATGAATCATTTCATGAGCCAATAAGTTCAACATCAAATCTATTGGAAATTCAAAAGTATTTTCAGGAATCCTAATCGTTTGAGGTTGACCTATTTCTCCTTCCGTAGTCATTAAAATAAAATCAGGTTTCGCTTTTTCTCTTAATGTTATTCCTTTAAAATTGGGATGAGATAATTCGTACTCTCTAATCAATAGTTCAGCTGCTTCAACAGTTAAACCATTCTTATGAAAGATTTCTATGGTGAATGCTATATCTTCAAATGACATCATAAATTTAAATTTTTTTAAAAGTATAAAATTCCATATTCCAAAAAAGATTATTCAAATTTTTCCAATTTCTACAAATCTATGTTCTAAATATAAAATTCCAAATTCCAAAAACTTCTGCAATCAAAAATCTTCAATCTTCAATCAAAGTGTTTCTTTCAGCCATTTAAAAAATTCTCGTTGCCAAACTAAACCGTTTTGTGGTTTTAAAATCCAATGATTCTCTTCAGGAAAAATCATAAACTTACTTTTAATTCCTTTTAATTGTGCTGCTTGAAAAGCTTCTTGACTTTGCCCAATCGGCACACGATAATCAATTCCTCCTTGAATGATAAAAATTGGAGTATTCCAATTATTGACTAAAGTAATTGGATTAAATTCATTAAATGTTTTCTGAGCAGTTTTATTCTCATCTTCCCAATAAGCACCACCTGAATCCCAATTGGTAAAGAAAACTTCTTCTGTTGTGCCATACATGCTTTGGGTGTTGAAAATTCCAGCATGTGAAATGAAAGTTTTGAATCTGTTGTTGTGAATTCCCGCTAAATAAAATACAGAATAGCCTCCATAACTAGCACCAATAGCTCCTAATCTCTCTTTATCAACGTAACTTTCTTTGGAAACATCATCAATAGCAGATAGGTAATCATCCATTACTTGTCCGCCCCAATCACCACTAATTTTTTCATTCCATTCCACACCATGACCCGGCATTCCTCTTCGGTTAGGAGCCACAACAATATAGCCTTGCGACGCCATTACTTGAAAATTCCATCTAAAAGAATAAAATTGTGTTAAAGCACTTTGTGGACCACCTTGACAATATAAAAGTGTTGGATATTTTTTAGAGGCATCAAAATTTGGAGGCAAAATTACCCAAACCAACATTTTTTTCCCATCAGTAGTTGTCACAGACCTTCTTTCCGTTTTGCATTTTGCAATAGAAGAATAAATTTCATCATTTACTTTTGTGATTTGGTTCCAGATAGCACTTTTTAAATCATAAGAATAAATCTCACTAGCATGATTTATATCATCACGAGTAACAATAATTTTTGAATCACTAATACCTACAATTCCATTAATATCAAAATCCCCTTTTGTGATTTGTTGCACTCGAATCATGATTTTAGTTAAACCTGGAAAATTGACTTCAAAGAGTTGTTTTGTTCCATCAACAGCAGCAACGAAATAAACTTTTTTACCATCTTTGCTCCATGTAAAACTATCAACTGTGCCATCCCAATTACCAGTCAAATTTATATCTAAGCCTTTATGACGAACAATAATATCATTTTTATCTGCTTCGTATCCATCTCGTTTCATTTGTAACCATGATAAATCTCCATTGGGTGAAAATTGTGGAGCGGTATCATATCCTAAATTCTTTTCTGTAAGATTTTTAGTAGATTTCAATTCAATATCATACTCATATAAATCGGTATTGGTTGAAGTGGCATATGCAGTTCTTGTCTTTTTCTTGCAAACATAAATTACTTTTTTTCCATCAGGAGAAAAGATATAATCTTCATCGCCACCAAAAGGTTTTTGAGGACAATCATAAGGATCATTTGCCATAATATCAATATCATTCACGAAAACATGATTGTGATTTCCTTCGTTCCAAGTGTCCCAATGGCAATAATCTAAACCATCATAAATTTGAACATTAGATTTTTCTAATTCAGGATAAAAATCTTTCCCTAAAACTTTTTCGATTTTAATTTCTTTATGTGAAAGCGTTTTTCCATTTGAGGAATTTTTATCATTTAGCAATGTAGTATATTCTTTTATCTCTTTAGCTTTTCCACCAGAAATAGAAATGGAGTAATAAGTAGAATTCAATTTGTTTTCTAATATATCAGGTTTGGAAACTTTATAAATAACTGATTTTCCGTCTTTTGAAATTCCTAGAGCAAAAACTCTGCCTAATTCCCATAATTTTTCTGGTGTCATAGTAGCTTGAGAAAATCCTGACATTGTAATCATAGTAAGAAATATTAAAATAATCTTTTTCATTTTTTAACAATTTTAATAGGCTAAAAATAATCATTTTTTAAAAAAATATACCTAATTTCACTTTTTAAAAGCAAAAAAGAAAACAATGAAAAAAATAGCATTACATTGGCAAATTTTATTAGGAATGGTTTTAGGAGTAATTTTTGCTTTTTTACTCGTCCAATTTGATTGGGGAAAACAATTTATTGTAGATTGGATTAAACCTTTTGGAAATATATTTATCAATTTATTGAAACTAATTGCAGTTCCATTAATCTTAGGTTCTTTGATAAAAGGAGTTTCAGATTTGAAAGATATTTCTAAGCTTTCTAAAATGGGAGGAAGAACTATTGGATTGTATATTTTGACTACGGTTTTAGCTGTTTCAATTGGATTAATAATTGTAAATATTATAAAACCAGGTGAATTTATTTCAGAAGAAACGAGAACAGAATTGTTAGCTAATTTTGCAGGAGATGCCAATTCTAAAATTGAAGCAGCCAACAAACAAAATGAAGCAGGCCCACTTCAAGCATTGGAAGATATTGTTCCCGACAATATTTTCAAATCAGCAACTGATAATGGAAGTATGTTACAAGTGATTTTCTTTGCATTGTTTTTTGGAATTTCCATGATTTTAATTCCAGAAGAAACATCTAGACCTGTGAAAGCCTTTTTTGATGGCTTTAATGAAGTAATTCTTAAAATGATTGATTTAATAATGTTGGCTGCACCTTTTGGAGTTTTCGCATTATTGGCTTCTTTAGTGGCAGAATCTCCCAGTGCTGATTTATTCAAAGCCTTAGGAATGTATGGCGTTTCAGTCTTAATAGGGTTAGTTTTTATGATTGGTGTTTATCTGTTAATTGTGAAAATTTTTGCTAAGAAAAGTCCAACTTTCTTTTTAAATGGGATTGCACCAGCTCAATTATTGGCTTTTTCAACTAGTTCAAGTGCAGCAACTTTGCCAGTTACTATGGAAAGAGTAGTGGATAATTTGGGTGTTGATGATGAAGTAGCCAGTTTTGTTTTACCGATTGGAGCTACAATAAATATGGACGGAACAAGTTTATACCAAGCTGTAGCTGCCGTTTTTATAGCTCAAGCATTTGGTATGGATTTAACATTAGGAGCTCAACTAGGAATTATTGTTACTGCAACTTTAGCATCTATAGGAAGTGCAGCTGTTCCTGGTGCTGGAATGGTTATGTTAGTTATCGTTTTAGCACAAGCAGGAATTCCAGAAGCGGGATTGGCCTTAATTTTTGCGATCGACAGACCTTTAGATATGTGTAGAACTACCGTAAATGTTACTGGTGACGCAGCCGTTTCATTGATTGTTGCAAAATCAGTTGATAAATTGGAGTAGTCTTTTAGTGCTAAGATATAAGAGAATAAATTTTTTTAAACAAAAACTTTCTGCCCCAGTGATTTTGTGGCAAAAAAATAAAAGATAAATGAACGATTTTCATTGGACTAAACTTTTTAACCCTGAATTCTATATAACTATGGAAGTTGGGGGCATACCTATTGGAATTTACATGGTGTTGTTTATCGTTTTTGCCGAAACAGGTTTGTTTGCAGGCTTCTTTTTGCCTGGTGATAGTTTGTTGTTTCTTTCAGGAATTTATAGCAGGGAATTAGTGGAAACGTTTTTTTATATTCCTAGTGATTTTTCAAATGTTACTATTTTGGCTTTGTTAATTGCAGCAGCAGCCACTATTGGAAATATATTCGGATATTGGTTTGGATCTAGAAGTGGGCAATTCTTATATGCTAAAGAAGATAGTTTCTTTTTTAAGAAAAAGTATTTGTTTCAATCACAAGAATTTTTTGAAAAACACGGTGGAAAAGCTATAATTTTTGCTCGTTTTTTACCAATAGTAAGAACCTTTGTGCCTATAATTGCTGGAATTGTACATATGGAGAAGAGTCGTTTTATGTTTTACAATGTATTGAGTTCACTGCTTTGGTCTTTTACCTTAGTATTTGCAGGGCATTATCTATACGATTTGTTTCTAACTGAATTTGACATCGATTTAAAAAAGCACATAGAAAAAATTATTCTAATATTGATAGCTGTTACCACATTTCCATTAGTAATGAAAGCTATAAAATCTAGAAAGACGAATTCTAACACTTCTGAATAATGCACCTAAGCTATTGGGAATTAAAAAACTGGTTCTCTAATGTTGACTTCACTATAGTAGGAAGTGGAATCGTAGGTTTGCATTGTGCTTTAGAATTAAGAGCAAAATTTCCAGAAAGTAAAATTTTAGTACTCGAAAAAGGAATTTTACCACAAGGAGCTAGTACAAAAAATGCTGGTTTTGCCTGTTTTGGCAGTATATCCGAAATCATAGATGATTTAAAAACCCACTCTGAAGAAGAAGTTATTCAATTGGTTCAGAAAAGAGTACAAGGCTTAGAATTACTTCGTAAACGTTTGGGTGATGAAGTGATTGATTACAAACCTTTTGGTGGTTATGAATTATTTTTAAAAGAAGATGAAGCGTTTTATGATGAATGTGTATCAAAAATTCCTTTTATAAACGATATTTTAAAACCCATTTTTAAATCAGCGGTTTTTGTAAAAGAAATAGACCGATTTAATTTTAAAGAAATTTTTGAATATCTAATTTTTAATCCTTTTGAAGGTCAAATTGATACAGGAAATATGATGCAAGCCTTGTTGAAAAAAGCAATTTCCAGTGACATTTTAATTTTGAATCAGCAAAACGTGACTTCTTTCTCAGATAATAATTCTTATGTTGAAGTAGTCACTAATGAAATTTCATTTAAAACCAATAAGCTACTTTTTGCAACAAACGGATTTGCTTCACAACTCACCAAGAACCAAGTAAAACCAGCAAGAGCTCAAGTTTTAATTACAAAACCTATTGAAAATTTAGACCTAAAGGGAACTTTTCATTTGGATCAAGGCTATTATTATTTTAGAAATATAGGAGATAGAATTCTTTTTGGAGGTGGAAGAAATCTAGATTTTGAAGGTGAAACGACAACCGAATTCAATCAAACAGAACTTATTCAAAATAAGTTGGAAGAATTATTAAGAGAGGTGATTTTGCCTAACCAATCTTTTGAAATTGAACACCGTTGGAGTGGAATTATGGGTGTAGGAAATCATAAAAAACCAATTATAGAACAATTATCTAATAATATTTATTGTGGTGTTCGTTTAGGAGGAATGGGCGTTGCCATCGGAAGTTTAATAGGTAAAGAATTAGCAGATTTATTAGATTAGTTTTTTAAAGATAAGAAAAATTGATAATCGAGTAAATATCCAAATTCTTGAATATATTTGTTACTTATTTAAGTACGCTTTTTTATGTTCAAAAAAATAAAACGAATTATTTGGAGAATCTTTCTATGGTTTAATATCATCAGTCTGTTTTTGGTATTACTTTTCAAATTTGTACCAGTTCCCTTTACACCCTTAATGGCAATTAGAGCTATCGAACAAAAAATGGAAGGTAAAGAAATGCATTCTAGCCACGATTGGGTTCCTATTGAAGAAATTTCTCCTAATCTTCAAAAGGGAGTGATTGCTAGTGAAGATGGTAATTTCTTAACTCACAGTGGTTTTGATTTTAAAGCTATAGAAAAAGCATATGAAAACAATCAAAAGGGAAGAAAAGTTAAAGGAGGAAGTACCATTTCCCAACAGACGGCAAAAAATGTATTTCTATGGCAAGGTAGAAGTTATGTTAGAAAAGGATTAGAAGCTTATTTCACCGTGCTGATTGAATTATTTTGGAGCAAAGAGCGTATCATGGAAGTCTATCTGAATAGCATTGAAATGGGTGATGGTGTTTATGGAGCTCAAGCAGCAGCCAAGCATTGGTATCACAAAGACGCTAAAAATTTATCAAGAATTGAAGCAGCTGGAATAGCAGCCATCCTCCCTAATCCAAGAAAATTTAAAGCAGTAAATTCCTCCAATTATATCAATCGAAGAAAAGCTAAAATCAGCAAATATATTGGATATGTTGCCCTAGAGTATTAAGTTTTTAATCGATATAATCTACTGTTCATCTGGTTTTTATATTAAAAACGATATTAAAACAGTTTTTTTTATACATTTGTTTTCTAATTGACAAAATAAAATATTAATGAAAAGAATAATACTTTTTTCAGCGTTTCTATTAATGCAAACACTTTTTGCACAACAAGATATAGATTTTACTGTTAGATATAACAATGCAAATTCTAGATACGAAGTTTACGCTAAGCCAAATTTTACTCAAAATAACTTTACTTGGGGACCTTCACAAATTAGTGTATTGGTGCCTTCAAGTTTTCCAGATCAAGCGCTATTAATCACTTCACATGCAGGAGGATCTTGGGGAGATAATTCAATTGTTTTTGCCCCTTCTTCTTCTCCAAGTTTTGACTTTCACGGGATTCAAACTGGTGGTCAGTTAACTAACTTAGTTGCTAATCAAGAAAAATTGGTGTTTTCATTTATTTCTCCTACAGGAAGTTGTGTTGCAGGCTTACGCTTATTTATCAACGGTAGTGATCCAGATTCAAATCAAGCAGGAATGGCTGGTGGTGACTTTTCAAATTCGATAGATAATGGTAGTTTGCAGGATGTTTACAACGCAAACTATGATAACAACGGTTCAATTTGCTTGCCGTTGTCAACTGAAAATCAATTGCAATTAGCAGATTTAAACATCGTAGCTTACCCAAACCCAGTCGTAAACGAATTATCGATTTCTGGATTGACAACAGTAAATAATTCTATTCAAATTTATGCCTATAATGGTAAACTTTTAAAAACAGTGAATACCAACGAAGCAGCAATAAAATTAGAATTTTCTGGCTACGCAGATGGAGTTTATTTTATAAAAATTCAAAATGCAGACAATCGTTTTACCATCAAAAAAATTATCAAACAACCATAATTGATGTAAAATATTTTTAAAAGGAGCTAATTTTAGCTCCTTTTTTTGTCTAAAAATTAAAGCGTAACATTTTTTAGTTAAATCCGACAAATACATAAAAACTTATTTGATATGCAAGCACACGAAATTGATTACCATATATATGGTGAAGAAATGCAATACGTAGAAATAGAGCTAGATCCTAATGAGGTTGTAGTAGCTGAAGCTGGAAGTTTTATGATGATGGAAAACGGCATCAAAATGGAAACTATTTTTGGTGATGGAAGCCAACAAGAAGGTGGAATTTTCGGAAAATTATTGTCCGCAGGAAAGCGTGTTCTAACGGGCGAAAGTTTGTTTATGACAGCCTATCAAAATATAGATTATGCTAAAAGAAAAGTTTCTTTTGCATCACCATATCCAGGTAAAATTGTACCTATAGATTTGAATCAATATGGAGGAAAATTCGTTTGTCAAAAAGACGCTTTTCTTTGTGCTGCCAAAGGAGTTGCTGTGGGTATAGATTTCTCAAGAAAACTGGGTAGAGGATTATTTGGAGGAGAAGGTTTTATCATGCAAAAGTTAGAAGGTGATGGAATGGCTTTTGTGCACGCTGGTGGAACATTAGCCAGAAGAGAATTAGCAGTAGGAGAAGTTCTTAAAGTGGACACAGGATGTATCGTAGGTTTCACCAAAGACATTGATTATGATATAGAATTTGTAGGTGGAATCAAAAACACTATTTTCGGTGGAGAAGGTGTCTTCTTTGCAACACTTCGAGGACCAGGAATAGCTTATATCCAATCATTGCCATTTAGTCGTTTAGCTGATAGAGTGCTTCAAGCTGCACCACAAATGGGTGGTAAAGACAAAGGAGAAGGTAGTTTGCTTGGTGGTTTAGGAAATCTTCTAGATGGAGATAATAGGTTTTAATTTTACATAAAAAATTCCATTCAACAAGTTGTTAAATGGAATTTTTATAGACCTAACAGATTTTAAAAATCTGTTAGGTCTTTTTATTTTATAAAACCTAATTATTTTAATTCTTTAATACCCATATTATAAAGGGTAAAGACTTGCATATCTACATTTTCTTGAATCGTAGCTGCTACCGATTTTCCAGCTCCATGACCCGCATTTACATCAATACGAATTAAAACAGGATTGTTTCCAGCTTGTTTGTCTTGCAATTCGGCTGCAAATTTAAAACTGTGTGCAGGAACAACACGGTCATCATGATCTCCTGTAGTTACCATAGTTGCAGGATATTTTGTACCAGATTTTACATTGTGAACAGGTGAATAGGCTTTGATGTATTCAAACATTTCTTTGCTTTGTTCTGATGTTCCATAATCGTATGCCCAACCAGCTCCAGCAGTAAAGGTATGATAACGCAACATGTCTAAAACCCCAACGGCTGGTAACGCTACTTTCATTAAGTCTGGACGTTGTGTCATCACTGCTCCAACAAGTAATCCACCATTTGAACCTCCTTTTATAGCTAAATAATTAGAAGAAGTATATTTTTCTTTAATCAAATATTCTGCTGCTGCTATGAAATCATCAAAAACATTCTGCTTTTTCAATTGCGTGCCTGCGTCATGCCATTTTTTACCATATTCACCACCACCACGTAAATTTGCTACCGCATAAATTCCACCGTTTTCTAACCATACGGCATTAGCAATACTAAATGATGGCGTTAAGCTCACATTGAATCCTCCATAACCATATAAGATTGTTGGATTTTGTCCATTTAATTTCGTGCCTTTTTTGTAAGTGATAATCATCGGAACTTTTGTGCCATCTTTTGAAGTATAAAATACTTGCTTGGATTCATAATCTGATGAATTGAAATCAACTTTTGGCTTTTCATAAACAGTTGATTTTCCTGTTTTTGGATCAAAAGTGTAGATAGTTCCTGGTGTTACATAGTTTGTAAATGAAAAATATAATGTGGTTTCTTTTTCTTTACCACCAAAGCCACCAGCAGTTCCAACACCTGGCAACTGAATGTCACGTACTAATTTTCCGTTATAATCATACTGTTTAATGAATGAAACAGCATCTTTCATATAACTTGCAAAAATATATCCGCTACCCGTGTTAGGTGATAATACATTTTCGGTTTCAGCGATACAATCTTTCCAGTTTTCTTTGGCAGGTTTTGATAAATCAAAAGTTACAATACGTTTGTTCGGTGCTTTATAATTAGTAACCAAATAAATTTTAGAGCCCTTGTTGTCTAAAATATCATTATCATTATCATAATTGTCTATTAAAGTTGTGATTTTACTATTTGGTTTCGATAAATCCAAGTAGTATAACTCATTTCCAGATGTAGAATTTGCTGCCGAAATGAACAAATAGTTTTCATCTTCCGAAACACCACCACCTACATATCTTCTTTTTATATCACCACCAAAAATTAATTTGTCTGTTTTTTGAGCAGTGTTTAATTTGTGATAATACAATTTGTGTTGGTCTGTTTTAGCCGATAATTCACTTCCAACAGGTTTGTCATAACTTGAATAATAAAATCCTTCGTTTTTATACCAAGAAATACCGCTAAATTTTACATCAACAAGAGTATCACCAATGATTTTTTTAGTTTTGGCTTCCAGTACAATTACTTTTCTCCAATCGCTACCTCCTTCCGAAATGGAATAAGCTACCAGGCTTCCGTCTTTACAGAAATTTATGCCACCTAAAGAAGTCGTTCCATCTTTTGAAAATGTATTTGGGTCTAAAAAGATTTCTTCTTTACCTGATTTATCTTTTCGGTATAAAACCGATTGATTTTGAAGGCCATTATTTTTGAAATAATAAGTAAAATCACCTTCTTTGAATGGAGCTGAAATTTTTTCGTAATTCCACAATTGTTCCATTCTGTTTTTTAGTTGATTTCTGTATGGAATTTGCTCTAAATAACCATAAGTAACTACATTTTGGGCTTTTACCCAGGCTTCAGTTTCTGCACTTCGATCGTCTTCTAACCAACGATAAGGATCGTTAATTTTTTCACCAAAATACGTGTCTGTATGGTCAATTTTTTTGGTTTCAGGATAATTGATTTTTGTTTGTGCGTTCATGACAAGTGTACAAACAATAGCCGATAATGTTATTGTTTTTTTCATAATTGATATGTTGATTGTAACAAAGATATTCAAAAGGAATTTAAAGATTTGTTAAAAAATAAAAACGACTGAGATTTCAGCCGTTTTATAATAATTTCTTTTTTCTTTAATTGACAACAATTGGGAAAGAAACTGCTATATCTGAACTTCCACCAGCATTTGTAATATCACCATCAGCAACTCCAGAAGCTGTTTTGTTTGGCAAATGTCTCAAAGTAACAGTTAAATTGCCATTTCCAGCGCCTCCTGCAACTAAAGTAAATTTTAAACCAATTGGGTTTCCATCTGAATCGACGTTACTTGCATCATAAGTGATTGAACCTAAGACTGAAGGTAATTGATAAAACAGCTGGTGTTCATTTCCTAATTCTTCAACCTCTTCAGTCATGTCCTTAGGAGGGTTTTTTGTCTCGTCTAATAATATGGTTGAACCTTGATAAGTTGTTCCGGCAACTAAGTTTCCAGAAACAGTTATAATTGGTGCATTTGGGCCATCTGCATCTAAATCTCTTGAAGTCAAAGTAATAGTTTGGCCACCGCCAACTAGAGTTGTTGTTACTGTAGTGAATAATTCTTCCTCAACAGCGGCAGTATCGTCATTGTTGCAAGAAGTTAAAAATAATGTAGGAATTACTAATAAAGCTATAAGTTTTAAATTTTTCATGATTTGAATTGTTTTTAATAATTAAATTTTAATTGAATTTGAATATTTCTACCCATTTCGTCAGCAAAAAAACGCTGACGATTTAGGTAATCTCGATACGTTGTGTTAGTTAAATTTTGTATGCTTAAAGAAGTGGTTAAACTATTTTTTGGGCTGATTTTAAAAGTCATTTCACCGTAAAAATGCAATAAATGATATCCTTTTGGAGGAGAACTAACCTCTACTAAAACTGGACTTAATTCATTATTCACAATGATATTGGTTTCAAAATTGTAATTAGGAAACTGATTTTGTCTCAAAACCAACTCACTTTTTAATTCGGAAACAAAGTTGAACCAAGATTCATTTTTGTACTGAATTTTATTGTTCATCACAAAAGGAGGTATATCAATTAAGTAGTCGTCAGTGCTTAAATTTTGCCCGTTTACATAAGCCATTCCTAATTCATGTGAAAAATGATTGGAAATATTCCATTTAGTATTCACATCAAAACCAGTTAATAAAGCTTCTGTCTGTTTGAATTCCCAAACTGGAAAAGCACCTCGAATTGTAGTCTCGAAACCAATAGGCTGCAAATACATAAAATTAGATATTCGATTGATAAATGGATTAATCTGAAACGTTAACGATTTCCAATCTTTCTTAAAAGTTGTATTGAATTTATAGGCTTGCTCTTTTTTCAAACGCAAATCGCCTAATTCAATTTGACCTGTGGAATGATGTAATCCATCGCTGAATAATTCAGACGGATTTGGATTTCGCGAAGCCAAACTTACATTTATCAACCATTCCATTTCATGATGAAACTGTTTTTTTAATCCAATATTTGCTGAAATGTTATGATAATCAAAATTCGGTTTTGTTAGCCATTGATTGCCATCTTCACCCACAATAAAATTTGAAAATTCGGTATCATACCCGCGTTCATTCCATCTTGATTTCAAGTAAAACTTTGTAGCTTCAATACTTGAAAAATCATAACGAATGCCTGATTCCAATGAAGTTGCATTATCGAATTTGTGTACGGCAATACCATACAAACCAGCATCCCATTTCTCATAACTTGGGATTAATGGTCGAACACCTGTTTTAGGATTGGCAAAATTATTTTGATACCCCAAATTTAAACCCGATTTCAGTTTCCAATTTCCAATAGAAGTTTTGTAATCACTCAAAAAAGTATGTGTTGCCAATTCTAAATCTAAAGCAGCTTTGTCATTGTTGGCACTACTTCTTCTTATATCAAATTCCAAACGGTTGTTGTACTGAAAAGCATATTGCAAATCAATAGAACTGTTGTCGTTCAACCATCTTTGGTAATTAATTTTAGCTAAATGATGTTGTACTTCTTGTTTTGGAGCTTCAATTGAATAGGTAAAAGGTACAATTATACTTGGCTGTTGGTTGTTGATGGAATTGTATAAATCATTTACATTTCCAATATGTGAAGCCTTGAGAATTCCGATTTGAGCATTATAAAAACTGTACATCGCATTGAAATTGTATTTTTCTTTGGCAAAACGAAAGCCTCCAGAAAAATTTTGTTCGCGATTTCCTGAATTGGATAACACATAATCAGGCGTTTCTCTATCACCTAAGTATTTGAATGTTCCTAAAGCATTCCAACTCCAACCATATCGATTTCCTTTTTGAAGACTTGAACTCAAACTTCCACCTCTTCCGTTGGATGCCAAATTAAGAATTGTTTTTCCTACTAAAGTGTCTTTTTTAATGACTTCTGGCTCTATGATTACAATTCCTCCAATGGCATCACCACCATATTGTAAAGCCGAAGCTCCTTTAATAACGGTGATTTTTCCAGCAGAATTGATATCAAAATTAGGAGCATGTTCTGTTCCCCATTGTTGATCTTCTAATCGAACATTGTTGTTGATAATTGGTACACGACTACTGTGTAACCCATTAATAACAGGTTTTACAATAGTACTTCCGGTTTTTAGAATAGAAACACCAGAAACTTCTTTCAAAGCATCACCCAACGTTTGATTGCTGAATTTTTCAATAGTAGTATTTTTTAGAATTTGTTCGTTACTACTTTCACTTTTAGAATTAGTGATTTGTTGAATAACAACAGCATTCAATTTAGTAATATCTACCTGCATTTGACGGTTGATGGTCAAATCGGTTGAAATTTCTATGGGTTCTTCAATAGCAGCATACCCTATATAAGAAATATAAAGTTTTTGCTTTCCTGATGGAATGCCAGATAGAACGTAACTTCCGTTTGCATTAGTAGAAGTAGTTTTGTTGGCAATGTGTACGTGAGCATCCTTTAAAGGTAGACCATTTTCGTCAGTAATAACTCCAGTAATTGTTACTTGAGCATACCCCAAACTGCTAACCATAAAGAAAAATAATACCGATAAAAATCGCATTTCTTTTAGTTTTAATATAACACAACGCATCATTATTTTTGATAATGATATCAGAACTATGGTATTTAAACTAAAGCAGGTGGTCCACGAAGGTAAAAAGAATTTCCATCAAACGTAATGCAAGTTTCATTACTATTGAATTGATAAGGAATTTCTTTATACGGAGCAATAAAGTCAAACTGTAAAACTTCAGGTGAAAGAAATGCTACGAATTTGAAATCACAAATTGGGCAATCATCACTTTCAGAAAAAGCTTTGTCAAAAGTCTTACTAGTTACAAGATGCGAATCTTCACAACAAGTAGTTTTTTGTTGATGTTTGTGTGAAAAAGCATGCAACGATTGATAGCCAGCAGCAAACAATACTGCTAACATCAAAACTAGGTTTATATGAAGTAATTTCTTTTTCACAAAGGCAAAGATAGTTTTTTTACAAGAAAATGTAAAAACAAACCACGAATTAACGAATTTTTAGGTTTTGATGACTTATTTCGTTAGTTCGTGGTAGTTTGTTTTTGTTACTTATTAAAGGATTTAATCCGTATTAATCTTTGTAATCAGGGACTAAAATTATACTAGATTATTTGCAACCAAATATTCAGCAATTTGAATAGTATTTGTAGCTGCTCCTTTTCTTAAATTATCAGCAACTATCCATAGGTTTAAAGTGTTTGGTTGGCTTTCATCTCTTCTAATTCTACCCACAAATACATCGTCCTTGCCTTGTGCATATAGAGGCATTGGATAAGTAAACGTGTCCAAGTTATCTTGAACAGTAACGCCATTTGTATTATGCAACATTTGACGAATTTCATTCACATCAAAATCATTCTCAAATTCCACATTAACTGCTTCACTGTGTCCGCCAACAATTGGAACGCGAACAGCAGTAGCCGTTACAGCGATGGTTTTGTCGTTTAGGATTTTTTGAGTCTCACGAACTAACTTCATTTCCTCTTTAGTATATCCGTTTTCTTCAAAAACATCACATTGTGGAATAGCATTTCTGTGAATTTGGTATTTGTAAGCCATTTCACCTTTCTCACCAGCGTATTCATTTTCTAACTGTTGAACCGCTTTTACACCAGTTCCTGTGATAGATTGATAAGTAGAAACTATAATTCTCTTAATTTTATATTTGTCGTGCAAAGGAGCTAAAGCCAATACCATTTGAATAGTAGAGCAATTTGGATTCGCAATGATTTTATCTTCCTTTGTTAATCCTTTAGCATTAATTTCTGGAACCACTAATTTTTTGGTTTGATCCATTCTCCATGCAGATGAATTGTCGATTACTGTTGTGCCAACTTCAGCAAATTTTGGTGCCCAAGCTAATGAAGTCTCTCCGCCAGCAGAAAACAAGGCAATGTCTGGTTTCATTTCAACAGCAGTTTCTAATCCAACAACTGAATACATTTGACCCTTATATTCGATTTGTTTTCCAACAGACTTCTCTGATGCAACAGGAATTAGTTCTGTAACAGGGAAATTTCTTTCAGCTAATACTTGTAACATTACTTCACCAACCATTCCGGTGGCACCAACTACGGCTACTTTCATTGTGTTTAAATTTTTATGATGCAAAAGTAGTTAATAAAACAATTTGTTATATTTCTTTTTATAAATTTCACAAAACTTTATTATTAATTGTTTTTTATAAAAAAAAGAACCCTGAATAGACTTCAGGGTTTAATACTAAAAACAAATTCAGTATAAATTAGAATATATAATGTAGCGGTATTGATTATTTTTTTAACAAATCTCTGATTTCAGCTAGTAATTCTTCTTGTGTTGGCCCAGCTGGAGCAGGAGCTTCTACAACTACTGGTTTTTTCATTTTATTATATCCTTTAATTAATAAAAACATTATGAAACCAACAATTACTAAATTTACCAATGCGTTTACCCAAGCTCCATAACGGATGGCTACTTCAGCTACTTCTGGTACTCCTTCACTAGCAGCAACAGCTTCTGTAAGAATGATTTTCTTGTCTGCAAAGTCCACACCACCTGTGAAAAAGCCAACTACAGGCATGACAATATCATTTACAAAACCGTTTACAACTCCATTTACGGCACCAGCCATGATAACAGCAACAGCAAATTCAATAACGTTGCCTGTCATAATAAAATTTTTAAATTCTTTTAACATAATGTTTGTGTTTTTAGTTAATTTGTTTGTGTTTTTGAATACGAATTTATAAAAAAAACGTTAATTTTTATAGAAAATTCTTTTTACTCTTTGTGAAATTCCGACGAAAACCTCATATGGTATGGTGAATGACACATTTGCTATTTCTTTGACATGTGGTTTTTCACCAAAAATGATTACTTCATCTCCAGCCTTGCAGCTTATTTCAGACACATCAACCATTAACATATCCATGCAAATGTTACCCAAAATAGTTGCTTTTTGATTGTTGATTACTACATAGCCTTTCTCGTTTCCCCACAATCTTCTAATTCCATCTGCATAACCTATTGGAATTGTTGCTACTTGCATTTTGTTTTTTACCATGAATTTTCGGCTGTAGCCAATACTTTCATTTTCGTTTACGGTTCTTATTTGTGAAATAATACTTTTTAAAGTACTAACATTTAACAACTGTTTGTTTTCTTCTTCAGAATTTCCAACACCATACAAACCAATTCCAAGTCGAACCATTTCCATTTGAAATTCAGTATAATTAAAAATACCAGAAGTGTTTAAAACATGTCTAATCGGTGTGTGGCTTATGGAAGCAGTAATTTTAGTATAGAATTGGTTAAACAAATCTAGTTGATGTAAGGTAAAATCTCTAAAACTAGTATCATCGCTTGCAGCTAAGTGAGTGAAAATAGTTTTTACATGGACAAAATTATTGTTTATAAGGAGTTCGCTTAATTCTTCCAAACCATCAGCTTGAAATCCTAAACGATGCATTCCAGTATCCATTTTTATATGAATAGGATATGAAGTAATATTGCGTTGTTGTGCAATTTTTAAAAAAGCTTTTAACCCTGAAATGGAATATATTTCAGGTTCCAAATCATATGCAATCATAGCATTAAAACTACTGTTTTCAGGATTTAGTACCATAATTGGAACCGTAATTCCAGCTTTTCTTAACTCAATTCCTTCATCTGCAAAAGCTACTCCTAAATAATCTACTTTATGGTGCTCTAACAGCTTTGCAATTTCATAGCCTCCATTGCCATAGCCAAAAGCTTTTACCATAACCATAATCTTGGTTTCAGGGTTTAATTTTGATTTGTAAAAGTTGAGGTTATAACTGATGGCGTCCAAATTTACCTCTAAAACTGTTTCATGATTTTTTTCTTCTAGTATTACTACAATTTCTTCAAAGTTAAAATTCCGAGCACCTTTAATCAGGATGGTTTCGTTTTCAAAAGAATTCAAATTAAATTGTTGTAAAAATTCTTGTGTTGATGAAAATGAAATAACGTTCGGAATTTCTTTCAAATAATTGCCAATAGTGTCGCCAATAGTAATTAGACGATTAATTTCATTGTTTTTGATTAATGATGTAACTTTTTCATACAATGCTTGTAAAGGCAAGCCGCTTTGGAAGATATCAGAAAGAATTAAAGTCTTTTTTTGATGTAATTTTTGTTGCTCTAAAAAGTCTAAAGCCATTTTTAAAGACTGATAATCAGACGAATAAGAATCGTCAATCAAAGAGCAATTGTTTATTCCTTTTTTTACTTGCAGACGAAGTTCAACAGGATATAAATTTTGAATTCGTTCTGCAATAGTTTTTACTTCATATTTTAAAAATAATAAAGTACAAATACACGTCATTGCATTGGCTATTGATGCTTCATCCTGAAAAGGTATATTAACTTCAAAAGAATTGTCTTTATGAGTTATTGTAATATTGCTAAAACCATTTTTTGATGTTTTTTTACTTCCAAATACTGTGGCCTTTTTATTGGAAAAACTCCAAGTTAGAGTTTTAGAATGGATATTTTTTTCAATGGTTTCGTTTTTCTCAAGAATAACAATTTCACAATCTTTAAACAATTTGGTTTTTTCCTTTATTTTTTCAGACATTGAAGAAAACCCTTCATTATGAGCATTGCCTAGATGTGTAAAAATACCTATTTTAGGTTGTATGATTTTTTGAAGGTTTTCCATTTCATTAGAAGTCGAAATTCCTGCTTCAAAGATGCCTAAATTATGATTTTCATTACTGCCAAAAATGGATAATGGAACACCCACTTGAGAATTATAACTTTTAGGACTTCTAACAATTGCGAAATCTGGACTTAATAAGAAATTTAACCATTCTTTTACGATGGTTTTTCCGTTGCTTCCAGTAATTCCAATAGTTAGAAAACTAAATAAATTTCGATAAAAAATTGCCGTTTGTTGTAAAGCGTTTAGAGTATTTTTTACAACAACAAATTGTGCTTTATCTTTTAAATGTTCTGGAATATATTCCACCACAAAAAACTGAACACCTTTTTCGATTAAATTCTCAAGATACTGATGTGCATCATGATTATTACCCTTTAGTGCAAAAAAAAGTGTTCCTTGATTGTTTTGCAAAGAACGACTGTCAATAGAAATATTTTCGATGATAAATTCAGGTAAATTTTTAGCTGAATTAGCACCAATAATAGGAACGATATTTTGGAGCGTAAAAGTCAAATTATTGATTTTCTTTGTTTTCTTTCATAGCTTTGAAGAATGCTGCTCTGCTCAGAGGTTCGTATTCTTCTGTTTCACCTAACATGACTAACTTATCGCTTTCTGATTTTCTGAAACTATAATTAGCTAAGTTTCCTGTTCGTGTACAAACGGCATGAACTTTCGTTACATATTCCGCTGTTGCCATCAAAGCAGGCATTGGTCCAAATGGATTTCCTTTAAAATCCATGTCTAAACCAGCTACAATTACTCGAATGCCAGAATTGGCCAAATCATTGCATATAGCTATAATTTCATCGTCAAAAAATTGTGCCTCATCAATGCCTACTACATCACAGCCTTGAGCCAAAATTCTTATATTTTCAGCAGCAGGAACAGGTGTAGAGCGAATTTCATTGGCATCGTGAGAAACAACCATTTCTTCGTGATAACGAGTATCTATTGCAGGTTTAAAAATTTCAACTTTTTGTTTGGCAAATTGAGCCCTTTTGAGACGTCTAATTAATTCTTCGGTTTTACCAGAGAACATCGAGCCACAAATTACTTCTATCCAGCCAAATTGTTCTTGTTGATTTACGGTGTTTTCGAGAAACATTTTGTATATTTCGGACGATTAATACTAAATTCTTTTATTTTTGTAATCAGAAACAAATTTATCAAAAAAATCATCTATAAACTCTATTCTATTCTATAAAGTTATGAAGAAAAAACTAGAAGGCGAATTAATAAGCATTGCACACCGAGTTTTAAAACTGAAAAATCGTTCAGAAACTGTTCTTTTACAGAGAGAAGCCAAAAAGTTGTATGAGCAATTGACTGTCTTGCGTTTTTATGAAGAAAATTTTGAAAGTATAAAAAACGATATTTCTCAAGAACAATTAGAAGAAAAGTTAGAGCAAATGGCTAATATTGCTGCTGTTGAAACTACTGATCTAGAAGAAAAAGTAGCTGAAGTGACTCAGTCAGTTGATGATAATGATATTGTAGAAAAAGAAGTTCAACAACCTGAAGAAACTCAAATTGAAGAGATTACACCAGTAGAATCTGTTAAGGAAGAAATTGTAGGTGAAGAAATCGTTTCTGAACATGTTGAAGCTGTAAAAGAAGAAGTGTATGCATCAGCAGAAGATATCAATAGAATAGTGGCTGAAATGGCTAATAGAAAGAATGTTTCAGAAGAAACACCTTCATCATTTGATAATATTGAAATTTCAAAGACTAGTGTGCCACAACAAATTTCATTTGAAGATTTGTTGGGAGATTCTTACAAAGAGCCAGAGTTTGTTCGTGTAGAAGATACTCCAAAGGAAGTAGAAAAAGCAGCAGATATAGTCTTTGAGCCAAAAGAAGAGCCTAAAAAAGAAGAAGAATCAGTTGAGGTAAAGAAAGAAAATTTCAGTTCGTTGTCTCCAACTAAAGAAACTCAAGAGGTAAAAATAA
This sequence comes from uncultured Flavobacterium sp., assembly GCA_964643105.1. Lineage (GTDB taxonomy): Bacteria > Bacteroidota > Bacteroidia > Flavobacteriales > Flavobacteriaceae > Flavobacterium. Next base: position 6,435 of record CAZXPF010000023.1, on the reverse strand, counting down.
AATCACTAAATGATAGATTAACCAGTGGAATTAGTTTTGGTTTAAATGACAGAATTGCTTTTGAGAAAAAATTATTTGGAGGAAGTGCTGATGATTTTAACAGAGTAGTTTCTCAATTAAATACTTTTGATTCTTTTGAAGAAGCTAGTTCATTTATTGCTGATTTTGTGAAACCTGATTATAAAAATTGGGAAGGACAAGAAGAATATGAAACACGTTTCCTAGAAATTGTAGAGAAAAAGTTTAATTAACATAATTTGTCATTCTGAACTTGATTCAGAATCTATTTCCGAAATTTATGGGAAAATTATTTCTTGTGCCTACGCCTATTGGAAACCTTGATGATATGACTTTTAGAGCCATTCAAGTTTTAAAAGAAGTGGATTTGATTTTGGCTGAAGACACACGTACCAGTGGCAAATTGATGAAACATTTTGAGATTTCCACACACATGCACAGCCATCACATGCATAACGAACACAAAACCGTTGAAAACATCATCAAACGTTTGCAAGCAGGAGAAAATATTGCTTTAATCAGTGATGCAGGAACACCAGCCATTTCTGATCCTGGTTTTTTATTGACAAGAGCTTGTGTGGAAAATAATATCCCAGTGGAATGTTTGCCCGGAGCAACAGCTTTTGTGCCAGCTTTGGTTAATAGTGGTTTGCCTAATGAGAAGTTTGTTTTTGAAGGATTTTTGCCTGATAAAAAAGGAAGACAAACGCGTTTTTTAGCCTTAGAAAACGAAACACGAACCATGATTTTTTATGTTTCTCCTCATAAATTAAATAAAACTTTAGCAGAATTTATTCAATACTTTGGAGTAGAAAGACCAGTTTCTGTTTCCAGAGAATTATCAAAATTACACGAAGAAACCGTTAGAGGAACAGCCGAAGAAGTGTTAAAACATTTTGAAGACAAACCAGCAAAAGGAGAAATTGTGGTGGTGGTTGGTGGGAAGAAATAGTGGGCAGTGTTCAGTTTTTTAGTAATCAGAAGTAGTAATGGAAAATTTTAAAACCATAACTTTTTTTGTGTTTTCAGTCATAGCAATTAATGCATTTATTTATTTTGTAATTCTTAATTACATCCAAAAATCAGTTAATAGTCATACAGCTGATGCGAACTATTTTGTTATTGAGTTATTTTTTCTAGCTCTATCTTTATGTTTAATTTCTTTGATATCATTTTTAAAGAGAAAACGAAATACAGTAATTTACTTCTTATTTTTATTTGGAATAACCATAATTTTATGGTTGCCAAAAATATTTAGTATTCAATGTAAAGGATGTTCTTTTGCTTAAAAATAATTTTAACAAGTCAATCTTTTTGTAAAAAACTTTATACCTTTACGCTTCAATTGTATACGCCATAAAAACTGAATTCAAAATTCAGAATTCTAACTTCTAAATTATTCAAAATGAGATGGAATTTAAAATCTAAGCCAGAAAAACACAAAGTTCAACACCTACAAAATGAACTTCAAGTCGATGAAATTATTGCTACTTTATTAGTGCAAAGAGGCATCGAAACCTTTGAACAAGCCAAAACTTTTTTCAGACCCACTTTAGAAGATTTACACAATCCTTATTTAATGAAGGATATGGATTTGGCCGTAAATCGAATTGAAAAAGCTATCCAAAACAAAGAAAACATTCTGGTTTTTGGAGATTATGATGTCGATGGAACTACAGCGGTTTCTTTAGTTTCAAGTTATTTGAAAACTATTTATCCTAAGGTTGATACTTATATTCCTGATAGGTACGACGAAGGTTACGGAATTTCATACAAAGGAATTGATTATGCAGAAGACAACGGAATTTCCCTAATTATTGCATTAGATTGTGGCATAAAATCTATTGATCATATCGATTATGCAACTAATAAAGGAATCGATTTTATCATTTGTGACCATCACAGACCTGGAGAAATTTTACCCAAAGCCATTGCTGTTTTAGACCCAAAACGGGAAGATTGTTCCTATCCATATGACGAATTGTGTGGTTGCGGTATAGGTTTTAAACTGATTCAAGCCTTAGGCCAAAATAGAAATCAAACCATACACGATTTAGTGCCTTATTTAGATTTAGTGGCAACAGCCATTGCAGCTGATATTGTTCCCATGACAGGAGAAAATCGTGTTTTGGCGAAATTTGGTTTGGAAGTTATCAATTCTAATCCGAGACCTGGTATTAAAGCTTTAGTGCAGAATATTAAAAAGAAAAAGCTTAGTATTACAGATGTTGTTTTTATTGTGGCACCGAGAATTAATGCTGCAGGAAGAATCAAACACGGAAATTATGCAGTTCAATTATTAACGGAATTTAATTTAGAACAAGCGACAGAATTTGCTTCTGAAATTGAAGAATTTAATGCAGACAGAAGAGGGTTAGACCAACAAATTACTAAGGAAGCTTTACTTCAAATTGCAGAAAATCAGGAAGAGAATCGTTTTTCATCGGTGGTGTATCAAGAAGACTGGCACAAAGGTGTAATCGGAATTGTTGCTTCAAGATTAATTGAAAAATATTACCGACCAACCATAGTTTTTACAAAAAGTGGAGATAAATTAGCAGCTTCAGCTCGTTCAGTCAAAGACTTTGACGTGTATAATGCTTTGGAAGCTTGTGCTGAACATTTAGAGCAATTTGGCGGGCACATGTATGCAGCTGGAATGACATTAAAAGAAGAAAACTATGAAAACTTCAAAAATGCTTTCGAGAAAACTGTGGAAAAAACCATTCATCCTGATTTGTTGATTCCTGAAATTTCTATTGATGCAGAGCTTGATTTTTCAGATATAAATCCGAAATTTGTGCGAATTTTAGAGCAGTTTGAACCTTTTGGACCCCAAAACATGCATCCTATTTTTTTAACGAAAAATGTCATAGATACAGGTCACGGAAAACCAATGGGAAAAGAAGAAGAACATCTCCGTTTATTTCTGAAACAGCATAATTCTGAAGGAATAGGAGCCATAGGTTTCGGTTTAGGTAATAAGTTGGAATTAACCAAAAACTTCAATCCATTTGATGTAGTATATTCGATAGAAGAAAATGAATGGAATGGCAATGTGAGTTTGCAATTGAGATTAAGAGATTTAAGAACAGATAAATAAAATTTGAACTTTTAAGAAATTAAGTAAAATTTAGAGAATCTTAGTGAAACTTCATACCTTAATAGTTCGTTAAAATATGGCAAAAAGAGATCCTTACGCAGCTTTACGATACAAAGAATTTAATTTTTTCCTTTTCATGCGATTTGCTATGGTTTTTGCTTGGTCTATGCAATTTGTAATCATTGAATGGGAAGTTTATAGTCTAACAAAAGATCCATTATCACTTGGAATTATTGGTCTAATGGAAATAATTCCAGCTGTTTCGATGGCACTTTTTGCAGGTCATATTGTGGATCAAAGTGAAAAAAAGAAGCTTTTAGTGAAATGTATTCTAGGGTTTTCAGTAGTAAGTTTAGGACTTTTTTTAATCACTATTCCTGAGATAACTAAAGATTTATCACTAAATACTATTCTTTACAGTGTTTATGGATTAGTTTTTTTAGGAGGTTTAGTGCGTTCTTTTCTTGGGCCAACAATTTTTTCCTTGTTGTCATTAATTGTTCCCAAAAAAGTATATCCAAACGCAGCCACTTGGAGTAGTTCAACTTGGCAGTTGGCTTCCATGTTTGGACCAGCTGTGGCAGGTTTATCAATAAGCATTATAGGGGTACATTGGTCTTTGTGCTTGGTTTTTGCATGTTCGTTGTTGGCCTTAGTAACATTGTCAAAAATTGAAAGAAAACCCATTTTAAATCCTAAAATTGGAGAACCTATATTCAAGAGTTTAAATGAAGGCCTGAATTTTGTGTTTACCAACAAAACAATTTTAGGAGCCATTTCTTTAGATATGATTGCCGTTTTATTTGGTGGTGCAGTGGCACTATTACCCATATTTGCTCAAGATATTTTAAAAGTAGGTTCAGAAGGTTTTGGAGTCTTAAGAGCAGCTCCAGCTTTGGGTTCTTTTTTGATGATGATTTTATCGGCTTATATTTCTCTAAATAAAAAAGCTGGAATAAAATTGTTAGGAGCTATTTTTATGTTTGGGGTTTGTATTATAGTTTTTGGAGTTTCTGAAATTTTTTGGATTTCTGTTGTAGCTATGTTTTTAAGCGGTGTTTTTGATGGAGTTTCTGTCGTCATTCGAAATACAATTTTGCAATTGCATACACCCGATCACATGAGAGGCAGAGTTTCTTCAGTAAATTCCATTTTTGTAGGTTCTTCTAATGAACTAGGAGCTTTTGAGAGTGGTTTAACCGCAAAATTAATGGGTGTTGTGAATGCTGTAGTTTTTGGTGGAATTATGACATTACTTACCGTGACTTTTACAAGCTTTGCTTTACCAAGTTTTAGAAAGTTAGATTTGGAAAAGGATGTTGAGGATTTGGAGAAAGAAAATTAACATTTGTTGAAGTAAATTATCTAAATTTGCCAAAATAATAAAACACTACCAATGAAGCAGATTTTAATTGTAATTCTAATAGTAATTCTTTTCATTTTTGGATACAATCAATATTCTAATTATAAGCGTTTTAATGCTCCTGGTGTTAATTATACAAGTGATAAGAAAATTGATTTGAATTATCATGACAAAAATTTTCTTTTAGATTATTATCAAGCAATAGAAGATTTGAACAGTTATGTTAGAATGCAATGGGTAACTCAAGATGTAGATGTAAGAAATCCTAAAGATGATGATCAAGATACTCAAAATGCTGTTTTAGGTTATAATAAAAAATTGGGAGTTGTTAAGTTTTATGAAGATAAGTTAGTAGAATCAGCTAATTTAAAAAGTAAAGGAGTAAGTAACAAAGAAATTATAGTTTTTGAACAAAATGGATTTAAAGCGAAAGACTACAATCAATTTCTTAAAAAGAAGTTTTTGATAGATACATATAAAAGCAATCCTGAAAAATACAGTTTAAAAGTCGGTGATTATAGTTCGTTTATATTTGAACTTCAAAAAAAGTTGGTAGAAAAAGGATATCAGATTCCTGTTGATGGACTTTTTAGAGATATTACTTTTAATGCAGTTCGTGCTTTTGAAGAAAAAAACGGCTTATTTGCTGATGGTAAAGTTGATTTATTGACTCTAGAATATTTAGTACAGTAAATTATTCAAATTTTTTCAATTCAAATTTTTCGCCATCAAATACTCCATAAGTAAAGTAGCCTATCCAATCTCCTAAATTGATATATTTAGAATTATCTCCAACATCAATGATCATAGGTAGGTGTCTATGTCCAAAAATAAAATAATCATAATGTTTAGTCTCTAATTTTCTTTTAGCGTACAAAACCAACCACTCTTTTTCTTCTCCTAGAAATTTCACATCTTCTGCACCTGAAATTAATTTATTTTTTACCGATAAATATTGAGCTAGTTTTACACCAATATCTGGGTGCAACCAACGAAATAACCATTTTGAAAAAGGATTTGTGAAAACGCGTTTCATTCTTTTATAACCTTTGTCACCAGGCCCTTTCCCATCACCGTGACCAATTAGAAAGGTCTTATGGTTAAATATAAATTCTTTATTATCGTGATAAACTGGAATGTTTAGTTCTTTTTCAAAATAATCATGCATCCATAAGTCATGATTTCCTACAAAAAAATAAATCGGAATTCCAGAATCTCTTATCTCAGCTAATTTACCTAAAACTCTAACAAACCCTTTGGGAACTACTGTTTTATATTCAAACCAAAAATCAAACAAATCACCTAACAAAAATATAGCAGTAGCGTCTTTTTTTATCTCATCTAACCAGGTTACAAATTTTTGTTCTCTAGGAAAACTTGCATCTGAATTAGGGGCTCCAAAGTGTTGGTCTGAGGCAAAATATATTTTGGTTTTCAATTTTATTTACTTTAAGTCAAATCAAGGTCAAATATACTAAAGTTCCATTTATAAATTTAACAATACGATAAGACATTGTTATAAATGTTACTTTTTATACATAAAATCACACAAAATGAACCGAAACTTAGGGTTTTCATAAATATTCTTTAAATTTTTATTAAAAATTTATTAACTTCGAGTTTTTAAATCAAACCAAACAATACTAAAATGATGAAAAAAATTACACTTTTTTTTGTAATGCTGTTTCTTTCATATGCTGGTTACGCTCAGTTACCAGAGAATTTTGAAGGAACAACATTGCCAAATGCAGCCACAGGTGACTGGGTTTTAAATTCAGGAACTTGGAAAGTATTTGACAATGGGGTTGGATTAGCCCAATCTTGGACTGCATCGACAGCGGTTCTTTCAGCTTGTAACGGTCGTTCAGCTTATCTGAATAGAGAAAACGTTGCTGCTGGAACTTTTGCAGAAGACTGGTTAGTAACTCCCTTAGTTACGGTACCCAATAAT
>CAZXPF010000022.1:0-53312 GCA_964643105.1 uncultured Flavobacterium sp. | reverse complement strand
AAACCAAAAAAACTTCTGATAAAATCATAAAAAAACCATCTCACAATTGAGATGGTTTTTTTATGCTGTATAATTTTATGTTAATAGAGTAACTAATTCTTGATTAATAGCTTTGAATTATTATTTTTGTTGATTGTAAAAATTATAAGATAACTATTTAAATAGATATGAAAAATAAATTTGTTTTTGGATTACTATTATTATTGCAGTTTAGCAATGTTTTTTCACAAGTAAAGGATAAAGAGGTGTTGTTTACTATTGACGAAAAACCATACTATACAGATGAGTTTATAAGGGTTTATAACAAAAACTTAGATTTAGTTAAGGATGATTCGCAAAAAGATATTGATGTTTATTTTGATTTGTTTTTGGGTTATAAACTAAAAGTGGATAAGGCTTATAAATCAGGGTTGCAAAATAGTTTAAAGTATCAAAATGAGCTAAAATCATATAGAACACAGCTTTCAAAAAACTACACGAGTGATTCTAAAGTAACCAATGCACTTATAGAAGAAGCTTATAATCGTTCATTGAAAGAAGTTAGAGCCTCACATATTTTGATTTTAGTTGATGAAAATGCTTCGCCAGCAGATACACTAAAAGCTTTTAATGAAGTGCTTAAGATTAAAGAAGAAATTAAGAACGGATTATCATTTGAAGATGCAGCTGTCAAATATTCTCAAGATCCATCAGCAAAAGACAATAAAGGTGATTTAGGCTACTTTTCGGCTTTCAGAATGGTATATCCTTTTGAAAGTGCTGCGTATAAAACATCAGTAGGTTCCATTTCAAAACCCACTCGTAGTCGTTTTGGGTATCATTTAATTAAAGTTACAGATAAAAGAGATAATAAAGGTGAAGTTACTGTAGCACATATAATGATCTTAGATAAAAAAGACGAAGTAGAAAAGAGTTCAGCTAAAACAACAATCGACGAGATTTATCAAAAATTGCAACAAGGAGAGAAATTTGAATCGCTTGCACAACAATTTTCTGAAGACAAATCTTCTTCAACCAAAGGAGGTGTTTTACAGCGTTTTGGAACAGGGCAATTGAGTTCTAATGAATTTGAAGAAGTAGCCTTTTCATTCAAAGAGCCTAATGAAATTTCTAAACCCTTCAAGACACAGTTTGGATGGCATATCGCAAAACTTATTGAGAAACATCCTTTAAAAACTTTTGAAGAATCAAAAAATGAATTAGAAAATAAAATCAGAAGAGATGAACGCTCTAAATTAATTTCATCTTCATTTACAGATAAACTTAAGAAAAAATATTCAGTTGCGACAGATAAAAAAGTTATGACAGCTCTAAAAAAAGCTGTTACCGAAGATTTCTACAAACAAACATGGGAAGCGTCTCCAGAAGTATTAAAAGCAAACGAGAAAGAATTGCTTACAATAAACAAAGATGAAAAGATAAAAGCATCATCATTTTTACAATATTTGCAAGAAAAACAAAAGCAAAACCTTCAAATTAAGCCTATAAGTAGTTTGGTAGATCATTTCTACAATCAGTTTGTGGAAGATAAGTTGAATGAGTACTACGATGCAAATTTAGAAACAGAATTTCCAGAGTTTAAATATGTAATGGATGAGTATAGAGATGGCTTATTGTTGTTCGATTTGATGGAGAAAGAAATTTGGGAGCGATCAAAATCAGATACAATTGGACAAAAGCAATTTTATTTGGACAATATAGAAAACTACAAATGGAAGAAAAGAGCTGAGACTGAAGTGTATTCTTCTACTGCTAAATCAGATATAGAAAAAGCTTTAAAATTTGCAAAAAAAGGGAAAAGTATAGATTACATCAAAGAAAAATTAAATGCAGACGGAAAAGTAAATGTAATGATTCAAAGTGGAGTATATGAAGAAGATGATAAAATAATACCTAAAAGCATAACGTTAAACAAAGGTTTGTCATCCATCACTAAAGAAGGAGATTATTATTTCTTTCTAAATACTAAGAATGTTTTACCAGCAGAGTCAAAAGAATTTGAAGAAGCAAAGGGTAGAGTTATAAACGATTACCAACAGTTTTTAGAAGCAAATTGGGTTTCAGAATTAAAAAAGAATGTTGTAATCAAAATTAATGATGAAGTACTACAAAAAGTAAAGCAACAATTAAAACAACAGTAAATGAAAATTAAATTCTTGTTTTTAGTGATTATCACAGTTGTTCTTTCTTGTAAAAAAGAAGTGAATGAGGTAGATAATGTGGCAATAGCAAGAGTTAATAATGCGAAATTATTCAAAGAAGATATAAAGGATTTGGTGCCTGCCGGAACCTCAAAAGAAGATAGTATAGTAATCGTAAATGATTTTATTGACCGATGGGCATCACAAAAATTGTTATTCAATGCAGCAGAATTAAATCTCTCAGATGAAAAGCAAACAGAACTTAACAAACTAGTTGAACAATACAAAAAAGATTTATATACCAAAGCCTACATTGAACAATTAGTCTATAAATCTTTAGACACTGTTATTAGTGATAATGAGCTGAATGCATATTATGAAAAAAACAAAGAGAATTTTAAAACAAATTCGCCGCTCGTAAAGATGAGTTACGTACAAATCAATAAAAGTAATCCTAAATTAAATGCACTCTCAAATAAGTTTGTAAACCAGTCAAAAGAGAATAAAGAATCCTTAAGAAAAAGTACAATTGAGTTTAAAAGTTATGCTTTTAATGATTCAATTTGGATAGATATGAATCAAGTATATGAAAAGTTGCCTGTTATTAACGTAGACAATAAAGAAAATTACATTATTGCAGGAAAAACAGTTAAATTTGCCGATTCAACAGACATCTATTTGATAAAGACAACCAAATATATTGAGAAAAATCAAATAGCACCATTACAGTATATAAAGCCAACTTTGCAAAAGGTGATTCTCAACAAAAGAAAAACAGAATTAATAAATAAATTTCAAAAAGACATCACAACAGATGCGCTTAAAGACAAAAAATATGAAATATACAAGTAAAATTAAAACACTTTTTGTTCTTATTGTTTTAGCGGTGAACACGTTACAAGCACAACCCAAAAAGCAAAAAATAGATGGAGTAGCCGCTGTTGTAGGTGATTATGTTGTTCTTGATTCTGATATCGACTTAATGTTAATCGAATTGAGAGCAAACAACATTTCTGATAAGGATGTCTCGAGATGTGAGTTGTTAGGTAAACTGTTAGAAGATAGATTATATGCACATCACGCTGTTCAAGATAGTTTGGTAGTTACTGACGAAGAAGTAAGAGGATTCATGGATGAGCAATTAGGTGTCATGGTTGAACAGTTGGGATCTATAGATAAAGTAGTGAAATACTACAACAAAAAAAACGTAGATGACTTTAAAAACTATTTCTTTGATATCATTAAAATGAACAAGCTAGTTCAAGCAATGAATAAAAAAATTGTGGATAACATTGAAATTACGCCCGAGGAAGTAAAAACTTTTTTTAATAAAATTCCCAAGGATGAGATACCTACAATTGGCTCAGAAGTTGAAATAGCTCAAATTGTAATTAAACCCATTGTGAGTGAAGAAGAAAAACAAAAAGTCATAAGAAAACTCAAAGAAATTAAAAAAGATGTTCTGGAAAATGACGCTAGCTTTACCACAAGAGCTGTTCTTTACACAGAGGATAGAGCATCTGCACCTAATGGAGGATATTATAAAATCAACAAGAAAACCCAATTTGTAAAAGAATTTAAAGATGTTGCCTTTTCTTTAGCCGAAGGAGAAATTTCAGAACCCTTTGAAACCATTTATGGCTATCACATTATAAAAGTAGAGAAAATTTTGGGGCAAGAAATTGAGCTCAGACACATTCTTATGTCTCCTAAGGTTAGCGATGAATCTTTGGCAGAAGCTAGAACAAGAATGGAAAATATCAAAGCTAAAATATTGAGTAAAGAATTAACATTTGCTGAAGCTGCTAAAACATTATCAGAAGATAAAGCTACTAAAAATAATGGAGGAATCGTTTTAAACCCAAGAACTCTTGAACCAAAATTTGAGCTCACCAAAATGGATCCTTCACTCTACAATGAAATCTCAGAATTAAAAGTAAATGAAATTTCAAGAGTTATTTTGGATGAAGTACCAGGAGAAGGAAAATTATACAAAATTTTAACGGTTAATGAAAAGACAGAAGAACATACGGCTGATTTTTCTAAAGATTTTTTAAAAATTAAAGAAATAGCACTGAAAGACAAACAAATTTCTGCTATAGCAAAATGGACTAAAGAAAAAATTACGCAAACCTATATTAAAATTAATGGTGAATACCGTGATTGTGATTTTGCGAGCGATTGGTTAAAAAAAGAAATTAAATAAATTTTGTACTTTAGAAGTTTAAACACAATTTTGAAAATCAAAAAAACTATATGTCAGACGTTGCAGCATTAAAACAGTTAGTGGAAAGAAAAGCTGAACTTCAAAAAGAGGTAGCCAAAGTAATCATAGGTCAAGATGAAGTTGTAAACCAAATAATTCTGAGTATTTTCTCTGGTGGACATGCTCTTTTAGTAGGAGTTCCTGGTTTGGCAAAAACTTTAATGGTGAATACCATTTCTCAAGCCTTAGGTTTAAATTTTAAACGCATCCAGTTTACACCAGATTTAATGCCTTCTGATATTCTAGGAAGTGAAATACTTGATGAAAACCGTCAGTTTAAGTTTATAAAAGGACCTGTTTTTTCAAATATAATCCTAGCAGACGAGATAAACAGAACACCACCAAAGACACAAGCAGCTCTTTTAGAAGCCATGCAAGAACGTGCTGTAACTGTTGCAGGACATCATTACAAATTGGATTTACCTTATTTTGTACTTGCAACTCAAAACCCTATTGAACAAGAAGGGACTTATCCATTGCCAGAGGCACAATTGGACCGTTTTATGTTTGCTATAAAATTAGATTATCCGTCATTCCAAGAAGAGGTTGATGTGGTAAAAGCAACTACTTCAGATAAAAAACCTCAAGTTAATCCTTTATTTACAGCCCAAGAAATTATTGATTTTCAAAATGTAATCAGAAAAATTCCAGTTGCTGATAATGTAATTGAATATGCTGTTAAACTAGTGAGTAAAACACGTCCCGATAATCCTTTGACAAATGATTTTGTAAAAACCTACATAGATTGGGGTGCTGGTCCAAGAGCTTCACAAAATTTAATTTTAGCTGCAAAAGCAAATGCTGCATTCAATGGTAAATATTCCCCAGATATTGAAGATGTAAAAGCTGTAGCCAAAGGAATTTTAAGGCACCGAATCGTGAAGAATTATAAAGCAGATGCAGAAGGAATAAGTGAAGAAATGATTATAGAAAAGCTGTTTTAAAGACAGCTTTTTTTGTTTTATTTCCTTTCCAAAAAAGTGTTGTTGTTAATTTAGAATCATCCTAAATATTCTTGAATTATCAAATTAATAAAAACAACATATGCATTTTGTTAAATTACCAATTTTTGAACTGAAAAATAGCAATAATAGAATATTTCGTATTTTCATTGAAAGATATTCAGTAAAAACAAAAATTTGTAATTAATAATTTGTGTAAATTAAGATTTTATTAAAAATTTTCAATTCTCGTTAAGATTCCTTAAATTTGCTACACTAAAAAATAATAAACTAATTAATTTATACTATGGCTTTTGATATTGAAATGATTAAGAAAGTGTACGCTAATATTGCAGAACGTGTAGATAAAGCACGAGATATTGTTGGTCGTCCACTCACATTGTCTGAAAAAATCTTATATTCACACCTTTGGGACGGAAATCCAACCGTTGCTTATTCAAGAGGAAAAGATTATGTTGACTTTGCTCCAGATAGAGTTGCTTGTCAAGATGCAACAGCACAAATGGCACTTTTGCAGTTTATGCATGCCAATAAAAAAACGGTAGCAGTTCCAACAACAGTTCATTGTGACCACTTAATCTTAGCTAAAGATGGCGCTAAAAAAGATTTGGCACTAGCCAACAATCAATCTAAAGAAGTTTTTGATTTCTTATCATCAGTTTCAGATAAATATGGAATTGGTTTTTGGAAACCAGGATCAGGAATTATTCACCAAATTGTATTAGAAAATTATGCTTTTCCAGGAGGAATGATGATAGGAACAGATTCACATACTGTAAATGCAGGTGGATTAGGAATGTTAGCTATTGGAGTAGGTGGTGCAGACGCAGTTGATGTGATGTCAGGAATGTCTTGGGAATTAAAATTTCCTAAATTAATCGGAGTAAAATTAACAGGTAAACTTTCAGGTTGGACAGCTCCAAAAGACGTTATCTTAAAAGTAGCAGATATTCTTACTGTAAAAGGAGGAACAGGTGCTATCGTAGAATATTTTGGAGAAGGAGCAACTTCTATGTCTTGTACAGGAAAAGGAACAATTTGTAACATGGGAGCCGAGATTGGAGCAACTACTTCTACTTTTGGTTACGATGATTCCATGAGAAGATATTTATCTGCTACAGGAAGACAAGATGTTGTGGATGCAGCAGATAAAGTAGCTGATTACTTAACAGCAGATGCTGAAGTGTATGCTAATCCAGAACAATATTTCGATCAAGTAATTGAAATTAATCTTTCTGAATTGGAACCACATATCAATGGTCCTTTCACTCCAGATAGAGGAACTCCAGTGTCAAAAATGAAAGAAGAAGCTAAAGCAAACGATTGGCCAGTAAAAGTTGAATGGGGATTAATAGGTTCTTGTACCAATTCATCTTACGAAGATATGTCAAGAGCAGCTTCAATAGTAAGACAAGCTGTAGAACACGGAATTACTCCAAAAGCAGAATTCGGGATAAACCCAGGTTCAGAACAAATTAGATATACTATCGAAAGAGACGGAATTATCGCTGATTTTGAAAAAATGGGAACCAAAGTATTTACAAATGCTTGTGGACCATGTATTGGGCAATGGGATAGAACAGGAGCTGATAAGCAAGAAAAAAACACTATTGTGCATTCGTTCAACAGAAACTTTTCAAAACGTGCAGATGGTAACCCAAATACACACGCTTTTGTAACTTCACCAGAAATGGTAGCAGCCTTAGCAATTTCAGGAAGATTAGATTTTAATCCCTTAACAGATGCCTTGATCAATGATAAAGGAGAAGAAGTAATGCTAAAAACACCTTATGGAGATGAATTACCCAATAGAGGATTTGATGTAGAAGATGCAGGATTTCAAGCACCAGCTGAAGATGGAAGTAATGTACAAGTTGTGGTTTCGCCAACATCTGATAGATTACAACTATTAGCGCCATTTGAACCATGGGATGGTAAAAATATTACAGGAGCAAAATTGTTAATTAAAGCTTTTGGAAAATGTACAACAGACCACATTTCAATGGCTGGACCATGGTTGCGTTTCCGTGGCCATTTAGATAATATCTCTAACAATATGTTGATTGGTGCTGTTAATGCTTTCAATCAAGCTACAAATAAAGTAAAAAACCAAATCACAGGAGAATACGGAGAAGTGCCAGCAGTGCAAAGAGCCTATAAAGCCGCAGGAATCCCATCAATTGTTGTAGGTGATCATAACTATGGAGAAGGTTCTTCTAGAGAGCATGCAGCAATGGAGCCAAGATTTTTAGGAGTAAAAGCGGTTCTTGTAAAATCTTTTGCACGTATTCACGAAACAAACCTTAAAAAACAAGGGATGTTAGGATTGACATTTGCTAATGAAGCTGATTACGATAAAATACAAGAAGATGATACAATTAACTTTTTGGATTTAACAGAATTTGCACCAAACAAACCATTAACATTAGAATTAGTTCACGTTGATGGCTCTAAAGAAACTATTTTAGCCAATCATACCTATAATCAAGGACAAATAGAATGGTTTAAAGCAGGTTCAGCGTTAAACTTAATTGCAGCAGAAAACGCTTAAGATATACTCGTTTTTTTTATAAATAAAGACTCTTGATACAGTTGAAAGACAAATCAAGAGTTTTTTTATGCCTTTTACTAACATTACCTTACCTGATGAATTGTAAAATAACAATCCTCATTATTTCCTAAAAGCGATACACTTAGTAAAGTACTTGTAATATTAAATTGAACAGTATCTCCACTTGCCAATTGTAGGAGAGTTTGAACGTTTCTTATTGGAGGTGTGACGTTGACAACTCCAGTACCTAATACAGAAATTCCAACATTGGCAAAGCTATTTTGAGCAACAACATTACCATTTTTTAAAACCTGAACCCCATAATTAGTGGCAACACCGATTCCTGAAGCCTTAATTTGAACATAAATAGCATAAATTCCATCCTGTTTTGCGGTGAAAATATTTGTAGAAGTATTATATTCATTATTCACGTCAAAATCTACAGTACTAAAAGGAATAATTGCAGTGTTGGATATTAAGGATATCCCAATAAGTGATCCACTAGAAAAATTACCCTTTATAAAAGTCTTGATATGACTCTCAAAAATTTTTTTAGTTGAAATACGACCAATATTTCCTATACCATCTGATACTAAAACGGAATCTTTTGCGACAGATTCACTAAGTTGGGTGTTTGTTGTTCGGACTCTTAATGTGCCATTTACGTCTAAGCTGGCGGTAGGAGAAGTAGTTCCAATTCCAACTTGACTATAGATTAAAGTGAAATTGAAAACAAGCGAAAGGAGACAAATTTTTTTCATTTCATTTTATTTTAGAATATAAAGTTAATAAAAAATAATCACAAAATGAGAATTTTTTGTATTGTTTTTATCTTATTTTTAGTTTAAATAATCTCAAAATGCGTATTTTTATTCAATATTTATTACAAAAAAGTCTAAGTTTAGTGCCTTTGAAATTTGAAGACATGCCATAAAAAAGATAGTTTTATTTGAACTATATTTTATACTTTTGATAAAAATAAAGTGCTATGAATTCAATTTGGTTTTTTGATGACGTAAATCTTTTTACAATTTTATGTCCCCATAGGTTTAAAAAATATAAAGATTCTCACGAATTTAATTCTTACAAGAAAAATGACTTCATCTATTTTGAAGAAGATAATGCAGATAAAGTGTATCTCATAAATCAGGGTAAAGTTAAAATTGGATACATTACAGAAGATGGAGAAGAAGTAATAATGGCAATTTTATCAAAAGGTGAAATTTTTGGAGAAAAGGCCATTCTTGGGGAAGAAAAAAGAAAAGAGTTTGCACAAGCCTTAGACAAGGAGACTTCTATTTGTCCCATTTCAACTACCCAAATGATCGACCTTTTGAGAGAAAACAAAGAGTTTAGTCTCAAAATATATAAATTCATAGGTTTTCGTTTCAAAAAACTTGAAAGAAGACTTCAGTTGATGTTGTTTAAAGATACAAAAACCCGTCTTAAAGAATTCATCAAAGAGCTTGGTGAAGATTTTGGCTATAAAAATGTTATTACAGGTGATATTATTATTAGGCAACCCTATACCCAAAAAGAAATGGCAACATTAATAGGAACATCACGTCCAACATTGAATATCCTATTGAATGAATTAAAAGACGACAACTATCTCGATTTTACCCGCAAAGAAATTATATTGAAAGAAAATAAAAAAATCCGTTCCAATTAAGAAACGGATTTTTTGGTGAATTAAAATTAACTATTAATAGTAAGTATAACGTCTAACTTTTGCAACATATTTGGCCAAACGAATAACTTGGTGACTATAACCATATTCGTTGTCATACCAAACATAAAGAACAATATTCTTTCCATCGCCTGAAACTATAGTTGCATTGCTATCAAAAATAGAAGGAGCAGAAGTTCCTACAATATCAGAAGATACTAACTCATTGTTTAGGGAATATTTAATTTGCTCTACCAATTTTCCTTCAAGAGCATATCTTTTCATAATGTTATTCACTTCTTCAACAGAAGTTTCTTTACCAACTTCTAAATTCAACACCACTAACGAACCATTTGGAACTGGAACACGAATTGCATTGGAAGTCAGTTTTCCTGCTAAATTAGGTAAAGCCTTTGCAACAGCAGAACCAGCACCTGTTTCAGTAATAACCATATTTAGAGCAGCTGCTCTTCCACGGCGATATTTTTTGTGCATATTATCCACCAAGTTTTGGTCATTTGTGTAAGCATGAATGGTTTCTAAATGTCCTTTTACTACTCCTAAAGTATCTTCAACAGCTTTTAAAATTGGAGTAATTGCATTAGTTGTACAAGATGCTGCAGAAAAGATATCAACCGTATCAGGGTTATGCTCTTCGTGATTCACACCATAAACAATATTTGGAACACCTTTTCCTGGAGCTGTTAACAATACTTTACTGGTTCCTTTTGAAGTCAAATGTCTTCTTAAGGCTTCTTCAGTAGTGAAAGCACCTGTATTGTCAATTACTAAAGCATCATTAATACCATATTGTGTATAATCAATTTCTTCAGGACCATTAGCCGTTATGATATGAACAGTAGTGCCATTGATCAATAAGGCATTATTTTCAATGTCAGCTTCAACCGAACCTTCAAAATCACCATGAACAGAATCATAACGCAATAATGAAGCTCTTTTTTCTAATAAAGTGGCATCACTCTTGTCTCTTGTTACAATAGCACGTAAACGCAATTGTTGGCCTTTACCAATTTTACTCATCATTTCGCGAGCCAATAAACGCCCAATCCTACCAAATCCATAAAGTACAACATCTTTAGGCTTTATTTCGGTAGAAATTTTAGCATCTTTTAATTTGTCAATTACAAACGCTTTAGCATCATTGTATTTGTCATCTTCCAAGTGATATTCATAAGTTAATTTACCAATGTCAATTCTAGAAGGAGGTAAATCCAAACTGTTTATTGCCAATGCAATTTCTACAGAATCAAAAATGTTAATTGGTTTCTGAACAAATGCACCAGCATATTCATGTAAATTGATGATGTCGCTTACATTTCTATCAATTAATTGATTTCTAAATAAAACTAATTCTATAGATTTATCATACCATAAATCACTAATGATTTTAATAAATTCTACACCAGCTTTTCTTCTGTCAGCTTGGAAAGAAAGCTCTTTTTCGTATAAATTGTGGTTACTCATGAAATAAGTTGTAAAATGTGTGTTGTTAAATTTTTTGCAAAAATATAGATTTCAAACGTTTTCGTAAAGCTTTTTTAAATTTTTTTAGTAAAAAAAAGCCATCAAGTAATTTTGATGGCTTTTAAAGCTAAATCCAATAATTAAAAGAATATTAAAAAATAACAGAGGCCAGTTGACCATTTTTAGTCATAATTTGATAACGTGCTTGTTTGGTTTTTTTAGTTTTAACATAGTTCGAAAAAGTGGAAATATCAGTAGCCCTAACTCTGTCTATAGAAAGAATTATAGCTCCTTCAAGTTCATCGGCATACTGAGCAATCTCAGGATTACTAATTTTATTTATTTTCACACCATATTCAATGTTAAATTCTTTTTTATCATTCTCATCAATATCTGATAATTCCATATCATTGAATTCAATTGTTAACAATTCTTTCTTAATGAGTTTTACAGGAATTACTTTTTCATTTTCATTTCTAATTACTGTAACATTCACCACATCATTTGGGCGTTTGGTATTGATATAATTTGATAAGTCTTTGAAACCATTAATGTCTTTCTGATCTAACTTAACAATGACATCTCCTTTTTTTAGACCTGCTTTTTCTGCACCAGATTTTGGGGTAACATTGTCAATATAAAACCCTTGAGATTTTATGGTTCCAAGTTCTTTAGCAGCATTTGCATTCAATTCTCTACCTTCAATACCTAAAACACCTCTTTGAACATTACCAAATTGCATCAAGTCTTCCACAATTTTTCTAGTAATATTTGAAGGAACAGCAAAAGAATAGCCTACATAACTTCCTGTTTGTGAAGAAATCATCGTATTGATTCCTACCAATTCTCCACGCGTATTTACCAATGCACCTCCACTATTTCCTGGATTTACAGCAGCATCAGTCTGAATGAAAGACTGAATACCATTGTTAGACAAGTCTCTGGCTTTTGCCGATACAATTCCAGCAGTAACAGTTGATGTTAAATTGTAAGGATTACCAACAGCCAAAACCCATTCCCCAACTTTTATAGCATCTGAATCTCCAAAAACGGCAAAAGGTAATTTTTCATCAGCATCAATTTTTAACAGTGCAATGTCCATTTTAGAATCTGTTCCTACCAAACGAGCTTTATAGTTTCGGTTATCATTCAAGGTAACTTCAAGCTCACTCGCATTTTGAATCACGTGATTATTAGTTACAATAAACCCATCTTCACTAATAATAACTCCAGAACCAGTTCCAATTTGATATTGTTCTTGCATTTGTCCTCTTCCGTTTCCAAAAAAGAAAGCAAAAGGATCGTTATAAACTCTTTGAGTAGTTAGGTTTTTTACGTGAACCACACTGTGAACCGCACTTTCAGCAGCAGCAGTAAAATCAACTGTTTCAGCACTTAAACCCACATTCTTGGCATAATTTGGAGAGGCTACTGTTAGTACGCTATTCTTTGACTCGTCAAAAAACAACTTATAAGCTCCCAATGTAACCGCTCCACTCAACAATGATAGCATTAATAAACTTCCAAATTTTTTCATTTTCGTTTAAATATTTAAATTATTTAATAGGTTAAAATTAAAGACTTCTTATTTTATAAAAAATTGCTTTAACGCACGATTAACAATGTTTAACATCTTATTAATATTTGTACTTTTGTGATAACTAAATTAAAGATGAAAATACAATTTTACAAATATCAAGGTACTGGAAATGACTTTGTCATGATTGATAACCGTCAAAATACATTTCCCAAAAATAATACCAAACTTATCAGAAGGTTGTGCGATAGAAGATTCGGAATAGGAGCAGATGGTTTAATACTGTTAGAGAATCACGTCACCTTAGATTTTAAAATGGTCTATTATAACTCGGATGGAAATGAAAGCTCCATGTGTGGAAATGGTGGTCGTTGTTTAGTGGCTTTTGCCAAAGCGATAAATGTTATTCAAGAAAAGGCTACTTTTGAAGCTGTGGATGGATTACACCATGCAACCATTAATGATCAAGGAATAGTATCCTTGCAAATGAAAGATGTTCAAGAGGTTCAAGTAAGCGATGAGTATGTTTTTTTGAACACAGGCTCACCACATCATATAACTATGGTTGAAGACTTGGGACAATTTGATGTAAAAAGCGAAGGAGCAAAAATTAGACATTCTGATTTATATGGCCAAGCAGGCAGTAATGTTAATTTTGTAAAGCAATTAGAAAATGACATTTTTGCAGTAAGAACCTATGAAAGAGGAGTAGAAGATGAAACTTTGTCTTGTGGTACAGGTGTAACAGCCGTTGCCATAGCCATGTATAAAACAGGAAAGACAGCGAATAACGAAATAAATTTAAAAGTAGAAGGAGGAAGTTTGAAAGTTAAATTTGATGTAAAGGATAATATATTTACAAATGTTTTTCTAACAGGACCTGCAATCATGGTATTTGAAGGTATTATAGAGTTATGATAAGAGTATTTAAAAAGTTACGAAAACAATTTGTAGTCAAATTGGCTTACATCAATTATTTTAAATATGCTGTTGGCGAAATTGTTTTAGTGGTCATAGGGATACTAATTGCTTTGCAAATCAACAACTGGAATGAAGTAAGAAAGCAAGAAATTGTAATTCAAAATTATTATAATAAAATTTCTAGTGAAGTAGATTCTATGTTGGACTTATTAGAAAACAATACGAATTATTCAGAGTCTGTAACCAAGGATTTAAAATATTGTGTTGATTTTATGGAAAATAAAAGAGTAGATTCAATTTCAGTATATTTGGAAAAATTAAAATATATTACAGATTGTACTTCTCAAACTTTTCATTTTCCAGTGATTAATGAATTTTTAGCACAAGGATATTTGTCAAAAGTCAACAATAAAGAAATAAGTAAAAGCTTTGAAAAGCTAGCTTACTATGAGAAACAAATTGACGTAAATGATATGAATAGAAATGATTTTTGCGTTATTCAATTACAACCATTCATTCAAAAAAACATCAATTATTCCGATCTTATGTATAATGGCTCAGCAAATAGACATTTTAACCTGCCAAACATCATCACTAAAAATGGTCCCAAAACCGATTTTAATAGGTTATTAAATTCCATCGAACTTTGGAACTTAATTTATAGAAAAATTGAAATTGAGAGAGAAGCAATTGTTGTCAACAAATCACTAATTTCAACATTGAAAAGTATAAAAAAACAAGTTAATAAATTAAAAACAAACTAAAGCCTTACGTATGATGACAATTTTTGTTGTATTTTTAGTATTAATCATGATTGTAGTTGGAGCGGCAATTGTAATCATCAATAAAAAAGACAAGTAAATAGTTTGACAACACTCAAAGGAAATAGCATCTTTTTGCGAGCATTAGAGCCCGAAGATTTGGAGTTTATCTATACTATAGAAAATGATGAATCCATTTGGACTATAAGCAATACGCAAACACCATATAGTCGTTTTTTGATAAAGCAATATTTGGAGAATGCCCATCAGGATATCTATGAAGCAAAGCAATTGCGATTAGCCATATGTGATAACAATTCAAATCAGGCTATCGGATTAATTGATTTATTTGACTTTGATCCCTCAAACAATCGTGCAGGAATAGGAATAATTGTCCATCAACCCGAGCATAGAGAAAGAGGAATTGGTTCAGAAGCTTTACAACTTTTAATCAACTATAGTTTTACATTTTTGCCATTAAACCAATTGTATGCAAATATTAGTACTGAAAATGAAATCAGTAAAGCTCTTTTTACTAAATTTGGCTTCCAATTAATAGGAGTAAAAAAACAATGGAACAAAGTCAATAATCAATATAAAGACGAAGCTTTGTATCAATTAATTAACACAAAATAATATCACCTTGAATCTAAAAAAATTAAGTGCAATAATTGCTGTTGTTGGAGTGGTTATTGCTGGAGTCGTTACTTTATACATCTATAACAAAGCCTTCACCGCAAATACTGTTTTTAATCAGAACGAAGTTTTTGTTTACATTCCCACAAATTCAACGTATCAACAAGCTAAAGAAATAGTGGCTCCATTGCTAAAAGATATAGAAAAATTTGATTTTGTTGCCCAAAAGAGAAACTACAATACTAGTGTAAAAGCTGGAAAATTTCTGCTAAAAAAAGACATGACAAGTTTTGATGTTGTGAGAGCTTTGAAAAGAAATATTCCAGTTCAATTAGCATTCAACAACCAAGAAACCATAGAAAAATTAGCTGAAAGAATTACCAAACAAGTAGAGCCCAAAAAAGAAGAGCTACTTTCAGCATTTTTAAATCCAGAGTTTTTAGCAGCTAATGGCTTCAATGAAGAAACAATTTTAGCTATGTTTATCCCTAATACCTATGAGTTCTATTGGGATACATCTGCCCAAAAAATTGCAGAAAAAATGGCTTCAGAATATAAAAAATTTTGGAATGAAGAGCGATTAGCCAAAGCAAAAGATAAAAACCTCTCTCCAGTTGAAGTTTCAGTTTTAGCTGCAATAGTACATAAAGAAACCGCAAAAGTAGAGGAAAGACCAAGAGTAGCTGGAGTCTATTTGAATCGGTTGGCTCAAAATATGCCCCTTCAAGCTGATCCAACTGTGATTTATGCCATGAAGAAAAATTCAAACGATTTTGAACAAATCATCAAACGCGTTTACAGTAAAGATACCCAAGGTACAATATCGCCATACAATACCTATATTAATCTAGGATTGCCACCAGGACCAATCACCATGCCAGATATTTCCGCTATAGATGCAGTTTTAAATGCTGAAAAACACGATTACATCTATTTTTGTGCTAGCGTAGAGCGAATGGGATATCACGATTTTGCTTCCAACTATGCAGACCATCAAGTAAACGCCAAAAAATATGCAGAATGGGTGAATAAATTAGGTATTAACCGTTAGAAGCGAATGGCTAGTGTGAACCTAAAATCCATTTTCCCGCTGTCCATTATATCTTTCTTGTTAAAAAAACAAGAAAGGATGCCATTCCCATCAGGGCTAGTGAAGCTGCTTTGTTTTGTGCTTTTTAGTGTTAGTTGCTTTTCTCAATCTACAATAAATCAATTTTTAAAACCTTCAGACACACTAAATAACTCAAGAAAAAAAGCGGTTTACATTACAGAAGGAGCCGTTTTAGGAGCAACTTTAATCGGTTTGAACCAACTTTGGTACAAGGATTATGAAAAATCAAAGTTTCGTTTTATAAATGACAACGAGGAGTGGCTTCAAATAGATAAAATAGGACATATGTATTCCTCATATCATATAGGTAGAGTGGGAGCAGAAGCTTTGCAATGGTCAGGAGCTTCAAAAAAAGAACAATTGATTTATGGTTCAACACTTGGGTTAGGTTTTTTAACCGTAGTTGAAGTTTTTGATGGCTTTTCAGAAGAATGGGGAGCTTCATCAGGAGATATTCTAGCTAATATTTCTGGAACAGCCTTATACGTTTCACAAGAATTACTTTGGAATGAACAACGAATTATCCCAAAATTTTCCTATCACAAAACAAATTTTCCCTCACTTCGACCCAATACACTTGGAGCAACTCCTCTGGAACAAATTCTAAAAGATTACAACGGACAAAATTACTGGTTGTCTTTCAATATTCATTCCTTTACTAAACTGGAGTTTGTACCAAAATGGTTAAATGTTGCTCTAGGCTATGGAGGTTCTGGAATGCTATTTGGCACCCAAAAAGATGCTCTAGCTAATGGATATATTCAAAACGAATACCGTCAATTTTATCTAAGTTTAGACGTTGACTTGACAAAAATTGAAACAAAATCACACTTTTTAAAAACAGTTTTTAGTGTTTTTAATACCATAAAAATACCAGCTCCTACACTCCAACTCAATTCTAATAAGGACTTTAGAGCCTACGGATTCTTCTTTTAGAAAAAATTAACAAGCTGTAAATCAATTATATAATTTTTTTTGTATATTTGCAGGCTCAATTTACAGTAGTGATTTTCGCAACTGTCAAAAAGAAAAAAATGAAAAAATTTATATTTTTTATAAGTTTGTTAAGTTCAGTCACTTTAATAATTGTTGGTTTTAGTAGTTTTAAAATTGATCGAATTAAAGGATTTCATTTGGAAGATGATGAGGTAATTAATTATCATGTACCAACTGAAGGAGAAGTTGAAGGAAATGAAGTTTCTACCAAAATTCCTTATGTAGGCAAAACGTATATAGGTTTTAGACAAGCTATAGCTTACCGAGAATCGAGAGGAAAAAGTACGTTGGTAAACCCTTATGGATATATGGGAAAATACCAATTTGGAAAAAGTACTCTAAGAGCCGTTGGAATATATGATTTTCAAGAGTTTTTAAACAATGTGTCAATTCAAGACAAGGCTTTCAGAGCTTTAGTGGCCAAAAACAAATGGGAATTGCGCAATGAAATTGAAACCTACAGCGGAAGAGTTATCAATGGTGTAGAAATTACTGAATCTGGAATTATAGCTGCTGCTCATTTAAGTGGAGCGGGTTCAGTAAAAAAATACCTAAAAAGTAACGGTCGCAATGGTTTTAAAGACGGATTTGGAACTTCATTAGGAAGTTATATCAGAAAATTTGCTTCTTATGATATTTCTCACATTAAAGCAGATAAAAATGCAAAAGTCAAATTGAATTAAATCAATTCATTTTGTGGATGATAAAAATGCAAGGTCGGTTGTGTAAATCGACCTTATTTTTTTGCCATTCTTTGACTGTTTTGGTTTTGATAAATTCAGTGGGTAAAGTAATGTCACAAGCTACACACAAATGCGTATTAGGTTGTAAAGCTTGTAAAATATCTTCAAAAATTTTATTGTTTCTATAAGGTGTTTCAATAAATAGCTGCGATTGATTTTTCTCAAACGATAATCTTTCTAAGTTTTTTATAGCTACTTTTTTGTCATTCTTGTCAATGGGCAAATAACCGTTGAAAGCAAAGCTCTGACCATTCATTCCACTTGCCATCACAGCTAAAAGAATCGAACTTGGTCCAACCAATGGCACAACTTGAATGCCTTTTTCGTGTGCCAATTTTACGATTACAGCACCAGGATCAGCCACACCAGGACAACCTGATTCGCTTAACAAACCTATGTTATTGCCGTCTAATAGCGGTTTAATCATTTCATGATATTCACTGTCTTCCGTGTGTTTGTTCAGCGTCGCAATGTGAAGAGAAGGTTGTTTTTTTTCAGGATGAATGCTTTTTATAAACCTACGAGCCGTTTTTTCGTTTTCAACAATATAATAGTCTGTGAAATCTATAGTACGTTTTATGCTTTGAGGCAATACATCTTCAGGAACCACAGTAGTTTCACCAGGATTTGATAATGTACATGGAATTAAATAGAGTTTGCCTAAAAGTTGAATGGGCTTCATGATTGATTGAAAATAGTAGTTACAAATGTAATAATTTTAAATGGAATCTCGTAAAGAGAAGTCGCTACTTTTGTTTACTGATCCACATTTTTTCCCCGAATGGTATATACAAAAAAAGTCCCACCGAAGCAGGACTAAAGATTTTCATCTACGGCATATAGCCTTATTGTGATAAGAAGTTATCCAGAAATCAAACCACAACAGTAGATATGTAATTACTTACATTTTGCAAAATTACATCAAATTAATTGTTAATAAAAATGTTTATAAATAAAATCAATTTTGATCAATATTGTAAGTTGATTGATTAGATTTGTATTATCCATGTGCGTGACAATATAATTGATTACACAATTATCCAAGTGGAAAAATTATAGGGCAATTTTCAGTAGATATGGATTTAGTTCCATTTACAAACCTAAAACCTCTCTTTCGGAGAGGTTTTTTTATACAAAAAAGTCCCACCGAAGCAGGACTAAAGATTTTCATCTACGGCATATAGCCTTATTGTGATAAGATTAAAGATTAGAAATTTTAATCTGTTGCAAATGTAAACATAAAATAATTAACAGCAAAAAGGGAATCCGTAAGGATGCTAATTTTGTTTTGTTTAATTTTATCGATTGATTAAAAAAGTTAAGAAATTATGGCAAAAATTTTAGGATTAGATTTAGGGACAAATAGTGTTGGTTGGGCTTTAATTGATGATGTTCAAAATAAAATTTTAGGGATTGGAAGTAGAATATTTCCAATGGGTGTTGAAAATTTAGGCGAAGGTGAAGGAAGAGAAATGTCTAAAAATGCTGGAAGAACAGGAGCAAGAGGTGTGAGAAGACAATTTTTCAGAAGACGATTGAGAAAGAAAATTTTATTAAAAGCACTTTCTGAAAATAAAATGTGTCCTATGGTTTCTAATGATTTTGAAGATTGGAAAAAAACAAAAGAGTTTCCATCTGACAAATTAGCGAATTGGTTTGCATTAAATCCTTATGAGTTACGTCAAAGAGCTTTAAACGAAAAGTTATCACTAGAAGAAATAGGTAGAATTTTTTATCATTTAATACAAAGAAGAGGTTTTTTGAGTAATAGTAGAAAAGGTGGAACAGATGATGGAGCTATTTTTAAAGGAAATCCTAAAGAAGGAAAAATAGGTATTATAGAAACTCAAGAAAGTATTCAAGATAAAACATTAGGATCTTATTTATTTGAAATTTATCCAAAACAAAATGAACCTTTTCAAAATGGTTTAGAAAGAATTCGCAACAGATATACAACACGTAAAATGTATGTGGATGAATTTGAATTGATTTGGAACAAACAATCACAATTTCATGCAGAATTAAATGATGATTTAAAGACATCATTTGGTGGAAGAAAATTAGATGGTTACAAAGAAGACGGTATTTTATTTCATCAGCGCCCTTTACGTTCACAAAAGCACTTGGTTGGAAATTGCTCTTTTGAACCCACAAAAACTAAATGTCCAATAAGCACTATCCCATTTGAGCAGTTTAGAGTTTGGCAATGGGTTAATACAGTTGAATATAATGGAAAGAAAATTTCTAAAGAGGAAAAAGGAAAAATTGTTGAGTTTTTGTATGCAAATGAGAAGCCAGAATTCAAAAAAATTAGAAAAGCTATTGGAAAAGAAAGTGCAGAATTCAAATTTAATTATAAAGATGAAGACAAAATTGTAGGAACCTACACGATTTCAAATTTATCAAACAAAAAATATTTTGGAAAAACATGGTTTCAATTTTCAGAAAAAGAACAGGAAGATATCTGGCATGCATTATATTTCTTTGATAGTAAGTCTAATTTAAAGGAGTATGCTCTTAAAAAGTGGAATTTTACAGAAGAACAAGCTGTTTCTATTTCAAAATTTAATGTAAAAGATGGATATTCAAGTTTAAGTAGAAAAGCTATTGCTAATATTTTGCCTTTTTTACAATTAGGTTTTACGTATGATGTTGCGGTTGTGCTTGGTGGAATTAAAAATGTTTTTGGTCCAAATTGGGATAAACTTTCTGATGAGAAGAGAAATTATTTAATTGATAATGTAGAAGGAATTGTACGTTCCAAAACTAAAGGTGGTTTTATTGAAATCATCAAAGACATTCTGCGAAACGATTACAATATTTCAGATAATCAATTAAGAAAATTATATCATCATTCTGCTACTATTGATGTTTCAGAGTTGTTAAGAAAATTACCTTTAGGAAGAGAAGCTGACAAAGAAATTCTAGCTATTCGAAATCCTATTGTGATAACAGCTCTATTTGAATTACGAAAATTAGTTAATGAATTGATTGACGAACATGGTAGCATTGATGAAATAAAAGTAGAAATGGCACGTGACTTAAAAGTTTCTAAGTCACAACGTAATAAGATTAGGAAAGAACAAAATAGATTAGAACGTGAAAATGATAGAGTTAAAAAGAGGTTAGAAGAATATAGTATCAGACCCACACATGACAATGTTTTAAAATTTAAACTTTGGGAAGAAAGTAAAGAGACATGTCCATATACTGGGATTAAAATTCCTATTCACGAATTATTTACTAATAAATGGCAGATTGAGCATATTCATCCTTGGAGTCGTTCTTTAAATGATAGCTTTTCAAATAAAGCATTATGTGAAGCTAAAGTGAATAACTTAAAAGGAAATAAAACACCTTTTGAGTATTATGGAAATGATGAAGCAAATTGGTCTGCAATCAAAGATAGAGCATTAAAATTATTTTCTGATACTAGAGAATATCCAAATGCCTATCAAAAATTTAAACGTTTTGTACAACAAAAATATGATGATGATTTTTCATCTCGTCAATTAAATGATACACGCTACATCAGTAAAGAAGCCAAAAATTACTTATCTAAAATTTGTAAAAATGTAATGGTTTCACCAGGACAGGCTACCTCAAATTTGAGACAAAAATGGGGAATGAATAATATTTTAAATGATGAAAACGAAAAAACAAGAGTAGATCATCGCCATCATGCAGTTGATGCTTTGGTAATGGCTTGTACTAAAATTTCTTACATCCAAGAGTTAGCTAAATGGAATCGTTATGATAGAGCTTTTGATTTAAAGTATTTTTCTTTGCCATGGGAATCATTTAGATACGATGCAGAAAAAGCTGTTGAAAAAATATTAATCTCGCATAAAAAAGCTTTAAACGATATTACAGTTAGAACACACATAACCGAAAAAAATGGTAAGAAATACAAAAATTTAGGAGTTGCTGCTCGTGGACAATTACATAAAGAGACAGTTTATGGAAAACGAACATTCAATGGAGAAGAAGCTTTTCATGTTAGAAAACCCATTGAAAGTATAGAAACAGCAAAACAAATTGATAAAGTAGTAGACAAATCTACAAGATTATTAATTTTAAAAAGAGTAAACGAATTAGGTGGATTTGTGAAAGATAAAGTACCAGCCAATACTTTTTTTGTTGCAGATGAAAACGGAGTTAAGCAACCACAAATTTTCTTACCCAATAAAAATGGCGCACCTGTTCCAGTTTTAAAAGTAAGAGTAAAAGAGAATATTGGTGGTTCAGAAAAGCTGAAAGAAAATGTAAATCAGTGGGTAAATCCAAGAAATAATCATCATGTCTTAATTTATAAAGACAAAAAAGGAAAATTAAAAGAAGATGTAGTTACTTTTTGGACAGTAGTTGAACGCAAACGAACAGGACAATCAGTTTACCAATTACCAATTGACGGTAAAGAAATAGTTACTACATTACATATCAACGATATGTTTTTATTAGGTTTAACTGAAGATGAAATTAACTGGGAAAATCCTAACTATGAAATTCTAAAAGATCATTTGTATAGGGTTCAAAAATTAACATCAGGAGATTATTTTTTTAGAAAGCATAAATCTTCTACTATAACAGATGATGATTATAAGCAAATTAGAGGATTTGGAGAAGGGAAAACAGGTTGGTTTACTTTCAATCCAATTAAAGTGAAAATTTCAGTTTCTGGAAAAATCCTAAAAGTATAGTTCCACAAAAAGTTCTTTGACATAAAACTTTTCTAATCTTTAATCAAACCACAAAAATGAACTGCTCAGAAACTTTGTTGTGGTTTGATTAAAGATTAGAAAACACGATATTCTTCCTCTAAATCTCTATCAATAACAAAATGTTGTGGTTTGATTAAAGATTAGAAAACACGATATTATCACAATTATAGCACCAGCGACAATTCCAGTTGTGGTTTGATTAAAGATTAGAAAACACGATATTACGGTTCTATTTCTTTTTACAAACACATCAGTTGTGGTTTGATTAAAGATTAGAAAACACGATATTTAATTCTTCGCTTGCTAATGTTTTGCGGTCGTTGTGGTTTGATTAAAGATTAGAAAACACGATATTTCACAAGGAAACAAATGGAGTATTGACTTGTTGTGGTTTGATTAAAGATTAGAAAACACGATATTGCTTTTGAAGAGCTTATCCAAGGTAAGCCTGTTGTGGTTTGATTAAAGATTAGAAAACACGATATTACCATTAAAGAAAATTGAACCATTTTTTGGTTGTGGTTTGATTAAAGATTAGAAAACACGATATTACAAAGTGCATTAAACATGAGATTGCCATCGTTGTGGTTTGATTAAAGATTAGAAAACACGATATTTTTGTGGTTGAAAGAATTGAAACGGATTTTGTTGTGGTTTGATTAAAGATTAGAAAACACGATATTACGTGAAGAATTATTGCATTTTTTCACTAGTTGTGGTTTGATTAAAGATTAGAAAACACGATATTATTATCGTATTGATGAAGTTATTGATAACAGTTGTGGTTTGATTAAAGATTAGAAAACACGATATTATAAACAAAATAAGACCATGTATTTACTAGTTGTGGTTTGATTAAAGATTAGAAAACACGATATTTTTGTTTTGATTGTATGGGATTAGGTTATGGTTGTGGTTTGATTAAAGATTAGAAAACACGATATTATTTGATTTAACAAATATGGAAAACGATATGTTGTGGTTTGATTAAAGATTAGAAAACACGATATTAAGATGATCCAGAGCCAATTGTTCCACCTAGTTGTGGTTTGATTAAAGATTAGAAAACACGATATTCATCCTTATATTGGATGCTAATAGCCATCTGTTGTGGTTTGATTAAAGATTAGAAAACACGATATTCCAGCGGGCGAGTACAAAGATAACGACGGGTTGTGGTTTGATTAAAGATTAGAAAACACGATATTCAAGTATTCTGTCCATTCTTTCGGCTCTTCGTTGTGGTTTGATTAAAGATTAGAAAACACGATATTAAGCAATTTTAATTATAAAGGTGGATATAGTTGTGGTTTGATTAAAGATTAGAAAACACGATATTTCCGGAAGTTGTTCGTTTGGATCCGATAGGTTGTGGTTTGATTAAAGATTAGAAAACACGATATTTGTTTGTAAGATAATTCTTGCCGATACCTTGTTGTGGTTTGATTAAAGATTAGAAAACACGATATTCTATACATTAATAAAAAAGCTAAAACTTGGTTGTGGTTTGATTAAAGATTAGAAAACACGATATTCAAACACAGATACTACCGTTACATTTACTGGTTGTGGTTTGATTAAAGATTAGAAAACACGATATTCAAAGCACGTGATTACAGTTTAGACATAGCGTTGTGGTTTGATTAAAGATTAGAAAACACGATATTATATAAACCATTATATGATTTACTAAAAGGTTGTGGTTTGATTAAAGATTAGAAAACACGATATTACACAACTCAACAATAAATAGATCACTACGTTGTGGTTTGATTAAAGATTAGAAAACACGATATTACGGATTCGGTAAGCCAAAATATAACCATTGTTGTGGTTTGATTAAAGATTAGAAAACACGATATTAAAATGGAACAAAATACTACGAGAAAAGAGTTGTGGTTTGATTAAAGATTAGAAAACACGATATTTTTGGTCTATTGTTGCCAAACATTCTTCATGTTGTGGTTTGATTAAAGATTAGAAAACACGATATTAGGTTTATTTATTCCGTTATTTTTAATCGGTTGTGGTTTGATTAAAGATTAGAAAACACGATATTTATTAACGCCCAAGACACAACATACACAGCGTTGTGGTTTGATTAAAGATTAGAAAACACGATATTTAATTAAAAATATAAAATATGAATTATATGGTTGTGGTTTGATTAAAGATTAGAAAACACGATATTAGAATAAATTTTTGTTTCATCATAAATATCGTTGTGGTTTGATTAAAGATTAGAAAACACGATATTTGAATCCCAACAAGATGTAGTTGCGAACATGTTGTGGTTTGATTAAAGATTAGAAAACACGATATTTGAATTGTAATCTTCAATGTTGTTTTCTCCGTTGTGGTTTGATTAAAGATTAGAAAACACGATATTTAACGCTACTTGTGTTTGTAACATATCTATGTTGTGGTTTGATTAAAGATTAGAAAACACGATATTTTTAGAAGAGAACAAGAATTTAAGGATGCAGTTGTGGTTTGATTAAAGATTAGAAAACACGATATTGGATTATTGAATCAACTACCAAAGGAACTAGTTGTGGTTTGATTAAAGATTAGAAAACACGATATTTTTGTAGAGTAATTAAAAAGAGAACATTATGTTGTGGTTTGATTAAAGATTAGAAAACACGATATTTACATTCTGTTTTAATAAAATCATTTTCATGTTGTGGTTTGATTAAAGATTAGAAAACACGATATTTTCAATTAATTCTGCCGCTTGATTTGCATGTTGTGGTTTGATTAAAGATTAGAAAACACGATATTCAAAGGACCAAGCACAGCTACTATACCACCGTTGTGGTTTGATTAAAGATTAGAAAACACGATATTCGATTTCAAGAAATCAAAAACCAAGAAGTTGTTGTGGTTTGATTAAAGATTAGAAAACACGATATTAAATGAAGTGAGAAGCATTTTTAACTTACCGTTGTGGTTTGATTAAAGATTAGAAAACACGATATTGCAGAATTAGAAATTGAAAAAGCTGTAAGTGTTGTGGTTTGATTAAAGATTAGAAAACACGATATTAACTTACAAGTAATTGACATCGTTATTTTAGTTGTGGTTTGATTAAAGATTAGAAAACACGATATTAACTGTTGGATTAGCTAATTCTTCACCTAAGTTGTGGTTTGATTAAAGATTAGAAAACACGATATTATCTGGCGTTTCATCGGCTTCGTCAATAACGTTGTGGTTTGATTAAAGATTAGAAAACACGATATTCGCAAAACGATTATTAACACGGTAAGCCTGTTGTGGTTTGATTAAAGATTAGAAAACACGATATTGAAAAAACATTTAAAAGATTTGATTTTGATGTTGTGGTTTGATTAAAGATTAGAAAACACGATATTTCCGTATTTTACAAAATAATTAACACTTCGTTGTGGTTTGATTAAAGATTAGAAAACACGATATTGATACAACTGTAACATTTACTGCTAAACGTGTTGTGGTTTGATTAAAGATTAGAAAACACGATATTAATGATAAACTGAAAGAGGATGAGTATTTAGTTGTGGTTTGATTAAAGATTAGAAAACACGATATTTTAATTTTTGCATATATTACAATTATCCAAGTTGTGGTTTGATTAAAGATTAGAAAACACGATATTTGTTTGTTTCAACAACAAGAAGTAATCTTAGTTGTGGTTTGATTAAAGATTAGAAAACACGATATTAAGCACGCTATTAATATAATTATCCGCCGTGTTGTGGTTTGATTAAAGATTAGAAAACACGATATTAAATTAGATTTAGTTAACGCTATTGCAACTGTTGTGGTTTGATTAAAGATTAGAAAACACGATATTAACCTCGCTATTTCTAACGAGGTTCAAAACGTTGTGGTTTGATTAAAGATTAGAAAACACGATATTTTTGGATTTAAAGACAGAAGCGGAAAATTGGTTGTGGTTTGATTAAAGATTAGAAAACACGATATTTAAAATAAAAAACTAAAAAAATGAGTAGATGTTGTGGTTTGATTAAAGATTAGAAAACACGATATTTTAGGAGGTTTTTTTAAACTCTTTTTTTATGTTGTGGTTTGATTAAAGATTAGAAAACACGATATTAAGCACGCTATTAATATAATTATCCGCCGTGTTGTGGTTTGATTAAAGATTAGAAAACACGATATTACCAATAAAAGTATGGAAAGCATTACAGAGTTGTGGTTTGATTAAAGATTAGAAAACACGATATTAAAAAGCATGTTTTCGTTGTGATCTTCTACGTTGTGGTTTGATTAAAGATTAGAAAACACGATATTAAAAACATAATACAAACCATTATTTCCAGAGTTGTGGTTTGATTAAAGATTAGAAAACACGATATTAGTTGGCTTGCTACCTTCTAATAATCAAGGAATTAAAATAAAATATCGTTTATAAAAATGCTTCTTTTTTGCAGTGATAAGGCAAGATTGAGGCATTTTTTTTATTTAAAACAACTCCAATTGTGTAGGTTGTGGTTCTTTGGGAACTTCGGCTTTGCCCCAAAAATTTAAAATGTTGCCAAATTGTTTGTCAGTAATTCGCAGTACACTTACTTTTCCTAATGGAGGCAGTAAGTTGTGAATACGTTTTTCATGTACGTCGGCACTTTCACTACTGGCACAATGTCGAACATAAACAGAATATTGCATCATGCTAAATCCATCTTTCAAAAGTGAATTTCTAAATCCCGATGCATTTTTTCGGTCTTTTTTGGTTTCCGTTGGTAAATCAAAAAATACAAATAGCCACATAATTCTGTATCCTTTTAAATCCATAACTTGGGATATTTTATTTTTTTCCGATCACCTGTATAACATTGTTGTAAAGAGCTAGCCGTTTTTTGTAAGGCCACCATCAACGGACTTTTTTCTTCTTTAAAGTAAACAGTTCGGGTTACTATTTGGATTAATTCTGCTTTTAATTGAGTGTTTAGTTCTTGTTCATTATAATCCCTCATCAACTCAAAAACTTTTTCATCAACAATAGGCCTATAGGGTTCCATAATATCATCTGCAAGAGCAAAGGCATTGTATTTGCTTTTGTGATGAATGCCCAAGGTGTTTAAAAGTCCGCTTCCTGATAAAGCTCTGGCCGTAGCAGCTCTTAAAAGAGCGTACCCATAATTTAAAAAGTTGTTAGGATAATCGCCAAATCGCTCTCGTTTGAAATCGTGTTCAAAAAAAGATTTCCAATAAAAACTGGCAGCAACTCCTTCCATATTTGTAGTGTCTCCACTCAGTACTTTAGAAGCTAAAAAATCAAAATTATTTTTCTTAGCAGTTATTTTTTCTAAAAGAATACCTTGATTTTTAATTTTTTCCACGATGGTTTGTTGCCATAATTGCTTTTTTAAAGGAATGGATGCATTTATTTGATTTTTAAAAATTTCTTGTTGAATGTGATGGCTGTTGAGGTTCAGGAACATGCCATTGGGTAGGTGATTGGCATTGCAAATAATTACAGCCGTGTTGTTGTCAACGAGCAAATTCAAAGCAGGAATGCTCAAATAGATTTCTGGATTGTCAATAACAATGTATCCAATATCTTCAATGGGAATAGTGCTTTCTTTAGTGTCAGTTTTTATAACTAACTGAAGATTTTTTGTAGTAAGTGAAGCTTTGTTTTCAAGTAGTATTGATTTTTTTAGCATTTTTTAAGGCTAAAATAGTGAATCACTACTGTTTATCTTTGTGGGAATCCGTATTCTACTGCTTTTTTATCTTCTGAGCAATAACTTCACAAGCTTCGTCTAACATCTGAAAAACCTTTTCAAAGCCGTCATCACCACCATAATAAGGATCAGGGACTTCTAGATTTTGATTAGGATGCGACTCATTCAAAATAAGTTTAACTTTTTGTTTGTCAGTGTCAGAAGTTGCCAATTGGATTACATTTTCATAATTGGATTTATCCATTACATAGATATAATCAAATTGCTCAAAATGCTTTTTAGTAAAGTGTTTACAGCGTTGTTTTGTGATATCAATACCATGGTTTTTTGCAACAGCTATTGATCTTCTATCAGGTAATTCGCCTACGTGATAGTTAGCTGTTCCAGCGCTATCTACAAAAATAGAGTCACCTACTTTAGATTGTAAAATACCTTCAGCCAATGGAGAACGACAAATGTTTCCAAGGCACACCATTACTACTTTAACCATTGCTTTACAATGATAGTTTTTTGTTGATGTCTTCTACAAATTTTTTGAATTGCTTGTCGGTTGAAACCAAGTTGTCAACAGTTTTGCAGGCATGAAGAACTGTAGCATGATCCCTATCTCCAATTTGCGAACCAATGTTAGCTAAAGAATTTTTAGTGTACTTTTTAGCGAAAAACATGGCCAATTGACGGGCTTGAACCACATGTCTTTTTCTAGTTTTAGATTGTAGGATATCAATGTCCAATTGGAAATAATCAGAGACTACTTTTTGAATATAATCGATTGAAATCTCACGTTTTACATTTTTAACAAATTTCTCTACAATTTGTTTGGCAAGGTCAACAGTAATCTCTCTTTTGTTGAAAGAAGATTGAGCAATCAATGAAATGATAGCGCCTTCTAACTCTCTAACATTAGATTTAATGTTTTTAGCTACGTATTCTACAATTTCATCAGGCATATCAACACCATCTCTATACAAGATGTTTTTCAAAATAGAAACTCTAGTTTCATAATCTGGTTGGTGTAATTCTGCGGAAAGTCCCCATTTGAAACGAGATAATAAACGTTGTTCAAT
Source organism: uncultured Flavobacterium sp. (assembly GCA_964643105.1). Classification (GTDB taxonomy): domain Bacteria; phylum Bacteroidota; class Bacteroidia; order Flavobacteriales; family Flavobacteriaceae; genus Flavobacterium. Next base: position 24,049 of record CAZXPF010000022.1, on the reverse strand, counting down.
ATCTTGCATATCAATGGGAGCCTTATCAGAAGTAAGGATTACCTGTTTTCCATTTTGATGTAAATGATTGAAAATATGGAAGAATACATCTTGTGTTCCTGATTTACCAGATAAAAACTGAACATCATCAATAATTAAAACGTCAATTAGTTGATAAAAATGAATAAAATCATTTCTAGTGTTTTTCTTAACCGAATCGATATATTGTTGGGTGAAAATTTCCGCTGAGATGTATAAAACTGTTTTTTCAGGATACTTGTCTTTGATTTCAACACCAATGGCATGGGCTAGGTGAGTCTTACCTAATCCAACACCACCAAAAATCAACAAAGGATTAAAAGATGTTCCACCAGGTTTATTGGCTACAGCCATACCAGCACTTCTAGCCAATCTGTTAGAATCTCCTTCCAAAAAATTATCAAAATTGTAATTGGGATTTAATTGAGACTCAATTTTTAAGTTTCTGATACCAGGAATTACAAATGGATTTCTTAGTTCAGCACTTTTGTTAGTTATAGGGAAATCAACTTCTTGTGGTTTGACACTTGAGCGTTGTGCACTGGGTAATTGCTCCGTATATGGAGTATTATTACCATAAGTGTTTTCCATTTTAATTTTATATAGTAACTTTGCCGTCGGACCGAGTTCTTTAGTAAGAGCAACTTTAAGTAATTTAACATAATGCTCTTCTAACCATTCGTAGAAAAATTTACTAGGAACTTGAATGTATAATGCGTTATCGGTTAGTTCAACTGATTTTATAGGTTCAAACCATGTTTTGTAGGCTTGTTCTTGAATATTGTCTTTAATAAAATTCAGGCAGTTTTCCCATACTGATTGCGCAGTTCTAGTCATAAATTCAATTCTATTAGTTTGTTTTTGTAATATTTTTATTGTCGAAATGTTAAGAGCAGAAGCCTTAACTTTTGGGAGAACAAATATGTGAACATTTTTTTAATAAAAAAAACACATTAGGGGTTGATTTTTAAAAAAAAATGTTGTAGGTCTTAATACAAATGTAAGAAAATAATTTAACATAAATTTATAAATGAAAGAACATCAATTTTCAGTGCGAGTTAGGTATGCAGAAACCGATCAAATGGCTGTAGTTTATCATGGTAATTATGCACAATATTTTGAGATGGGACGCGTTGAATGGTTGAGAAACCTAGGTGTTTCGTATAAATGGATGGAAGACAACGGAATAATGTTACCTGTTGTTTCTTTGACCATGAATTATAAAAAACCAGCACGTTATGATGACCTCTTAACAGTAAAAACGATATTCAAAAGTCAGACCTCTGTTAAGATAGAATTTGACTATGAAATTTACAATGAAAAAGGAGAGTTATTAACAACTGGCTACTCAATGTTAGTTTTTGTGGACATGAAAACTGGTAAACCAACAATTCCACCTAACTATATTGTTGAAAAATTGAAAGATTTATAACATTTCCTTTTGTTTGATGGTAATTTCGTAAATCGAGCTAAAAGTGTCGAAAATATGTTCGGCATTTTTTTTTCGGGTTGCAATCTCAATTTCACAACTCAATTCCATTTTTTGGGTAATGATTTCAAGATTTTTTTCTTTGATGATTCGCATTACTTTATTCATGTTTTTATAATCAAAAGAAAGTAAAAAATGAACATTTATTGTTTTTGTAATTATCTCAGAAGCTTCCAAAGCCATTTGTGCAGAAGTTTTATATGCACTAATCAATCCGCCAACCCCTAATTTAACACCACCAAAATAACGAACTACAACCACTAAAACATTGGTAACCTCAAAAGATTGAATTTGGCCATAAATAGGCATGCCAGCACTGTTGTTGGGCTCACCATCATCATTGGCTCTGTAGGAGATGTTGTCTGTACCCAATTGATAAGCATAACACCAGTGACGAGCAGAATGATGTTGCTTTTTTAAGATCTCAATGATTTCTTTAATTTCTTCTTCATGAGAAACAGGATAGGCATAACCATAGAATTTGCTATTTTTCTCTTTGAATAGTGTTTCTTGCGAAGGTTGTGATAGCGTTTTGTATGTGTCTTTTAGTTCCTCGCTCATGTTTATAATGTCACTAAAATTACGGCAATGATTGCCAATGCAATGCCCAGATAGTTTTGTCGGATTAATTTTTCTTTAAATAGTAAGATACCAAAAAAAGTTGAAAGCAAAATTACCCCTATATTTATTAAGGTAAAAATAGTAGCACTTTCTAAATTTTTATTTTGTAGCGCTCTAATTAAAAAATACAGTGAAAAATAATTTGGAATACCCAGAGATAAACCGCCAATGATATTCTTACCCTCAAAAGTAAAGTCGCCTCTTATATATTTAACAAATGAAAGAATAACACCAAATAAAAAAGCAGATAAAAAGGTTGTGGCCGAAAATAAAGCGACTTCATTTTCATTCAAGTGAACCTGTTGCATATAATTCATACTCGTATCGATGACGCCTGCTCCTAAAAATGACAGTATAGGTAATATAAAATTCTTAATTTCAATGGAACCTGTTTCTTTTTTTGAAGTGAAATACACGGCGATTAAAGCTAAACCAATCCCAATAGTTTTTTGCAAAGTTACCGTTTCTTGGAAGAAAAAAATACCAAATAATATTGGGATAATCATAGACATCTTACTGGAAACAGAAGCTACAGAAACTCCGTTTTCTTGCGAAGTTTTTCCTAAAATATTGAATACTAAAATGAATAATCCTCCCAGTAAAAAGCTACCCAAAATCCATGATCTATTTAGAAGGGAATCAACATCTAGTGTTTGCTCTGAAACTAACATTCCAACCGAAAAAGCGGTGCAATAATTGAACACTATAGCTTGAAAAGTATTGATTTTAAATCGTGAAAAAAATTTAAAAACAATGTAAAGTACACTGGAAAAAAAAGTAGCTAAAATTAGGTTTGTCATAAGTGATTTTGAATAAACGTTTCTAATTCAACTACATCTTCTTTTCCTACTTGTAAATTCCAAACTTGAAGCCCTGTATTTTTTGCAGCATCGGTATTTTCCTTTTTGTCGTCAATAAACAAAGTTCTTACGGGATTTAGTTGGTGTTTTTCTATTACATATTTGTATAGAGATTCATCAGGTTTTCGCAGGCCTATTTCAAAAGAATAATACACTTTTTCAAAACAATTGATAAATCGATTGTGAAATGTTGAACCCACTTTTCTTTTCACTTCTTCGATATGAGTAAAATCCGTGTTGCTTAATAGGAATAACTTATATTTAGAGGTTAATGTTTCCAAAAAAGCCAATCTATACGCAGGAAAATCAGCCAAAATGCTATTCCAAGCTTTTTTAATTGCTTCAATCTCAACAGTTGGAATTTGTTTTTGAAATTCAGTTAAAAATTCCTTTTCAGCGATTTGTCCAATTTCATAGTTGTGATTTAACTCTTGTAGAGTATCATTCCATTCGGATAAGCCTATTTTTTGTAATTCATCCGCAACTTTTGGCTTGTCTAGATTGATGAAAATATCACCAAAATCAAATATAATAGTATCAATCATGGTGTTTTAAAATGGTTAATTGGTCTTTTAAAATAATTGTAGTTGTAACAATTTTGCCAGTAATAATAGGTGCTTTGGTGCCTTTTTCAAAAAGTTTTTGTCCTTTAAAAATTCGAGCTTCATCCCATAAGCCTTTATCAATAAAACTTTGAAGGGTTTTGCTACCACCTTCAATAATTACCGATTGAATTGAGTGTTTACTTAATATTCCTAAAATATTCTCAATCAAATTTTCATCAAATTGGCACTTTTCATACATACAATTCTCAGAAGAAAGTAAATTTTTATTTTCAGTTAAAATAATAGTTTTTATACTATTGTCTTTTACGTGAAATTTAGTGTCAATCTTGCCTGATTTATCTAAAACAATTCGAACTGGGTTGTGACCAGAATAATCACGAGCATTTAAGACAGGATTGTCGTCTAAAACCGTTTGTGTTCCCACCAAAATAGCTTGTTCTTCAGTTCTCCATTTATGTACCAATTGTCTTGAATATTTGTTTGTTATCCAGATAGGTTTTAATTTGTCATGTTGAACTTGTTCTGATAGTTTGGAAGGAGCTATAAAGCCATCAGCAGTTTCAGCCCATTTCAAAATAATATAAGGTCTTTTCTCATGGTGAAATGTGAAAAAACGTTTGTTTAAGTCGTTGCATTTTTCTTCTAGAATTCCTACCGTGACATTAATTCCTGCTTCAAGAAGCTTTGCAATACCTTTTCCAGCTACTTTTTCATTAGGGTCAACCGTTCCAATAATCACATTCGGAATTTTATGGGTAACAATCAAATCTGCACATGGTGGTGTTTTTCCAAAATGACTGCAAGGTTCTAAACTCACATAAATTGTAGCTTTTGAAAGCAATGATTTATCCTTTACTGAATTTATGGCATTGACTTCTGCATGAGGCTCACCCGCTTTTTTATGCCAACCTTCTCCAATTATTTTATCATTATAAACGATGACGCTTCCTACCAAAGGATTTGGATAAGTTGTACCTAAACCATTTTTGGCTAATTCTATACAGCGATTTATGTATATTTCATGCTTGTTCACCGTGCAAAAATACTACTTTTGTTTTTATAAAATATTTTTATGCAAATTAGAAAAATTAAAAAAGAAGATAATGCCCAAATTGCAAAAGTAATTCGTGCTATTTTTCATGAGTTAGATGCACCAAAAGTTGGAACGGCTTATGCTGACCCAATTTTAGATACGTTGTATGAGGTTTATCAAATGCCTCGTTCAGTGTATTATGTAGTAGAGAATGAAGGAGAAGTAGTTGGCGGTTGTGGTATAGCTCCTTTAGAAAATGGTGAAGCTTCAGTTTGTGAATTGCAAAAAATGTATTTTGCTCCAGCAATTAGAGGAACAGGTTATGCAGAAGTGATTATAGAAAAATGTTTGGAGTTCGCTAAGGAGCATGGTTTTGAATTGTGCTACATTGAAACCTTATCATTCATGACAACGGCTCAAAAACTTTACAAAAGAATAGGCTTTGAAAATATTGATGGTCCAATGGGAAATACAGGCCATAACAGTTGTGAAGTATGGATGACTAAGAAGTTGTAGTGGAAAAATTAATAGTAAGAACTATAGTAAATGATAAATTTAAAAGAATATAAAATAAATTTTATTGAAAAATTAATTTCTATCTATGATCAAGAAGAAATAGAAAGTTTTTTTTATATCATAGCTGAATTTTTACATCAAAAAAAGCGAATAGATCTGGCTTTAGAGCCTAATTTTTCAATAACTGAAAATGAAGTTGGAAAATGGGATTCAATTCTTGCAGAATTGCAACATGAAAAGCCTATTCAATATATTCTAGGGGAAACCGAGTTTTTTGGACTGAAGTTTTTGGTTAATGAAAATACTTTAATCCCAAGACCTGAAACAGAAGAATTGGTTGCGTTAATTCTCTCACACAAACAATTAAACAGTTTAACAAATCAACCCCAAATATTAGATGTTGGAACAGGTTCAGGTTGCATTGCCATATGTTTAGCAAAGAATTTACCTCATTCAAAAGTGTTTGCTTTAGATGTTTCTGAAAAAGCTTTAGAAATAGCCAAGAAGAATGCAGTACTAAATGAAGTTGAGCTAAATTTTTTAAATAAAAGTATTCTTGAAGTAGAAGATTTGGAGCGACTCACATCTCCTACCATTCAACTCCCAACTAAGTTTGATATAATTGTTTCCAACCCACCTTATGTTCGAAATTTAGAAAAAGAAGAAATCAAAAAAAATGTATTAGCTTACGAACCTCATTTGGCTTTATTTGTAGAAGATGATGATGCTTTATTATTCTACAGAAAAATTGCTCAATTGGCTCAAAAAATCCTTTCTGAAAAAGGGAAATTATATTTTGAAATCAACCAATATTTAGGAAAAGAAACGGTTGAACTTCTTGAAAATTTGAATTTCAAAAATGTTCAATTAATTAAAGATGTTTATGGGAATGATAGAATGATTTCTTGCGAGAAATAGAATTTAGATTTCAGAAAGCAGTTAGCAGAATTTAGAAAATAGATTTCAGGACTAACTAAGTAAATTTATCAGGATTATTGATCATATAATTAATTAATTTTCCAACTTCAAGACTTAATGATGTTAAGTTGTTAAATTGTTCTTCTTCAATATAATTACAAGCTAAAGAATATTCTAACCAAGTTTGAGTTTCGGCATTTTCAGCATCACTATCAGTAAGTTTAGAAATAAAATGTTTGATGTATCTTCTTTTTCTAGTTGCTTCAGCAATATTTGCAGAAACACTTCTTGAAGATCGTCTAATTTGGTCTGTTAATGAGTATTTTTCTTCCTGAGGAAATTTTAAAGTGATCTGATAAATTTCCATAGCTAGAACAAATGATTTTTTGTAAGCTAATAAATCTTGAAATCTCATATTTAAGTTTTTAGATTAAATATGAATAATTATTTACAAACTGCTTTCTGTAATCTGCAATCTGCTTTCTGTAAATTACTCATATCTCAAAGCCTCAACAGGATCTAATTTAGAAGCCTTCATCGCTGGATAAACACCAGAAACAATTGTTACCACAAAAGTTGTAATGAAAGCAGCAATCATAGCCATCCAAGGGATTACGAAGGTAAATCCAATAGCCATGGCAATTATCAATCCTATAGAAATTCCTAAAATAATTCCAACAATTCCACCTAATTGGCCAATAACTAAGGTTTCAGTGAAAAATTGCCAAGCTATAGTAGAACTTTTAGCTCCTAAAGATTTTCTGATGCCAATTTCTCGTGTTCTTTCACTAACGGAAACCAACATGATATTCATCAACGCAATTGAAGAACCAAAAACAGTAATGATACCAATCACCCAAGCCGTGATACTCAAAACTTCTGTATTGGATAATAAAGTTTGAATTAAATCATCACTTCTCTCAATTCCAAAATTTTCTTTTTCAACTGGACTTAGTTTTCTCACCTGTCTCATAGTAATGATGGCATCATCAACAGCTTCGTCCAACAAGGCTTCATTATTAACTTTTACACTCAAATCATAATTAATGTTAGGTGCAGAAAACAAAGAACGTGCTACCTGGTTCGGAATTAAAACACGTAAATCTTGACTGTTACCAAAAGTGGAACCTTTTTCTTTCAACACACCAATCACTTTAAATTTAGCACCTCTTATAGAAATGATTTTGTCTATTGGATTAATACCATCAAACAAGCCTTTTTCAAAATCAGAGCCTAAGACACAAACATAATTATTGTTAGAAATATCAAAAGAATTGAAATTTCTTCCCTTAGTGACTTCTAAGCCTTTATTCGGACAAAAATTTTCATCAACACCTACAATGCTAATTTCGGGATCTGTTTTTTGATCAGAATATTTTACTTCAACGGCTGAAGCAGCTGTGAAGGATAGCGAAGTAGTAGTGAAAGGAAAATTATATTTGTCTTGAAATGCTTTGGCTTGTGGATAACTGATGATGGGATTTACACGAACATCCACGTCATTTTGATTGATTTCCGAAGAAAAATCATATTGACTAATCGAAAACGTATTAGCGCCCATTGAGGCAAAATCGTTTAAAATTGTATTTTTTAATGCCGAAACTACGGTTAAAATTCCAACCAAGGCTGTGATTCCAAGGGCAATAATAAAAACCGTTAAAAAAGTTCGTAAAGCCTGACTTCTAATAGAGTCTAATGCAATTTTTGTGTTTTCTTTAAATAATCCTACCATGTTGTATTAGACTAATGAGTTTGAAAAATGTTACAAAAAAAAGGTAATTAGTAAAAAGTGATTAGTAATTAGCTTTATAATTTTTATGAATGAGTATTATATTCGATATTTGCACTAGAAAAAGAATCTAAAATCTGTAAAACAGAAAATCAATAAGTGATGTCTAAAAAGCCAAGTATTCCAAAAGGAACTCGAGATTTTTCTCCAGCTGAAGTAGCTAAGAGAAATTATATATTTTCAATCATTAAATCGAATTTTGAAAAATTTGGATTTCAACCCATCGAAACACCATCTTTTGAAAATTCAGATACCTTAATGGGAAAATATGGGGAAGAAGGGGATCGACTGATTTTTAAGATTTTGAATTCTGGGGATTTTTTAGATAAAGTTGCAGCTGAGGAACTTCAGACTATAAACTACAAACAATTAACCGGGAAAATCTCCGAAAAAGCCCTTCGTTACGATTTAACAGTTCCTTTTGCAAGATACGTGGTGCAACACCAAAATGAAATTGAATTTCCGTTCAAAAGATATCAAATACAACCCGTTTGGAGAGCAGATAGACCTCAAAAAGGACGTTTTAGAGAATTTTACCAATGTGATGCTGATGTGGTGGGTTCAACTTCGTTGTGGCAAGAAGTGGAGTTGGTGCAATTATATGATTCGGTTTTTAGTCAATTGGGTTTAAAAGGCACAACTATCAAAATCAATAACCGTAAAATTTTATCTGGAATTGCTGAAGTAATTGGTGCTTCGGATAAATTAATTGATTTTACAGTTGCTTTAGATAAATTAGATAAAATAGGAGAAGATGGTGTAAAAAAGGAAATGCTAGAAAAAGGAATTTCTAATGAAGCTATCGAAAAAGTACAACCGTTATTCAATTTTACGGGAACTATAAATGAGAAAATAGAAAAACTTTCTAACTTACTTTCTTCATCAGCAGAAGGAACAAAAGGCGTAGAGGAGTTGCAATTTATTTGTGAAACAATCCAAGAATTAGGACTACAAACCGCAACTTTAGATTTAGATGTGACTCTAGCTAGAGGTTTAAATTATTATACAGGAGCTATTTTTGAAGTTGCTGCACCCAAAGAAGTGGCGATGGGTTCCATAGGTGGTGGTGGAAGATACGATGACTTAACAGGGATTTTTGGGTTGAAAAACATGAGTGGTGTTGGGATTTCCTTTGGGTTAGACCGAATTGCCTTAGTGATTGAAGAATTAAATCTTTTCCCTGAAACCGTTACAGCCACTTCAAAAGCCATGTTTATCAATTTTGGAGATAAAGAAGCTTTGTATAGCATGAAAGCTATTGCAAAATTGAGAGCAGAAAATATAAAAGTAGAATTGTATCCTGATAATGCTAAACTTGGAAAACAATTTCAACATGCAGACAAAAGAGGTATTCCGTTTGCAATTTTAGTGGGTGAAGAAGAAATGAATAAGCAAGAATTTACATTGAAAAATTTAGTAACTGGTGAACAACAAAAAGTGGACTTTGCTACATTAGTTACTGCACTGCAATAATTTAAAGTTGAACTTTGCTATTGAACAATGTATTTAGCATTTTTCTTTGGAATTTAAATTATTGGAATTTATTTTTTTAAAATGGATATAGACGAAGAAGCCAAAAAAATAGTTTGGTCATTACAAAACAACAAACGTTCAGCAGAAGAACGAAATGTTTTTAAACCAACAGGCAAGAAACCAATGAATAAAAATAGTGTTTATATTTTAGGAGCAATAGTTGTTTTATTGCTGTTGAGTTTTTTATTGACACAGTTTAATGCTGAAGAAAAGCAATTTTGTTTTTTGATTGATTCATTGTGCTACTCTTCAACTCAAGATAAGGGGTTATTTGTTCTTTATACTTTTCTGAATTTTTTGATAGTAATTATTGGCTTTTTTGCAGCTTATTTAATTGGGAAAAAGCTAGGGAATAGATATAAGATATAGATTTTGATAATTTCCTCATGCAAAAACAAAAAAATCCAACTGACCAGTTGGATTTTTTTATCAAAACAAACAATCAAATATTTAATAAAAATCTTAAAAATTACGCTTTTAATTTTTTTATAGTGTAATGATTAAATAAAGTCCCTTAACTCTCTATTATGATTACACTTCAAAAGTATAGCATATTGGTTGTTAACAAAAATTTTTTTGCATAAAATCGACAAAACGCTTTATAAAATCGACAAAATGCTTATTTTTTAAGAAAAAAGATGATTATTTTTAGTTATTAACAGCTTTTTAAAGATTTTTTAAACAAAATAGAATAGGAATTTTCAAGCTGTTTTTTAAGAAGATTTTCTTGTAATAAAAAAGCTAACAATCTTTGAGTAAGAATGTTAGCTTTTGCCTTGTAGCGAAGACGGGAGTTGAACCCGTGACCTCAGGGTTATGAATCCTGCGCTCTAACCAACTGAGCTACCTCGCCATGATGTATAATGCATTTCCTGAATGCGGGTGCAAATATACAATTATTTGTGGCTAATTCAAATATATTTTTAAAAATTATTTTTCATTTTTTATTTTTTTTTACATCATATTTATCATATATTCGAAAAATTTTAAATTATAGCGATGGAAGTTAAAGTAAAATATGAGATCGAGTTTCCTATAATGTCTTCACCTCAGTTGTTGTATCAATACATTTCAACGCCTTCAGGTTTATCTGAGTGGTTTGCCGACAATGTAAACTCTAGAGGAGAAGTGTTCACCTTTATTTGGGGTGATAGTGAAGAAAAAGCAAAATTAATGTCCAAAAAAACTGACGAACGTGTTAAATTTCGTTGGTTAAATGACGATGGTTCGGAAAGTGATTATTTTTTTGAGATTAGATTGATGGTTGATGAAATTACAAAAGATGTATCTATTGTTGTTGTAGATTTTGCTGATGAAGACGAAATACAAGAATCTAAATCTTTATGGGAAAATCAAATATCTGACCTGAAACATGTTTTAGGTTCTATGTAATCAGAAATATAAAAGGTATCTTTGTCCCGTCTAACTCTAAAAGTTTGACGGGATTTTTTATGATTAATTTTAACGGAACAATACAAAAAGCAAGTGACTCTTATAGTGAGAATAACAGAGGTTTCCTTTTTGGAGATGCTGTTTTTGAAACACTAAAAATTGTAGATAAAAAGGTTTTATTTATTGAAGATCATTATTTTAGATTAATGGCATCCATGCGAATTTGTAGGATGGAAATCCCAATGAATTTCACCTTAGAATTTTTTGAAGAACAAATTTTATCTTTGGTCAATGCTTTAGCAATTGGTGAAAGTGCAAGGGTTAGAATGACGGTTTTTAGGAATTCAGAGGGTTTGTATTTGCCTAAATCTAATGCTATTGGATATATTATCACAGCAGAAAAGTTAACCAACAAGGAATATTTGGTCACAGATGCTTTTTATGAAGTAGAGTTATATAAGGATTTTTATGTGACTAAACATTTACTCTCCACTTTAAAAACTACCAATAAAATGATAAATGTTACAGGTAGTATTTTTGCCAAAGAAAACGATTATAACAATTGTATTTTGCTCAACGATGATAAAAATGTTGTAGAAGCTTTGAACGGAAATATTTTCATGAAAATGAATGATATTATTGTAACTCCACCTATTTCTGATGGTTGTTTAAATGGAATTATGCGTAAACAGTTGATAGCATTAATAAATAAAACGGAAGGCGTAAAATGCATAGAAAAATCCATTTCGCCTTTTGATTTACAAAAATCTGATGAGTTGTTTATTTCTAATGTTATTAAAGGAATTCAGCCTATTACGAAGTATAGAAAGAAAGAATTTGAAACAACATTCTCAAAAGCATTAAACGAAAAATTGAATAATTTAATTTAAAATAGGATTTTCTGGGGCATTCGAAAATAAAATATAATCACCACCTTGTGCTTCGATTTTTTGTTTCCAAAAATCATTTGTTGGTTTAGCTAGCAATTTTTCTTTTTCCTTGTTTTCGATTAGTAACCAGCTGTTGTCTTTTAATTCATTTTCTAATTGTAATTTGGTCCAGCCACTATATCCAAGAAAAAAGCGAATTTCAGTTTTAAGAATTTTATTTTCATTTAACAGTGTTTTTAAGGATTCAAAATCGCCACCCCAATAAATTCCATTTGAAATTTCAACACTGTTGATGATTTTGTCAGGAATTGTATGAATAAAGTACAAATTATCTTGTTCCACAGGGCCACCGTTATAAACGGTTAAGCTAGAATTTATTTCAGGAATTAAATCACCAATAGTAAATTCTAGAGGTTTGTTTAGGATAAAGCCTACTGTACCTTCTCTAGTGTATTCTGCTAACAGAATAACGGATCTATTAAATGAATTCTCACCCAAAAGAGCTGGCTCTGAAAGGAGTAATTGGCCTCTTTTAATTTTTGTTTCATTCATGCATAATGATTTTAAACTAAAGTTAAGAAATTTCTTTTAAAAATCAAAAAAAGTTTTTGGAATAAAAAAACCTCCCGTATTGGAGAGGTTTATTTTATTTTCTATGCCAACTATTATTTAGTTTACAGCACCTTCTAATTCTGAACCAGCTTTAAACTTTACTACATTTTTAGCAGCAATTTTGATAGTTTTTCCAGTTTGAGGATTTCTACCATCTCTTGCAGCTCTCTTAGATACTGACCATGATCCAAAACCTACTAATGAAACTCTTCCACCTTTTTTCAAAGTACCTTCAACATTTCCTAAAAATGACTCTAATGCTAATTTTGCTGCTGCTTTTGTGATACCAGCAGAAGCTGCCATTGCATCAATTAATTCTGATTTGTTCATAATAATGATTTAATTATTTGGTTAAACTTTAATTTACTTATACAAATTTAGCAGTATCTAGGAATGGTGCAAGCATTTACGTTTATTTTCGTTTAAAATGTTGATAAAATCGATTAAATGTTAATAAACAGGTCTTAAACACCTATGTTTATTGGTATTTAGCGTTTATTTAGCCATAATTTCGTCAGAAAAAACGATACCATTCAGCAATTGTTTGGTCTCCATTTTCTTTTTCCCTGGCATTTGTAAGGATTTTACATCTAAAAATCCATCTATGGTATAAATATACAATTCTTTTTTAGAAGCAACGATTTTTCCAGCTCTATACGAATGGTTCGATGCTGTGAATACTACGTCGTATAATTTTACATTCCATTCGTTTTCTCCATCAATAAATAGAGTCCATGCAGCTGGATAAGGATTCAAGCCTCTAATTTGATTGTAAATAGCCTGACCCTTTTTTGTCCAATCAATTTTACAATTCTCCTTGTTGAGTTTGTAAGCTGTTTTTAGATCATTTGATTCAGGTTGAATGGTTGTTGTCACTTTCTGGTTTTCAATTAGTGACAAGGTGTCTAAAACAGCTTCCGAGCCTAATTTCATCAACCGATCATGAAGTGCTCCAACAGTTTCTTTTTCATCTATTAAGGTTTCTTTCTTTAAAATAATAGCACCAGTGTCAATCTTATCATCAATGAAAAATGTAGTTACACCAGTTTTAGTTTCTCCATTTATAATTGCCCAATTGATAGGAGCTGCACCACGATATTCTGGTAATAATGAGGCATGAAGATTAAATGTTCCTAGAGAAGGCATTTTCCAAACTACTTCAGGAAGCATTCTAAAAGCAACAACAACTTGAAGATTGGCATTTAAACTTTTTAATTCTTCTAAAAAAGTAGTGTCTTTTAAGTTGGTAGGTTGAAGGAGTCGCAGATTATTTGCTAAAGCATATTCTTTTACGGCACTTGTACTTATTTTTTGTCCACGACCAGCAGGTTTATCTGGTGCAGTAATTACACCCACAATTTCATAGTTGTTTTTATTTATAGCATCCAAAATGCCAACGGCAAAATCTGGAGTACCCATGAATACAATTTTTAGTTTCATTATCGTAGATAGTATTTATTTTGTGAATTTATGGCAATCTTATTTCTTTCCAATAACTGTTGTAAAGCAAAGATAGTTTCTTCTCTTGTTAGGGAAAGTTTATCTTCTATTTCCTTAGAAGAATTGGGGTTCAATTGTAATAATTTAAATATTTGTTCAGTAACATTATCGTTTGTATTGATGCCCTTATTTTTTGCCATACAAGTGGAGCACATACCACAATCCGCATGTGATTCTTGATTGAAATAAGTTAACAGCAATTTGTTTTTACATATGTTATCATTGTCTATAAACTCAATCATTTTTTCAAACTTCTCCACTTTTTGTTCATTTTGAGTGGTTAAAAACTGGCTTACTCTATTAATTGTTAATTCATCTTCACGAACTTCATTGAAGATAATGTTGCTATCGTTGTTATTAATTTTTAGAGTTATGATATTTTTTGCCTGCATTTTATGAATAGCATCAAGCACATCTTTTTCCGTTTGATTTGATTTTTTGGCTATAAGGGTAACATTTACAGAAGTTTCAATTTCAAAGATTCCAGTATAAGTTCTTAAGATACAGGTTATGATTTCTTCATCATGTGTATTTAAACTGATGTATCGGATAACTTCTTTGCTAGGAATGATGAATTGTAAATCAATATTTTCAGCATATATGTTTTGCAGGGTTATTATACCTTGTCTGTCTAAAAATTGAATACAATTGTATGTTTTTATTACAGGAAATTTATATTGCTGACAAAAATGGTTTAAGTTGAAAGAGAAATTTTCGTTATATCCTTCTCCATAAGCAATTTGGAAATAATTATTCAGTTTAAGGTAAACGGTTTTTAAAAAATCTTTATCAGGTAACACCGATAAAAATTGAGATTTTGCTGATTTTATATCTGTTGGATTTGTTAAAAGAATTCCAAAAGCTTTTTCGCCATTTCTACCTGCTCTACCTACTTCTTGGTAATAGTTTTCTAAATTTTGAGGCAAATGAAGATGGATGACAGTTTTAACATCAGGTTTGTCAATTCCCATTCCAAAAGCATTTGTAGCCACAATAATCTGGACTTTATTATCCATCCATTGCAAACGATTTTTTTCTTTTTCTTTGAAAGATAAGCCACCATGATAGAAAGTTGTGGAGAATCCCATGTGATTCAACTGATTTGAAATTTCTAAACAAGCTTTTCTATTGCTGACATAGATGATTGATGATTGTTTGTTTTTATGAACAATTTGTTTAATTTTAGTCAGCTTGTCTTCAGTTTTTATAACGTGATAGGCTAAATTCTTGCGTTCAAAAGACTTTTTAAATACTTTGGGATTTTCCAGTTTCAAAGAATTAATAATGTCCTCTTGAACTTTTGCTGTTGCTGATGCTGTTAATGCTATGAAAGGAGTTTTAGGAAATGTTTCTTTTAGCTTCGAAATCTTCAAATATGCGGGTCTAAAATCATGTCCCCATTGGCTGATACAATGAGCTTCATCAATAGCAATCAAGGAAATTTTTAATTGTTTTAAGCGTTCTAAAATCCAATCATGTTGCAACCTTTCTGGCGAAAGATATAAGAACTTGTAATTTCCAAATTGGCAATTGTCTAAAATATCGATGATCTCATCTTGTGAAGTTCCGCCTACCAAGGCAATGGCCTTTATGTTTCTTTTTTGAAGGTTCTCCACTTGGTCTTTCATCAAAGCAATCAGAGGAGAAATAACCAGACAAATCCCTTCAACAAGTAAGCCAGGTACCTGAAAACAGATGGATTTTCCACCACCAGTAGGTAACAAAGCAAAAACATCGCTTCCTGCTAAGACTGCATTGATGATTTGCTCTTGAGGTTCTCTAAAGCGGTCATGTTTCCAGTGCTTTTGAAGAATTTGTAGGGCTTTAGGCATTTAAATAAATTATATAATCTTTATAAAAGTACCATTTTTAATTTAAGAACAAAGATTTTTAAGGATAAACTGCATTCTATTTTCAACGGTGTCTTTTGGTACTTCAATTAATTCATAGCCATAGTTTTGATAAGTTTCCACTAAATGCTCCTGAATCAAAACAGCTTGTTCATAGCTTTCATAACGCTCATCATCACTAACATAAATTTCTTTCCATAAGGGCAAAATGAATATTTTGGAGTAAATATGTTCCTTGCAAGCTTCGTCAAAAAAAGCAGGATAACTATCTCCAATATAATGCATATAAGCCAATACGTCTGGAATACCTCTGTCCAAAAAAACGATATTTGCAATTTCTTGTTTAGCTGAATGGAATTGTTTCTTTCTTCCTTCTAAAAGCAATTCGCTAAAAAGTAGCGGTTGTTCTAAAAACAACTGTTCAATCCCTTTTTCTTGTGCTTCTTTTATGACTTCTCTAGAAACTTCGGGATAACAAACATATCCATTTTCTTTCAATTTGTTGATCAGAGTAGTTTTTCCTGAACTTGGACCACCTATTAAAACGACTATTTCTTTGCTCATTTTGTAATTTTCTAGTGGCAAAAATAAGTTTTTTTTAAAAATCTATACCGCTTTTAAAATTATAAGTTACATGCTTTTAAGTGTGAACATAAAAAAGTATATTTGCTATTTAAATGAGAACCTATTGATGGATAAGAGAACCGAAGATTTCTACAAAAGACTAAAAGAAGAATTAACTAACTCAACAATTTGGCCTTCAGAATATTTGTTTAAATTTATTGTTCCAACAGACAAAAATAAGATAGCTATAATTGAAGATTCCTTTGATAATATGGGAGCTGTTATCAAGACACACTTATCAAAGAACGGAAAATATACTAGTGTTTCTGTAAACACCACTATGAAAAGTGCACAATCAGTGATTGATAAATACCAAGAACTATCAACTGTTGAAGGCATCATTTCTTTATAAAATTACCTATGAAATTTAACTCACAAGAAGCTGTTTTTAATTTAGAATATAACGCTGAACGTTCGCATCTGATTATTCCCGAATATGGAAGGCATTTGCAAAAATTAATCGATTTAGCGACAGCAATAAAAGACAAAGAAGAACGCAATAAAGCAGCAAAATACATTATTGATGTGATGGGAACTTTGAATCCTCATTTGCGTGATGTGCCTGATTTTCAACATAAACTTTGGGATCAATTGTTTATCATGTCTGATTTTAAATTAGATGTAGATTCGCCATATCCAATTCCTTCAAGAGAAGTTTTAAATCAGAAACCAGAGCGTTTATCCTATCCTCAAAATTTTCCCAAATACCGTTTTTATGGCAATAACATCAAATATATGATTGATGTAGCCAATAAATGGGAAGAAGGAGAGCTTAAAAACGCATTAATTATTGTGATTGCTAATCACATGAAAAAATGCTATTTGAGTTGGAACAAGGATACGGTTGAAGATAAAATAATTTTCAACCATTTGTTTGAGCTTTCGGGTGGAAAAATAGACTTAACTCAATCTGAAGAAGAGTTATCAACATCTCATGACTTGATAAAGGTAAATAAAAAGCAATCCAACAAGACGCAATTTGGTTCTAATGGAAAGGCTATAGTTACCAAGAAAAATAAAGTTTCAAAAAACAACAATAAAAATAATAGAAAATCGTAATTCTATGGGAACATTTCAAATTGAAGGAGGCATAAAATTAAAAGGAGAAATCACTCCTCAAGGAGCAAAAAATGAAGCATTACAGGTATTATGTCCAGCTTTATTGACTTCTGAGAAAGTTAGAATTACGAATGTACCAGACATTATTGATGTTAATAAACTGATTACACTTTTGGGTAATTTAGGTGTGAAAATCCAAAAAAATGGCCCTGGTGATTTTACCTTTCAAGCGGATGAAGTTAATATCAATTACTTAAAAACAGAAGCGTTTAAAAAAGAAGGAGGAAGTTTAAGAGGTTCTATCATGATAGTTGGTCCTTTATTGGCTCGTTTTGGATGTGGTTATATTCCAAAACCGGGAGGTGATAAAATTGGTCGTAGAAGATTGGATACACACTTTGAAGGCTTCATTAATCTTGGTGCAAAATTTAGATATGAAAGAGAAGATCATTTTTATGGTGTTGAAAATGAAGGAAGATTAAAAGGTGCTTATATGCTTTTGGACGAAGCTTCTGTAACAGGAACGGCTAACATCGTCATGGCTGCTGTTTTAGCAGAAGGAACTACAACTATTTATAATGCAGCTTGCGAACCATACTTGCAACAACTATGTAAAATGTTGAATGCAATGGGAGCGAACATCAAAGGTGTTGGTTCTAATTTGTTAACCATTGAAGGTGTTGAATCATTAGGTGGTTGCGAACATAGAATTTTGCCAGATATGATAGAAATTGGTTCTTGGATTGGTCTTGCGGCTATGACAAGAAGTGAAATTACCATCAAAAACGTGAGTTGGGATAATTTAGGCCAAATTCCAAATGTATTTAGAAAATTGGGAATCACCCTAGAGAAAAGAGGTGATGATATCTATATCCCAGAACACAAAGATGGTTATGAAGTAAAAACAGATATTGACGGTTCAATTTTAACAGTATCAGATGCTCCTTGGCCTGGATTTACACCAGATTTGTTGAGTATTGTTTTGGTTGTTGCCACACAAGCTAAAGGCGATGTATTAATTCATCAAAAAATGTTTGAAAGTCGTTTGTTCTTCGTAGATAAATTGATAGATATGGGTGCCAAAATTATTCTTTGTGATCCCCATAGAGCAACAGTTATGGGTCATGATTTCCAATCACAATTAAAAGCAACTACGATGTCTTCACCAGATATTAGAGCTGGAATTTCATTATTAATTGCGGCACTTTCTGCTAAAGGAACTTCAACGATTCAAAACATAGAACAAATAGATAGAGGTTACGAAAGAATTGACGAAAGATTGAGAGCTATTGGTGCTAAGATTGTTAGAGTTAGCTAAAAAAGTTGGCAGTGTTCAGTTTTTAGTTAGCAGATAAAATATAATCCAAATTCCAAAACAACAATTGGAATTTGGATTTTTTAATTTGGAATTTATAGAAATGGAAACATACATCATCATTTTACTTTGTATAGCTTCATTTGTAGCTGGTTTTATTGATGCTATCGTTGGTGGTGGTGGATTGATTCAAACGCCTGCGGCTTTGGTTTTGATGCCAACTCAAAGTGTGGCTTCCATTATTGGGACTTTAAAAATTCCTGGTTTTAGTGGAACGAGTATCGCTACTTACCAATACCTTAAAAAAGCAACTGTCAATTGGAAATTATTTGCTGTAATGGCTTTTGTCTCTTTTACGTTTGCTTATTTAGGGTCAAGTTTGTTGAATGTGATGCAAAACGATTTTATGAAGCCTTTATTATTTATTATATTGGTTTTGTTATTAGTATATACTTATTTTAAAAAAGATTTTGGACAGTTTCAAGTGGACAAATTAACTAGAAGACAACTTTATATTTATGCTATAATTATTTGTGTTTTTTTAGGTTTTTATGATGGATTTATTGGACCAGGAACAGGAAGTTTATTAATTATGGCATTTATTGCAGTTCTAGGATTTGATTTTTTACAAGCCAATATTTATGCAAAATTAGTCAACTTGGCTACCAATATAGGTTCTATAACTTTGTTTGTTATAAAAGGAAAAATCATTTGGACTGTTGCCATTCCAATGGCAATTTGTAATGCAACTGGTGCATGGCTAGGAGCACGATTGGCCATTTCAAGAGGCAATGGTTTTATTCGTGTTTTCTTTTTAATTGTTGTTGGGATTGCCTTGCTGCGTTTTGGATATGATGTTTTTGTAAAATAGAGGAATAGAGTATAGAGTATAGAAAATAGAGGGTAGAAATTTTTGAGTTGGTTATTGGGGTTTTATTTTTTTGTTGCTTTTTCTTTTCTTTTTCTTTTGGGCATTGTCTTGTTTGATTGCGTCAAAGCTTTAACTAGTTGCACCAAAGCCTTATCTAATCGTACCAATGTCTTAACTAAATGAGCCAGAGGTTTGTTTTGTTTAGAATTTTAGATTTTTGGAATTTATTAATTATAATCTTCAATTTTTATTTCTGCTAATTTTAAAATTAGTTGAACGGTTTCCACAAAGTTTTTCAACTTGGGATTGTTTTTGTTGATACCCGTTAATTCAAATTTTATGTATTGGTCAAAGTAATGTCCAAATTCAATTTCTGTAGTCGATGCGTCAGCAACTAAAATAAAACCCTCAATTAAATCTACAGTATTTATTTTAAACAAATGCTCCACAATGGTATTAAAATCTTTTGCATCAACATTTATTTTTTTTATTTTTTCTTTACTGCCTTCATAATATTTTGCTTCTAATTCATAAGGGGCTTTATTTAAATCTTTACTGTAGATAGAAATTTTAATACTTGAGAAGGGTTTAACGGATTGACTATATTTAAAATCTACAAAGTTTACATTGTTTTTATCTTGTGCATTTAAAGTGAACGATAAAATAAAAAATAATACTAAAAAATTTAATTTCATTTTTAGAAAATATTAGGTTGTGTTTTTTATGGTCTTACATATATGATAATCTTTCCTTGTTCTTCGGTGATTAAAGTTAAAGAATTGCTATTGTCGGAATATATACCATCAGCAATTAAAGTACAATTTACATCTCCATCTTCTGAATCAATTTGTTTTAAATACAATAAATCGTTAGAACTTGTTTTATTGCATGAATTAGTGATGGAATAGGTATTTGTATATTCTAAAGTATTGTCAACATATTTTTTCAGTTCTCCATTGGAGTTGAAAACTATTTTATCGCTTGGGCTAGATTCCATTACCCAAGTACCTAAAATACGCTCCTGAGGAGTTTGAAGTGTTTCAATTGAATTATTGTTTTTATAGGTCGCTTGACAACTAACCTCTAAACTCACTAAGAACACCACTAAAAAATAAAAGATAAAACGCATAAGAAATATTTGAACCCCTTTATTTATTTTGATAAAAAAGGGGTTGTGTTTTATTGTCTGGTTAATACTAAATCTACTTTGGGTAAAAACATGGGAATATCTTCTTGATTGGCATAAGGACAATCCCAATAATCATATCCATCATATTTTAACTTTTGTATATTATTTGGTTTCGATTGTTTAAGTCTTTTTCTAACGTAAAATCTGCACTATTGTTACAATGATTTTCTTTATCAAAAAGTCTAAAATAGAATATAGAATTCATTATTAAATTTCCATTTATTATGAAATTATCATATTCCGTGAAAGAAGATTCATCATGTATTGTTGTATTAGTAGATAAATCTATGACTTTTAGTTTACACACTATGGCATCTATGTATATGTAGTTGTCTTCTAAAAAATCCATTTTATGTTGCGTAAACTTTAAAAGAGTAAATGTGTATTTTTTATTATTGACTGTACCTTCCCAAGAATCTACCCAAAAAGGGAATTCGTTGTCTATATCTTTTAAATAAGCACCGTTAGGATGCTCAATTGTTTTGTAAGGTAGTGTAACTGTTACTTGACAACTTGCATTGATTGTGAAAATCAAGATTATTTTAGTTATTAAAATTTTCAATTTTATGAATTATTTTTTACTGTTTAATCATTAAATACTCGTCATATGGCACTCTTGGAATTGTTGGCGAATTTTCATCAGGCAGCATAACACCTCCATTTGAAATTAATGTAGCAGTCATTTTTTCAGGGGTACCATGACTGGTAGGAATATAACGTAATACTAATGATAAAGATAGGTAAATTCTATCAGGATCATAAAAGCTCAATTGAAACCTTCTTTCTGATTGAGAACAATCAGAACAAACTGGATACATATTATTTGGAAGTATTAGTCCTCCTTGTACATTTCTATTGTCTGTATTATTCCATTCAAGAGAATTATTTGGAATGGTATTTACAATTCCAATTCCATTACTCACAAAACGATATTCACCAATTAAAAAATCTTGATAGTATTCTCCATCGTAAACATGAATTTTCTTTTGCAATACTATAGTTAAGGTATCAGTTCCATTAGTATATTGCCAAGTGCCTTCAAATTTATTCATTTCATTAAAAGTGTCTTTAATATATGCACCTTGTGGATATTCCCAATAATTAGCATCTAAAGGAATAGTTTGAGCTTTACAGTTTACATTTGTACTCACTAAGAACACCACTAAAAAATAAAAGATAAAACGCATAAAAAATATTTAAACCCCTTTATTTATTTTGATAAAAAAGGGGTTGTGTTTTATTGTCTGGTTAATACTAAATCTACTTTTGGTAAGAACATAGGAATATCTTCTTGATTGGCATAAGGACAATCAAAATAGTGGTATTCACCATATTTAAAGTCTTTATAAGTTATTTGATTTGGATTGTTAGGGTCTTTTTCAAAAGTAAAATCAGCACTATTATTGCAATAATTTTCTTTATCAAATAAACTGAAATAGAATTTGTTTTCTTTAAGATATATTCCATTTATAACAAAGTCATCATAATTTACATATGAAGATTCATCATGTAATGTTGAATTAGTTGATAAGTCTATAACTTTTAATTTTCCTACTATTAAATCTTTATATCTAAAGTCACCATTTGGTGAAGTTCTTAAATGTTGTGCAAATAAAACAAATGTAAATGTATATTTTTTATTATTAACTGTACCTTTCCATGTATCTATCCAAAAAGGTAGTTCATTGTCTAAGTCTTTTGCATAACTTCCATTGGGCATTTCATAAGATAAAGTTCTTAATGGTACAGTTTGACAATTCGCATTTAAAGTTATAATTAGAGCTATTAAAATTACATTGACTAACTTCATAAAAAATTCATATACATATAGAATTATTTTTAATTTATATTTTTACCATTTCAATATCATTAGGGATACTAAAAGTAGGTAAGCCATCATAAGCTTCATTATTAGTTTCACCACAACAGGATTGTTGCATATAAAGTTTAAACTTTATTTTTTGAGGTTGATATTTGACAAAAGGTAGTTTTTCTATAATACAATCAGGAACAAAATTTTCTCCACCTTGGACTCTAACTCCACCTCCCATAACTTGTGGATAATAAATAGTTTTAGTCATTCTACCATAATCTGTAATATAACCACTCAATTTTATTCCATCCATTGACCTAAAATTTGGGTTTTGATATATTGGTGATGTAAAAGTTAAAACATTATTTGTATATTTTTTATATTGCAAAACAATACCATCTTCATAAAAATTATAGTTCAAATTAGTATTGATATAATGATACATTACTACTTTAGTTAATATAATTTGAAATTTTTCATTGCCATTCACATATTCCCAAGTACCCACAAAATTCTCTAAATAATTTGGTATGTCTTTATAATAGTAATTACCAGAGCTGAGAAAGTCATTTGGCAAATTTCCGTTATCACCACCCCATATAATAGGTGTTTGACTAATACTTTTGCATGAAACAAGCATTAAGAATAATATAATATTGAATTTAAAAATTGAGTTTTTCATAATAAAATAATTTAAATTAATTACACGGTGTTGATATAAAAGAATATGGCTCTTCGCCGTAACCAAAATTAGCTAGTGATAGTTTTGATAAATTATTAAAATTATTAGCATTCCCTTTATACAAATCTACACCTATATCTTGGTCTTCTATAAACCTAAGAAAACCTATAACTTGATTATCATGGGATGATTCAGGTCTTATGTCGTATACATCTTGATTTTGAAAAGTGTTTTCCAAATAGTTCTTCTTTTCATCTTTAGTCCAACTACCGTAATCTTCACAAAAAGTTTTTAATTTTGTATAGTCATTTATCTTTAGCGCAAAAAAGCCTTTGTCTGTTATTACAAATATAACAGATTTAACTGGTTTTGCATTTTTATAAGGGTTTGCATCATTAGTTTCAATAATTCCATTAAAAAATAAATTTTCTAAATCTTCAGGAGTGAATATCCCAATTTGGTCATCTAATGTTGTAATATGATTATGTGCTGTTCCAATTGATTTCCAAAGATTATCAATTTCTGCTGGTGTTGAATCAGCATAAGGATATGTCACATTGCCATCATTATCACCTTCTACAATTTGAGAAAAAGCATCAGTGCCTTCTTTATCCCTAATAATAAAGCCTTTTTCTTTTGTGCCATTTATATTGTTTTTAAGCACTTGCATGTTTGTTGAAAACTGAGGTTTTTCAATCACTTTTTTAATTTCATCACAAGGATTGTTTCTTGTAACAGGTTCAACCACTGGCGTTGTATTTACAGGGTCTTGCGTATCTTCAAAACTGTTGTCTGGGTTTGGGTCAGTATTGTCTGGAGGATTATTTGGGTTGCCAGTCCCTGAATCACCATTAGGAGGAGTTCCGTCTCCAGAACCACCCGGAAAACCTCCACCTGGTCCATCATAGC
>CAZXPF010000021.1:0-56860 GCA_964643105.1 uncultured Flavobacterium sp. | reverse complement strand
TTTCTTCAGCTGTTAAACCAGAAGAAGCTTCGATACGAATATCGTGAGATTTTCCTGTTCCTTTATCCGTTGCAGAAACCTTGATGATACCGTTAGCATCTATATCAAAAGTAACTTCGATTTGTGGAACACCTCTTGGTGCTGGTGGAATTCCATCTAAATGGAAACGTCCAATTGTTTTGTTATCAGCAGCCATTGCTCTAGCTCCTTGTAACACATGAATTTCAACAGATGGTTGTGAATCAGCAGCTGTAGAGAATACTTGTGATTTTTTAGTTGGAATTGTTGTATTTGACTCAATCAATGTAGTCATTACTCCACCCATTGTTTCGATACCTAATGCTAAAGGAGTAACGTCTAACAACAATACATCTTTTACATCACCAGATAATACACCACCTTGGATAGCAGCTCCGATGGCAACAACTTCATCAGGATTAACTCCTTTTGATGCTTTTTTACCGAAGAATTTTTCAACTTCATCCGCAATTCTTGGCATACGCGTTGATCCTCCAACTAAAATTACTTGGTCAATATCAGATGTAGATAAACCTGCATCTTTTAACGCTTTAGCAACTGGTTCCATAGAACGTTTTACTAAAGAGTCAGATAATTGTTCAAATTTAGCTCTAGTTAATTTTTTAACTAAGTGTTTTGGTCCTGTAGCAGTAGCTGTTACGTATGGTAAGTTGATTTCTGTTTCAGCAGAAGATGATAATTCAATTTTAGCTTTTTCTGCAGCTTCTTTAATTCTTTGTAAAGACATTGGATCTAAACGCAAATCAATTCCTTCTTCTTTATTAAATTCGTCTGCTAACCAATCAATAATTACTTGGTCAAAATCATCTCCACCTAAGTGTGTATCACCATTTGTGGATAATACTTCAAATACACCGTCACCTAATTCAAGAATAGAAATATCAAAGGTACCTCCACCTAAATCGTAAACAGCAATTTTTTGGTCTGTTCCTTTTTTATCTAATCCATATGCTAACGCTGCAGCTGTTGGCTCGTTGATGATACGCATAACTTTTAAACCTGCAATCTCACCAGCTTCCTTTGTAGCTTGACGTTGTGCATCATTAAAATAAGCAGGAACTGTAATAACTGCTTCTGTAACTGTTTGTCCTAAGTAATCCTCAGCTGTTTTCTTCATTTTTTGAAGTGTCATAGCTGATAATTCTTGAGGTGTGTAAAGTCTTCCGTCAATATCAACTCTTGGGGTGT
The DNA here is from genome assembly GCA_964643105.1 of uncultured Flavobacterium sp. Classification (GTDB taxonomy): domain Bacteria; phylum Bacteroidota; class Bacteroidia; order Flavobacteriales; family Flavobacteriaceae; genus Flavobacterium. The sequence continues at coordinate 55,633 of CAZXPF010000021.1, read as the reverse complement.
CGTTATCTCCTTTTACTACTTTATAAGCCACATTTTTTGCTTCGCTAGCACTTTCAGAGAATTTATTTCCCATGAAACGTTTGATAGAAGCGATAGTCTTTGTAGGGTTAGTTACTGCTTGTCTTTTGGCAGGATCACCCACTTTAATTTCTCCACCTTCAACAAATGCTATAATTGAAGGTGTTGTTCTTTTTCCTTCTGCATTAGGAATTACTACTGGTTCGCTACCTTCCATTACAGAAACGCAAGAGTTAGTTGTTCCTAAGTCGATTCCAATAATTTTACTCATCTTTATTTAATTTCTAATTTATTTATTTTTTAAACTCAACTTCTTTCATTCAAGGATTGTGCCAACACACTATTTCTCAATAATTTGTCAGTTTTCAATAAATTATATGACAAGATGACATTTTAAAGAAAATAAAAATCTTTATTTCAAAGAGATTACAGGTCAAAAAATAAAAAACATTCTATCTTTGAAATATCAAAATAAAAATAGCATCAAAAGGTGCTGAAATAAACTCAACATAAATAATGGAGAACTCAAAACAAACAGAAGACATTAAAACCGAAGAGAAAGAAAATAAACCTGGAATTTTTACATTAATTATAGGTATTCTATTATTAGTAAGAGGTGGAATGCGAATTGCTAATGATGAAATTGAAATATTTGGAATAATTATGATTGCCGTTGGAATTGGTAGCATTGTTTATTATTTCATGAAAAAATAATATTACTTCAATCTAATTTTATATGCTTTTTAATACCTAAATTTGCAACTATAACGATTTAGCTATGGAATGTATTTCAGTTTTTGACATGTTAAAAATTGGTGTTGGCCCATCAAGTTCGCATACACTTGGACCTTGGAGAGCAGCCGAACGCTTTTTAGGAGAGTTAAAAGATAAAAAACTTATTGACACTATCAATAGAGTCAAAGTAGATTTGTATGGTTCTCTTTCCTTAACTGGAAAAGGTCATGCTACTGATTTAGCTGTAATGCTAGGCTTAAGTGGTGCTGATCCTGAATATATTCCTGTAGAAAGTATTGATGTCATTATTTCTGCGATTAAGAATAAAAAAGAAATATTTTTAGGAAATGAAATTATAATTCCTTTCCATTTTGAAACTGATATTGTTTTTAATCGAGAATTTTTACCTTTCCATGCTAATGGTATTAAATTTACAGCTTATACTTCTGAGGAAGAATATGAAAATACCTACTACTCTATTGGTGGTGGTTTTGTAGTAATCGAAGAGCGATTAAATTCAACTAAGAACGAAGAGATAAAATGTTCTTTTCCCTTTAGAACAGACAATGCAACTGATCTATTGCGTTTTTGCAATCAAGAAAATAAACAAATTTGGGAGATTGTTTATGAAAATGAAAAATCCATGCGTAATGAGGATGAGATTCATAATGAATTGATGCGTATTTGGGACACTATGCTAGAATGTATGTATATTGGTTGTCACTCTGAAGGCACTTTACCTGGTGGATTAAATGTGAGAAGAAGAGCTTATGATATGCATAAAAATTTAATTGGGGTTTTACCTTACAATGATCCTTATTCATGGATGCAAGTAATTCGTCAAACGGAAGTTAAATTTAGACAAATCTTAAAATGGGTAAGCTGTTTTGCTTTATCAGTTAATGAAGTAAATGCTTCTTTGGGAAGAGTTGTAACGGCTCCAACCAATGGAAGTGCAGGAGTTATTCCAGCGGTTTTGATGTACTATTTGGTAATCGAAAATCATGAAGCTGGAGAAGAAGAAATCAAACGATTTTTAATGACTGCTGGAGAAATAGGTAGTATCTTCAAAAAAGGAGCTACTATTAGTGCTGCCATGGGTGGTTGTCAGGCAGAAATTGGCGTTTCTAGTGCTATGGCTGCCGCTGCTTTATGTGAAGCTATGGGTGGAACACCAGAACAAGTAACGGTTGCTGCTGAAATTGCTATGGAACACCACCTAGGGCTAACTTGTGATCCTATTGGTGGTTTAGTACAAGTGCCTTGTATTGAAAGAAATACAATGGGTGCTGTAAAAGCTATAAACGCTGCCGAATTAGCCTTAGAAACTGATGCAAAAAATGCAAAAGTTCCTTTAGATAAAGTCGTAAACACGATGTGGGAAACGGCTAAAGACATGAATACCAAATACAAAGAAACCTCTGAAGGCGGTTTGGCAGTAGCCGTAAATATGGCAGATTGTTAATTTATGAAAAAGTTTTTTTTTATCTATTTATTTCTATTTACGAATATCTTTTCAATTGCTCAAGACAGATATTGGATTATTAATGATACCAAGTTATTTGAAGAACCTTCTACAGAAAGTAAATTTTATGGCTATTTTAGATATGGTGCTGAAGTAAAAATCATTGAAGATTTGAAAAATGGTTGGCTCAAAGTGCAATCAGATAATTTTACCATTGGTTTTGTAAAAAAAGAGTTGATTCGAACTACAATGAATGGAAACGATAAAATTATCGAAGATCCTTCTAACCCAATAATTAAAGGTGGTGATTCTTATTATGGTGGTAATCATTTGTTTGTTATGGTAGCTGGTTTAAAAGCCCGTAGTAAACCTGATAAAACGGCTTCCATTAGAGAGGTTTTAACAAATGGTGACGCAGTTTCAGTTAGTTATTTTCCTGTTAATAAAGAAGAATGGGTTAATATTGGTTATGGATTTGAGCCAAGGTCAGCAAAATTTGTATTAGCGAAATATTTAGGAAAACGACCAGTTTATGAAGACTTATTAGCACAATTTGATGAATTGCCAAAAACAGACATTGCTAATCGAAAAATCATTGGGGAGCGTTTAGTAGAATTATCTTGGAATAGCGGTGAAACCAATGATTTGCCAGCATTAGAACGATATTTAGAAGTAGCCAAACAATTAAATGATGAAAAATTAATTGCTGATACTGAATTTAATATACTGATTGCTAAAAATATAAAAAATGAAATAGATTTTGTATTCATCGATGAGAAAATGCAAAAAGCTTATTTTGAAATTAATGGTTTTAAGTTTGATGGGACTATGATTTCAGTTTCAGATTTGGAGAAAAAATTTGGAAAACCAAATAAAATTGAAACCATTGAAGATGATTGTGAAACTTATTTATCCAATGTATTATTTCATTATCCCGATTTTATTATTAGTGTGGATAAAGAAAATAATAAGGCAGAATTAGTTGAAACATTTTTTAACCCTAACACAAAATTTGTAATTGATTCAAAATCAATCATAAATCAACAAATTTCAGAAAAAGATTTTATTTTAAAATATGGGAACTTTTTAAATTATAACTTTAAAAATCCACATTATTATCATATTCCATTAGATTCTGGTCAGTTTGTCATTTATTTTAAAGAAGGTATTTTGTATTCTATTGAGTTATTTTATTTTTGTTAGATTTTGAAAAACAATAGACTATATTATTTTTTAGTTCTAATAACAATAATGATTTTAGGGATTTTGTCTCGAAAAATTAGTAAAATTCCTCTATACATAGGAGATGGTTTGTATGCTGTCTTGATTTATTTTGGATTGCGATTCCTTTTTATTCATCTGAAAACATACAAAACATTTGTACTAAGTTTACTTTTTTGTTTTACTATCGAAATCTTACAATTGGTTCAAATTGATTGGTTACTTGCCATTCGTAAAACTACTTTAGGCCATTACATTTTGGGTGAAGGTTTTCTTTGGTTGGATTTATTTTGTTACACAATAGGAAGTTTGATAGCTTTCCTAATCGATTGGAAATGCATCAAAACTCAAAACTTAAACTCGTTGTAACAAAAAAGTTATTGGATTTATTACCATTAAAAATAGGACTTTGAGAATCTAAATATCTTGCTTCTGTTCGTATTTTAACCTTTGAATTGGGTAAATAATCAAAATTTAGAGAAGCACCTGAAGTTTTAAATGCATCTGAAGTGGTAACAATTACATTATCTTCATCTTGATAATATTCTACTCTAAAAGACGTTTGCCATTTTGCATTTATTGCATATTGTGTAATCAAAACTGGACTCATCCAATGTAAATGTTTGTCATTCAACGAAGAGCTGTCTTGAATTCCTAAATCAAATCCTAAAACAGTTCGCCATTTTGAATTCCATGTATTATCCCAATATAAATTACTAAAATAACGCATGGCCAATTCCATTCCATAGAATTCCTTTCCAATGAAAGTACTCCAATTCAAAGTCGTTTTTTCTGAAGGTTTACATATAATTTGAGTTCCTAAAGATGGAGCAACATCTTTTTGTAGTTTATTGATACGTTGCCAGCCATTGGTCACTAATCCCGAAAAACTCCATGTATTATTTGGTCTGAAATTGTATTTAATTCCTGTCATAAAGTAAGGGGAATTTTCGGCTAGTATAGAACGTGTTAATGTCAAATTTGAGGCTGTAATTGCTGATTCAAATCCAATATAACTTGGCATAATTCCTACTTCTATAGACGACTTTTTGTTGTCATTGAAATACATTCCTACATAAGCTTCGCTTAGTAATTTTATAGCTTCAGAAGCGTAATTCTCATCAACATACGTTCCTGCATGGATGGCAATTGATGCATAAGCATTTCCGTATTGTAATTGTGTACGAATTAATCCATTATTCACATTAAACTCGTTGTGTCGGTTATAATTGTACATAAATGGGAGTTTAGTTTCAGTTGTTGGACTACTAAAATCATATGCATAATACGTTTCTAAAAAACCCGAAACTTTAATTTCTAAAGAATCTTTTTCTTGAGCATTTCCAAAAAAGGATAAAACCATTATGCTACACAGCCAAATCTGTTTCATTATCAATATTTTTATGTTGTTTTTTAGCTAAAATGGCTAATCCGAATGTGATAACTCCTACTCTTCCAATAAACATAATACAAATTAAAATTATTTTTCCCCCAACTGATAAACTCCCCGTAATTCCCATACTTAAACCTACTGTTCCAATAGCAGAAGTGGCTTCAAATAATAATTTTTCTAACGTATGATTTTCTGTAAAGCTTAACAAAAATACACTAAAAAATAAAATTGCGGTGTAAAAAATAAAAGTTGAGATTGCAATTTCTAAGCGATCTGTTGGAATCTTTTTACCCAAGTAAGTCACCTTTACTTCATTTCTTATTTTGCTTTTTACAATGGCAATTACAGCTGTTAAAGTTGTAATTTTCATACCACCACCAGTACTTGATGGTGCAGCTCCAACATACATTAGGAAAATAATCGTAAGCAATACTCCTAAGGTCAAATTACTTAATGGGATGGAGTTATAACCTGCAGTTGAAATAGCATTAACTGTTTGAAAAGTTGCAATCTGTAATCGCTCAAAAACTGGATAATGTTGTAGGGTACTTTCTCCAAAAAAAGTAATTGCAGTTGCAATAAATAATACTCCAAAAAACGATAACGTAATCATTTTTGTAGTAAACGAAATTGAACTCGATTTTTTTGAAAAATAGTACCAGATATCTGTCACCACAATAAACCCTAATCCTCCAGCAATAGTTAAAAAAAGTACAATTGCATTTAAAAAAGTATCCGTTGCATAGGCTTCAAAACTGGTATTGTACAAACTGAATCCTGCGGTACAAAATGAGGAAACACTGTGAAAAATACTGGTCCAAATGGTAAAAAAAGTATCGGAATGAATAGGTCTAAAAGCAAAATAAAACAAAATGGCTCCCATAATTTCAATCGTAAACGTAAATACAATCACCGATTTTAAGAAATCCTGAATTTTGAATTCTTTTGGCATGGTAAACTCATTGTGCATGATTTTTTTGTGCCAATGTGTTATTTGCTTGGTTGTAGATAACAAAATATAAGTTGTTAACGTCATATAACCAATTCCACCTATTTGAATCAATGTAAGAATGATGAGTTGTCCGAAAAAAGTATAATTATCAAAGGTGCTTACCGTTGCTAATCCTGTGGTAGAAAGTGCTGATGTAGAAGTAAATAATGTGTCAATAAAGTCAGTTGGTATTTTCTGAGAAAAGGGTAAGGATAGAAAAATCCAACCCAAGACCATGTACATGAAAAATCCAAAAAACAAACTTTGTTGGGGATTTAATCGCAAATGAAACTTTAAGTATTCGCGTCTTACAGTTTGAAATAAAGTTTTAGGCATTATTATTTTTCAATTTTAAATTTATAATAGTTTTTAATAAAGTGCGAAGCATGAACTAATCCGAGTTTTTCAGCTACTAAACTCAAATCGTTAAGTTGATTTTCTAAAGCGTCTTCTCGTTGTGGACATTGATTAATTTTGATAAATTCTCGAAGCCAATAATCTGAATTTGAATTAGATTGTGGTGGACAAATTGCGTTATTTAAAGACAAACTATCGCTGTTGCTTGGCACATTAGCTGTGTTGCTGTCTGAATTTTCCATATGTAATGATTTTTATGTCAGAATAAATCGATAACCAATTCCGCTTTCGGTGAGAATCATTTCCGGATGATTGGCATCTTTCTCCACTTTTTTTCTTAATTGGGCTACAAACACTCTCAAATATTGGGTTTGATCACTATAACTTTTTCCCCAAATTTCCTTTAATAGGTATTGATGGGTTAATACTTTTCCTTCGTTTTTGGCCAAAATGGCTAACAAATTAAACTCGGTTTGCGTTAATTTAACTTCTTCGTTATTCACTTTTACAACTCGACTCATCAAATCAATTGAAAAATGAGTTGAACTAATTATTGGTTCCGTGGCTTCTTTAATGTGATTTCTCATATGAGAACGCACTCTTGCCAATAATTCCTGTGTTCTGAAGGGCTTAATCAAATAATCATTTGCTCCATTATCTAATGCTTTTACAATTTCCGATTCTTCACTTTTTACCGATAAAATCATGATGGGATTTGAATACCATTCCCGTAATTGTTGCAATACTTTTTGTCCATCAACATCGGGTAAACCCAAGTCAAGCATAATCAAATCGGGCTGAAAAGTAGCTGCAAAACGAATACCTTCCAAGCCATTTTCGGCTAGTTTTACTTCAAAATCATTCGTACTTAAAGTAATTTCTAAAAGCTTCCTAATTTGTGATTCATCATCTATGACTAAAATTTGGTGCTTATTCATTTTCTGTAGGATTAAATTTTGAAACTTCAGTTTTAATTTTGATTATGAATTTTGCTCCACCTTCAACGCTGTTTTCTAGAGTTACAATTCCATTTTGTGCTTCAACGAAACCTTTTACAATTGATAACCCCAACCCTGAACCACCTGGTCGCGAATTTTTTAGACGATAAAATTTATCGAAAACAAAGGTAATTTCATCTTCTGGAAAACCATTTCCTTTATCTAAAATTATAATTTGCAATCTATCTTCTGCATATGACAAATTGATTGTTATTGTACTTTTTTCTGGTGTATAAATTATCGCATTGCTCAATAAGTTATAAATAACATGTTCTGTTAAGCCATAATCCAATTTGAAAAGCGGTAAATTCTCGGCAACATTAACAATGATTTTCTGCGAATATGATTTAATCTTCAGAGCTCTAATTACTTCGTAAACAATCTCATTTACATCAACCCAATCCATTTTTGGAACTATAACGCCCGATTCTAATCGCGACATGTTCAACAAATTCTCAACTTGATTATTTAATCTCAAAGAAGCTATTGAAATTTCTTCCAATAATTTTTCTTTCTGATTTTCGGACATAACTGCATTACTTTGAAGGGCATCGGTTGAACCAATAATAGCAGCAATAGGCGTTTTTAATTCGTGGGATAAACTATCTAAAAGTGTATTGTAGAGTTTTATGGATTTTAATTTGGACTCTTTTTCATTCGCAATTCGTTCAATTTGTCTGATCTTAAACGTTAAAACTGCATTAATTAAAGCAATTACAAAATACATAAAGAACATAAATTTGTCTTCTGTATTTCCGATATGAAACGTAAAATAAGGTTTGATAAAAAAGAAATTCCAAATTAAAGCACTCAAAACTGCCGCCAATAGTGTCGGAACAATTCTATAAAACATGGCTACAAAAGAAACCGTAACCAAAAGAATAAAAGCAATAACTTTATAACCAATAATTTCTTTAAATGCAAAGCATACAAGAGAAACAAGCATCACTAGTATTATGCTAAAAAAATATTGATTGTTAGGATTTGATGTTCTATTAAACACGCTTTAAAACTTTACCATTGAATTACTTGGCAAAGATAAGTTGGGTTTTATAAATAGCGTATAAAAGAAATACGAATTAGTATAAAGATTTTATAAAGATTTCTTTCTTCTGGTATCAATCAAGTGGATAATTTGCCATTTTCCATTGTCATTGTATAAAGTAAAAGCGTTGGCTCCAATGTGACTTAACTTATCATTCACATAAAATTCATATGGAGTCCAAACGTGTGCTAAGTTGCCATCGATTTCTACTTTATAATCAATAAGTTTTTCAAATATTTTAAGGTTTGTTGGGATTGTAGCAATTGATTTTAAAAAATCCTTAAAGTTTTCTGTTTGTAACCTATGACCATCTTTAGTATTGGCTACTGTTCGTAACACAATATCAGAATGACATACTTGCTTTAGTCCAATAGTATCTTTTGCGTGAAAAGCTATAAAAAAATCATCAACAACTTTTTGGGGATTAGATTCTTGAGCAAAAATTAAATTGGAGAAACCTAACAAAACTAAAAAGACTACTTTTTTCATAATACCATATTTACTGCATTAGTAGTACTTGCACTAAATATGTTACAATACCTGCAATGTAACCCGCAATAGCCAAAGGAGTTATCTTTTTAAGATACCACATAAAGGTGATTTTTTCTTTTTCCATTACTGCTATTCCTGCGGCTGAACCAATAACCATCATACTTCCACCTGTTCCAGCACACAAAGCTATAAATTCCCACAAAGTGTGATCCATTGGATATTCTGATAAAGAGAACATTCCTTGTGTGGCTGCAACCAAACTTCCATTATCTACAATTGAAGATAAAAATCCAATAGCAATAATCATGGAATCTGTATTTGGCAAATTGGTAACTAAAAAAGTAGCCATTTCTCTCAAAATACCAACCTCTTGAAGCGCAAAAACCATTAATAAAATTCCCATGAAATATAAAATTGAACTGATATCTACTTTGGTTAATGCATAAGCCACAGAAAACTTATCCTTCTCTTCTTGTGTTTTTTTCCTGTGATACATAATTGAAACCAAGGAAACCATTGAAAGAGAAATTAAAACACCAATAAACGGTGGCAATCCTGTTAAAGTTTTAATTATAGGTACCATAACTAAACCTATTACGCCAGCTATAAAAACACTCATACTTCCTCTCATTTTTTCTTCCTTACGTACTTGTGCCATTGAAACTTGAGCTCGTAAAACGGCAAAACCTCTCATTCTAAAACTAGCAATCAAAACTGGAACTAACAATACCATTATAGAAGGCAAAATCAACGCTTTTACAATTCCAAAAGAACTCACTTGTCCACCAATCCAAAGTAAAGTTGTAGTAACATCTCCAATCGGACTAAAAGCTCCACCAGCATTAGCTGCTATTACAACTATTCCCGTTAATATCATTCTGATTTCTCCTTTTGGCATTAACTTTCTTAGAAGTGTTACCATAATAATCGCTGTCGCTAAATTATCTAGCAGAGCAGAAAGAATAAAGGTTATAAAAGCCACTATCCACAACAATTTTAATACGGAAGTAGTCCTAATTCTACTTGTAATTACTGTAAACCCTTTGTGAATATCGATCAACTCTACAATAGTCATGGCTCCCATTAAGAATATTAACAACCCCGAAATTTCACCAAAATATTCCATTAATCGTTCGGTAACCAAGTGCTGGTCATCAGTACTGTATAAAGCAATTACAACCCAACAGAAAGTTCCAGTTAGCAAAGCCGTTATAGTCTTATTAATTCTTATAGGTGACTCTAAAATAACTGACAGGTAGCCTAATATTGCAACAAAAAGTAAAATGGATATCATTTTTTTAGTTTTAAAACGATTCAAAATTAATGTAATAATTTAACATTAATTTAATATTGGATAATTATTTTTTTTGAATTCTAAAAAGCAAATAACATTTATTACCTTTGCTTTTTAAATTCTATAAACATGTCTGTAGCTAAGAAAGATTACAAAAGGATTACCACCAAGTCATTAATTGAAATGAAGCAAAATGGAGAGAAAATTTCCATGCTAACTGCTTATGACTTTACAATGGCTAAAATTGTGGATTCAGCTGGTGTTGATGTCATTTTAGTGGGAGACTCTGCTAGTAATGTGATGGCTGGTCATGAAACGACATTACCCATTACTTTAGACCAAATGATTTATCATGCTTCAGGCGTTGTTAGAGCTATTGATCGAGCTTTAGTTGTTGTGGATTTACCTTTTGGAAGTTACCAATCTGACCCTAAAGAAGCTTTGCGTTCAGCCATTAGAATCATGAAAGAAAGTGGCGGTCATGCTGTAAAGTTAGAAGGTGGTTCTGAAATTAAAGATAGTATTAAACGAATTTTAAATGCTGGAATTCCTGTAATGGGACATTTAGGACTAACGCCACAATCTATTTATAAATTTGGAACATACACTGTTAGAGCTAAAGAAGAGGAAGAAGCAGATAAACTTATTGAAGACGCCAAAATGTTGGAACGAATAGGTTGTTTTGCTCTTGTTTTGGAAAAAATACCTGCCAAATTAGCTAAAAAAGTTGCTGAAAGTATTTCTATTCCTGTAATCGGAATTGGTGCTGGTAGTGGTGTTGATGGCCAAGTTTTAGTTATTCACGATATGTTGGGAATGAATAATGAATTTAATCCAAGATTTTTGAGAAGGTATTTAGATTTATACAACCAGATGACTAAAGCAATTGCTCAGTATGTTTCTGATGTAAAAGCATTAGATTTCCCTAATGAAAACGAACAGTACTAATTTTGAATTTGGAAATTAGAATTCAGAAATTAGAAATCTATGACTGATAAAATTGTGTCAAATAAATCCAATCTTCAAATTCTTCATGAGGACAATCATATCATAGTGGTCAATAAACGTGTAGGTGATATTGTTCAAGGAGATAAAACGGGTGACAAACCTTTGTCAGAAGTTGTTAAAGAATACATTAAAGAGAAATATAATAAGCCTGGTGATGTTTTTTTAGGCGTCATTCATCGTTTAGACAGGCCTACTACAGGTATTGTCGTTTTTGCTAAAACTTCAAAAGCATTAACCCGTTTGAATGAATCCTTTAAAAATAGAGAAACTCAAAAGACATATTGGGCTATAGTTAAAAAATGTCCTCCAAAAGAGAACGATACTCTAATTCATTTTTTAAAGCGTAATCCCAAAAACAATACTTCAAAAGCACATACCAAAGAAGTTCCAGAAAGTAAAAAAGCTAGTTTAGAATATACTATCATTAAAAAATTAGATCATTATTTTGTGCTTGAAATAAATCTTCATACTGGAAGACACCACCAAATTAGAGCACAATTAGCGGCTATTGGTTGCCCCATAAAAGGTGATTTAAAATATGGTTTTGACCGAAGTAATTCAGATGGCGGCATACATTTGCATGCAAGAAAACTAGTTTTTAATCATCCCGTGACAAAAGAAATGCTTCATATTGAAGCTCAAGTTCCTAAAGACACTTTGTGGAATAGCATTTAGATACACACAATTTTTTAATCACATGTAAGACTAAACCAATTCATGTTCTAATTTCCAATCTTACAAAAAATCGCTGTAACTGTCAATCGATTTTAAGCTTAAGTTAATTTCATTAGCAATTTCTTAATTGATATACTATATTAATTTAGTTTCCAGTTAACATCAAAAAAATCTATCTTCAACTCAAGAAGATATAGAATTACAACACAAATAATAGTTTATGTAGGATTATTAAACTCTTGAATCTATTGAACAGATAAGATTCATCCTAATTTTAATGATGCAAGAAGATTAGCCGCAAGAGTAAATTTTAATTCTAATATAAACATGCTTTAGAAAATCCTTTTAAAATATATTTTTTTAACAACAACTATCTTAAAAAAACATTTCATCGATTAAATCCTCTTCACAACTATTAGACCGTTGAAAATACTTTTCATTTAACAAAATTTTATACATTTGTTTTAAGTTCATCACCTAAAAACGTAATCATGAAAAAAGCACTTCTGATTCTATCGCTTTCAATGCTAAATATAAGCGTTGCTCAAGAACATTTCTCTGGAATTAATATCTCTAGAAGAGTAGGTTTACTAAATACGTCGTTTAATCCTGCTGAATTGACAAATTTATCGAATACCTATGAAATCAACGTATTCAATTCAAGTATAAATGTTTCAAACAATAAAATTAGTTTTAATGATATTGTAAGCTCTGATGAGAATATTGAAGACCTAATTTTTGAAGGCAGTGATCCTGCTAACATGCGTTTGGATGCAATACTAATTGGTCCTGCATTTGCAATGAAATACAAAAAATGGGCATTTGGAATTACTACAAATGCTGTAGCAAAAGCAAATATCATTGATGTGGATGTAAATTTAGGAGATGCACTAACTAATTCTGGGATAAATTCAATTGCAGGAATTACTGATATCAATACACAATATAATCAAAAAATTAATGCTGCCACTTGGGGAGAAATCGGTTTGTCTTTAGCGCGTGATTTATTTGAATCCGATAAATACAAATTTAGTGCAGGAACAAACTTACGTTTACTTTTCCCTAGCTCTTTTACCAATTTTGCTGCAGATAAGTTTAATGGGTCAATTGTAAATGTTGCTGGTGACTTGAGTTTGACTGATACGCAAGCTAATCTAAATATCGCTTATTCAGGACCAATTGCTGACGGATTTACGGATGCTGATAATTTTAATGATTTTTTTAGTTCTGGGATTAATGGTTATGCTTTGGATTTAGGAGTAAATTTTAAAATCAAAGTAACTGACAACCCCAAAGACTATAAATTAAACTCAGGTTTAGCCATCAGAAACATAGGTTCAATGACTTTTAAATCTGAAAACAACACCTCAACTAATTATGATTTAAATATCTCTAATACAGAATTTTTAGATTTAAATCAGTTTGAAGATGTAGATAACATTAGAAATATTGAGCAAATATTATTAAATAGCGGCTATCTAACTAAAACAAGTGATGAAAGTGATTTTTCAATAAAACTACCAACTCTTTTTACTGCTTATGCAGATTTGAAAGTTGCCAAACGCTTTTACGTTAGTGCTTTTACCCAACAAAAATTAGTAGATGATAGCGATAATGATTTTTCAACTACACAAAACAGTATAACATTAACGCCTCGTTTTTCTGGTGAAAACTACGAAATATATGTGCCACTTTCCGACAACGAAATATCAGGTTTCACAGGAGGTTTTGGATTTAGATTGGGTGGATTTTTTATGGGTTCAGGCTCCATATTAACTGCTGTTTTAAATGATACAAAGCAAGCTGATGTATATCTAGGATTTAGCATAGGATTTTAATTATATAAAAAAATGAATAGCAAAATTAATTCAAAAATTGATTTAAAAATCCAAAATGGATACACTCTTGAAACAGGTAATCTAATTGATGAAAGTATAAATACTTTCAAAAAAACCTTTCTAATGTCTGGAGTTATGGTAATATTATTAACCATACTATTTGTAATAATTTATGGCGCTTTTTTTGGGATACTTTATGGTTTTTCAGACATTACAACAACATTGTCTAATATTGAATCAAATAAATTCAGTACTTTAACTATACTGACTACAATAATACTATCCACTCTCGCTAGTGCTATTTTTGCTCCAATAAATGCTGGGTTTATTCATGCCAATCATTTAGCCAGAAGAAATGAAGATATCAATCTGAATGTATTTTTTGAGTTTTATAAAAGTAAATTTTTCAAAGATATTTTTCTAGCCTACTTACTAATTGGTTTTACAATTGGTATTCTAAATGTAGGTCTGATTTTACTAAAACTAAACTATTTGAGCTACTTAATTCGATTTTTGATTGGCCTATTTACTGTTTTTACAACACCGTTAATCATTTATGCCAATCAAAACTTTGAAAATGCCATAACTAAAAGTATAAAATTATTCTTCAAACAACCGCTTTTGATTTTTGTGGCATTATTGCTGGCATACATAGGTGTTCTTATCGGAATTATTGCTCTATGTATTGGAATTATATTTACATTTCCTTACTATTATTCCATGATATATGCCATCTATAATCAGGCAATAGGATTTGAAGAGAAATCATTAATTGAAAAAATTGGACAAACAGAAATTTAAATGATAAAATTATGAAATGGGAAAGACAAAAAAGCGATAAATTTGAAGACCGCAGAGGCATGTCAGGTGGTGGAAAAGCAATAGTTGGTGGTGGACTTATAGGAATTGTAATTCTACTACTCAATGTTTTTGGTGGAGAAACAGGACAGACTATTGGGAACGTTTTACAACAAACACAAGGTGCCCAAACACAAACAGAGGAAACTCAAACAAGAGAATTAACTGCTGCTGAAAAAGAATTAGGTGATTTTACAGAATCCGTTTTTGTGTACAATAACGAAACTTGGTCAAAAATATTTACCGAAAATAACTTAGGAACCTACGAAGAGCCGGGCATGGTATTGTTTTCAGATGCTGTTGAAACCTCTTGTGGAAGTGCAACGGCTGCTTCAGGTCCATTCTACTGTCCAGCTGATAGAAAAGTGTACATGGATTTAACATTTTTTGAAGAACTACGCACAAGATTTGGAGCTAAAGGTGGAGATTTTGCCATTGCTTATGTAATTGCTCATGAAGTTGGACATCACGTTCAAACGCTTTTAGGAACTTCACAAAAAGTCAGACAAGCCCAACAAGGAAAGAGTCAAGCACAAGCCAATAAATACTCTGTTGCTTTAGAATTACAAGCCGATTTTTATGCTGGTCTTTGGGCACATTACAACAAAAACCTATTAGAAGAAGGTGATATTGAAGAAGCTCTAAGTGCTGCCCATGCTGTGGGTGATGATGCCATTCAATCCAAGATGCAAGGTCATGTTAACCAAGAAACGTTTACTCATGGTTCTTCTGAACAAAGAATGAAGTGGTTCATGAAAGGCTATAATTCAGGTGATATTCGTCAACACGATACTTTTAAAGAAATTTTATAACTAAAAACATACTTTGAAAAAAGAGTTGCTTTTCGGTAACTCTTTTTTTTTGCTTAAAAATTAAAAAATCAATTTAAAAAAACATAAAATCTAATTATTAACTACCTATTTTTTGGGATTTCGTAAATCTTCTAATGCAAAACTAATTTTATAAATTGTTTCATAAACATGTAAAAATCTATTGTTATTTTTGATTTCATTTATTTAAAATCAAGTCATGAAAGTAGGAATTGAAGCCATACAATTTGATGTTCCAAAGCTATATTTACCCATTGAAGTTTTAGCTCAAAATAGAAATATTGAACCTGAAAAATTAACCAAAGGGTTAGGACTTCAAAAAATGAGTTTTTTAGATGTAAATCAAGACATCATAACTTTAGGTTCCAATGCACTATACAAATTAATCCATCAAGAAAACCTAAATCCTTCAGATATTGCTAGAATCTATTTTGGAACTGAAAGTAGTATTGACAATTCAAAACCTATTGCCTCATACATTTTACAAGTTGTTGAACAACAAATTGGTATAAATTCCTTTCAAAACTGTGATGTAGTTGATTTTACTTTTGCCTGTATTGGTGCGGTTGATGCTTTGCAGAATTGTGTGGATTATATTCGATTAAATCCTACTAAAAAAGCCATTGTAATTTCCACAGATAACGCTAAATATGATTTAAATTCTACAGGTGAATACACACAAGGAGCTGGAGCAATTGCCATGCTGATAACTTCAAATCCAAGTATTATTTCCTTTTCAAAAGAAATAGGTGTTTCAACCAGTGGAGTTTTCGATTTTTTTAAACCAAAAGTGACTATAGATAAATCTGAAATCACCAACTCAAATTCAAATGAGGATTGGTTCGGCGTTTTAGAATCCAAAATTACCATTACCAAAGAACAACCTGTTTTTGATGGACAATATTCAAATACTTGTTACATCAATAGAATCTCTGATGCATACAATCATTACAAAAAAGAAAGCCATCAAAACGACATAGTATTCTACCATTGGGATTTAATTTTCATGCATCTACCCTACTGTTTTCAAGGTAGAAGAACTTTTATTGAAATATTTGCCAATGAAAACCCAACTCTTTTAGAACAACAACAAGGAGAAAATCAAAAAGATAAAATGCGAGCTTTATTAAAATCCGAGGAATATTTGACTTTGGTCAATCAAAAGATAAAACCCACAGAAATTGCATCAGGTGATGTTGGCAATATTTACACAGGTTCTATATTCTTAGGTTTTCTTTCAGCTCTTTATTATAATTTGAAAGAAAATATTGCTTTAACCAATAAAAAAACTGGATTTATAGCATATGGAAGTGGTTCTAAATCAAAAGTTTTTGAAGGTACTATAGAAGAAAATTGGCAATCAAAAATAGAAAAAACCAATTTGTTTGAAGTTCTAGAAAAAAGAACAGCAATCGATTTTGAAACTTATGAAAAACTTCATAAAAAGGAATTAAAAACCGCTGTTTTGAATCCTTCATATGAGTTTGTGTTAGACTATATCGAAAAAGAAAATCCAGTTTTAAAAGGTGCTAGATATTATAAATTTGTCGAATAGATTCTTGTTAGTTTGGTTTTATTACATTTGTTGACTAACCTAAATAAAGAAATTCTGAGCCATTCATCACTAAAAATAGAAGCACCAGAATCAGACTATTTATATGTCGAAACCTCTCAAATACAGAATGCTGGTAAAGGGTTGTTTACAGCAATTGATATTTACAAACACGAAGTCATATCCATTTTTAAAGGAGAAATCCTTACAGAAATGGAAGCTCAAAATCGTGTAGCAAAAGGCAATGACAAATATTTCATAAACATGATAAATGGAACTATAATGGATTCAATGCAAGTTGACTGTTTTGCTAAATATGCCAATGATGCTGAAGCTTTTGAAAATTCAACTTTTACAAATAATGGAAAAATATCATTAGATGATGATAAAAATGTTTGCGTCATAGCTACAAAAAATATCCAATCTCAAAGCGAAATTTTCTGCAGTTATGGTAAAAGATATTGGAAAAAACATCGTTAAATAAACTTTATTCTTTTAAAATATTTTTCGTAATTTTGTTTAACTTTTTTATTTTAATTTTAAACAAATGAAGATTTCATCCGAAAAAGAATTTACAGAAATCGAAATTGATAGAATCATAGAAATGGCCTGGGAAGATAGAACTCCTTTTGATGCTATCAAATTCCAGTTTGGTTTGAATGAAGCTGATGTAAAAGCTTTGATGAAGAAAGAACTCAAATTTAGCAGTTATAAATTGTGGCGAAAAAGAGTTGAAAACTGCAAAACCAAGCATGTAGCCAAACGAGTAGAAGGCATTGATAGATTCAAATGTAAATTACAAAGAGCTATAACCAACAATAAAATTTCAAAACGATAAAATGAAAAATAAAACCCCAGATAATGTAGTTTTTTCAGAGGAAAAAGGATACAATGCTCATGCGTTGGCTTATCCTACCAATGTTGGAGCTCCTTCCATAAAAATCGATGATATCGTAGATTGGAAAAACAGAGGCATACGAAATGTCAACAAAGAATTTGAAAGCAAATTCAATGAGTTAAAAACTGAATATGAAAAATTAATGCAAGAATACGAATGGAATGAAATTCTATACAATGCTAAATTTTCATTTGAACCTATTGTGGGTGAAACATACCATTTATATTTAGCAGATGATGGTTCTTATTTTCTTTCATTAATCCATCCTGATAATTGGAACAAGGAACATGTTGGTTCATTCAAATTAAACAGCAATAAAAAATGGATTCATGAATCACATCCTTGAATTACATCCAGCTTCAGCTGGATGCCTTAAACTCTTCAACAATCAAATCACATTCTTTCTGAAATGATTTTTTACTATATAAATATTAAAGAAAATAATATAATTAAATACTTTTAGAGCAGAATTTATTTTAAACAGAATAGATAAATAATAGATTGGTACAACCGTTGTCAAACATTTGCACACATAAATATATAATTCTAACTTTGGCATATAAATCATTAAAATGACTGCATTAATATTTGAATTATCTTTGTAATGTCTTGAAAGAGTAAAAGGAAATCCACCTTTCAAAGCTAGATTTTATTGCTGGAAATGGTGGTTTATTTATGGAGTTTTTGAAAATTGATTTATTTATCTGGTCTGGCATTTATTAGGTAAAATAAAACCATTGAAACTCAAGGTATTTAGACTTTAAGTTTTAACATTTTTTTTACTAGTAAAATAGCTTGTTTACCCATTATTTATTAGGATTATGAGTAATTTTACTAATTTTAATAAAATATACAAATACCTGATAATCAATATATTAAAAAATATTTATTAGTAGGACTTTTTTTACTGTTTGTTAAAAACAAAGTACTAATGTGGATAAGTTTGACTTTCATTTAAAATAAAAAAGTGCCAACTTTGTAAAGAATGTAGGAATAAAATTCTTCAGTATTTGAAAAAGGAATTACAGCAGTTCTACACGTTTTAGAATTGTTCCACTAAAAGGATGCTGAATCCATATAAAATAAAAAGGTCGCTAGCTCGCTACTAACAACCTTATTTATTTAAATTCTTTTGTTTAACCTTAAAATTGTAAAAAGCCTATGTTAAAAATGGCAAGAGAAAATTTTAAGATTAGCTTAAATCAATTTTCAAACTTTTTGAAGTCTCGACAATTTCAGAAAGTATTAAACACAATTTATAGTGTTCTATTGATTATAAAGCTGATTTTGGAATTAAGAAACAACTACTAAAATTATTTATTAATCCATTAAAACTGGGGATGTTAAAAAATATCCCCATTTTAATTTGTACAAATGTAATAAAAATATTTACATTTTATAAATATTTATGTTTACAATTAATAAATATTTTTATTTACAATTATCGAAACTTTTATTAAACATTTATTGAATATATAAATTTATCTTATTATTATATACAAATAGTACTAGCTCTATAATATTAGCACTTATAGCTATTTAATAAATTTGATTAAATTACAACATCATAGTAGGATATAATTACCCCAACCAACCATCTCTATCCAAACTTCTATATTGAATCGCTTCTGCAATATGATTGGAATTCACATTTTCTGAAGCTTCTAAATCTGCAATGGTTCTAGCAACTTTTAAAATTCTGTCATAAGCTCTTGCGGATAAATTCAAGCGTTCCATAGCTGTTTTTAGCATTTGTAAAGAAGATTCCTCTAGAGCACAAAATTCTCTTATTTGTTTGCTACTCATTTGGGCATTGTAATGTAAATTTTCAAAGTTCTCAAATCGAATAGATTGAATTTCTCTAGCTTTCGTCACTCTTTTTCGAATTTCAACGCTACTTTCTGCTTTTCTGGTTTCTGTCAATTTTTCAAAAGGAACAGGAGTTACTTCAATATGAATATCAATTCTATCTAATAAAGGTCCAGAAATTTTACTCAAATAACGTTGCATTTCCATTGGAGATGAAGTCACAGGAGCATCAGGATCATTAAAATAACCACCTGGACTTGGATTCATACTAGCCACCAACATAAATGATGATGGATAAGTAATGGTAAATTTAGCTCGAGAAATCGTGACTTCCCTATCTTCCAAAGGTTGTCGCATTACTTCCAAAACTTCACGTTTAAATTCTGGTAGTTCATCTAAAAATAAAACTCCATTGTGTGCTAATGAAATTTCTCCAGGTTGTGGATAACTTCCACCACCAACTAATGAAACAGAACTCGCTGTATGATGTGGACTTCGAAAAGGTCGTTGAGCCATTAAACCCACTTCTTTAGTTTTTCCTGCAACTGAATGAATTTTTGTAGTTTCCAAAGCTTCTTTCATGGTCATTGGTGGCAAAATACTTGGTAAACGCTTGGCTAACATCGTTTTTCCTGAACCTGGTGGTCCAATTAGAATTATGTTATGTCCACCAGCAGCTGCAATTTCCATGCAACGTTTAATAGACTCTTGTCCTTTTACATCTGAAAAATCAAATTCTGGAAACTCTAATGTTTTTGAAAATTCTTCTTTAGTATCAATTACTGTGGGTTCAATTGTGCCTCTTTCTTCAAAAAAATCTATGATTTGCAATACATTTTCGATGCCGTAAACATCCAAACCTTCAACAATGGCTGCTTCTTTCACATTTTGAATAGGTAAAAACAAACCCTTAAAACCTTCTTCTTTAGCTTTAATAGCAATTGATAATGCTCCTTTTATGGGTTGCAAACTTCCATCTAAAGAAAGTTCTCCCATAATGACATAATCCGATAAATTTTCAGCTTTAATTTGGTAAGATGCTACTAGAATTCCAACAGCTAAGGTTAAATCATAAGCAGAACCTTCTTTACGCAAATCGGCTGGAGCCATATTTATCGTAATCTTTTTTCCAGGAAGTTCGTAGTTGTTATTCTTGAGTGCAGCAGCAATTCGGTAACTGCTTTCTTTAATGGCAGAATCGGGTAATCCTACTAAATGGTATCCAATTCCTTTATCGATATTTACCTCTACGGTAATGGTTGTGGCTTCAACGCCAAAGACAGCGCTTCCAAAGACTTTTACTAACATGGCTTATATTTTATTTAAATGGCTTATACTGATACAAATATCTAAAAAATAAATTAAACTATCTAACTATTTTTTTAAGTATTTAACCTCTAAAAAAAGCATTTCGTTAAATTTTCTTACCTTTGTATCATTATTTTGAAAATAAGACGGAAAGTGCTTCCATCTTTGATTTTAATCTTAAATCAATCTTATTTTCATCTTTTGCAACATGTTGCATCTTGTCTTTTGGAAAAATTCCATCTTAGACAATTAATCTAAAATAGTAAAAAATGCACACAATAGATTATATAATCTTTGTGGTTTACATGATAGCAATGCTAGGTGTAGGCTTTTATTTTTATAGAAAAAACACATCCTCAGAAGATTTTTATGTCAGTGGTAGAAACATGAGCAGCTGGCACATTGGTTTATCGGTGGTGGCTACGGATGTTGGTGGTGGATTTTCCATTGGACTTGGAGGCTTAGGATTCACCATGGGAATTTCAGGTTCATGGATGCTGTTTACGGGTTTAATTGGTGCTTGGTTAAGTGCTGTATTTTTAATTCCAAAAGTTAGTAAACTGGGACATCAACATAAGTTTTTCACCTTTCCGCAAATTTTTAACCATTTCTACAATTCGAAAGTCGCTCTATTAGCTGGAATTATATCAGCCATTGGTTATGTTGGATTTACAAGTTCACAAGTTTTAGCTGGAGCCAAATTAGCTTCTGCCACAATTGATGGTTTAGATTTGCAATGGGCATTGATAGTAATGGGTACAATTGCAGTAGTTTATACAGCTGTTGGTGGTTTAAAAGCGGTTATTTATACCGATACCATTCAATGGATCATTCTAATTGCTGGATTGGTTTTTATTGGAATTCCTATTGCTTACCATGCTGTTGGTGGTTATGATGTCATCAAGGCAACTTTAGCTCCTGAATATTTATCACTTACTAATGTCTCATGGCATCAACTTCTAAATTGGGCTGTTACTATTATTCCTATTTGGTTTATTGGTATGACATTATACCAAAGAATTTATGCTTGTAAAGACGAAAAAGAAGCCAAAAAAGCTTGGTTTATTGCAGGTTTATTTGAATGGCCTATTATGGCTTTTATGGGAGTCATTCTTGGAATGTTAGCCAAAGTAGCCGTTACACAAGGAATGTTTAATGGAATTTCAGATGCTTCGTCAATGGATAGCGAAATGGGATTACCAATCTTGTTAAGTACTATTCTACCAATTGGTTTAATGGGATTGATGCTTTCCTCTTATTTTTCAGCCATTCTATCAACAGCTGATAGTTGTTTAATGGCTGCTTCTGGAAATATTGTGACGGATATCATTTCGAAATTCTACAAAAAAGAAATTACGCAAAAGAAATTATTAAAATTATCGCAACTTGTAACGCTTTCAGTGGGTGTTTTTGCTATTCTTCTAGCTTCACAAATGCAAAATGTGTTAGAATTGATGCTCTACTCCTACGCTTTTATGGTTTCTGGATTATTTGTTCCTGTTATTGGAGCTCTATTTTGGAAAAAAAGTAATCCTATTGCAGCTTTTTGGAGTATGTTGTTAGGCGGTTCAACAACTATTGGGTTAATCATATCAAACAAGAAATTACCTTTAAATTACTCATTACCAAAGTATTTAGACGCCAATATCTTCGGAATTAGTATATCTTTAATCACATTCGTATTATTATCAAATTATCATTTTAAAAAATCAACAAATGGAATTTAAAATCATAACTCCTGAAACGGGAGAACATAAAACCTATTCTCATCAAACCATTGCCAATTTTCTATTCACACATTTAGAACAATATGGCGATAAAACGGAAGACATCCTAAAGTGTATAGCTTACGCGATGAATCCTGAAAAAGGAGGAACAATTATAGTGGGATTAGACAATGAAAAAATAGTAGGAGTT
Organism: uncultured Flavobacterium sp.; assembly: GCA_964643105.1. GTDB lineage: Bacteria > Bacteroidota > Bacteroidia > Flavobacteriales > Flavobacteriaceae > Flavobacterium. Next base: position 32,931 of record CAZXPF010000021.1, on the reverse strand, counting down.
GTCATTCTAAACAATACTGGAATGGGTGGATTCATTCCTGAAAACATTCTAGTTTATATTGCCGTAGATAATAGCCAACGTGGAAAAGGATATGGCAAAAAACTCATGCAAAAAGCCATTGAAACAGCCAAAGGTGATATTGCGTTACATGTTGAACCTGACAATCCTGCTAAAATGTTGTATGAAAAACTAGGATTTACCAACAAATACCTAGAAATGCGTTTAACGAAATAAACTATTTTGGAAGAACTTATTCAATTAAGACACGAATTACATAAATACCCAGAAGTTTCTGGAAAGGAAACTAAAACGGCACAGCAAATTCTAGATTTCCTATCTAATTATGCTCCTGATGAACTAATAACCAATATAGGTGGAGAAGGTATTTTGGCTATTTACAAAGGGAAAGAAGACGGAAAATCAATACTATTTCGATGTGAATTAGATGCTTTACCTATTCAAGAAATTAATTCCTTTAATTATAAATCCGTTTACAAAGGTGTTTCTCATAAATGTGGTCATGATGGTCACATGGCAATTTTATGTGGATTGGCAAAATCTTTACATGAAAATCCATTGGAAAAAGGAACAGTCATGTTGTTGTTTCAACCATCAGAAGAAGACGGAAATGGAGCAAAAAGAGTTATCACTGATTCAAAATTTGAAGCTATAAAACCTGACTTTGCCTTTGCTTTGCATAATTTACCTGGTTATAAAAAACACCAAATTGTCATTAAAAATAATACGTTTACTTGTGCAGTGAATAGCATGATTATTCAGCTACATGGTAAAACTTCGCATGCCGGTGAACCCGAAAATGGAATCAATCCTGCTTTGGCTATAGCCGAAATTATTCAGGTTTTCAATTCTAAAATCAATACCAATTTAACTTCAGAAAACTATTGCTTAATTACTCCTATTTACATCGATATGGGTGAAAAAGCTTATGGAGTTTCGGCTGGTTATGCAGAAATTCATTTTACCATAAGAAGCAATAGCAACAAACAGATGAGAAACATAGAATCGGAATTAGAAAAAAATGCAAAAGAAATAACCTCAAAATTCAATCTAAAAACTAACATTAATTGGACCCAAAGTTTTCAGGCTAATGAAAATAATGTTGAAGCAGCAAACTACATCAGAAAAGCAACTTCAAATCTTGATTTACCTATTTTAGAAAAAGAACTTCCTTTTAGCTTTGGAGAAGACTTTGGTTTATTTACTCAAAAATTCAAAGGGGCTATGTTTGGATTAGGTTCTGGAGAAAGCACTCCTAGCCTTCATAATCCTGACTATGATTTTCCTAACGAAATTATTGAAACTGGAATCATCGTATTCCATCAAATTACAAAAGAAATTTTAAATGCATAGAAATTCTAGTATAGAACTCAATCAAAACGCTTATAAAAACAACATTTCTTTTTTAAAAAAAATGTTAGGCAAAAAAGTAATCTTTTCCTCTGTTGTCAAAGGAAATGCTTATGGTCATGGCATCAAAGAATTTGTCACAATGGCTTATCATGCGGGCATAAATCATTTTTCTGTTTTTGATGTGGAAGAAGCTAAAATTGTGTTTGATACATTAGGGAACAAAGCCACCATTATGATTATGGGATTTGTAGCGGATGATGATTTGCCTTGGGTAATTGAAAATGAAATTCAGTTTTTTATTTTTGAACGATATCGCTTGGCAATGACAACAAAAACGGCTAAAAAACTAAAAATGAAAGCTAAAATTCATCTTGAAATGGAAACTGGAATGAATCGAACAGGCTTTGCTAAAAAAGAGCTTCCTAATTTAGCCAAATATCTCCTAAAAGAATCAAATCATCTTGATTTTGTTGGAATTTGTACCCATTATGCAGGAGCAGAAAGTATTTCAAATTACATGAGAGTAGAAAGTCAAATTAAAAAATTTAAGGAAGCTGTGGCAACTTTTAAATCGTTAGGAATTGAACCCAAAATAAAACATACAGCCTGTTCAGCTGCTTCCATGATGTTTCCAGAAACTCAAATGGATTTAGTACGAATTGGAATTCTACAATACGGATTATGGCCAAGTCCTGAAGTTTTAGTATCTTACTTAAATCTTAAAAAGAAAAAAACAGATCCTTTGCAACGTGTAATTTCTTGGAAAAGTGAAGTCATGAATGTAAAGAACGTAAAACCTGGAGAATTTATTGGGTATGGAACAAGTTTCATGGCAAAGAAAAATATGAAAATTGCTACAATTCCCTTAGGCTATTCGCATGGTTATAGTCGTTCTTTGAGTAATCAAGGTCGTGTTTTGATTCATGGCAAACGTTGTCCAGTAATTGGAACCATAAATATGAATATGCTTAGCCTTGATGTTTCAGAAATCGAGCATGTTAAAAAAGGAGACGAAGTTGTGCTTATTGGCAATCAAGGTGATTTATCCATAACCGTTTCTTCTTTTGGTGAACTTAACAATTTGTTGAACTATGAATTTTTATCTAGAATTTCAAAATCAATCCCAAGAAAAATAATTGACTAATGGCATTTTTAAAACTATATAAAGAAAAATTAAAAGAAAACCATACTTTTCTTAACACCTTATTTAAAGAAAGAAATATTGAATGGGGTGTTGTAACCAAATTGCTTTGTGGCAATACCATTTACATTAAAGAACTTATTGACTTAGGTGTAATGGAAATGCACGATTCGAGAATTAGTAATTTGAAGAAAATCAAAAAACTAAATTCGGAAATTCAAACGGTTTATATAAAACCACCTTCTAAATTGAATATTGAAAAAATTGTAACATATGCCGATGTGAGTTTCAATACGGAAATTTATACTATAAAACTATTATCTGAAGAAGCTCAACGTCAAAATAAAACCCACAAAATTATCATCATGATTGAAATGGGTGATTTGCGTGAAGGTGTATTGGGTGAAGAACTAATGACATTTTATGAAAAAGTATTCAGCTTACCTAATATTGAGATTCGTGGCATTGGAACGAACTTAAATTGTTTAAGTGGTGTTATGCCAACGCAAGATAAATTGATCCAATTGAGTTTATACAAACAGTTGATTGAAGCTAAATTCAATGTGAAAATTCCTTGGGTTTCAGGTGGAACTTCTGTGGCTGTTCCTTTGATGCTGAAAAATGCTCGTCCAATGGCTGTGAATCATTTTCGTGTGGGTGAAGCCATTTTCTTTGGTAAGGATTTATTCACTGGAGAAACCATAAGAGGTATGCATAATGATGTCTTTAAATTATACGCAGAAATTATTGAAATTACTGAAAAGCCAAATAATCCAACAGGTGAATTAGGCGAAAATGTAGCTGGAAACACTTATGAAGTGGATGCAAATGTAGATCTAAGTGAAACTTCTTTAAGAGCCATTTTAGATTTTGGTTTATTGGATATGCAACCACAATATTTAACCCCAACTGATGATTCCATAACCATAATAGATTCTAGTTCAGATATGACAGTGATTGATATTAGTAATTCTAAAAACAAGTATAAAGTTGGCGATTTAGTTTCCTTTACCTTGCAATATATGGGTGCTCTATATCTTTTGAATTCGGATTACATTGAAAAAAGAACTGAATAATGTATGCTTATTTTTACTTTTTGTAAATTTTATTTGTCTATATGTAAAATATACTTTACATTTGAAATGAATTTTAATATCATTTCTTATGAAAACACGTTTTTTATTTCCCAACCAATTTAAAACTCTGGGTTGGTTTTTATTTGTTCCTTCAGTCTTGTTGACTGTTTTAATTTCAGTACTTGAGATTAATGCAGATGCGTATTTAAATGTAAACGTATGGGCTATTTATGCTGATGAATTTTTGAGTAAAAGCACATATTTTGCTGTAATTGAGAATAGCATTGTTGATGAATTGTTGACAACAAGTATGATTGTTGGTGGCATCTTAATCGGATTTTCCAAATTAAAAGTAGAAGATGAAATGATTTCGAAAATTAGATATGAAAGTTTGGTTTGGGCAACTTATTTAAATTATGGATTAATCGTATTGTTTACATGGTTTATTTATGGAACTTCTTATTTAAATATTTTGTTTCATAACATGTTTACCTTACTTTTATTTTTTATTATTCGCTTTCACTACATGATTTACAAACTAAATAAAACCAATCAAGATGACGAATAATTTAAAAGTATTAAGAGCCATCAAAAGCATTTCGCAAGAAGAACTGGCCAAACAAATTGAAGTCAGCCGACAAACCATAAATGCCATGGAAAAAGGCAAGTATGTTCCTTCAACAGTTTTAGCTTTAAAATTGGCAAAGTATTTTGAAAAACCTGTAGAAGAGATATTTACTTTAGATGAAACAGATTAAAAAAAGACCTAACAAGTTTTGAAAACTTGTTAGGTCTAATAGTATTTCCTACTTATTAAAATTATTTTTTAAACTTGGACAAACCATCTTCTAACCAAGCTTTATATTCTTCCACATCAGGTGTGTAACCTATTTGCTTCGTTAAATCTTTTCCATTATCATCTAAAATAATGTAATAAGGTTGTGCATTATTCTTATATCTTGTGATTTGAAAATCACTCCATTTATTACCAACGGTTACAATTTCTTTTCCCGTTTCAGGTGAAACATATTGTTCTGCTTTTGGCAATTCTTCTTTTGAATCTACATAAAGAGAAATTAAAACGAAATCATCTTTCAACATGGGTAAAATTTCTGGTTTTGACCAAACAAAATCTTCCATTTTTCTACAATTTACACAGGCATAACCTGTAAAATCTAACAATACGGGTTTACCCATTTCTTTGGCATAAGCTAATCCTTTATCATAATCGTGAAAAGCAATAATTCCGTGTGGTCCTTTATGAGCATGCTCTGGTAACGCTAAGAGTGTTCCAACATTTCCTTCATTTTTGTAACCAACACCTGTTGGACTTTCACTGTAAGTCATTGGTGGTGGAAATCCTGAAATCAATTTTAAAGGTGCACCCCAAAGTCCAGGAATTAAGTATAAAGTAAACATGGAAACTAAAATTGCCATATATAATCTTCCCACAGATAAATGCGTAATAGGACTATCGTGAGGCAACATAATTTTTCCAAATAAATAAACTGCCCATGAACCAAAAATTACAATCCAAATGATTAGGAAAACTTCTCTTTCTAACCAGTGTCCTTGTACTACCAAATCAGCATTAGATAAAAATTTGAACGCCAAAGCCAATTCTAAAAATCCTAATGAAACTTTAACGGTATTTAACCAACCACCAGATTTTGGTAACGAATTCATCCAACCTGGAAACATCGCAAATAGCATAAATGGTAAAGCAATTGCTAAAGAGAATCCAAACATACCAATAATTGGAGCAATTCCTCCTTTAGAAGCAGATTCTACTAAAAGTGTACCTACAATAGGTCCAGTACATGAGAAGGAAACAATAGCTAAAGCTAAAGCCATAAAGAAAATTCCAATTATGCCTGATTTACTTGATTTTTTGTCTACAACATTAGCCCAAGAATTTGGTAATACAATTTCAAAACCTCCTAAAAATGATGTTGCAAAAAATATTAATATCACAAAAAATATAATATTAAATATGACACTTGTTGATAAAGCATTTAAAGCATCTGCTCCAAAAATACCCGTTATTGTTAAACCTAATACAACATAAATAACAATAATTGATAAACCATAAAAAAGTGCATTTATAATACCTTTTCTTCTAGTTCCACTTTGTTTTGTAAAAAAGCTTACGGTCATTGGAATCATTGGAAACACACAAGGGGTTAATAAGGCTGCAAATCCTCCAAAGAACGCTAAAAAGAAAATCGTCCACAAGCCTTTTTTCTCTTCTTTTGGTGCTTCAGAAGTTACAACTTCAGCTGTAGCATTATCTATTTTTTTTAATTTAACATCAACTGGTGCAGCAGCAGAATCAACATCATTAGTTGCTACCTCAGTTGGAACAATTGCTTCACTTGGTTCATCTGATTTTATTTCTTCTGTAATAACAGTTTTAATTTCAGGTAATTTGAAGGTAAATGTCTTATCCTGTTGAATGCATTGTTCTTTACAAGCCTGGTATTCAACATAGACTTTAACTTCTCTTACTTTTGGATTAGTTACTTTTATAACTTGCTTAAATTGAGCGGTTTTAGAAAAATAATATTCATCTACTTCAAAAATATCGTTGAATACTTTTTTGTATGGACTTTCTTTTGTTTTTCCTACTAAGGTGTAATTTCCTTTTGCATTTTTATATTCAAAAACTGAAGGTAATGCTCCTCCATCTGGTGTATATTGTGAATACATATGCCATTCATCATCAATGGTTGCATCCATAACCAATTCAAATTCAGTATCTGATTTTTGAACTACTTTTGTTTTCCACTTAACAGGATCTAATATTTGTGCACTTCCAAAAAAAGAAGCGAAAAGGACTAAACTTAAGAGAATTTTTTTCATTATAAAGTTTCTATTTTTAAAATATTTTTGGTGTTGTCATTTGCTAAAAATCGACGATCTGCCCTGTGATTAATTATCCATACGATTGCATCATTTGAACAGAGTAACCATTGATTTTGCTTGTCAACTAAAGAAAATTTTTCGTCTTTGAAATATTTGCTGACTTTCTTTTTTCCTTGCATCCCAGAAGGATAAAAAACATCTCCTTCACGCCATTTTCTTATAGTTAAAGGAAATTCTAATTTATCTTCATCGACAAATATACAATATGAATTTAAATTAGAAATGTAACATATGTTACATAAAGTCAATTTTAAGGGAATTTTAATTTCAACATCCGATTTTTGAATTTTATAGCTTGTTGGATGGTCTAAATCTCTGGTAGTAACTATTAAATGGGCTCTATCTTTTAGCAACGCATAATCCTCAGAAAAAACTTGTTTACCTGATTGAGCATGAACTAAGGCATAAATATCTTCCCATGCCGAAAACCCAAGAGGCTTCAACCATTGATAAAGATAAACTTCATAATTTTCAAGTTGTATTAATTCTGAAATATTGATTTTTTTTTGCTTTTCTTCTTCTGTGACAACTTTTTTATAAACAATTCTGGAAGCATCATCTACCAGTGTTTGGCTTTGCTTTAAGTGATTTAATGTATTTTGAAAAGAATGCATAAAGCTAGGATTCAATTCTTTTAAAACAGGAACTACATTATGGCGTAATTTATTTCGTAAGTATTTATCCGATGCATTGCTCGAATCTTCTCTCCATTGGATATTATTCTCTTGAGCAAAAGTTTCAATTTGTTCTCTCGTAAAAGGTAATAAAGGTCGAATTACATTTCCATTTTCAGCTGGAATTCCGGTTAATCCTTCTAAACCTGTTCCTCTGGTTAAATTGATTAAAAACGTTTCAATTTCGTCATCCAAATGATGAGCTGTTAAAACACAATCTAATTTTTGTTCTGATAAAAGTTCCAAAAACCAATCGTATCGCAACTTTCGAGCGGCTAACTGAATGGAAAGTTTATAGTCAGATGCAAATTGCTTGGTATCGAATTTTTGAATGTATGAAGGAATTTTTAAAGCTTTACATGTGGTGCTAACAAAATCTTCCTCAGCATCACTTTCTGCTTCACGCAAACTAAAATTGCAATGGGCAACAGTTATATCAAACTCAAGTTTATGAAATAAGTGCAATAAAACCATACTATCAATGCCACCACTTACAGCTAAAAGAAGTTTTTTGTCTTTTAAGTAAGGAAAATTATTTTGAATATGATTTTTAAGTTTATTTAGCATTTTTAGTTACTAGTAAGAAGGGATTAGGGATTAGTAGAATAATTATCGGATAATTTATTAATTAGCGAATTTAACATTTTTTCAACTTCTATAGACAATTCATTCATTTGTTTACAGTTTTGAACTAAAATAAAATTTAAATTAACTTCAATTTCTATTTATGTTTGAGATTCAAATAAAGAGCCTTTGGCAATTTGTAAAAATCTACTGTATTTTTTTGTAATTTCTTCCTTAACCTTCAGCAATGTTTGAAGGAATAGAAACTGCACTGCTTTTAACTTGTGAAGTTAATCCAAACTTTTCATTTTCTAACTTTTCTTTACTTTTTACTTACACTCACTACTTGTCACTTATTACTGCTCTTCAAACCCAAAACCTCAAACATAGCTTTAGCTTTCAATAAACATTCTTCATATTCATTTTCTGGAATGGATTGCGAAGTTATAGCACTTCCTACAGAAAAAGATAAATATTGATTCGATGAATTGTATAAAATACTTCTTATCACAACATTAAAATCGAAATCTCCATTTGGCGAAAAATAACCTACTGCACCACTATACAATCCTCTTTTAGTTTCTTCCAATTCTTCAATGATTTTCATAGCAGAGATTTTTGGTGCTCCTGTCATGCTTCCCATTGGAAAAGTAGATTTTATAATTTGAAGAGGCGTAGTCGTACTTTCTACATGAGAAACCACGGTGGAAATCATCTGATGCACTTGTTTGAAAGAGTAAACCTTGCAAAGTTCCTCTACCTTAACACTTCCTTTTGTAGCAGTATGCGATAAATCGTTGCGAACTAAATCTACTATCATTATATTTTCTGAGCGTTCTTTAGCGTCCATTGCTAGATTTTCTTTTAGTGCCTTATCTAATTCTAAATCCATATTCCTTTTGGCAGTACCTTTTATAGGCTGTGTTATCACCTTATTGTCGATCTTTTTCAAATAACGCTCTGGAGAAGCTGAAATCAAAAAATTGTCTTTATTTTTAAAATAAACTGCAAAAGGTGGTTCTGAAATTGCATTTAAAGCTTCATAAATTTGTGAAGGATTGATTTGAGCCTCTTTAGCAAAAAAATCCATGCAAAAATTAGCTTCATAAATATCTCCCCGATAAATGTGCTCTAACATTTTTGTAACTTTTTGTAGATAGCTTTCTTTAGAAACTCGTTGCTGAATATTTATTGCTAAAGGTTCAGAATTAAATACTGAACACTGACTTATTTCAGTTAAATCATCTTCTACCTCATCATCGCACATATTTAAATATTGAATTTCAAGCGTATTTCCATTCAACAAAAACAACTTTTTAGGCTGAAAAAAATACAAATCTGGAAAGGCTAACTCATCCAAATTCTTAGAATATAAATCTTCAATATCGTTTTTTAAATCATAGGACAAATACCCAAATAACCAATCTTTTGCATGCGATTGGTATTGGTACAAATCTTCAAAAGCTTTGCTATAATCAGTTTTTATTGCTGTAAAAGCATCTACTGCTAAAACCATATCATAGCTTGAATACTTAGAGTCTTTATTATAATTTGAATTAGAATCTAAAAATACAATTTCTCTAAACTGTTGTGCCCAATTTAGAAGCTGTTTTTTGAATTCTACTGGGTTTTGTATAGTCTTTACAATGGAAGTTCTCAATGCTTTTAATTTGAATTTCAAAAATACGATAAAATAGTTTTAGTTAAAAAACAACAGCATGAAAACTTGGCATGATTTTTAGTTCACTTCTCAAAACAATCAGCAACTTAAATTCATTTCTATTGATAATAAAACTACTTATTTCTTAAAATATAAAAACAATTATCAATAATCTTAAAAAATGAATTTATGAGTAAAAAAGTAAACATTCTACTAGCAATTCTATTGGTAGGAATTGTATTCTCTTGCAAAGAAAACCGAGAAAACAGAGAGGAAAGCACTTCAACAGAAGCAAATTACGAATCAAGTACAGATAATAAAGCTATTTCGTCATCAGTTGCCAAAGTTGATCTAAAAAGTAGTCGAAAATTTGTTAGAACAGCTGACATTAAGTTTAAAGTTAAAAATGTAGCTAAATCAACCTATCAAATTGAAGATGCTACTGCTAGATGTGGTGGTTTTGTAACCTACACCAACTTAGAAAGCTCTATTATAAGTGAAGATGACAGTAAAATAAGTCAAGATAGTTCTTTAGTTTCTACAAAATTTATAGTCAAAAATGACATCACAATTAGAGTTCCTAATACTCAATTAGATACGGTCATTAAAACTATTGCAAAACAAATTCATTTTTTAAATTACAGAGTTATTAAAGCGGATGATGTTACGCTTCAAATTTTAGCTAACAAAATGACACAAAACAGAAGTAGCTCTTACGAAGATAGAGTAACAAAAGCGATTGATCAAAAAGGAAAAAAGTTGAATCAAGTTATTGATGCAGAAAACAAATTAAATGATAAAAAGGAGCAAAATGATGGTACAAAACTCCAAAACATGTCATTAGAAGATCAAGTAAATTTTAGCACTTTAACTCTTCAGATTTATCAAGATGAAACGATAAAACAAGAAATGATTGCTAATGAAAAAAATATAAATTCTTACAGACCAAATATTGGACTACAAATTTGGGAAAGTTTTAAAACGGGTTGGTTTATATTAGAAGATATTTTATCTTTCGTTGTCTCACTTTGGCCAGTTATTCTGATTGGATTTTTAAGTTTTATAGGATATAAAAGGTTTTTAAAAAAAATAGGCTCTTGAAAACTTTGTTAATAACACATTGCATTTCAATAAATTATACATATATAAATCACCTACATTTGGTCAACTAACCTCTTAAAACTAATTACTTATGAAAATTGCAATTTTAATTGTGCGTATTTTACTTGGAGCTTTGATGGTCTTTGCTTCTGTTGCTTATTTCTTTGATTTAGTGGAAGCAGAAGCTCCTACTGGAGATTTATTAACCTTCATGACAGGTGTTATGGCTTCAAAATATTTAATGCCTTTAGCAAAAACTATTGAATTAATAGCAGGTTTGAGTTTACTAAGTGGTAAATTTATGAAAGTAAGCTTATTAGCATTATTACCCATATCAGTAAACATTTTCTTAATTCATACTGTAACCCAAGTTTCTGAAGTTCCAGTCGCTGTTTTTGTACTTGTTGCTAATTTATTTTTAATTTATGCGCACTGGGACAGTTATAAAGATTTGTTTAAAGCTTAAAAAGAAAAGTCCCATATAAATGGGACTTTTTTCTGTATTAAGATAGGTTTAAAGAATATTTTAATTCATAAATAATTGTAATTACATTGCACAAAATATATTTATCAATAATAAAATCTTAATATAATTCTAAATTACCCACTTTTTTCCAAGAATCATTGGCCTCTAAAGTTATTCCTATATACATTCCATCTTTTGAATTAAATACAGTGCCATTTGCTAATTCAACTTCTAATTCTTTTGGACTTAAGCTATACATTGCACCTGTACTTGCATCAACAACAATTCCAATAATACCTCCTAAAAGTATATTTCCAAAAAACCAACCATTTAATTTTCTTTCCAAAACAATTTCTTGTGTTTTGTATCCTTCTAATTCAATTTTAACTTTTTGACTTTTTTTATTTCTTTTTAATTTTGACGTAACTGGTGTTAAACCTAAATTAACACCATCAACCCATACAATTGCCCCACTTGGATTTGATGAAAATTTAACTTCTTGGGTACTTCCTGAAACTATTGAAGCACAACTAGATAAAAAATAACAAAATAATATTGATCCTAAATAAATTTTTCTTTTCATATAATAATTATATTTTTAAACGTGTAAAGCTCTATTGTCTGTGGCAGCCAAAGCAGCTTCTTTAACAGCTTCTGCAAATGTAGGATGTGCATGACTCATTCGAGAAATATCTTCTGCACTTGCTCTGAATTCCATTGCTGTAACAGCTTCTGCTATTAAATCAGCACAACGAGCTCCAATCATATGAACTCCTAATACTTCATCTGTTTTTGCATCTGCTAAAATCTTTACAAAACCATCAATATCTCCACCAGCTCTTGCTCTACCTAATGCTTTGAAAGGAAAGCTCCCAGCTTTATAAGTAACACCTTCTTCCTTCAATTGTTCTTCAGTTTTTCCAACCGCTGCAACCTCTGGCCAAGTATAAACTACTCCTGGAATCAAATTATAATTGATATGAGGTTTTTGACCTGCTAAAATTTCTGCAACCATTACTCCTTCTTCCTCAGCTTTGTGTGCTAACATGGCACCGCGAACCACATCTCCAATAGCATAAATATTAGAAACATTAGTTTGCAAATGATCGTTCACTTCAACCATACCTCTATCTGAAATCTCAACTCCAGCTTTTTCTGCTTCCAATCCAGCTGTATATGGTTTTCTTCCCACAGATACTAGTGCGTAATCTCCTTCAAGTGAAATTACTTCTCCTTTTGCATTTTCAGCTTTTACCACAACTTCATTGCCATTTTTTTCTACAGATTGCACTTTATGAGAAACATAGAATTTCATGCCTTGTTTTTTAAGAACTTTTGTTAATTCTTTTGACAAAGAGCTATCCATTCCAGGAATAATTCGATCCATGTATTCCACAACAGAAACTTGTGCTCCCAAACGAAGATATACTTGTCCCAATTCAATTCCAATAACTCCACCACCAATGATTACTAAATGTTTCGGAACTTCAGGCAATTTAAGAGCTTCTGTTGAAGTGATAATTCTTTCTTTATCTAGTGTAATAAAAGGTAAGTTAGAAGGTTTTGAACCTGTTGCAATAATGATATTTTTAGCTTCAATGACTTCAGATGAACCGTCATTTTTAGTTACTTTCACATGGGTAGCATCCTCAAAAGAACCTAATCCTTCAAAAACAGTAATTTTATTTTTATCCATTAAAAACTTAACTCCTCCAGAGGTTTGATCAACCACTGCTTGTTTTCTGTCAATCATCTTTTGGAGATTTACTTTCACTTCTCCTGAAATTTCAATTCCATGATCTGCTAAATGCTTCATTTCCTCATAGTGATGAGAAGAAGCTAACATGGCTTTTGACGGAATACAACCAACATTTAGACAAGTTCCTCCTAAAGTTGCATATTTTTCAATGATTGCGGTTTTAAATCCTAACTGTGCACAACGAATAGCTGAAACATATCCACCAGGACCTGAACCTATAATTACTACATCAAATTGACTCATTGTATTTATATTTTTGTGTGTTATTTAAATTTGAGTTGCAAAATTACGAATAAATTTAGTTTTGGTTTTAAAATTTACAAATTAATCCCAATCTTCAGCTATAAAAACTAGCTGTTTGTTAGATTTTGTGGTCAAAAAAAGTTTATGACCCTCTATTCTGTATGAAGAAATGGTATTAACTTCATTTAAAAAACGAGATTCAATGGCATGGTCTTCACAATACATTCGAGTTGTTCTTGACTCTTTAAACTCAAAAGCTCCTTTATTGTCGTAGGTGTAAATGAAACCAAGGATATTGCAGCCCATGTAGGCATTTGCATTTGTGGTGTTTGTCAAATCCAAAAAACATTTTTTAGCCATTAATTGTTCCTTTTTAAAGTCTTCAAATTCAATCAGCATCCATTTTCTATGAATGTTTTGTGTAGTCTCCACAACTTTTGTTTTACAGGAAAACAATATAACACACAAACCAAGGGCAATAAATCTCATCATATTAAAATTTAAATAAAGTTTCGTTCTTTACTTCTCCAATCATAAATACACTATGTGTACTTCCAATAAATTGAAGTGTTGTCAATTTAGTCAACATAAACTGTCTGTATTCTTCCATATCTTTTACAAATATTTTCAAAACATAGTCATAATCACCACTTACATGAAAACATTCTAAAACTTCCTCTAATTTTACCACCTCTCTTTCAAATGTTGTCACACTATCCACAGTATGCTGCACCAATTTCACATTGCAAAAAACCACAAATCCTTTGTCAATTTTCTTTTTATCCAAAAGTGCTACGTACTTAGTAATAACACCTTCTCGCTCCCACTTTTTTATGCGCTCATAAACAGCTGTAACTGATAAATTCAATTTTAAAGACAGCTCCTTAGTAGTCATTTTAGAATCCTGTTGCACCAATTCAAGTAATTTCCTATCTATTGCATCCATTTTGTTTAGTTCCATTTTCCTTGTTGTTCATTAAATTATGTAATCAAAACTATTATAATGTCAATTTAAATACAAAATTAGTTGTATTTTCTTAAAAATAATAAATTAACCGTTAAAAAAACTAAATATAAAAATAATAGTTGACAATTCATCTAATAATAATCAATTTTGAAGTCGAATTGTTTCAACAAAAAAAATATTTTCAAATAAAACCTAAAAATAATGAAAAATTTCAATCCAGCCGACCGTATTCAAGATTTACAATACTTTGGTGAATTTGGTGGAGTCAATCCATCAATTTCTGACTCTTCAACATATACCTTTCTTTCAGCAAAAACTATGTTTGATACTTTTGAAGGCAATGCTGAAGGATGTTATTTGTATTCACGTCATTCATCCCCAAGCAATTTGTATCTAGACAAAGCTTTAGCAGCCATGGAAGGAACCGAATCAGCCAATGTAGCTGCATCAGGAATGGGAGCTATTACTCCTACTCTATTACAACTGTGTGGCAACGGTGACCATATTGTATCAAGTCGCACAATTTATGGAGGAACTTATGCCTTTTTAAAAAATTTCGTTCCTAGAATGGGAATCAATACCTCATTTGTAGATATTACCAAATTAGATCTTGTAGAAGCTGCCATAACTTCCAACACAAAAGTATTGTATTGCGAAACCGTAAGTAATCCTTTATTGGAAGTAGCAAATATTAGTGAACTTGCTAAAATTGCAAAAAAGCACAGCATCAAATTAGTGGTGGACAATACCTTTTCTCCTTTATCTGTTTCACCTATAAAATTAGGAGCAGATATTGTCATTCATTCGCTTACCAAATATATCAATGGAAGCAGTGATACTGTTGGTGGTGTAGTCTGTGCTTCACAGGAATTCATCAATGATTTAAAAAACGTCAATTCTGGTGCAAGCATGTTGTTAGGACCAACAATGGATAGTTTACGTTCAGCCTCTGTAATGAAGAATTTGAGAACGTTACACTTAAGAATCAAACAACATAGCTTTAATGCTGCTTTTTTGGCTGAAAAATTCGAGAAAGATGGAATAAAAACCGTTTATCCGGGTTTAAAAAGTCATCCAAGTCACGATATATACAAAAGCATGATTAATCCAGAATATGGTTTTGGAGGAATGATGACCATTGATGTAGGCTCTTTGGACAAAGCAAATGCTTTAATGGAATTGATGCAAGAGAGAAACTTAGGTTATTTAGCTGTAAGCTTAGGATTTTACAAAACCTTATTTAGTGCACCTGGAACCTCAACTTCATCTGAAATTCCTGTAGAAGAACAAGCTGAAATGGGCTTAACAGATGGTTTAATTCGTTTTTCTATAGGATTAGACAACAATATTGAAAGAACTTATGAAATGATGAAAGATTGCATGAAAGAACTTTCAATCTTGTAAATTAAATTTAAGGAAACATTAATAACCGTTCAATTCAAACAGCAATGAGATGAGCGGTTTTTTTTATATATTTGGTAAAAAAGTAAAATGAAAAAATTTACATTCATAACCTTATTATCATTTCAAATATATTTTGCCCAAACCGATGTTCGAGTTTATGATATCATAAATAATGTTTCCTCGGAAAGACTTGAAAAAGACATTACCACATTAGCAAATTTTGGCACAAGAAACACCTTTAGTGACACGATATCAAACACCAGAGGAATTGGAGCTGCTAGAAGATGGATTAAGACTGAATTTGAAAAAATTGCTAAAGATTGCAAAAATTGTTTAGAAGTTTTTTATCAAAAAGATTTTGTAACCACCAATGATGGCGAACGTGTACCTAAAGATACTTGGATTGTTAATGTAGTAGCCATTCAAAAAGGAACTAAATATCCTAACCGTTACATAATTATGACAGGAGATATTGATAGTAGAAACTCAGATACTATGGATTTCACCAATGATGCTCCTGGAGCAAACGATAATGCTTCTGGAATGGCAGGAACGATTGAAGCTGCTAGAGTTTTATCAAAATATAAATTTGAAAACAGTATTGTTTACCTTGGTCTTTCAGGAGAAGAACAAGGGTTATTTGGTGGAAAAGGTTTTGCAAATTATGCTAAGAATAAAGGTTGGGAAATCGTTGGAGTTTTAAACAATGATATGATTGGAAATATTGAAGGAGTTGACGGAGTTATTGACAACAGAACTTTTAGAATTTTTGCTGAACCAACTCCCGCAAATGAATCTGAAAGAACTAGAAACTTGAGACGTTTCTATGGCGGTGAAGTCGATGGAAATTCTAGACAATTGGCAAGATTTATTGAGAAAACAACAAAAACATATATGCCAGAAATGAATCCTATGATGGTTTACCGACTAGATAGATTTGGACGTGGCGGGCATCACAGACCTTTTAATGATTTAGGTTTTGCAGGTGTTCGAATAATGGAAGCCCACGAAAATTACAACAGACAACATCAGGACATTAGAGTAGAAAATGGCATCGAATATGGTGATGTGTTATCAGGAGTGAACTTTGAATATGTAAAAAAACTCACAAGTGTAAATGCCATAACTCTGGCTAATCTTGCTTGGGCACCTCCAGCACCAACAACCGTTGAAATTGGAGGAATTGTTGAACCAAGTGTAAAATTAAAATGGGATAAAACAGAAGATGAAAAAATAGTAGGCTATAAAATCTATTGGCGTTTAACTACTTCTCCACAATGGGAATCCAGTAAATTTGTTGGAAAAATATATGAATACACCTTGGAAGGCATAGTAATTGACAACTATTATTTTGGAGTGGCATCTGTTGACAAAGACGGTCATGAAAGTCCAGTTGTCTTTCCTTCAGACATAATTAAAACAACTTTCAAAAGAAAATAATTTTTTCCATACCATACAATAATCTGAAAATTAAAACATTAATCATAAAGTCCGTTTCAGCAATTCTGAAGCGGATTTTTTTTTATATATTGCGTCTTCAAAATTTAAACTATGGACGGAAAAATCAACAATAATAAAGAATTAAGTATTTGGGAAGCTCTAATTCCTGTAATAGCATTAGTTGCCATGTTAGGCTACAATGTTTATATTTTTGGAGATGGAGCACTGAGTGGAAGCAATCAATTTATCTTACTATTGGGCGCAGCTGTAGCGGCAATTGTAGGTTTTTTAAATAAAGTGTCATTTCAAAAAATGATGGATGAAGTAGCCGAAAATATAAAATCAACTGCTGGAGCCATTTTAATTCTTCTCATGGTTGGTGCTTTAGCTGGAACTTGGCTAGTCAGTGGTATAATTCCTTCCATGATTTATTATGGCTTACAAATTTTAAGTCCAGCTATATTTCTACCAGCTACACTAATTATTTGTTCCGTAATTTCTATTGCAACAGGAAGTTCTTGGACTACATCTGCTACAGTTGGAATTGCACTCATTGGAATTGGTGGAACATTAGGATTTCCATTAGGAATGGTAGCTGGTGCTGTAATTTCTGGTGCCTACTTTGGAGATAAGCTTTCTCCTATGTCAGATACCACAAACCTAGCACCCGCTATGGCAGGAACTGATTTATTTACACACATCAAATACATGTCATTAACCACTGTACCAACCTATATCATGACTTTAATCATTTTTATTATTTTAGGTTTAACAGTAGAAACCAAAGGAATTGCAGATTCCTCAAATCTTTTGACAGATATTCAGAAGTCGTTTCATATTTCACCTTGGTTGTTTTTAGTTCCAGTAATTGTTATTGGATTAATTGTAAAAAAAACAGAACCTCTTGTTGCATTGTTAGTGGGTACACTTTTAGCAGGTATATTTGCAATTATTTTCCAACCTGATATTATTTTAATGCTTTCTGGAGGAAAAAACTTAAATTTTGCCAATGCTTATAAAGGTGTATTTAATGCTATAACAGTAGAATCAGTAATTCCTACCGATAACGCCAATCTAGAAGATTTATTCAAATCAGGTGGTATGCAAAAAATGCTAACTACTATTTGGCTTATTTTATGTGCCATGGTTTTTGGTGGTATAATGGATGCTATAGGAGCACTAGCAAGAATAAGTCAAGCTCTTTTAAGTATGGCTAAATCAACCTTTGGACTATTTGCCTCAACTGTAGGTAGTTGTTTGGCACTAAACATTACAGCATCAGATCAATATTTAGCTATAGTTGTACCTGGAAAAATGTTTAAAAAAGCCTATGAAGATAAAGGGCTAGCTCCAGAAAATCTTAGTCGAACCTTGGAGGATTCTGGTACAGTAACCTCTGTTTTAATTCCATGGAACACTTGTGGTGCATACCAATCGGGAACATTAGGTGTGGAGACTTTTGATTATCTTCCTTTTGCTTTCTTTAATTTGTTAAGTCCATTCATGACATTGGTTTTTGCGGCGTTCAACATTAAAATAAAACTATTGATTTCAAGTATTAAGAATTAGACAAACTATAATCAAAATCTATTATAAAATAAAAATTAACCATTACTTAAATACAGTAGTGGTTTTTTTATTCGTATTTTTGGTAGAGTTGAAATTAAACAAATACAATAATCTATAATATTCTAAAAACTATGGAACATTCAAATGACATTAGCCAATGCCCTTTTCATCAAAATCAAAAAAGTTTTAACGATGGTGTAAAAAATCATGATTGGTGGCCAAAATCTTTAAATTTAGATATTTTGCATCAGCATGATACTAAAACAAACCCACTGGGAGACGATTTTAATTACGCAGAAGAATTCAAAAAATTAGATCTAGAAGCGCTAAAAAGCGATTTAAAAAACCTAATGACTCAGAGTCAAGATTGGTGGCCTGCAGATTGGGGACATTATGGTGGTTTATTTATTCGCATGGCATGGCACAGTGCTGGTACATATCGAATTTCTGACGGTCGTGGTGGAAGTGGTACTGGGAATTTGCGTTTTGCACCACTAAACAGTTGGCCTGATAATGGTAATTTAGATAAAGCTAGAAGATTGCTTTGGCCTATCAAGAAAAAATACGGTAAGAAAATCTCTTGGGCAGATTTAATGATTTTAGCTGGAAATATGGCTTATGAATCTATGGGATTAAAAACATTTGGTTTTGCCGGTGGCCGTGAAGATATCTGGCATCCTGAAAAAGATATATATTGGGGTGCAGAAAAAGAATGGTTAGCTAAATCTGGTGGAGAAGGTACTCGCTATTCAGGAGAAAGAGATTTAGAGAATCCTTTAGCAGCTGTAATGATGGGATTAATCTATGTAAATCCTGAAGGAGTAGATGGCAATCCTGATCCTTTAAAAACAGCTCATGATGTTCGCATCACCTTCAAAAGAATGGCAATGAACGATGAAGAAACTGTTGCTCTTACTGCTGGAGGACACACTGTTGGAAAAGCACACGGAAATGGAGATGCTTCCACTCTTGGTAGAGAACCAGAAGCTGGGGAAATTGAAAATCAAGGATTTGGTTGGTTAAATCCAAAAAATAATGGAAACGGTGCAGATACAGTTACAAGTGGTTTAGAGGGTGCATGGACAACAAATCCTACACGTTGGGACAACGAATATTTCTATTTGTTACTAAACCACGATTGGGAATTAAAGAAAAGTCCTGCAGGTGCTTGGCAATGGGAACCTATAAACATCAAAGAAGAGGACAAACCTTTTGATGCTCACAATCCTTCTGTAAGAAGAAATCCTATTATGACTGATGCTGACATGGCTATGAAAATGGATCCTGCATATAGAGAAATTTCCGAACGCTTTTATAAAGACCCAGCTTATTTTTCTGAAGTTTTTGCTAGAGCTTGGTTCAAATTAACCCATCGTGATTTAGGGCCAAAAGAGCGCTATTTAGGTGCTGATGCTCCAACCGAAGATTTACTTTGGCAAGATCCAATTCCTGCTGTTGACTATACGCTTACAGATTCTGAAATTGAAGAACTAAAAACAAAACTTTTAAATTCAGGCTTAACCAGAACAGAATTAATCAATACAGCTTGGGATAGTGCAAGAACATTCAGAGGTTCAGATTTTAGAGGTGGTGCAAATGGTGCTAGAATTCGTTTAGCTCCTCAAAAAGACTGGATAGCTAATGAACCTGAAAGATTACAAAAAGTAATCAATAAACTTACTGATATTCAGGCTAATTTAAGTAAAAAAGTAAGCATTGCTGATTTGATTGTTCTTGGTGGAAGTGCCGCTGTAGAACAAGCTGCAAGAGAGGCTGGTATGAATGTAAAAGTTCCTTTCAAAGCTGGAAGAGGTGATGCCACTCAAGAGATGACAGATGTAGAATCTTTTGAAGTTTTAGAGCCAACAAGCGATGCTTTTAGAAACTTCATGAAAGCAAAATATGTAGTTGAACCAGAAGAATTGATGTTAGACAAAGCTCAACTATTAGGTTTAACAGCTGCAGAAATGACCGCATTAATTGGTGGAATGCGTGTCTTAGGCACCAATTATGGTGGAACAAAACACGGCGTTTTCACAGATAAAGAAGGAACATTAACAAATGATTTCTTCGTTAATCTAACAGATATGAATTACAGTTGGAAACCTGTTGGCAATAACCTGTACAACATAGTTGATAGAAAAACCGGTGCTACTAAATGGACTGCTACGCGTGTAGATTTGGTCTTTGGTTCTAACTCTATTTTAAGATCATATGCTGAAGTATATGCTCAAGATGATTCAAAAGAAAAGTTTGTACACGACTTTATAAAAGTTTGGACAAAAGTGATGAATGCTGATAGATTTTAAATAGAATTAAAAACATATTTATTAGTTTACATTAAAACCATCTCAAAAGGATGGTTTTTTTTATGATATCATTAATGTTTACCATTAAAAATTACAATAAATAAAATTATAAAGTTAATTTTTTGTAAGAATTGTAGTTATAATTATTATTTATGACTACATAAAAATAAAGCATCATTACGAGTTTTATTTGGAGATTGATTTTGTAATTTTGCACCATTGAAAATAAACATTAATTATAAAAATAAAACAATGGCATTAGTAGGAAAAAAATTCCCAAACATTACAGTTGACGCAATTTCTCACATGGGAGATAACTTAAGAATTAACGTTTTAGAAGAAGCAGTAAGCAACAAAAAGAAAGTACTTTTATTCTGGTATCCAAAAGATTTTACTTTTGTATGTCCAACAGAATTACACGCTTTTCAAGCTGCTTTAGGTGAATTTGAAAAAAGAAATACAATTGTTCTTGGTGCTTCTTGTGACACAAATGAAGTTCACTTTGCTTGGTTAAACACTGCTAAAGACAATGGTGGAATTGAAGGAGTAACTTATCCTATTTTGGCTGATACAACTCGTAACTTAGCCGCAAACTTAGATATTTTAGATGCTGAATGGGTTTTTGATGAAGCGTTAAACGATGAAATATTAGAAGGTTCAAATGTAACTTTCCGTGCTACTTACTTAATTGATGAAGAAGGAAAAATTTTCCACGAAAGTGTAAACGATATGCCGTTAGGTAGAAACGTAAATGAGTACTTAAGATTGATTGATGCTTACACACACGTTCAAACTAAAGGTGAAGTTTGTCCAGCTAACTGGGAAGAAGGAAAAGAAGCAATGACAGCTGACAGATTGAGCACAGCAGCTTATTTAAGCCAAAACTAAAAATAAATTCCAAATTCTTAAATTCCAAATTCCAATCACTTCTTCAAGCTCAGTGTGACATGGAATTTGGGATTTTACTTTTGAAAATTCTCAAAATATGTTTACAGAAATAGAACAAGATAATTTAGCAGAAGTTGTGGCTTCAAACGAAACAGTTGTGGTACAATATTCAGCTTCATGGTGTGGAAATTGTCGAATCATGAAACCAAAATTTAAAATGATGGCTTCACAAAACGAATCTATTCCTTTTTTAATGGTAGATGCTGAAAAGTTTCCAGAATCAAGAAAATTAGCAACAGTTGATAATTTACCCACTTTTGCCACTTTCAAAAACGGAAAATTAATAAATCAAACCCAGACTAATAAGTTAGAAGTTTTAACAGAATTAGTAAACGAAGTAATCTAAGCATGAAATTACCTGTTATCAAACATTTAACTCAATTTATTGAGGAAAATGACCAAGATTATTTAGTAGAAACCATTGAAGTTTTAGAAGCCTTAACTGAAGTTCCTTCCTTAAAAGATGAAGAATTAGATGTTATTGGTGAACTAATTTCAAACATGTATGGTGCACTTGAAGTTCATAAAATGGTAAAAGAAGGCAAAGACAAAAAAACAGCCTTAAATGATTTCATGAAACGAGTATTAGGTGCTATTGATAAATAATAAAAGCTCTCAAGTTGAGAGCTTTTATTATTTATTAATGAATTTCTTTATAATACCTCTTCCTAAACCAAAAAGCCAAATTCACTAAAGCAATTAAAGCAGGAACTTCTACCAATGGACCAATAACACCTGCAAAAGCTTGACCACTATTGATTCCGAAAACACCAATAGCAACCGCAATGGCTAATTCAAAATTATTTCCCGTAGCTGTAAAGGCAATTGATGTTGCTTTAGAATAATCCGCACCAAAATACTTTCCTGCAAAAAAACTGATTACAAACATTAGTGTAAAGTAAATTACTAATGGAATCGCAATTCGAATCACATCCATTGGAATTTGAACAATCAATTCACCTTTTAAGCTAAACATCAAAACAATAGTAAACAAAAGTGCTATCAAAGTAATAGGTGAAATAAACGGAATAAACTGATTTTGAAACCACTCTTGACCTTTTATTTTTACTAAGAAATAACGACTCAAAAAACCTAAAGCAAACGGAATTCCCAAATAAATTCCGACACTTTCAGCAATTTGACCAATACTAATATCCACAACAGCACCTTCATACCCAAAATAAGGTGGCAAAATCGTAATAAAAACATAAGCATAAACGCTATACAACAACACCTGGAAAAGGCTATTTAAGGCAATCAAACCTGCAGCATATTCTCTGTTTCCTTCGGCTAAATCATTCCAAACAACAACCATAGCAATACATCTTGCCAAACCAATTAGTATGACACCCATCATGTATTCAGGGAAACCGTTTAAAAAAAGTAAAGCCAAAAAAAACATCAAAATGGGACCAATCACCCAATTCAAAAGCAAGGAAGCTCCTAAAACTTTAGTATTCTGAAACACTTCTCCCATTTTACTGTAATTGACTTTTGCCAAAGGAGGATACATCATCAAAATCAATCCGATAGCTAAAGGAATATTCGTAGTTCCCGAAGAAAAGGAATTGATAAATCCAGAAGAACTTGGAATAAAATAGCCTATTCCAACGCCAAGTAACATGGCTAAAAATATCCAAAGGGTTAAAAATCGGTCAAGAAAACCTAATTTCTTTCTATTTGCAACAGGTGCACAATTAGTTGCTGACATATTTAGTTATTAATTTGTGAGAATACAAAATACATTTCACTGGCAATTTGCAAACTACGTTCTGTATATTTTTCGTTCATTAAATCAGTTCCATCAAAGGCCTTTGGATCATCATATTTTACAGAAAATCTAGCTTCCGCACCAAAAACCATTGGACAAGCTTCATCGGCATTATTGCAAGTCATGACTGCCCCAAAGCTATTTTTTGGATTGAAATCATCAAAATACGTTTTTGAAAAACAGATTATTGGATGTTGATTTCCATCGAATATAACGGCATAAACTGGATTTTCAGCTTCACTCAATTTTTGAATTTCAAAACCTTGATTTGCCAATGTTTCTCCAATTTTTGGAAACATGGCAGTAGCTTCTGTTCCTCCAGAATAACAAAACACATTTTTAATTTTAAAATGAAATGCCATAGTTTGTGCCCAAATTTGAGACAAATGACTTCTACGTGAATTGTGCGTACAAATAAAGTTTAAACGAATCTCTTCATTGGAATTTATTTTATTTTGAATGTAATCTACTAGAGGTCGTAGTATTTCCTTTCGTTCGTTTGAAACAGTAATTTCTGGAACAATTACAATAGTTTTTGATAAATTTTCTAACATTATATCGGAATAAACTGGAATTTATAAAATTGGTATTCTTATTTTTTTAGCAACAACCCGAATCTGGAGAACAACAAGAGGCTTCTTTGGGCTTCCACTCTCCTATTTTCACTTTTACCTTTTCAGCTGGAATACCACATTTATCTTTAGCTAAACAATCGGTTAGTTTAGCCTGCAATTGAAAATTTGTTCCATCAAAAGCTAAACTAAATTTTCCAATAGTTTGGTTTATTTGGTATTCAACTTCAATTTCTAAATCTGGTATTTCTAGTGTTTTTTCAGAAAGCTCAATAATATGCAATAGCTTTTCTGGATGCAATCTATGATCGTAATCATTGGCTTCCCACAATTGAAAATTCACCACTTCTTCTTTTCGAACGGTTCCACCACAATCAATAAAATGCTTGGTAACTTTTCCAACTTCAGTAACATGAAAATGATTAGGAACTAATTCACCATTAGGTAGTTGAAAAGCAATTTGAGAAAGATTTTTTAGCTGATTTTTTATTTCTGATAGTTTCATAGTTAAAGTATTTAAGATTGAAGTATTAAGTATTGAGATTGAAGTATTAAGATTTAACTAACAACATTTGTTTTTTAGTTGTTTGGCGATTCCTCCAAAATAACTCTCTATTTTCATCATTGTATCAGGATTTAAGCAATAGCAAATGGCTGTTCCTTCGATACTTCCTTTAATGATATTAGCATTTTTGAGCTCCTTTAAATGTTGAGAAACTGTAGGCTGAGCTAATGGCAATTCATTGACAATATCACCACAAATACATGAATCAACTGACAATAAATAATGTACAATAGCAATTCTTGCTGGATGAGAAAGAGCTTTGAACAATGTAGCTATTTCATTATGCTCCACCGAAAATGAATCTGACTTTGATGCTCCCATTTTTAAATTTTAATTATTATATTGCAATATTACGATATAATAATCAAACTGCCAACTATTTTTAAACATAATCCAAAATACATTTTCTGCAATCCAAATATATTTCATACTTTTGTGTTCTAAATTTAATAAAAATGGCATCAATAACACTAGGAGGAAATCCCATATTAACATCAGGCGAATTACCTATTAAAGGGATGAAAGCACCCAGCTTTAAATTAATAAAAGAAGATTTATCTACAGTCTCTTTAGAAGATTTTAGAGGCAGCAAAGTAGTGTTAAATATTTTTCCAAGTATTGACACAGGAACTTGTGCTACTTCTGTTAGAACTTTTAATGAAGAAGCAAGCAAATTGAACAATACAAAAGTTTTGTGCATTTCCAGAGATTTACCTTTTGCTCAAAAACGTTTTTGTGGCGCTGAAGGAATAGAAAATGTAATCAACTTATCAGATTTCAAAGATGGAAGTTTTGGTAAAGATTATGGACTAGAAATAGTGGATGGTCCATTAGCAGGTTTGCATTCTAGAGTTGTAATTGTTTTAGATGAAAATGGAACGGTTATACATACTCAACAAGTTAAAGAAATTGCTGACGAACCAAACTATGAATCTGCCTTAGCTACATTATAAAAGATTTCATGAAATTCGAAAAAGACGAAACTTTTATTAATGGTCGTTTTAAAAGTATAGGTTTTGCTATAAAAGGAGCTATAAAACTTGTAAGAACAGAGCACAGTGTTATAGTTCAACTCTCTATTGCAATTCTTTTAATATTAGTGGGTCTTTTTGTTGGGATAACCAAGACAGAATGGATGTTTCAAACGTTTGCTATTGGATTAGTAATAGCTATTGAAGGAATAAATACTGCAATAGAAAAAATGGCTGATTTTATTCATCCTAATTTTCATGAAAAAATTGGTTTCATCAAAGATATAGCTGCTGGAGCGGTTTTTTTAGCTGCCATTACTGCTATTATCATTGGTTGCTTTATTTACATCCCTTATCTTTTTCCTGATCTATTCAACTACTAACCTAATTTGATTGTAAGCAAGATGGCTAAAAAACAAAAAACAATTCCTAATACAGAAAAAAGTGCTCCAAAAAGTTATAGGCAGCATAGATTCGTTGTGGGCTGTTTACTGGTTCTCATTGCTATTGCATTACTAATTTCCTTTATATCTTATTATGTCACTGGAGAATATGATCAGAGTCAAATCGATTCACTGCTTGATAGAAATGAAAAAACTCAAAATTGGTTAGGTAAATTAGGAGCCTATATGGCTGATTTTTTCATCTACAAGGGATTTGGTATTGCTTCCATTATATTTGTGAAATCCCTTCTTATGATTGGAATTTATTTCATTTTAGATTTGAGCATTTTTAAATTGAGAAAAACTTTATTTTGGGACTTTTATCTCATCATAACCTTTTCACTACTGTTTGGCTTTTTCTGGAATCAATTCCCAAATTTATCAGGTAGTGTTGGATATGAAATAAATCAATTCATTCAAGACTATATTGGCAAAGTTGGAACACTTCTTTTACTGATTCTTATAACAATTTTATTCTTAATTTTTAAGATGAAAATGTCACCCGATAAAATAAAAGATAAAGTTGAAAAAATAAAAAACAGAATTCCAACACCAACAGTTACTGAGGAGCACCATTCCACAGAGAATATTATTCCTGCTGAGGAAGATAACCAACCCAAAGATTTTGTTTTAACCGAAGATGATGAAGCCATCAGTAAAATTGAATTAAAACCAAACTCTTCCTTTGAAATAGACAAAGAAAGCTTAAAACCAACAATTGATAAACCATCTGAATTATCGCTAGAACCAAAAATTAAACAAATTGATGAGCCTCAAAAACCAGAGCCATTGGAACATAATTTTTCAATTGAAGACAAAACCAAGCGAATAATTGAAACCAATGATGAAAGTTTTGTAATTGAAACTACTGACGAAGAAGAGACAACAATAGAAAATTTAGCGGCAAAAATCGTTGAAAACTTTGGCGAATTTGATCCAACACTAGAGTTATCGAATTATAAAATGCCAAATGTTGATTTACTCAAAGAATACTCATCAGGTGGCATAACTATCAATCCAGAAGAATTAGAACAAAACAAAAATAAAATTCTTGAGACCCTAAAAAATTATGGCATAGGAATTTCACAAATTAAAGCCTCTGTTGGACCTACCGTGACCTTATATGAAATCGTACCAGATGCTGGTGTTCGTATTTCAAAAATTAAAAACTTAGAAGACGATATTGCACTTTCATTAGCTGCTTTAGGTATTCGTATCATTGCTCCTATCCCAGGAAAAGGTACAATTGGTATTGAAGTTCCTAATGCAAACCCTACCTTGGTTTCCATGAAAAGTGTAATTTCATCTACAAAATTCCAACAATCTGAAATGGAATTGCCTATAGCACTAGGTAAAAATATTTCTAATGAGACTTTTGTATTTGATTTAGCAAAAATGCCTCACTTACTGATGGCTGGTGCAACAGGACAAGGAAAATCAGTGGGATTAAATGCCGTTTTAACTTCTTTACTTTACAAAAAACATCCTGCGGAAGTTAAGTTTGTATTGGTTGACCCAAAGAAAGTAGAACTTACCCTTTTCAACAAAATTGAAAGACATTATTTAGCCAAACTTCCTGATACAGAAGATGCTATTATTACGGATAATGCAAAAGTTATCAATACCTTAAATTCACTTTGTATTGAAATGGATAACCGCTATTCGCTTCTTAAAGATGCAATGGTTAGAAATATCAAAGAATACAATGAAAAATTCAAGTTAAGAAAACTAAATCCTGAACACGGACATCGTTTTTTACCATACATTGTACTGGTTGTTGATGAATTTGCTGATTTAATCATGACAGCAGGAAAAGAAGTAGAAACACCTATTGCTCGTTTAGCACAATTAGCTCGTGCCATTGGTATTCACTTAATCATTGCCACACAAAGACCATCTGTTAATGTAATAACAGGTATGATAAAAGCCAATTTCCCTGCCAGAATTGCATTTAGAGTAACTTCAAAAATCGATTCTAGAACAATCTTAGATTCTGGTGGTGCTGATCAATTAATTGGTCGTGGAGATTTATTGTTTACCCAAGGAAATGAAATAGTGCGTGTGCAATGTGCCTTTGTGGATACACCAGAAGTAGAAAAAATAACAGACTATATCGGATCACAAAAAGCCTATCCTGAAGCTTACCAACTTCCTGAGTACATTGGAGAGGAAAGTGGCACAAAACTTGATATGGATATATCCGAAAGAGATTCTCTTTTTAGAGAAGCCGCTGAAGTAATTGTAACCGCACAACAAGGAAGTGCCTCTTTGATTCAACGAAAACTCAAATTGGGATACAACAGAGCAGGAAGAATCATTGATCAACTAGAAGCCGCTGGTATTGTTGGTCCTTTTGAAGGAAGTAAAGCCCGTTCAGTTTTACTTCCTGATTTGACAGCTTTAGAACATTTTTTTAACAATGAACAAAATAATTCTTAAAATGAAAACCTTATTAAAAATTACATTACTATTTTTATGCACTTTAAACCTTCAAGCACAAGATGCAAAGAAGGCCAAACAACTACTAGATGATGTAGCCGTAAAAGCAAAAGGATATAGCAATATGGTTATTGATTTCAAATATGCACTTAATAATGCAAAAGAAAATATCAATCAAGAAAGCAATGGTAATGTTTCTATAAGTGGTAATAAATATGTTTTAAATTTTATGGGAATCACAAAAATATATGACGGTAAAAAAACATATACTATCGTTCCTGAGGATGAAGAAATAACCATTTCTAGTGGCAAAGATGATGATAATGAAATTACTCCAGATAAAATGCTAACTTTTTTTCAGTCAGGTTATACATATTCTTGGGATATTCCACAAAATATAAAAGGAAGAAAAATTCAATACATAAAATTAAAACCAACAAGTTCAAAAGATAAGGTCAAAGAAATTCTTTTAGGCATAGATACTTCTACAAATCATATTTATAATATGATTCAAACTGATAAAAAAGGTACAAAAACAACTTTAACTGTTAATTCTTTTAAAACAAATCAGCCATTATCAAAAAATCATTTTACCTTTACCGAGTCAAAATATTCTGGCTATTACATCAATAGATTAGATTAATAAACCCTTTGGTGAAAATATTAGATAAATACATTTTAAAATCATTCATAATTACGTTTACTTCGGTATTCGTAATTTTGTTTTTTATATTCATTCTTCAAGGCGTTTGGTTATTTATTTCCGAACTTGCAGGTAAAGACTTGGATTTTATAACTATCTTAAAATTTTTAAGTTTTTATGCTCCAAATGTAATTCCGTTGGTTCTCCCGTTATCAGTGCTATTAGCTTCTATAATGACTTTTGGAAGTTTTTCTGAAAATTATGAATTTGCGGCTATGAAATCATCAGGAATTTCACTGCAAAGAGCCATGAAATACCTTACTGCTTTTATCTTATTTCTTAGTTTGATTGCTTTTGTTTTTTCAAATAACGTAATTCCTCAAGCCCAATATAAATTTATCAATTTGCGTAAAAATATTGTTCAACAAAAACCTGCTATGGCTATTGCACAAGGACAATTTAATCAAATAGGCAATACAAACATCAAAGTACAAGAAAAATCGGGCGACAAAGGTCAGTTTTTAAAAGGCATTACCATTCACAAAAAATCGAGTACGGGTAATGGTGTCACAACCATAATTAATGCTAAAAATGGCATCTTATCTAGTGATGAAACTGGTAGTTTACTAAACCTAGAATTATTTGATGGAAATTATTATGAAGATATTTTACCCAAGAAATATGAAGAGCAAAAAAAACTACCTTTCGCTAAAAGTACGTTTAAAAAATACATTTTAACTATTGATATTGGCAAATTAAATGCTTCTGAAGCTGACAATGAGTCAATATCAAATACTGACAAGATGCTAAACATAAGCGAATTAAACATCACTATTGATTCATTACAAAAAAATTATAACGAAGATATTGTCTCTTTTTCAGATAATATAACACAGAGAACTTCAACTGTTATTGGATATCCTAAACCTACTCTTATAAAAACAGATTCTATCCCAAATAATATATTAGACTTGTTCGAAATTGTAGATCAAAAGAAAATCATTGAAATCGCAGCAAATAATACAACAAGTATTGATTTTTCAATTGAAAGTAGCAAAAGTGATTTAGAATTCAAAAAGAAAAATATCAACCAACATTGGGGAGCCATTCATGAAAAATTTATGCTTGCATTTTCGTGCATCTTGATGTTTTTTATTGGAGCTCCATTAGGTGCAATTATTAGAAAAGGTGGATTAGGATTGCCAATGGTTTTTGCTACCTTAATCTTTATAACCTTTCATTTCATCAATACTTTTGGTAGAAAACTGGCACAAGAAGATAGTATTAGCCCCTTTCTTGGTGCTTGGATGTCTTCCATCCTATTAACTCCTTTTGCTATAATTTTAACCTATAGAGCTACAAATGATATAGGCATAATGATCAATTTTGATTGGATAACAGACCCAATTAAAAAGATATTAAACAAATTCAAAAAACAAAAAACAAACTCAGAAAATGTCACATAAAATACAATTAAATACAATTGAAGAAGCTATTGAAGATATTCGCCAAGGAAAAATAATTATTGTAGTAGATGATGAAGATAGAGAAAATGAAGGTGACTTTTTAGCTGCTGCAGAAAAGGTTACTCCAGAGATGATAAACTTTATGGCAACTCATGGAAGAGGTCTTATTTGCACACCTTTAACAGAAAGAAGATGTAAAGAATTAGAATTGCATACAATGGTTACCAACAATACTGATCATATGCAAACCGCTTTCACAGTTTCAATTGATTTAAAAGGAAATGGTGTAACAACAGGAATTTCTGCTGCTGATAGAGCTAAGACTGTATTGGCTTTAGTAAATGAAGAAACAAAACCTTATGATTTAGCCAGACCAGGCCATATCTTTCCTCTAATAGCCAAACAAGGTGGTGTTTTGAGAAGAACAGGCCACACAGAAGCAGCCATTGACTTTGCTAGATTGGCTGGCTTTACGCCTGCTGGTGTTATTTGTGAAATCATGAATGAGGATGGCACCATGTCGAGATTGCCACAACTAGTAGAAGTTGCTAAAAAGTTTGATTTAAAATTAGTTTCAATTGAAGACTTAGTAGCCTACAGAATGCAACACGATAGTCTAATTCAAAAGAAAGAAGACTTTGAAATCGTAACACGCTTTGGAAAATATAGATTGAGAGCCTATTTGCAAACTACAAACAATCAAATTCATATTGCTTTGACAAAGGGAAGTTGGAACAATGGTGATGAAATTTTAACAAGAATCAACTCCTCTCAAGTCAATAACGACATCTTAGGAACGCTAACTTCTAATCCAGATCATAAATTAGAAGACATGTTTGCAAAAATTGAGTCTGAAGGAAAAGGAGCTGTTATTTTTGTAAATCAAGAAAAGCAATCTGTTGAAATGCTTCACAGAATCACAGAATTAAAAGAACTACAAGAACAAAACATATACAAAGCACCTCAAGTAAAAATGGATGCAAAAGATTTTGGAATTGGAGCTCAAATATTACATGATTTAGATATTTCGAAAATCAAATTACTTTCAAATTCTCAACAAACAAAACGTGTTGGAATGATAGGATATGGATTGGAAATCACTGAATATGTAAAATATTGATTTTAAACCTACTATAAAAATCACATTTTTAATAAAATTTGTTATATTTTTATATTGTACAGATTATAATCTAAAATCGAAATTTACATAACCCTTTTTTTTCATACATTTACTATTAAACCAAACATTTAATAGAATATGAAAAAAGATTACTTAAATTTTAAGGGAATCTATTTTAAGATTGCCCTATTGGGTCTTTTTTGCGTTTTGGTAGCCTTTGCACCAAAAGACAATAGAAATCCGAAAAAAAAGAAGCCCACACCAACTATTGCCAAAGCTTTTGACCCTAACAGTTTTTTACCATTAACTGTAAATGGATATAATGCAGATGTAATTGCTAATGGTCTTGGAGCATTAAATACGACTACCACGAATGATGTAGATGGTGTTAATTATTGCTATTTAGCATTAGGAACTCAGATAAGTGGAACAGCAACACCCACTACTTATGGGTTACCAACCAATGGATTGATTGATGTCCCTAATAGCAGTCTATTTTTCCAATTAGCTTCTTACAGTGCGAATAATTCATTAAGAATTAATCAAAATGGTGCTGCTGGACAAGCAACTGTTACATTTACGGAATTGAGTTCATTTGAAAAAATCCATCTAGCTGTAACGTCAGGTAGTGGAGCCTCAGATGTTTCTATTACAGTTAATTTCTCTGATGCAACAACTCAAGTAATATCTAGTGCTACCATTCCAGATTGGTTTAACTCAACAGCTTTACCTGTAGCTATATCAGGTATTGGTAGAGGAAATTTATCGAATAATACACTAGAAAATCCTTCAGGAAATCCAAGAATCTATCAACTTGATTTGAATATTGATCCAGCAAATCAAAGCAAAATTGTAACTGGGATTACTATTCAAAAAAACAGTGGAGGAATATTCAATCTTTTTGCCGCAACAGGTAAATTAGTTCCTGAATGTCCTAATCCTACAAACATAGTTGCAACTACAATTAACTCAACAGATGCAACTGTAACTTGGAACTCTGCAAATACTTCTGATACTTTTGAGGTAGCTATTGTGAACACTGGGAGCCCTATTCCAGCCTCAGGAACTGTTAGTCCAACAAATTCATTTGAATTTATAAACCTTACTCCGATTACAACATACGATGTTTATGTTAGAACCATTTGTCCTTCCACAGGATTTAGTTTTTGGAGTGGTCCATACACTTTCACCACCACTTGTGCAGTTGTAACAAATTTTATTCAAAATTTTGATTCTTCTCCTACTGGTCCTGGTAATTTACCTCTATGTTGGAGTAAAGCTGGAACTTCTGCTAATGTATATACAACTACTGCTAGTGCTGCAC
>CAZXPF010000020.1:4510-58842 GCA_964643105.1 uncultured Flavobacterium sp. | reverse complement strand
AAATTTTATAAATTTTTAAATTATTTTGAAAAATTAGGGGTTGTGCAACGGTTACAGCTGTTGTGTGACGTTATAATTTTATTTTTGAAACATTATTGGTAACTTATTCACGTAGTGTTTTTTATTTTTTGGTAAAATTATTTCTACAATTGACATTGTGTAAAATTTATCTATTTTCTCTCCTTTTTGATTATAAGAATTATCATGCCATTCTTCTTTTGCAATAAAAATTTCAATTCCATTGTCATTAAAATATCTATACGCAGCTTTTTTTATATTTTGGTTATTTATGAAAAACATATTATTAGTAAGTGAAGATTCATCAAGTTTAACGTAGATATTTAATGATTCTTTTTCAACCCAATTGTCTAAAATATCTATTTTTAATTTTAGATTAATACTATCAATAGGGGAAATATAAACATTTGAAATAATGTTTTTATTTTCTATCATATCTGAGCCAACAAATAGTAATCTTTTTTTATTAGTAAATTCAAGTTGACCAAAAATCATTTGGTTACAAAAAATAAGAATTACTAATGTTATAAATTGTCTCATAGATTGGTTTGCGTTTCGTTTTGAAATAATGTCACACAACTTGTGTATATGTTCCACTAACAAATACTTACAAGTGTTAATAATCGTTTGTAATTGATTGTAAATATAAAAATTAAAAACATTTTCCAAACCATTAATTTTCCCTACAAACCCATTGCTATTTCAGAAATAATTATTACTTTTGCAAACCTTTTGGCAGAGACGAGTTTCCATTGGGTATCAATAATTTACAAAAATCACTTCTGTTGTTTTTACACTGCATTAGAAACTCACTAAAAACACAGAATACAAATTTTATTATCAGCATGTCTGAAACAACAAAAACACAAGAACAGTTTTTAGCAGATTTTAACTGGCATAACTATGCAGAAGGTATAGATGTCGTTGACGAAAAAAACTTACAAGAATTTGAAGATTTAGTGACTAAAACTTTCATCGACACTAAAGACGACGAAGTAGTAGAAGGAACTGTAGTTAGAATCACAGATAGAGACGCTATCGTTGATATCAATGCTAAATCAGAAGGTGTTATTTCATTAAACGAATTTCGTTACAACCCAAACTTAAAAGTTGGGGACAAAGTAGAAGTATTAATTGACATCCGTGAGGACAAAACAGGTCAGTTAGTATTATCACACAGAAAAGCTAGAACGATCAAAGCTTGGGATAGAGTTATCGCAGCTAATGAAACTGGAGAAATCGTTAACGGTTTTGTGAAATGCAGAACTAAAGGAGGTATGATTGTAGATGTTTTCGGAATCGAAGCGTTCTTACCAGGATCTCAAATTGATGTGAAGCCAATCCGTGACTACGATCAATACGTAAACAAAACTATGGAATTTAAAGTAGTGAAAATTAATCACGAATTTAAAAACGTAGTAGTATCTCATAAAGCGCTTATCGAAGCGGATATTGAAGTACAGAAAAAAGAAATCATCGGTCAATTAGAAAAAGGACAAGTACTAGAAGGTGTGGTTAAAAACATCACTTCTTATGGTGTGTTCATTGACTTAGGTGGTGTAGATGGTTTAATTCACATTACTGACTTATCTTGGTCTAGAATCAATCACCCAAGTGAAGTATTAGAATTAGATCAAAAATTAAACGTGGTAATCCTTGATTTCGATGATGAGAAAACAAGAATTCAATTAGGTTTAAAACAATTAAACGCTCATCCTTGGGATGCTTTAGGTGCTGACTTAGCCGTTGGAGATAAAGTAAAAGGTAAAGTAGTTGTTATTGCTGACTATGGTGCATTCGTAGAAGTGGCTGAAGGAGTGGAAGGACTTATTCACGTTTCTGAAATGTCTTGGTCAACACATTTACGTTCAGCACAAGATTTCATGAAAATTGGTGATGAAGTAGAAGCAGTTGTTTTAACATTAGATAGAGATGACCGTAAAATGTCATTAGGGATCAAACAAATGACTCAAGATCCATGGACTGATATTACAGCTAAATACCCAGTAGGTTCAACGCACACAGGAATTGTAAGAAACTTTACAAACTTTGGGGTTTTTGTTGAATTAGAAGAAGGTATCGACGGTTTAGTATATATCTCTGATTTATCTTGGACTAAGAAAATCAAACATCCTTCTGAATTCATCAACGTTGGTGATAAATTAGAAGTGATTGTATTAGAATTAGATGTTGAAGGACGTAAATTATCTTTAGGTCACAAACAAACGACTTCTAATCCATGGGATAAACATGAAGATGCTTTCGCTGTAGGAACTATTCATACAGGTGAAATCGCTGAAATCGTTGACAAAGGAGCAACAGTTGAGTTTGGTGATGATGTAGTTGCTTTTATTCCAACACGTCACTTAGAAAAAGAAGACGGTAAAAAATTGAAAAAAGGA
Organism: uncultured Flavobacterium sp.; assembly: GCA_964643105.1. Taxonomy (GTDB): domain Bacteria; phylum Bacteroidota; class Bacteroidia; order Flavobacteriales; family Flavobacteriaceae; genus Flavobacterium. Next base: position 56,422 of record CAZXPF010000020.1, on the reverse strand, counting down.
GAAACTGCTGATTTCAAAGTTATCGAATTCAATAAAGAATTTAAAAGAGTAGTAGCATCACACACTGCAATCTTCCGTGAAGAAGAAGAGAAAAATGTAAAAGCTGCAGTTGAATCAAATTCTTCAAGCAACAATGCAGAAAAATCTACTTTAGGAGATATCGATGCATTAGCGGATTTAAAAGCTGCTATGGAGAAAAAAGAGAATAAATAATTTTTCTTTTTCTTAGTAAATATCAAAAGCCCTAATTTTTTAGGGCTTTTGTTTTTTTAAGCGTATTTTTGCCAAAAATTAGAACAATGAAATTAAGATATAGACTTGCTTTTTACTTATTCGGATTAATGGTCGGAATTATATTTGTATATTTTTTCATGACGAAAAAAGCTGAAGCTAGTGGTGTTACATTTTGTTATTTGCCCAATTGCAGGGTTTTAAAAGATATAAGATCCAAACCTCTAAAAATTAGTGACGAAGCCAACAAGAAATTTGACGAAAAATGGGTAACATTAGACGATATAAAAATGAGTTTAGAGTATGGTGATGTAGATTTCTCAAAAAGTAACAAACCTTTTGAAAACGGGAAGTTATATGTGATAGAAGGTAAAACGGTTGCTAATCAAGATATTATAATTGAAGTCATTAATTACAATGATAAAGTTACTTTAAAAGATATTCAAAAAGAATAATTTTTATCAAAAAACACTTGCAAATAGTAAAATCTAGTGTATATTTGCAGTGTTAAAAAGGGCGATTAGCTCAGCTGGTTCAGAGCACCTCGTTTACACCGAGGGGGTCGGGGGTTCGAACCCCTCATCGCCCACACATTTAAAAACAAATGGTCACAAAAGCCGTTAAATCTTAAGATTTATCGGCTTTTTGCTTTGGGACATATACCAAATTATTCATTCAATCTTAAGGCGAAAGGGACAAAATCGAGATCCTAAACATTTCAATATTTTTGGGTATCGATAAATTGCATTAATTAAATTAGTATAAAGTCAGATTTTTAAATCTTCATTGTATAAATCCGATGTTCAATTGAATGAATTTTTTTAATTAAATAGAATTAGTTGAACTTTCTAAGGTATTAGACTGATGGATTATCAAGAAGATATTACATGTTTTTTGGATGATCAAATTGTACATTTAATTCAATATTAAAAATAGTTCCTTTGCAAGAATTTGAAACAACATCAAGTTTTCCTTTTAAGAGCTCAACTCTACTTTTTATATTTTTTAATCCCAAGCCAGAAAAGCATTCTAAATCATTGGTGTTGAATCCTATGCCATTATCTTCTATAGTTATTAAAAATAATTCATCATTTTGACTACAATCTACAATTATTTCTGTGCAGTTGGAATGTTTCAAAGCATTATTGATTAATTCTTGAACAATCCTAAAAATAGTAATCTGATTTGATTCAATAATGTTTTCTTGAATTTCATATGAAGTGAATAGAATACTTACATTATTATTGCTCATTGAAAAACACAAATCTTTTAAAGCTAACTCTAAGCCAAGTTTAGATAAGGTCTCAGGAACTAAATTAAAAGCTGTTCTTCTTAAATCAGTGATTGATTTAGTAAGTCCCTCAGAAATGCTTTCAAATTCTTGAGTGTTAATTTTTTTTGATTCCAATTGATTCAGTTGCATTTTTAAGGAAGATAATCTACTGCCAATACCGTCGTGTAGGTCACGAGCAATTCGTTTTCGTTCTGCTTCTTCACCATTTATCATTGCTTGCATTATTTCAATTTCTTTTTGAGAATTTAAAAACTCGATATTTTGTTCGTGAATAATATCCTTTTGGCGATTTATTCTCTTTTGATTTTTGTAGTTTTTATATAAAAAGTAGAACAAAATCAATGCTATGAGTAAGGTTATGGAAACAAAACCATACCATAATCTCAAGTTCTTAAGTCTAATTTCTTTTTCTGTTTTTTCTTTTTCCAGTTGTATGATCTTTTTTTCTTTCTCTGAGGAATTATATTTAGCTTCTATCTTCCTGTAATCTCTTTCCTTTATGGCATTATCCAAACTGTCTTTTAGAGAAATATATTTTTCCAAATAGCTATTTGCTTTATCATATTCGCCTAATTTTTGAAAGTTGCTATTGAATAGTTTATAAATGAATAGTTTATTATGGTCTTCAGCATCTAAGGTCAAGTTATTTAACAATTCTATAGATTCATTATAGTCTTGAGTTTCATATTTAGATTCAGCTAAATTTAAGGTTAATGACAAAAAAGTTTCACTTTCCTCATTGATTTCTTGGCTATTACTTATAATTTTTAATCCTTCTTTAAAATTTTCTATAGCAACGGCATATCTTTTTTGTTTTAAATTCCATTCTCCTAAAGCATTATAATAAAGAGGATACAGATTATTATCTTCATGTTTTTTCAAAATATCAAAAGCTTTATTTAATATTTTTTTTGCAGCTACAAAATCTTCTAATTGCGTCAAACAATTTGAATAATAGATGTAGCAAATACTCAATAAATCTATACTTTTTTCATTTTCCTTTTTATAGCTTTCTATTGCAAGTTCATAATATTTTGCAGATTTGTTAAAATCGTTCAATTCATAAAAAGAATCGGCTATGCTTTCGTAATGCGTGCCTAAAGCGGTATAATTTTTTGCTTTTTTTGCCAAAGGGATACCTTCATTCATTAATATTTGAATGGATAAATCATAATTTAAGTTGATGGTATGATAAATGCTTATGTTTTGTACAATTAGCAGTTGTAAGTGTGAAGAGGTACTATTGTTAAATTTTTTCAATTGAGGTAATAGCTTGCTAATCTCATTATAAAATTGATCAAAATTGCCATTGTTCAAATGATTTAAAGCCTCATTGTATGCTACATAAGCCTTTAAAAAAGCATTGTTTTTACTAAAAAGTTTTCCCCTTTGCAGATGGAATTTGTAGTTATTTATTTCCCCGTTTTTAAAATATAAACCTGAAATTTTTAGGTGATTTATAGATTTTATACTATCACTCTTTGTTAAACTAATTTCTTTTTTAAGCCTATTAATTTCTTCATCATCATTTCCTAAAGAAGACACATTCTGAGAATTCATAAAGGATGTTAAAAGTAAAAATAAGATCAAAACATTTCTTTTCATGAGAATGAATTTAAAAACAAACGTAAATGTAAATAAAGTTATACTATTAATCTAGTTTTATACTTAATCTACCTGTAATCAGGTACAAAAAATCACTCATTAGTAGGTATTTGATTTAATACTATGTTGAGATATTTTTGGTAAAAAAACATGAAAAAGAATATTTTAACACTACTACTGGTTAGTCTATATAGTATTTGTACTTCCCAGGTTAATACACCTGTAACTGTAGTTTCAGGATTGCCTGACCAAATTTATGCATTTGATATCCATGGGAATTATATTTATTACACAAAAATAGCAGGTGCTAACAAACATGTAGGTAGAGTCAATTATGTCTTGCCTAATTCTACTAATGAAGTTTTAATTAACAATAATTTTCCAATTGGTCTAACAATTCATAACAATGTTCTTTATTATGGCGAATTATATCCAGCTAGAATATCAAAAATAGATTTAACACAAAATCCCTTAGTATCAACGCCTTTACCTGTTACTTTTACTAGTGATTTTCCTTGGGGAATTAAAGTGTTTGAAAATGAACTTCACTTTTCAGAATCAACTTCTAATTTGAAAAAAGTTCCCTTAAATAATTTAGCCCAAAGTCCCATTACAATTTCTCAATTTCCACATCAATATGATTTTATCAAGGAAGGTAGTTTTTATTATTCTACATCTTTTGATGATGATCAGGTAAATAATATTTTTAAGTTTAATTTCTCAAATTCTGCAAGTCCAGTATTTGTTAATGTTGCACAAATTTTTGAACCAACTTCAATAGCTATAATTGACAATCAACTTTTTGTAGGAACTAACGACAATAAGATATATAAGATTAATTTATTGCAACCCAATGCAACTCCTGTTTTATTTTATGAAGTAACTGATGAGACAAGTATCTTAGGGAAGATATTGGCTTTCAACAACGAATTGTACTTTTCTTATAATCAAGGTACTGCCACTTCTCAAACTTTTGAAGGCAAAATAATGAAATTTGGACAAAGTCAATTGTCGAATGAAGATTTTTTTGTAGAAAACATCAAAGTATTTCCTAATCCAGCTTCAAATGTTTTATCTGTTGCAACTAACGATAAAATTGAGAAAATTGATTTTTATGATATACTTGGTAAAAAAGTAGCTGTTGCAAGAATTGATGAAAAATCTTTTGATACCTCTACGTTGTCCAAAGGAGTTTACAGGATTACTATGCAAATGGAGAACAACCGAATGAGTACAGTAAAGCTTTTGAAAGATTAATTAAAATTTTCAAAAAAAACAATGTGCAGTACTTTAAGATGTGAATGATTAAATCCCAAAAAAAAAGTAGATTGGAAAAATTTATATCTGTAAAACCAAAATATAAGGCCCTCAAAAATTACATAGATGCTTTTTATTTTCACAGCAGTGATGAGCAGAATGCTTCTAAAAAAATTATTTTTTTTCCCAATACAAAGAATGCACTAACTATATATAAGAATGTGAAATTAGAAATTAAAAATACGTTTCCAATGCACATGAAAATTTCTCCTTCTGAAGAAGATAATTGTGTTTTTCTCTATGGTGGAATTCAGCAAAATTATGTTATCTCTGAGATGAATCCACCATTTGATAAGATAGGGATTGTTTTTAAACCGCTAGGGATGAATTATTTTATTGATGAAATTTATCTAGGGAAGATGCTTAAAAATACATATGATTTCCCTTCAATAGGAAAAAGAATGAGTGATTATATAAATGCTATTTATGCAACTGATACTGTAGAAAAGAGGGTAGAGATACTAGAGCTTTTTTTTCTTAATCAAATTAATGATCATTTTGATGAACCTGTTTTAGAAAAAGCTATTGATATTATTGAAAATTCTAATGGGAAATTAAAAATCAGTCAATTAGCAGATGCCCTAAATATTGAAGAGAAAACACTATGTAGGAAATTCAAAAATCACCTGAATTGCACACCTAAACATTATTCAAAAGTTTTTCAATTCCGTAAGGCTCTTTCCAATTATGTTAAGGAAAAAGAAAATAAAAATTTGACAGAATTAGCTTTAAATAACGAATACTATGATCAATCTGATTTTATTAAGAATTTTAGAAAGTTGACAGGAAATAAACCTTCATTCTTTTTTAAGCAAATTCATGATTTAGGGAATGAAATCTATTGGTTCAAATGATGATTTAATAAATTAAAGAATCAGCATTATAAGATTTTTTTAAAGTCTTAAATAAGATAATATGTCAAGATATACTGAATGCATAAAATTGAGTAAAGCTAAAATTAAGAGTTTAATGATGGAAGAGTTAGTTTAATGCACAGTTTTAATCAAATAAAAATAAAAAGTATGAAATATTTTATAAATAAGTTCATTTTAGCAACACTAGTATGTTGCGTTTTGGCATGCACCAAACAAGATGAAAATACACCTTCTAAAGCTGATAAAACAAGTTTGATTAAAATAGAAGATGCAATAACAAATTCTAATACAGGTTTTGCAAGTTTAGTTAATACTATTAGAGGGAGTGTTGGTACAAATGGACCCGGAAGTAAAGTCATCTGGAGTAAAAAAAATGATTATAATTTAGGACTATTTGTTTCTGCAAATCATGTGTATGGGATTTCTACTTGGGCTTCTCTGAGTGAAGCGTATATTGATATCTTATCAGTAAATAATGGTGTATTTCTTAGTTCAAAATTGCCACCAATTAATGGAAGTCCAATTCTTACCAATCAACTTGTTGCAAATTTCGGATTGTATCATCCAAGCATACCCGCTAATGCAACCAATGCATCCATATTACCAGAGAATGATTTTTATTTAGGCATAATAGACAATCAGAAAATCGAAGATAACGGGCTAGCAACCTATCCAAGTTTGGTTCAAACCTCAACACCTTTACAACTATTTGATCCACAAGATAGACTTTTAGCGGACCAAACATGGGCAGAACCCAATGTAGGCGAAGAAGTAATTGCTATTGGTTATCCACAAGATAAAACAACATATCCTAATGGTGCCGTATCCAAAGGAAAAATTTATTCCAACACTGAGGCAGAAAACATAATAGTTTTATTAAATCAAATTAATGATATCGAAGGAAGTATTCCTTACAAACCACAAGTGGAGTTTTTGGCTAACATAAAAGCAGTTGCTGGCATGAGTGGTGGTGGTGTTTTTAATGCAGATGGACAACTTTTAGGGGTGATGGTAAGAGCAACAACATTAAATGGAGAACCTATTTTACGTGTTGTAAGAATGAGTTATATAGTTCAGAAAATCAATAATTTTTACCAAACATTAGCTTTATCAGATAAAAATAAAATTGTCCCTTTCCTCCGAGGAGAATTAAATTAAAAAAGTTTTGAGAATTGTAGTAACCAAAAATACTGCAAGGTTAATCCAAAATGTCTTTTTTATACAATTTCTTTAAAAATTTAAATCACAGTTTTGCACAACTAATTATAAATTATAAATCATAAATCATGAAAAAAACAGTTTTTTTAGCACTAACAATTTTATTTGCCACCTACACCTTTGCTCAAGAGGAAAAAGAAGAGAAGAAGTCAAATAAGTTTTCAATCATCATCAAACCTAAAATAGGATTTGGAGAACTAAAAATGGATGACTATGGTTCGTTTAACGGATTTTATTCAGCCTTTGAATTTTTAGTCGCTTCAAAATTATCCGAAAAGTATCATTTGGAGTATGGGTTTGGACTTTCTGAATACAAAGCAAATACCAATGCACAACCAAACATAGGAGCAGTTAAAAACAATAATGTGTTCATACCTGTCAATCTTATGAGAAGCATAAACCTAAATAGCAATAATTCAATACAAATTGGTATAGGATTGTATGGAAATTATCTGTATAAAAGTGAAATTGAAGGCTTAATCGATGATAAAAATATTGATTTTAATGTTGGATATAATGTTCAAGTTGGAGCCGAATTTAAGATAGCAAATCAAACATCTTTTAGAGTTCTGTTAGAATCACAAAACGATTTAACTACTTTAAAGGAGAATAACGTTGAATTTAAACAAATCAATACAAGTGCAATTTCTTTAGGGTTTATTCACAACTTTTAAAAAATAGTTAAGTTGAGTTGTTGTCAAATTGTTAAGCTCATGTTTTGGTTAATTAGTGGTAAACTAAGCTTATAGGAAATTTGACTTTTTGCAACTCTTACAGCTAAATTCAATGGATAATTTTTTAGTTTATCATATTGTTTTTAGCTGTTTTTTTTACCGCTCGATTTAATGATGATCATTACAAATTTTCATTTACTAGTTACTGGTATTTTTTACTGATTTTAGAGTTAACAAACTCATTTATTAACTAATTAGTTTTTAGTAATTCCCTGATGATTTTAAGTGTATTGGTATTGGCTCTTATCATTTTAATTTTTAACCGTCTCATTTTTCAATCACTTATTTGAGGAATTACCTGAAATCAGGTAGATGTAAATACCTAATTTTAGGTAAGTTAAAAAAAAATAAACATCTTAAATTTATAAAAAAAAAAGCTATGAAAAAAAAATTACAACCCTTCGTTTTATTTTTATTACTCAGTTTTAATGTTTTTGCTCAAAACTGGTCCTTCTACAAAGAGTTTCCTGTAAATGTTACTCCTTTTGATGTGGTGTCTAGCAACAATGGAAATTTGTATTTATTATCTTCTGATAAAAGAATATTTTTTAAAACTGTAACTGGTGACTGGACACTCATGGAGGATCCATCAGGTTTTGGTCCTTTTAATTCTCAATCAATGACAATCAACAAGAATACTAATACATTAATTGTTGCAGAGCAATTAGGTGGCGGTATCAAAACAACATCAAATATGGGAGCAACATGGCAAAGTAGTTGGTCATATACAGACCCAAATACAGGTTTTCATGAGAGTGTTTATGAATTGTCAAATGTATCTTCAAATGGTACATTTTATAGTCAAATTGTTTTAGGTGATATTGTTTTGAGAATTGGAAGACACACTAATAATGGACAAAATGTTCAATTTATTATATATGACCCAATTTACAATCCTGATAAAGAAGTAGCGGAGTTATTATTAGCATCAAATAATACTCTTTTAATTGGGACATGGAACCATGGTATTATTATTTCAACAGATAATGGTCAAACCTTCCAAGATGCTAATTTAAATCAGCATCAAATCTATAAATTTACTGAAGATTTTTCTGGAAGAGTTTTTGCTTTAGGCTATAATATGGCTCAAGATGAAAATTTTTTAGTTTATTCTAGTGACTATATCAATTGGACACCAATGAGTTTACCAAATAATACTGAACGATATACTTCTTTATTTTATGACATAAGTTCAAACTATTTGTGGTTAGGTAGTGAAACAAATATGTATAGATTTGAACTCAATACAGCTCCGATTGGGCCATGGAGTAATGCTACATTTAACAATTCAAATCAGCATAATGTAGAAATTATAAGTGATAATCAAGGATATACATACAATTTTTCTTACGAGAATAATGCCCAAAAATTAAATGGAACTGATGATGGATGGATAAATTATAATAACGGTTTTACAGGTAACTCAAACTACATCGGTTTTGGGAGCAACAATAAACTTTTCTCAGCAACTTACTCTAACAACAACATTTCCTCTTTAACAGATGAAAATTCAAACTGGTCTACTCAATATCTTGGGGGTACCAATACTGGAGTTAGTATTTTGTTTACTAAACCCAATGGCAATGTTTATGCCAATACGTTATTATCATTAAAGAAGTCAAATGATAATGGATTAACTTATTCAGATATTACACCCAATAACCTAAATAACTTTATAAATAAGTTTTATGTAGGTGAAAACAATACGCTGTTTGTAGTTAAAAATAACGAACCCAATAACCTATACTTATCGTCAGACGATGGTAATACTTGGAATTTAGCACAAACCTTTCCGGATCCAATAGGCTATATTGCACAAGATAGTAATGGTGTTAGCTATGTTAAGTTGGATAATTTAGATATTTCTTCTGGGTTTTTCAAAATATACTATTCAACAAACAATGGAGCAACTTGGGATAATAATATCATCAACGTACCTAACGGTAGTTTTTTTGATATTCCTATTTTCTCAAAAAATCAATTTCTATATGTTACATTAGATGGGTTAATTCAAAAATATGATTACATAACAAATAGCTTATCTCCTTTAACTCCACCAAATAATGCACCTACATTTGAAGGTACTTTTGCCATAGACAATAACAATAACTATTACATGTTTGGCGAAAATTTATACAAATCTACTAACGGAAGTGCATCATGGTATAGCTTATCTAGACCCAATGAAATGGTTGCTCCATATTATGCAGAATTTATTGTTTTTGACAGCAATAACAATCCCTATATTTTAACTAAAAGCACTGCTAATGTAAACCAACACGGTATTTACAAAGTAATAGATGTTTTAAGTACAGATAATCCATCTTTGGATAATAATCCATTTGTATTATTTCCCAATCCAGTAGATGAGGTTATATATCTAAATTCAAATGAGAATATCAAAAATATTACAATTTATGATGCTTTAGGAAAACAAATAAATTCAATAAGTAACGTTAGTAATGAAATTGAAGTTGCTAATTACGCACAAGGAATGTACCTAGTGAAGATTAATACTAACGATGGTTCAAGTTATACCATGAAGTTCATAAAAAAATAAATGGTCTGATGAGAATTTTTAGCTCTATGCAAATGAGATTTAAAGCCCAAAAAAAGGGCTATAAACAATGAATTAAATAAGATGAAACTGTGGAAAAGAAAACACTATGATATAATGAGAAAACAAAATATATTCTTAAAACAACTTTTATTGAACAATTAATTACAACAAATCACAACAATGAGAAAAACCATAATTTATATTTTCGTTTTGCTGTTAACTCTATCATGTAATCCAGTAAAAAATGCAGATAGAATAGCTCAAAAAAATCAGAAAACTATTTTATACCCTGAAGTTCCATTTAATAAAGAATTAGCTAAAAGTCAATTGGCAATAGGTACATCTACCATCAGAGGAGTACTCTACAAATCAACTAATAAGCTTTCAATTACCAATGCGAAAGCTTACGGAGCCAATGTGAAAGTTGACTTATTCCCTGTGAATGATTATTTTATGGCTTGGTACAACCTTAGAGAAAAAAGGGAAAATAAAAAAACAAATGTTTACATGTCTGATGAAGCGTTTTCCATGCGAATTGAAGCTACAACAGATGGCTATGGACGCTTTGAATTCAAAGAAATGAAGCCAGGTAAATATTTTATTCAAGCTTTCATGTCAGTTACACAAGCCTACACTAGAGATGTAGTTGTAGGCTCAAACTCTTATGGAACCCAGTTTTATCAAAAAGAAAGATACAACAAAACAAATTACCATAGAAATGAAAAGTTTGTTGAAATAACAAAAGACGGTGAAATAGTAGAGGTTAAATTAAACTAAATATTGAATTTATTTAACATTGAAAGATTAAATGAAAACTAAAAATAGACAATCAAATTTTTACTTTTTATCAATTCTTGGACTTGTTTTTTTTTTCACGGGAATGGCTTGTGTTAACGCTCAGAACAAACCTAAGACTGAAGCCGATAAAGCACTTGTAGCTGCTGCTTTACATGGTGATGTACAAGGAATTAAAAAAGCGATTGATGATGGAGCTAGTATTAATGTTCAGGATGATGAAGGATTTACACCTCTCAATAGAGCTGCAAAACTGAGTTATTATCACTTGGTTTATTATTTTACCGAATTAGGTGCTGATGTCAACATACCAAATAATGAAAAAATAACACCACTTCATTATGGCGTTGAGTACAACAATGTAAAAATTGTCAAACTTTTGTTAGCCAACGAAGCAAACATAGATGCAAGAGATGCTATTCAAGAATGTCCTTTGCATTGGGCAGGATGGACAGGAAACTATGAAGTGGCCAAACTGTTATTGAAACATGGAGCAAGTCCGTATGCGAAAAATAATACTGGTGTTACTCCTTTAGATTTAAGCATTCGTCAAGAACACCAAAAGTTGGAGAAATTATTTAAGAAAAAGAGATACAGAATCAAGCAGAGTAAGTAATTCATAAGCATTCAATTTAATCATCAAAAAACTTGAATGTAATATTAAAAAGCAATTATTTAAGGCGTTTCAATCAACTAAATCAAATCAAAGAATGAAAAAAAAGTTAACCATTATTTTAAGTTTAATTTTCTCAACATCAATCAGTTTTGCAAATTTAAAATTGAAAGACACCATAAAGATCAACAGCAACCATTTGTTATCAAAAGAGTTGCCTTTGGGTAAATCAAATTACATAGTTTACATAAAAAGAGACAAAAACGGTCCAGCACTAAATGTCACTTTTGTTGAGATGGAAGTTTCAAAGACAGCGTATAAAGATAAGAAAGTATATAAGATTACTCAGCAGTGGTCTGAAAAAGATACACTTTTGCATACTTCCGAAACCATGTTAGATGAAGCTAATTTAGCAACAATTTATCATAAGACTTGGTGGAAAAAAAACAATCAAGTCACCGAGGTTGATTACATTAAAAAAAGCTACACGGTAGAAGGAGATGATAAAGGATTCAATAAACGAGCAGAAGATGGACTGAAAGACTCTTTTTTGAATGCTGACTTTATCAATTGGCATTCAGATTTACATCTTTTTTCATTATTGCCTTTTAAAAAAGAAGCAATTTTTAAAATTAATGTGTATGATCCAGGATATTCACCTCCAAAATATGAAATATATACTGTTCTAGGTTCAGAAAAAATTGAAGGAAATGATTGTTGGATACTTAATTATGAATTACCAAGAAATATGGGCTATCAAAGATTTTGGATTTCAAAATCTGAACGAATAGTACTCAAAGAAGAAGATAATTTCAAAGGAAATTATAGATATAAATTAAAAACAAAAGTGTCTGAATAAATCACAGGAAAAGGCTATACCATTATACTCAATTATGTTTTTAGATTTATTTAAAATTGTTTGGAGTTAAATAGGAGAGAAAGTCATGAAAACAATGTTGATAATATTAGGACTAGTGAATGGAGTATATATGCTTATTGATGGCTGCTATGTAAAGTTTAAAGGAAAGTACATTGGGCCAAAAGAACCAGGCATTTGGACGATTATATTCTCTAAATTTAGAATTGATGTTTTTAAACTTGCTCCATTATTCATTATTTATGGCTTGTTATGGTTAATTTGGGTATATGGTTTTTGGACAAATCAAAGCTGGTCTTATCTTATGGGAATTATAATGTCTGTGTTTACCTTGTGGTATTTGCCATTAGGAACGTTATTTTCCCTGATAATTTTGTTTGTTTTACTGCTATACAAGCACAAACTTGGAATTTAAAATGTGCATCATTAGACTAAAATAACTAGAACTAATAGTAGTAATTAATCGCTTTTTAAGATGAATAGAAATGCAATGGAATGGTTGGAGAATGGTATTTTTTTTAACCATAAGTCATATAAAATTTTTTACAACCAGTTTGGCAGTGGTGAAGATATAATTATAGCACATGGGTATCCTTATAGTTCCTATGAATGGAAAGATGTAATTGCTTTATTATCTAAAAACTTTAGAGTAACCATTTTTGACTTGTTGGGATTTGGTTTTTCCGATAAGCCAGAAACGCATACTTATTCTTTTGAAGAATATACAGACATTCTCAATAAATTGGCTCTAAATCTCAAAATAGCAGAAGCACATATTATTGCTCACGATTTAGGTGTTAGCATAGCACAAGAGTTGATTGCAAATGAACAAGAAGGTAACGTAAACTTTAGTGTAAAAAGTGTTTGTTTTGTCAACGGAAATTTATTTGCAGATGTATATCAACCTAGATTAATACAGCGACTACTTTCACAAACTCCTTCCTTTATAGGTGGTTTTTTAAGTAGAAATATTCCCAAAAAAATGGTTCACTGTAGCATTCGAAATCTGTATGGAAAATTTTCGCAACCCAGTGAAGAATTTTTAAATGAGTTATGGGACATTCTTAATTATAAAAAAGGTAAAAATATTTCTTATCTTCTTGGAAAATTAGTTTTTGAAAAAATTAAATACCAAGACCGATGGATTTCAGCAATGAAAGAAACTTCAATTCCTTTAGCATACATCTGTGGCCCTGCTGATCCAAACTCAGGAATTAAAATGGGTACAACATTTGAAAAAAGAATACCAAAAGGCAATTTAATTTGGATGGATAATCAAATCGGGCATTGGCCAATGATTGAAGATAAAAATACTTTTTTGAAGAAATATTATGAATGGTTAAAAGGAATTCAAAATTAGTCCAATTGATAAATTAAATCAATAACTTAGTAAATCAATTAAAAAACTTAATTTTTTATAACACAAATCATAATAAAATTGGCAACAACAAATAAAACAAAAAGTGAAACCGTGAGCAAACTTAAAAAATATTTATTAATTAATACTTTTCTATATGCATTTGGGGCTATTATAATGCTATTTTTCGTTGAAAGACTTACGGTATTTTTCAACATTAAAAACAGAGTCGTTTTTACAAGTTTTGGTATTATTTTATTAGCATTTAGCTTCTTTGTATTTTATGTTTCTTCAAAATATATCACAAACAAGCAACTGATAAATGCCATAATTTATTTCAATATAATTTGTGTAGCAGGAAGTATAATCATTGCTTTTTTTGGATTATTTGATTTGACCGATCAAGGATACTTAGCTATTATGGGAGCGGCCTTGGGAATTGGATTTTTAGCTGTCAAACAGTCTAAATACAATAAAAGTGAAAAAATAGTTGAGAATGAAAATTAACGATAGCATTACGATAAAAATTGAAAAAGTAAATAAAATTCTTTGGTTAGAGTTTGGTAATAAAGACGAACTACATTTTTCATACCATACCATATGCAATTACTTTGAGGCATTGGATACCATTTCAAACCTAATACATGATAACGGTCTTAATACGGTTGTTATAAAATCCAGCCATAAAAAGGTTTGGAATATGGGTGGAGATTTGGCATTTTTTATTACTTGTATTAAACACCAAATGATTGATTTGCTGAGAGAATATGCTTACAAATGTGTAAAAGCAATTTATGCGATAAGCAATGGCTTTTATTCTAACGCAGTAGTTATTTCTCATGTACAAGGAAATGCCTTTGGAGGTGGATTTGAATGTGCCCTAGCATCAGATTATATAGTATCTGAAGAACAGGCAAAGTATAGTTTTCCTGAATCCTTATTTGGAACTTTTCCTGGAATGGGTGCTTATAGTTTTTTAACCAGAAAGATGGGTTTTGAAAAGGCCTCTGAAATGATTAATTCAGGTTTAAAGTGGAGTGCGAAAGAATTAATGGACTTAAAAATTATCGATCTAATTATTGAAAAGAAATCACCTGAAAAATTAATCACCTTAATTGAAAATAATTCATTTCCACCAAAAAGTGAGTTGGCAAAAAGATGTGCACCTTCATTAACTGAACTTCTATCTGTAGTAGATGAATGGATACTCAAAGTGGCTAATTTAGATAACGAAAAAATAGAGCTAATGCAGAAAATTGTCATTGCACAAGAGAAATATTTAATGAGTTAACGTTACCTCTTATTCATTAAGTCTTTTATCTATTGATGTTTTAGTTTGATAAATCAATACAACTCAAATAGACATTTGATAACCATCTATAAAGCACAATAATTAGTTAAATTACTAACTAACAGAAAAAATGAAAAAACTCTTTTATATCTTTTTATGGTTATTCATATGCCTAAGCACAACTGCTCAAAATAAAATTGATGAAATTGACATCCTCTTAAATAGTTATACCAATTTAAATCTATTTAATGGAAATTTGATGGTAATTAGAGAAGGAAAAACATTCTACAAGGCAACTCATCAAATCAATAATCCATCATCCTATAAACTTAACATGAAGACCATTTTACCCATTGGTTCTCTCAGTAAAAGTTTTACGGCTTTAATAATTTTAAAATTACAGGAAGAACAAAAGCTTTCTTTGAATGACCAACTTTCAAAGTATATTCCAGATTATCCCAATGGCAATAAAATATTCATCAAGCATTTACTTTCTCATAGTTCTGGAATATATGAGTCTTACAGAAATCCAAAATATTTTCAAGCAAGTGTAGACACAAATAACATAACGCCAATTGAGAAATTAACTTATTTCAAGAATGAGCCATTAGATTTTAATCCTGGTGCTGATTTTAGCTATTCCAACTCAGGATATGACCTTTTGGGAGTGATAATTGAAAAAATAACATTGCAAAGTTATGGAGAGGCAGTCAAAAAGTACATTTTTGGACCGTTAAAAATGAAAAACTCAGGATATAATTACGATAACCTGAAAAAGAAAAAAACTATAGGGTATTCTTACTTGTCGAAAAATAGAAAAAAAGAAGCTAAACTTAGTAACGGAACCTATTTATATTCGTCTGGAGGATTATATAGCACAATGAACGATTTGAAAAAATTTTACAAAGGATTAATCAAAAATGAAATAATCTCCAAACAAAGTTTTGAATTAGCTACATCAATACAACAAAAACAATATGGATACGGTTGGTTCATTGATGAAATAGGGCAGGATATAGTTATAAATCATGGTGGAAACTTAGAAGGATTTACCAGTTATTTTCTAATGAATGTAGAAAAGAAAATCTGCATTATAGCACTTAATACCATTACCTCAACATCTCTAGAAAAAGTGGGTAATTCCATTTATAAACTAATGACTGATAAACCTTATAACTTACCAAAGCCTAAAAAAGAAATATTCCCTAGTCTAAATGTTTTAAAAAAATATATAGGAAATTATGAAGTATCAGCTACTTATTCCGTATCAACAGAATTAAAAGAAGGTTCATTGGTTTTAAAAATCAACGACGAAGAGGCATTTAAACTCAGTGCAGAAACAGATCATACCTTTTTTGTGGCTGGAGAAAATATGATAATAGAGTTTTTTGAAGATGAAAAGAATAATAAAAAAATTAAAATAGTTGAAGGATTATCAACAAAAATAGGAGACAAAATTTAGTACTAATAGCAAATAACATATAGATATAGTATAACCATAAAATCATTTATTAATCAATCACAATTATAAATCATGTGCAATACATTCACGATGACTCTAAGACTTCTATTTTTTATATTAACTTTTAATTGTGCATTTTCACAACAAAATGAAAATACAATTATAGTAGGAAAAAAGGACACGATACATTCTAAAATTCTCAAGGAAAATAGAACCTATTCTGTTTATCTTCCATCTTCATACAATAATAGTCTTGATAAAAAATATATAGTTGCTTATGTTTTGGATGGTGAAAGAAATAAATTTTTAGAAGTTTCAGGTATTGCACAGTCCATGCATTCCTCATTCGATTTAAAATTACAAATTCCCGAACTGATAATTGTTTCAATTGAGAACACAAACAGAACAAGAGACTTTACTCCAACTAATTCTTTAAATTATTTAGATAAAATGGAAGTTAAATCATGGCAGAATAGTGGAAAAGCAAATGACTTCATGAATTTTGTTGAACAAGAATTAATGCCAAAAATTAATTCAACCTACAGAACAGCTGCTCAAAATATGATTATTGGACATTCTTTAGGAGGTCTTTTTGCTTTGCATTGCTTCCTAGAGAATCCCAAAATGTTCAACTACTATTTATTAATTGACCCATCTTGGTTTTGGGATGATAATTACATAGGCAAAAGAGCAAAAGAACTATTAGAAAGCAGAACAGATTTGAAGGCAAGAATATTTATTGCTTTGGCAAATAATTTAAAAGATGATAAAAGACATTATAAATGGGGAATGCAATTTTATAAACTTTTAAAAAAAAGCAAATCTCCCAATTTAAAGGCCGATTTAAAATACTTTGAAGACGAAAAACATTTGACAGTAACAATTCCTGCAACCTATTACGGTCTTCGTTATCTCTTCAAACCTTATGAAATAGATATTAATGAAGTTACACAAAATGCAAAAGTTTTAACTGACTATGAAAAAATGACGGAGAAAGAACTTTTTATAAAATTTAAACCAGATGAACGCTTTGTGAATGCCATTGGCTATGTTGCTCTATATGAAAGACAGATACCAGATGTTGCCATAACCATATTTGAATTAAATACCAAGAACTATCCTAACTCACTAAATGTTTGGGATAGCCTTGCAGATGCATTCATTGTTGTAGGCAATAAAGACAAGGCAAAGATGTGCTATGAGAAAATTTTAGAACTTTCTCCTGATAATGAAGATGCAAGAAACAAATTGAAAAGACTCAAAGAATAATTTAAAAAAGGCATGGATAAATATAAAAACTTTATAGATTCAATAATATTTTCTCACCAATCAAAATGCAGAAAATAAATGTTTTATAATTCCAAATCTATAAAATAAAAATGATGCAAAGTCGCAAAACAAACACAAACCACTATTTAGCTTTATTTTCTATTTTCATGCTTTTAATGGTTTGTTTAGGTTGTAATACACAAGACAAAGAATGGTTTATTAAAGCTACTTATCATGAAGCTTGTAGCTGCAATGCACCATGCCCTTGTCCATATGGACTTCCCATGACTAATTCTTTTTGCAGACTTAATTCTTATATAGAGATTCAAAAATCCGAATATAAAAATATAAATTTATCAGGCCTTAAAGTTATTCTCTCTGGAGGAAGTGGAGAAGCTGGAGAGTTTTTTGTCATGAAGCCAGTAACCAAAAGTCAGTTGAGAGCGTTACATGAATTAATAAAGACAATTAATCCAGGAAGCTTTAAAGAAATTTCTTTTGGAGGAATAGTCCCCATGCAATTTGAAAATAAAAATCAAAAAATCAAGTATAGTACAAACAACATAAAAGTAGAGCTCAAAGCAGTTTTGGGAGCTGACCATAAACCAGTTACCGTCAAAAATCTAAAAGGCAAAATATTTGAAGAATATACACCCTATTTAGCCATTACAAATAGTAGAAATTGTATCGATACAACATCTAACTTTGTTTACAAAAACAAAGCCGCTTTTGTAGCTAAATGGAATTTTTCCAATCTTGATTTTAAATAACCTAAAATTTGTGACCTCTAGCCAAATAAAACTTATAAATAAGAATTAGTTTCAATCAAATAAATGTAAAAATGAATTTTATAAAAAAGCACAAAATTGAGATTCTTGAAAATGCATTCGCTTATGTAGTAGTTCTAGCCATGCTTGCCTATGGAGTTGGAAAATGGGTTCAATTTAATGGAGCTGCAGCTCTAAACCTCAAAGTATCTGAAATGACAGGTATGCAGCTCATGTGGGCTTTCTATGGTTACTCAAGACCATTTGTTTTAACTTTAGGAGCTTTAGAAATCGTAGGAGGAATTTTAATGTTCTTTCAGCGTACCAGATTAATAGGCTGCCTTTTTGTTTCTACCATATTGATAAATATTATTCTGCAAGACATATTTTACGGTGTCAATGTTGGTGCTTTGAGAGCAGCTATACTATATCAAACTCTAATTTTTTGTATTTTTTACATTCAAAGAGTTAAAATAAAGCAAATCTGGAAAATTCTTATCAGTTCCGAACTCCAAAAAGAGTCTTGGAAAAGTAAATTATCGATACTTTTAATTTCAGGTATATTGTTCATTATTTTTAGAATAGTAGAATTTTATATAACGATAAAATGGTAGAACCAATGAAAAATACAGATAAATCAATAGTCTTAATTGATGGAGATTGTAATTTTTGTAATTCATCAGCCTTGTTTATTATAAAACATGATAAAAACGATAAATTCAATTTTGCTTCTCAACAAAGTGAAATAGGAAAAAAGCTATTACTAGAAAGTAATTATACAGGAACCTCATTAAGTACAATTGTATTAGTCAAGGAAGGAAAAACATTCACAAAAACAACAGCATTAATTGAAATTGCAAAAGATTTAGTTGGATTTCCCAAGATGTTTGTATCCATGAAGATAATTCCCGTTGGAATAAGAGATTTTTTATATGATGTTTTTTCAAAATACAGGTACAAACTATTCGGCAAAAAACAAAATTGTGCCCTACCTACCAGCGATGTTAAAAAGAAATTTTTAAGCTAATAAAAACACCAAGCCTCGTATGCTTTCATTCCCTAAATTAAAGTAAAAAGCAATTGAATGCTTATTTCAATTTAGCTATTATTCATTTGATTCTAAACGTTTCATAATTAATTTACGCAGTAGTTCTTCATGTGTATCACCCCAATTTCCTAAAGCAGAAATTACTGGAAGCAAGGTTTTTCCAAAATCAGTTAATGAGTATTCTACCTTTGGAGGAACCACAGGATATATGATCTTTGAGACTAATCCATGTTCTTCCAACTCTTTCAATTGAATGTTTAAAACTCTACGAGAAGCATCTGGAATTTTACGTTGCAACTCACTTGGACGTTGATGACCTTCATTAATAAACCACAGCAAACGAATCTTCCATTTGCCATACAACACCTCTCCAATTAAATCCAAACCACAATTCAAGTTTGGCAAAATTTTTCTTTCATACATAGTACAAAATTACATCAATGTTCTAAAAAGAACAATAGGAGAAAAATTTATCCCTATGAGATTCGTATTTCCGTAATTGACTGATATACTTATACAACAGAAATTTGTACAAAAATAAATAATGATATATAAACCTAACTTTAACATGGAATTAGACAACAAAGTAGCTCTGGTAACAGGCGGAACAAAAGGTACAGGAAAAGCTATTGCAGAGCGACTTATAAATGCTGGTGCAACTGTAATCATCACAGCACGAAATGCACCCAAAATCAAACATGAAAAACTGCACTTTATTGCTGCAGATTTAACCACTTCATCAGGAACAAAAAAAGTTGTGGAAGAAGTATTAACCAAATTCAGAAAGCTGGATATTTTAGTTAATAACATGGGTGGTTCTGAAACCCAAGGTGGTGGATTTGCCGTCTTAACAGATGAAGATTGGTTGCAAACTCTTCAAAATAATTTGCTAGCACCCGTTCGACTGGATAGAGCTTTTTTGCCTCATATGATAGAACGTGGAAGCGGTGTTATCGTCCATATTGCCTCAATTCAAGGGAAGTTACCTTTGTATGATTCAACTCTACCTTATGCTGCTGCCAAAGCAGGATTGATTAATTATAGTAAAAGTTTATCCAATGAATTGGCCCCTAAAGGCATCAGAGTAGTTACAGTCTCACCAGGCTGGATTAATACAACAGCCTCAAAAAATATGATGAAACGAATTGCAGAAAATTCCAAAAGTACTATTGAGGAAGCAACAAAAAGTGTTATGAAAGCATTAGGAGGAATTCCAATGGGACGTCCAGCTCAACCAGAAGAAGTGGCAGAACTTGTCGGTTTCTTGGTTTCCCCAAGAGCCAATTACATAACAGGAACTGAGTTTGTAATTGATGGCGGAACAATTCCCACAATTTAATAATATAAAATCAACACTATGAAACACTTACCAAACGTAATCGTAGCTTTATTGAAGGCACAAGAAAATTTTGACAGTATCGCTTATGCCAATTGTTTTACAGAAACAGCAAAAGTTTTTGACGAAAGCAAAATACATGATGGAAAAATTGAAATTCAAAACTGGATTGACAAAGCTAACAAGGAATATCAAATTTCAATGAAACCACTCGAATATTTAGAAACTGAGCAAATTCTAAAAGCTGAGATTTCAGGAAATTTTCCAGGAAGTCCACTTGTGTTAACCTATGAATTTGAATTCATGGCACAACAGATTCAAACATTAAAAATTAGTTAAAAAAAGGAATAAAGTCCAAAAGAAAACAAAATAATTGGTACCTTTTCAAAGTAAATTAAGTAACGCTTTTATAGAAATGAACTAGAGTGAGAAACATATTAAAACGGGCTTAAAAATATTTCATTTTATGATAATTGTGTACATTTGTATTAGTTTATAGCTTATGGAAAACAACTACTTTATAGAAAGCCCTTTTCAAACTTTTATTTCCTTTCACAAAGTAATCAATATTTTGGAAGATATTGCCTTGTCTTCTGTTGATTACCGTTCAAATTATGCAAAAGCGTTACTAAAAGAAGTAGCCACAATACCAGAACTTCGCGAAGGAATAAGTGACCTTAGCCTGATTAAGAAACATGAAGGAATTATAAACTATCTGTTAGCCGATTTATTTCCAACGGCTTTGACTCACAATGAAATTAAAGCAGTCACCGTACCCTTCCAAAACATCACATTTAATTATACAGAAAGGTTTAAAAAAATTTTAAATGAGGCAGGTCAAACATTCGACATGAGCATCAGAGATTTTACAGACCAACAATTCTATATAATGAATTGTATTTTGATTCTCAATGCACATTATGACCAAAAATTAGATTTTGGAAAGCCTCTTTTTTATGATATTCCAGACGCAAACGGCATTGTAAGGCATTACAGAATTTTATATAATGCTGATTTTGTTGAAATAACACCTTCCCAAGAAGTTAAACATCTATCCCAAAATGAAATAGATGAACTAATTGATAATTATGATAATTTTGATCTTTGGAAAGAAAAATTTCCTACTGAATCATGGATTTTAAAAGGTTTTGTTATTGTATCACTAGTAGATGTAACCGTTGAAAATGCAGTTTCAAATTTAAAAACGTACCTGTTAAATCCCGACTTGCAAAAATCAGAAAAAAAAGAAGATTCTTACTCCATCTTCAGATCTGTTTTTAAAATTCCCGATTTAAAAATGGGCTTCACCATGTACAATGAAGAAGAAGATATTTTTGAAAGACCAGTTTTTAATAATGAAAAAGCCCTGAGTTTTATTTTATTGGATAATATAAAAGCAGATTGTAAAAATGCACTTTGCGGTTGTTCCTATGAATACCTCATTGAAAATAAAAATGTCTTTATCATTCCTGATGTAAATGAGTTTGCTAAAGTTGAACAGAATAAAACGTTTGCTACACATCTTCTAAGTCAAGACATACAAAGTTGCTTGTTGGCACCCGTAACTAAAGATGGTAAACTCTTGGGAATTGTAGAATTAGCCTCAAGCAAAATAAGAGCTTTAAATTCGGTTAATGCAACAAAGTTAGATCTAATCATGCCTTTTTTAGAAGATGCTATCGTGCGTACTTTTGCCGATATGCAAAATCAAGTAGAAGCTATCATTCAAAAAGAATATACCACCATTCATCCAAGTGTTTACTGGAAATTTAAACGAGAAGCTAGAAACTATTTCAATAATGTAGCCTCTTCAAAAGATTACACACTAAAAGAAATTTTATTTAAAAATGTTTATCCTCTTTATGGACAAATAGATATAAAAGGGTCATCTGAGCACAGAAATCAAACCGTTAAAACAGATTTGAAAAACCAGTTAAAGACTATTATAGATATATTTGATACACTAAAATCACATTCAAGCCTTT
The DNA here is from genome assembly GCA_964643105.1 of uncultured Flavobacterium sp. Taxonomy (GTDB): domain Bacteria; phylum Bacteroidota; class Bacteroidia; order Flavobacteriales; family Flavobacteriaceae; genus Flavobacterium. The sequence continues at coordinate 33,788 of CAZXPF010000020.1, read as the reverse complement.
TAATTGTTGAACAACGTAAATTTGAATTGCAAGAATTGTTGAGCGAACTTGAAACTCCACTAAAGACTGATACGGAACAGCAGGTTCAACATTTTATAGAATTGGAGATTCATCCAATTTTGACATCTATTCAAAATGAAAAGAAGTTTGCAGCAAAAATAGAGGCTTATTTTGCTAGCTTAGATCCAAAAACAGGTATGTTTTATCAAGCCAGAAAAGATTTTGATCACACACTATCAGTTATTAATAAAAAAATGGCTGCTGTGTTGGATGCCAAACAACAAGAAGCACAACAAATTTATCCTCATTATTATGAGCGTTTTAAAACAGATGGTGTAGAACATAATTTATACATAGGAGAATCAATAGTACCATCGATTCCTTATGACAAAATGTATCTGACTAATCTTCGACTATGGCAATTACAGACATTATGTGAAATGGAGTTAGAGCATCATCGCATAAAAGATACACTTCCCTATGCATTAGATGTAACATCTTTGATTCTCGTATTCAGCACACCTATCTCAATTCGTTTTAGAATGGATGAAAAAAGATTTGATATTGATGGCTCCTACAACGCTAGATATGAAGTGGTGAAAAAACGTATTGATAAAGCCAATATCAAAGGAACTGATAAGCGCATTACAGAAAAAGAGAAGATTACCATTGTTTTTTCACACAATCAAGAAGAAACGGAATACCTAAAATACATAAAATACCTGCAACATAAAAAGATTTTAGAACCTTCAATTGAACGTTTTGAAGTTGAAGATTTGCAAGGCATTTCAGGTTTAAAAGCTTTTAGAGTAAAAGTAGCAAACAATGAAAATGTAGAGAAAAAATATTCTTATCAAGAACTGTTGCAAGAATTAAAATAATTTACTCGTTTTAAAGCGTTTGGCTCAAAATAAAGTGCCAGAATCTCTTTGTTTTTTTAGTGTTTGTTTTGTTAAATATCAAATACCAGAATTTTTAAAAGCTATAACAAAAGCTAAAACCGAAACAATAATTCCCAACATGAAAATGTTGTATGTAATTCTTAACAAGCGATATTTTCGTTCCAAAACCAATCCCAAATAATACAAATCTTTAATCATAGAATTATACAAATACTCACGATCCTTCATCATTTTATTGACCGCTTCTTCGTAATCTTCGTAAGGCATCTTGTAGAAATTTCCAAAAAACAAAAGATTTACCTTTCGTTCTTCCACCTCTTTAGGAGAAAATGATCCAGAAGTAACTTTTGGACGAGTTGAAAGTATAGCAAAAACAATTGAAATTACACTAAAAACAACCAAAACAAAAGTAGGAGTGACCAAATGAACATTGTTAGGACTATCTAATTTTGGAATCAAAGTAGATAATACAATCGAAATTATAATAGCATTTACAGACAATAAAATATTAGCTTTACTATCGGCAATTTCACTCAAACGAGTATGATTATTCAAAGTAACACGAAACATTGTATCGATCCCTCTTTCGGGTTTGTCTTCCTTTATTTTTTTTCCTTTTTCAGTTGAATTATCGGCTATGTTATACATCAGTTTTTTTATTCGTTTTTCAACTCTAGCAATATTTTTCTCCTTAACAGGTTGCCAAAACGTCAAAGCAAATGAAGTATAGAACTGATGTTTTTGTGAAAGCATTAATAAATTTTCTCTAGACCATTCTAAATCTGTGTAAGTTTTTTCGCATGTGTTCTGCCATTCCTCACGTAAAAATTCACATGATGTCAAATATGTATCATTGGCAAAATGAAAATAATCAGAATCCCTGATAATTTGTTCTAATTCATTTTTAGGCTGATGATTGAAAACGGTAGCCATAATTAGTGCTGAAACCTCAGAGATAAAACTTTCCTCACAACCATTTTCTTTTAAAAATGTGGAGGCAATACCTACACTGGCACTCTCATGTTTATCAGTTCCTTTGATGTAACCTGTATCGTGAAACCATGCTGCAATCAATAATTTTTTAGTATCTTCGTCACTTAATTGTTGATAGTTGGCAATTTTTGTAACAGCCTGAACAACACCAACTGTATGATTGAAATTATGATAAACAAAGGTTGAAGGAAGCTTTTCTTTTAATAAAGTAGCTACATAATCTTCAACACGCTGGATTAAATTCATAAAACTAATTTTTTTACTAAATTATGAAAATGTTTCGGGTTTTCAATATGTTGCTTATAAATTATGAAAAAGGAGCAATTGTATTCTTCTTATTTTTATTTTTTTCTTGTGGAACACATTCAGTGCAAACAGGAAAGGAAGCTCTAATTTCATCTAATTCTAAAAATATTGATACGGCTAAAATACTACATACCTTTTATTTAATCGGTGATGCAGGAAATACCACCAGCCCTGAAACTATAAAAACATTAAGTTTTTTAAAAAATCAAATTTCCAAATCCAACGCGAACAGCACGTTGTTATTTTTAGGCGATAATATTTATCCCAAAGGCATGCCAGCAGATTCAGACGATCCAGCTAGAAAGGATGCTGAGCAAAAATTAATGCTACAACTTGAAACAACTACAAATTTTAAAGGAAAAACTATATTTATGCCAGGCAATCATGATTGGTATAACGGTTTAAAAGGCTTAAGAGAACAAGAAAAATTTATCGTTAATTTTCTAAATGATAAAAAAGCATTTTTACCTAATAAAGGTTGCCCCATTGAAACCGTAAAAGTAAACGAACATGTTGGATTGATTATTGTAGATAGCGAATGGTTTCTTCAAGATTGGGATAAACACCCAACTATAAACGATGATTGTAGCATCAAAACAAGATTAGAATTTTTTGACGAATTGAAAAGTGAAATCAATAAAAACCAAAATAAATTCACAATACTAGCCATTCATCATCCATTGATAAGTCATGGTCCACATGGAGGAGTTTTTTCAGCAAAAAAACACATCTATCCTATAAATAATACAATTCCATTACCAATATTAGGCTCATTCATTAATTTTTTAAGAAAAACTACAGGAGCAAGTCCTCAGGATTTACAAAATAAAGTTTATCAAAATTTGGTCAACACAATCAAACCTATGATTCAAAATAGGAATAATATTCTTGTAGTTTCTGGGCATGAGCACAATTTACAATACATTGAAAACGATGGCATAAGGCAAGTTATTAGTGGAGCAGCTTCAAAAAAAGAAGCAGCAAAAGCAATTTATCCAAAAGATTTTTCCTTTGGAGGGTTTGGGTATTGTAAAATAGATACCTATGAAAATCATGCAGCATTATTGACCTATTTCAGTTCAGAAGGAAATGAATTAAAAGAGATTCATCGAGTATATTTTCCCAGTGAATATGAAGATAAAGCCGATAATGATTTCACCGAAAATAATGCACAAACTACCAAAGCTTCAATTTATTCATCCAAATTCAAGCCCAAAAGTAAATTCTATAAGTTCCTTTGGGGTGAACATTACAGAGACTATTACAATTTGCCAATTGAAGCAAAATCAGTGCAACTTGACACACTATATGGTGGTTTGATGCCAACCATTTCAGGTGGAGGGAATCAATCAGAATCATTGCGACTTGAAGATAAAAACGGAAAAGACTATGTGATGAGAGCTTTGAAGAAAAACGCAACACGCTTTTTACAATCTATCTTTAAAGACCAAAATGCAATTGTTGGTTTTCAAAACAGTTATGCTGAAGAATTTATTTATGATTTTTACACTTCTGGCCATCCTTTTACACCATTTATTGTAGGCAATTTAGCTGATAGAGTAGGAGTTTTCCATAGTAATCCCCAACTTTATTTTATTCCAAAGCAAAAAGCATTAGGGAAATTTAATGATTCATTTGGTGACAAATTATACTTGGTTGAAGAGCGACAAACCGATAAGCATCTTGATTTGGAAAGTTATGGAAAACCACAGGATATCGTTGGGACAGATGATGTTTTAGCTAACATACGTAAAGACGAAAAATATCAAGTGGATGAATTATCATACCTAAAAGCCCGTTTATTTGACATGTGGATTGGTGATTGGGATAGACACCAGGACCAATGGCGTTGGGCAGAATTTAAACAAAAGGATAAAATCATTTATAAACCTATACCTAGAGATCGAGATCAAGCCTTTGCAAAAGTTGATGGAAGTTTAATAAGCCTGTTGCTCAATATTCCTGGTGCACGACACATCACCAATTTTGAAATGCATTATCCCAGTGCTAAATGGTTTAACTTTTCAGCACACAGTTTAGATGTAGCTTTCCTAAAAAATGCCACAGAAGAAGATTGGAAGAAACAAGCCAATTCTATCATGAATGAATTGACAGATGAAATGATTGATGAAGCCTTTTCAAAATTACCTGCAGAAATTAAGGACGATGAAACAACAAGAGACATCAAAATTAAGTTAAAAAACAGAAGAAAAGGATTAGAAGCATTTGCTCTAAGCTATTATAAATTACTTCAAAACAGAATAATTCTCACAGGAACAGATAAAAAAGATAAATTCCTAATCGAACGTCTCTCAGATGGAAACACTAAAGTTTCATGGTTTCGCATAAAAAAAGAAGGAGAAGAATTCCAATTTTCAAGAACATATACCCAAAATCAAACTAAAGAAATTTGGATTTATAGTTTAGACGACGACGATGAATTTGAAGTTAAAGGGAATGAAAAAGACAACATCATTATCCGCTTAATTGGAGGTCAAAATCATGACAATTATTCGGTGGAGCATGGAAAAAAAGTAAAAATTTATGATTATGAGTCAAAGAATAATACCTTAAGCACCCATAACAGAACTGTAATTCACTTAAATGATGATTATGAGCTGAACGAGTACCACTATAAAAAGCCAAAATACAATCATACTTTTTTATTGCCAATGCTAGGATTTAACCCAGATGATGGGGTAAAATTAGGTGGAACCTATAGTTTTGTAAAGCAAGGTTTTATCAATAATCCTTATACAGCAAAGCATAGCTATAGTGCTAATTATTATTTTGCAACTCAAGGTTTTGAATTAGGCTATAAAAATAGTTTCATAAAATTAATAGGTAAATGGAATTTAGAGATAGAAGCTCGCTATACCACTCCCAATTTTAGTATCAATTATTTTGGATATGGTAATGAAACAAAAAATACTGATGATGAAAAAGGAATGGATTACAACCGAGTTCGTATTCAGACGTTTAGATTTGTCCCAAGTCTTAAATATGTTGGTCGTTTTGGTGGTGAAATAACTTTTCAAACCTCATTTGAAAATATTGAAGTTGAGGAAACCTCCAATCGTTTCATTAATTTACCTGGAATAGTTAATCCAAAAGTTTTTGAATACCAGCAATTTGCTGGAACTTCAGTTAAATATGCTTTTAGAAATTATGATCGAGAAGCTAATCCAACCTTAGGCATGCGATTTGCTGTACAGGCAACTTGGAAAACCAATTTGACAAACTCAAAACGAAATTTTACCTATTTTGAAAGTGAATTAGGGTTTAGCCATAAATTAAACAAATCTAATAAGTTGGTGCTTGGAACCCTTGTAAAAGGAAAAATGCTTTTAAACAACAATTATGAATTCTATCAAGGGGCTACACTGGGTGGTGATTATGATTTGAGAGGATTTAGAAATGAGCGTTTTTTAGGAAAACAATCTTTTTTTCAAAGTACAGATTTGAGATGGAATCTGGGTAAAATTAACAGTTTAATTCCCATGAAGTATGGTGTTTTGGGCGGTTTTGATTATGGAAGAGTATGGCTTGATGGTGAAGACTCAAACCAGTGGCATCAATCAGTTGGTGGTGGAATTTGGCTCAATGGCTTAGATTTAATAACGGCTCGTCTTACATTTTTCAACAGTCAAGATGGAAATAGAGTAGCCTTTGGATTAGGTTTTGGTTTTTAATTTTTGATTAGCATGAAAAAGTTTTCTCAATTTTGTATCATATTTATAGTTTTTCAAAATTTTACTTTGGCACAAACGGATAGTTTGTCATTAAAGAAAGATACACTTTTAGTTCCTTCTAAAATTCAGAGCGATTCAACATTTAAAGAGACAATTTGGTACAAACTCAAATATGATGCTCGTAACAGTGCAAAAGGATTTCTTTACACTTTTTCTCAGCCAGCAAGATGGAACAATAAAGATTTTGCATATTTGGGAGGAACCGTAATTGGAGCAGGAATTTTGTATGCATCAGATGAAGAAATAAGTAGTTTTTTTAGAAGACAAGACAAAGATATTCCACATCCAGTAAGTGAATTTGGTTTTAGATTTGGTAAACCGTTAGTAAATTATGGTTTAACAGGAAGTGTCTATTTAACAGGCTTAATAACAAAAAATGAAAAGATTAGATATACAGGAGTCTTATTAATTACTTCTGCAAGTGTAAGTGGATTACTTCAACAAGTTGTTAAAACAGTAGCAGGAAGAGCGAGACCATACACTGGATTAGGATACAATCATTTTAAACCTTTTGAAGGTTCTCCATCTTATAGTTCATTTCCTTCTGGACATACAGCTTTATCAGTAACAACTTGCTATGCGCTGTCAAAACAATTTAAAAGCCCTTGGATCAAAGGCGGATTTTATGCTTTAGGAATGATTTCACCTTTGTCTAGAATTTGGGAAGGAGCACATTGGGCTTCAGATGTTTTTTTAAGTACAGCAATGAGTGTAGCAATTGTGGAATGTGTTGATACCTATTTAAAAAAGGACAACAAGTATATGAGTAATTCTACTAGTAATCGCTATAAAGTAACATGGAATATGCGAATGAGTTACAACCAAATAGGTTTAGTGGGTGTTTTTTAAGGAGGCTAATTTAACGGCATAAAGATTACCTCCTGTTTTTTTGCTTTTTTCATCTGCTATTAAAAGCGTTTGATTATCTAAAAAACAAATGCCTTCTTTTTGACTGTAGTGCTTCAATTCTAATACAGAAAAATTACCTGAAATAAAATTGTCACCTAAAAAATCATCTATCAGCCAAATGCGGTCATGTCCCAAAAGAACTAATTGTTTTCCATCTGGACTAATAGCAGCATCAGTAACAACACAAGAATTATAATTTGAACATGTTTTAAACTTTCCCATTAACTGAGCAGGGTGATTTCCTTTAATAGCTGGAATTTTGTAGAGTAATGTTGTGCCGTCAAATCCTTTGCTTCGGTTTTTGGTAAAGAGATAAAAAGCATTTTGATAGTAGATAAAAGCTTCACAATCATAAAGTTTCTCTCTCTTTTTAGCAGGAAAATCAGTTTGCTCAGGATAATAAAAAGTAATTTTTTCGGAAACTTTATTATGGGTTGAAGCCTTTAATTTATAAATAGCTAAATCTTTCCTGTCATTTGCATTGTTGCCAAAATCTCCAATGTATAAATTGCCATTTGAATCAGATGTAATTGCTTCCCAGTCTATGTTTTCAATGGCTTCAACCTTAGTTTCATTTACAAACTCTCCCAATGCTGTAAAAGTAAAAATTGCAGTAGAATTACCACTATCTTGAATACTAAAAATTAAATTTTCTGTAAAAGTTATACCCGAAATCTCCTCCATAGTATTGGGAAATTTCATCACTTTTTCTAAAGCATCATGCGAAGCTGTCTTTTCAATACAAGAGATACTTATTAGATATAGAAAAATATAACAGCTAAAAATGCGCATAACCAATTTTATTTGATACTCAAAGATAATGAAAATGAAGTGCTTAAGCTATTTGTTAAATTAATTCTTGGATTTTTTATTCTACACAATGCAAGTAATCAACAAAAAAATTAGAAGGGGCAGAAGTATTTTTTAGCAATTCTGAGGTTATTTCACTTTTCAAAGCAATATCTTTTTTCTCACCCACATAAATTATACGCATTATTGATATTGGAGATTTTTTAAGTTCTTCATAATTCTCCTTTAAAAACAAGAAATAATTGGTTAGAACTTTTATATTACTCTTAGAATCTTCATCATAACTAAATGAACTGCAATTTTCTTCGTTTGAATTAATTAAAGTTATAAATTTTCCATTTTCCAGTTGAAAAACTATTTTAGAGGATTTGTCAAAGCAAAGTGCCTTAATAAACTCACTGCTTTTTTGAATTTGCTGAAAACCCAACATGGGAACACCATTAGAATTGAGTAGTGATAATGAAATCATCTCCTTGCTGTTTCCAAAAACTCGTTCATAGATTAAAATATCTTGTGTTTTTTTGATGTAAGTAGAATCTGTTTTTTCTTCAAAATCATATTTACAGTCTTTTTTTTGGGCAAATGAACTTATTGAAAAGAATACAAATAAAATGACACTAAAATTTTTCATTGATGTTGATTTATAATTTATTTAGTACAGATAAGCACTATTTTTTCATGGTTTAAATTGGTCGTAAAGAACGCAAATATAGTACCACCATCTTTAATTTTAAACTTTTTTTTAATTTCTTCTACACTCAAAGGGAAATTTCTAGTTGAACAATTTAATTTTTTATTTTGCAATTTCTTCATATGTTCCTTCTGAAAAGGAATAACTTCTTTTATCTGAAAAGCTCTTCCTTGAAATGAAATAGCTTCATCAGCAGTGAAAAGATGCGAGTGTTGATGCAGTTTATCAATACCATAAAAAGTTGAAAGAGCATCCATATTCCCCGATTTCATTATAGAACTATTAGGCTCATATAAATATTTTTTGGGTAAAGCATAAGTGGGTAAATATTCTTTCCTGTAGATTGATTCAAATTTATGAATGGTTTCGTTTTCAATATTTACAGACGAAATGGTGATTTCACCTGAATATCCTTTTTCAATTTCCCAAAGTAACTCTTTAATTTCATTTTTTAAACCCACAATATGGATTTTCTTCACAAAATTTAATTCATTCAATCCAGAAGTTATGTCCAAGAGAGGTGCTGTTTTGATTAGAATTTTAGTAGTATATTTTAAGTAATCTTCCAATAAATCTATGACGTTGGGTACACAATCCTTCAGCAGAAACACTTTGCCTTTTACATCACTTCTTCTTGATGGATCAATATAAATCCAATCAAATGTAATATTTAATTGCTCTAAAATAGCATAACCGTCTCCTTCAATGCAAGTGATGTTATTTTGATTTAAAACGGAATAATTATGACGCACTATCTGAGATAATTCTTCATTCCATTCACAATGATATACTTCTCTAAAATATTTTGAAAAATAAAACGCATCAACTCCAAATCCACCTGTCAAATCAATTATACTTGTTCCTTCAAGAACGGTTGCTTTGTATTTTGCTGTAATTTCTGATGAAGATTGTTCAATGGAAATTTTTGCAGGATAGATTATTTTTGGAGTGTTAAACCAAGTAGGAAGTTTATCTTTAGCTTTTTTCTTAGCCTGTATTTGATTGATCAGTTGAGGATAATTAATTTCAGGAAAAGGATTTTTCTTAAGTGCTAATTCAGCTGAATTTGTTTCTAAATGGTGTTGAATAAACTCCTGAATTTCCGTTGCAATAAAACTTGAAATTTCCAACCTTAATTTGTGTTAGTTAATAGTTTGACAAAAGTATTGTTGGGAAAAAATTCTTTTGCAATTACTTTTAAAACGGTGTATAAAGGAACCGCTACAATCATTCCCATGATTCCAAAAAGATAACCAGCAATTAAAATTACTAAGAAAATTTGAAGCGGATGTGAATCCGTACTTTTAGAAAAAATAATGGGTTGACTAAAATTGTTATCGATAAATTGAACAGCAAAAAAACCAATTAATACATAAATTGTAGTTGGAATAATTTCCGTAGAAAAATCACCTTGAATATTACTAATCATGGTTAGTATAGCAGCTAAAACAGTGCTAATGATAGGCCCTAAATAAGGAATTATATTTAGTATAGCACAAAGTAACGCAATAACAAAAGCATTATCAATGCCAAAAATTAGTAAAACAATTAAGTATAAAATAAAAACCACAAACAGTTGAAGCATCAAACCAATAAAGTATCTGGATAATAAATCATTACTTTTTTTAACGGCATCAACAATTTTATCTTTTTTGGAATCAGGTAAAAGGCTTTTAAAACTGGTAAAGTAATAGTCTTTGTCTTTGAGTAAAAAAAAGGTGATAAAAAAAACAGCCACTAAACCAACACTAATATTTCCAAGAACACTTACAATAGCATTCACAAGGCTTGGAACAAAATTAAAATCAATGTTTTTTATCATAGAAGAACTCTCAACCATTTGCGAGAGATTAATGTTGTAATTGGCAAAATAACTTGTCAATTGATTGATTATTGTAGTATAGTTTTGCTTCAATGATTCAATGTCCAATAGCGATAATTTATCTACTTGATTTAGAATCAAAGGAACAAAAAGTAAGATGAAACCAATCAACAGAAAAATAAAAAAGAATAAGGTAGTTACAACAGCCAGTGTATTTTTAAATTTTAAGTTACTTTTTAAAAATTTCACTATCGGACTAGCTATCAATGTAAAAATAAGAGACACAATAATATATACAATAACAGTTGAAATTTGATAGAGAATATATAAACTCAGAGAAACTGCTAAGAGAATTCCTATGGCTCTAATTATTCCGATAGATAATGATTTTGCTGTCATGATGCTAAAGTAAAAAAAAACTCGTTATCAAATAACGAGTTTTAAAAAATTTTCTACAAAATTCAATTAAGGTTGAGCAAAAGAGTTTCTTGCACCTCCTGCGGCAAAAATAGCTAGCATTCTGCTTTTTTGTCCATTTGAGAACATGTACATACAAGCATCATTACTATAATCCATATAATTCATAGTCATTTCTACAGGATTTCCTGAACAAGTTGAATAATGAGGGAATGATGGACAACCGTAATTTGCGGTGTTGTGTGTTGGAGTATCACTTACTAAATCACTACCACATGTTGCATCACCCCAAATGTGACGTAGATTCATCCAGTGACCAACTTCGTGAGTTGCTGTTCTTCCCAAATTGAATGGAGCAGCAGCAGTACCAGTTGTTCCCATTGCATTGTCATCAATTACCACTCCATCAGTTGCAGATGATCCACCTGGAAATTGAGCATACCCTAAAATTCCACCACTTAAATTACAAACCCATAGGTTTAATTTTGTAGTAGGACTAGTTGGATTAATACCACCTCTACTGGATTTCTTCATAGAATCATCAGTTCTCCATGAAGATTTGGTAGTACTCTTTCTTACCACAGCATCCAATACAAATGATATTCCTACATTAGCTTTAACTCCTGAAAATAAACTAGGTACATTATTAAAATCAGAATTTGTAGCATTAAAGTCAGCATTTAAAACATCTATTTGAGATTGTATTTGAGCTAATGAAATATTTTCAGCTGCTGTTCTGTACAATACATTTACCACAACTGGAATTTCAATGGATCCATTTACTAATCGTCCTTCTCTTAGAACTTGTTGAGTAAATGATTCAATTTCATCCATTTTAATAGCTAACTTAGGATCTTCACTTAATTTATTTAACAATACATCATGTGAAGCACAACCTCTGTGAGCCATTTCATTTGAAGCTAAATCAGCTTCTACTGTTTCATTTTCTGCACAAGAAAACAATAGCATCAAAAGCGATGCAGAGAAAAGCATTTTTTTCATAAAAATCAAATTTAGTTAGTTAATATGGTACAATTTTAAGTAAAAAATCGATATAAAAATAAAAAAATAACAAAATCTATGAAAAATGTTAAAAATATACGTGAAAACCGTAAATTAGCAACTGTAAAACCTCAATTCTTAAAAACGTAATTGATAATATTTGCTCCCATTTTTAAAGCTTTATCTCTCACAGAATCAGGATCATTATGAACTTCTTTGTCTTCCCAACCATCGCCTAGGTCACATTCGAAGGTGTAAAGTAGTACCAACTTGTTTTCTATGAAAATTCCAAAAGCTTGAGGTTTATTGTTTTCATGTTCATGAATTTTAGGCAATCCATTGGGAAATAAATTGGGACCAAGAAAAATTTCATGACTCGAAGGAATCTCTTTTAATTCATTTGAAGGAAATATTTTCTTTATTTCTTTACGGATATATTCATCCATTCCGTAATTATCATCTATATGTAAAAAACCACCAGAAGTTAAATAGTTTCTCAGATTTTCAACATCATTAGCATTAAAAACTACATTGCCATGGCCAGTCATGTGCACAAAAGGATAAGAAAAAATTTCAGCACTTCCCACTTCAACAGTTTGAACCTTGGGATTTATTTTAGTATTGATAGTTTGATTGCAATATTTCACTAAGTTTGGTAAAGATGTAGGGTTTGCATACCAATCGCCACCACCAGCATATTTGGCCAAAGCTATTTCTTGGGAAAAACCCAAATGCCAAAATACCAAAACTCCAAAAACTATATATTTATTCATTCAGCAACTGTTTATTGTTATAAGGTTTAGTATCAAATTTACAGGGTCTAAATATCTAAATTAAAAATCGTAAATCTTCAATCTAAAATCTATTTTTATTCATTAACCAAAGCTACGGTATGACAAGCAACAACTCCTGCTGTTTCTGTTCGCAATCTTGTGTTTCCCAAAGATACAGGAATAAAATTATTTTTCAAGGCGAAACTTATTTCTTTAGTTGAAAAATCACCTTCAGGACCAATCAAAATCAAAATATTTTGGCCAGCTTGAAAACTGTCTTTAAACAAATCTTTTTTGTTTTCTTCACAATGAGCAATGTATTTTAAACTATTCGATTCTCGTTTAAGAAAATCAGAAAAAGATACAGGTTCGTTTATTGTAGGCAAATAAAACTGATTGGATTGTTTCATGGCAGCCTGAATAATTTTTTCAGCTCTATCTATTTTATAAATTTTTCTTTCAGAATGGTCACAAATTATAGGTGTGATTTCGGCTATGCCAATTTCAGTAGCTTTTTCAAGAAACCATTCCAATCGGTCATTCATTTTAGTAGGAGCAATGGCAATATGCAAATGGTATTTTTTAGGTTCAAAAGTCTCTGTTTTTACAATTTTTACCTCGCATTTTTTTTCTGATTCCAGTGTTATTTCAGAATGAAATAGATTTCCTTTTCCATTGGTAATGAAAATGATATCGCCACTTTTCTTTCTCAATACTTTAATGATGTGTTTACTTTCTTCTTTGTCAAATTGAAAGTGAGTAGTCGAGGATTGTATGTCAGGATTGTAAAATAATTGCATGTTGTAGTTTTAAAATTCAATTCGAGCTTTAGAAACGATAGAAGCATCACTAAAATTGTTTTCTAAATAATTATAATAACCCACTATTCCAATCATTGCAGCATTGTCTGTTGTGTATTCAAATTTTGGAATAAAAGTTTTCCAACCGTACTTGTTTTCTGCTTCTTTTAGAGTTTGTCTAATTCCAGAATTGGCTGAAACACCGCCACCAATGGCTATTTGTTTAATGCCTGTTTCCGCAACCGCCATTTTCAATTTTTCCATTAAGATATTAATTATAGTAAATTGAATGGAGGCACAAATATCTGCTTTGTTTTCTTCAATGAAATTTTCATTTTCATTTATGTTTTTTTGAATAAAATTAATGAACTGTGTTTTTAAACCACTAAAACTAAAGTTCAAACCTGAAACTTTTGGTTTGGTAAATGGAAAGGCTTTTGGGTTTCCTTCTTTAGCATATTTATCGATTAATGGTCCACCAGGATAAGGAAAACCCAATACTTTAGCACTTTTATCAAAAGCTTCTCCTACGGCATCATCTGTTGTTTCTCCAATAATTTCTAAATCAAAAAAACTATTCACTTTAACAATTTGGGTATGACCACCACTGATTGTCAATGCTAAAAATGGGAAACTAGGTTTTTCATATCCTTCTTCGTCAATAAAATGAGCTAAAATATGTGCTTTCATGTGGTTTACAGCAATCAATGGAATTTCTAAAGCAGAACTCATTGATTTTGCAAAAGAACCTCCAACTAGTAAGGAACCCATTAGACCAGGACCTTGTGTAAAAGCTATACAGTTTAAATCATTTTTGGTGATTCCAGCTTTTTTTAACGCTACATCCACAACCGGAACAATGTTTTGTTGGTGTGCCCTTGAAGCCAATTCAGGAACAACACCACCATATTCTTCATGAATAGGTTGACGGGCTACAACATTTGAGATAACTTTATCGTTAAATAGAACAGCTGCTGCCGTGTCATCACAAGAACTTTCTATAGCTAAAGTATATATTATAGTATTTGACATAAAAGAGGCATGAATTTTGTAAATTAGTAAGAATATCTTTCAAAAATAGTTATTTTTGTTTTCGGAAAGATAAATGTTAATTTTAAAGCACAAATTTAAAACATTTTTTTCGTATCAAAACATTAAAAAAGATAGTACTTCGATCCCTGTTGGGTTTGTTAATTTTATTACTCGTTTCGGGTACACTTTTGTCATTGCCATTCGTTCAAACAAAGTTAGGAAGGTATGTTACCAATATGTTGAACGAAGATTTTGGTACAAATTTATCGGTTGAAAAAATAGCTGTAAGCCCTTTTGGAAATGTGAAACTTAAAAACATTGTAGCAAAAGATAAAAACAACAATAATCTTTTTCAAATTGCAAAGCTTCAAACAAGCCTTCTCCAAGTAGGAAAATTAATCAATAACGGTCATCCATATTTGAATGATTTAGTCGTTGATGGACTGCATTTAAATATCATTCAATATGAAAAAGATACAGATACCAATTTGGATGAATTTGTTGCCTCTTTTGATGATGGAAGTCCCAGTTCAGGAAAATTTAGAATGGTTGTCAACAACATGAAAATCCGCAATAGTCTTTTTTCATATACTGATTATAATCTAGAAACTCCCAAACTGCTCTATTTTTCTAATCTCAACGGGGAACTTGATAACTTCTTGATTAAAGGAAGTGATGTGACTACAACAATTAAAAAATTGGCTTTGAAAGATCACAGAGGATTAGAGATCACAAATTTAGCTTCAAATTTTACTTATACTAAGAAAAATATCATTCTAGAGGCATTAAGTTTACAAACAACCAATTCTAGTTTTGAAGGTAACGTAAAGCTTTTGTATGACAGAAAGGATTTTAAAGATTTTAACAATAAAGTAGTTTTTGATGTTCAAATTGACAAAGCTACTATTTCCAGCAATGATTTAAATTTCTTCTATAACGAGTTTGGACCTGATAATAGCTTTTATGTGGATACCTACTTGAGAGGTACTTTAAATGATTTCACCACAAAAAATTTAAGTTTAGTGGATACATATGGTTCTGAAATTAGAGGAAATGTTACCTTCAAGAATTTAATGTCTAAAGGCAAGAATGATTTTGAGATTTCAGGAAACTTTAATCGTATTTATTCCAAATATGAAGATATCAAACAATTAATGCCAAGAGTCATTGGAAACAGACTTCCTTCTTCATTGGCTGTTTTGGGTAGTTTTGATGTCAATGGAACTGTAGATTTAACTTATAATGATATTGATGCTGATGTCATCATGTTATCTGAATTGGGGTATCTCAAATCCAAACTTTATATCAACAACCTTTCAGATATTGACAAAGCAGAATATAATGGAAATGTCATTTTAAAACGTTTTGATATTGGTACTTTAGTAGGTGATAAAGCTATCGGACAGACAACTCTTAATCTGGATGTGATAGGCAAAGGATTTACCAAAAAGTATTTAGACACCAAAATTGTGGGTTATGTAGAATCGCTAGGTTATGATGGCTACAATTACCAAAACATAGAAGTGGACGGAAAACTTAAAATGCCCTATTTTAAAGGGTACTTTAATAGCAATGATAAAAACCTGAAGATGGATTTTGATGGGATTGTTGATTTAAGTTCTACATCCAAAAGTTATAATTTCAAAGCTAATATTGATTATGCAAATTTAAAAGCATTGCGATTGTACACCAAAGATAGCATTTCAATTATTAAAGGTTTAGTTGATGTAAATGCAACAGGGAACAGTATAGATGAAATTTATGGAACAATCAATCTTAAAAATTTGTACTACCAAAATAACAAAGATTTTTACTTTTTTGATGATTTTCAGTTAGCATCCACGTTTGATGCCAACAAGGTAAGAACCATAACCGTAGAATCACCTGATATTGTAAGCGGTAAAGTGGTTGGGAAATTTAAGTTCAATCAATTGCAAAAGTTATTAGAAAATGCCGCAGGAAGCTTGTATGCCAATTATGCTCCCAATAAACTGCTCCCAAACCAATATATGAATTTTGATTTCACGATATACAACAAAATTGTTGGTGCTCTTTTACCCAACGTGGAAGTTGGTGAGAATACTAGAGTGAAAGGTAAAATTATATCAGATGAAGAACTATTCACACTTGATTTTAGCTCACCGTCTATTGCTATTGATGACAATAAGTTTAGTGGAATTACGATAGATATTGACAATAAAAATCCACTGTATAATGCATATATTTCATTAGATAGTTTGCATACAAAATTTTATGATATTTCAGAATTTAACCTGATAAATTTAACTGAAAATGATACCTTATTTTTCAGAACAGAATTTAAAGGAGGAAAAAACAAAGAGGACAAGTACGACTTGAACTTGTATCACACAATAAATCCAGAGAAAAACTCCGTTGTTGGATTTAAAAATTCTGAAATAACGTTTAAAAATAGCCTTTGGTTCATTAATGAAGCACAAGATTCAAAGAATAAAGTTGTTTTTGACAAAAAATTAGAGAATTTTGATTTTGAAAAGATTTTGTTTTCAAATAAAGAGGAATCTTTTTCTTTTGAAGGAGTTGTAAAAGGAAAAGATTTTAAAGACCTCAATTTAACGTTTAATAATGTTGATTTAGATAAGGTGACACCTGCTTTGAACAACCTCACTTTTGCCGGTAGAATGAACGGAATGATAGATTTTAAACAAGATAAAGATGTTTATAAACCTATATCAGATGTTAGCATTGACAGTTTAGAGATAAATAATTTTGATGTTGGAGATTTAAAACTTCAAGTAACAAGTGATGAATATTTTAGAAAATTCAATGTCAATTCAACCATTACACGCGATGGTGTAGAAAATTTCTATACCAGAGGAAATTTGGAAATTGTAAATAAAGAAGCTTTATTATCATTAGATACAAAATTTGAAAATTTTGACATCAAACCTCTTGGCCCTTTGTTAAGCTCTGTCTTTTCCGATATGAGAGGTTTAGCAACAGGAAGAGCAAGCGTTACAGGAAAAGCAACAGACCCAGAAATCGACGGAATAATTTATCTAGAGAAAGCAGGGATGAATGTTCCGTATTTGAATGTAGATTTCAACCTAGAAGAGCGATCTAGAATTGACGTTACTGAAAACCAATTTTTATTCAGAAATTTTGAAATTACAGATACCAAATACAATACTAAGGGAATTGTTTCGGGTAGTGTAAAACATCAAAATCTTGACAATTGGATTTTAGATTTGAGCTTATCCTCAAGAAATATTTTAGCTTTAGATACGAAAGAGACAGAGGATGAATATTATTACGGCACTGCGTTTTTAAATGGAAGAGCTTCGATCAGTGGTCCAGTTGAAGCACTAAAAATTAATGTATCAGGTAAATCAGAAAAAGGAACTTCTATTAAGATTCCGGTAAAAGATACTGAGAATTATGGAGAAGTTTCATACATCAACATCATCAAAGTAGGAGAAGAGAAAATCATAAAGGAAAACATTCAAGACTTGGGTGGATTGGATTTAGTATTAGATTTTGACATTACACCTGATGCAGAAATTGAAGTTATTTTGAACAAAGAAACAGGTCACGCTATGAAAGGTAGAGGTGGAGGAGGAATGTATCTGCACATCAACACTAAAGGAACTTTTGAAATGTATGGTGACTACACGATTTTTGAAGGAGAATATAACTTCAAATATGGCGGAATCATTTCCAAAAAATTAGCCGTTAAAAAATTCGGTACCATTATTTGGGAAGGCGATCCAATGGCTGCCACCTTAAACCTTGAAGCTGTTTATCAGACACAAACCAATCCTTCAGTACTATTAGAATCATCTTCAATATCCAACAGAAAAGTTGACACAGATGTGGTTATTAAAATTACAGGAAATTTAGGCAACCCTGAAACCGAATTTTCTTTGGAATACCCAAATGTAAGTTCCGTTTATAAATCTGAAATTTTATACAAATTATCGGATAGAGATACGCGTCAGCAACAAGCATTATCGGTTTTAGCTGGTGGAACGTACTTTGCACAAGGGGCTGTGGCAAGCGATTATTACTCAAATGCACTGACTGAAACAGCCAGTAGTTTGCTAGAAGATATCATTTCTAACGAAGACGATAAAATTAAAGTAGGATTAGGCTACACTACTGGTTCAAGAATCAACAACATTGCTGATCAAGTGGGAGTTAACTTGAGTACTCAAATCAACGACAAAATTTCTATAAACGGAAAAGTGGGTGTTCCTGTGGGAGGAATTAGTCAATCTGGAGTAGTAGGTAATGTGGAATTACAATACCAATTGAATGAAGATAATACCCTTAGAGCTAGAGCTTTCAATAAAGAAAATGACATTAGTTACATTGGTCAAGGAATAGGTTATACTCAAGGTGTTGGACTATCCTATAACGTAGATTTTGACAATATAAGAGAACTGTGGAGAAAAGTATTTTCACCTAAAACCCTAAAAAAGGAAGAAGAGAGAAATCCTTATGATGAGATTCCGCCAGATTCAGAAATTAATCCTGAATACATCAACATTTCCAATCGTCAAGATAAGAATAAGAAGAAGGAGAACCCTAAAGATGAAAATCCTCCAGAAATTGAATAATTCTCAATTTTCATAATTTTTTTTTAGAAAATCCTATTTATAGCATTCGATTTCAAACGAATTCGTAAAAAACTTATCAACGAAAACGTTTGAAAATATGAATAATTGTTATATTTTTTCTAAAAACATTGAATAAAAATTATAAATCATCTAATTTTACCATATAAATTAAAAAAAATGACAATGAACATTAAAAAGATTGGAGTATTAACTTCAGGTGGTGATTCGCCAGGAATGAATGCTGCTATTCGTTCTGTTGTTCGTACTTGTGCTTTTCACAATATTGAATGTATAGGAATTTACAGAGGCTACCAAGGTATGATAGAAGGTGATTTTAAAGAAATGGGACCACGTTCTGTAAACAACATTGTAAATAAAGGAGGAACCATCTTAAAATCAGCTCGTTCGGCAGAATTTCGAACTCCTGAAGGTAGAAAAAAAGCCTATGAAAAACTTAAACAAGCTGGTATAGATGCTTTTGTAGTAATTGGTGGTGATGGTTCATTTACAGGAGCAGAAATCTTCAATAACGAATTTAATTTTCCTGTGATGGGAATTCCTGGCACGATTGATAATGATATTTATGGTACTAGCCATACTTTAGGGTATGATACAGCATTAAATACAGTAGTAGAAGTTATCGATAAAATTAGAGATACAGCCAGTTCACACAACCGTTTATTTTTTGTGGAAGTAATGGGACGTGATGCTGGTCACATTGCACTAAACGCTGGAATAGGAGCAGGAGCAGAGGAAATTTTAATACCAGAAGAAGATTTAGGATTAGAACGTTTATTAGAATCGCTTAAGAAAAGTAAAGCTTCAGGTAAATCATCAAGTATTGTAGTAGTTTCTGAAGGAGATAAAATAGGTAAAAGTGTTTTTGAACTAAAAGATTATGTAGAAGAACACCTACCTGAATATGACGTGCGAGTTTCTGTATTAGGACACATGCAACGTGGTGGTGCACCTTCATGCTTTGATAGAGTTTTAGCTTCAAGATTAGGTGTGAAAGCTGTTGAATCGCTTTTGGAAGGAAAATCCAATTATATGGCAGGAATCTTAAATGACAAAATAGCTCTAACACCTTTAGAACAAGCCATCAAAGGAGAATCAGCTATAGATTTAGAATTGGTCAGAGTATCAGATATCATGACAACATAAAAAAGGTAAGGTTGATAGTGCATAAACAACAAACAACTAGCCATAAACTATAAACCATTAAAAATTAACTATAAACAATTAACATACTATAAAAAATGTCAAAAGTAAAATTAGGAATTAACGGATTTGGAAGAATAGGTAGAATCGTTTTTAGAGAAACATTCAACAGAGATAATGTAGAAGTTGTAGCCATTAATGATTTATTAGATGTAGATCACTTGGCTTATTTATTAAAATATGATTCAGTTCACGGTCGTTTTGCTGGAAAAGTAGAAGTAAAAGACGGAAAATTATACGTAAATGATAAATACATCAGAGTTACGGCAGAAAGAGATCCAAAATTAATCAAATGGGATGATGCAGCCGTTGATGTTGATATCGTTGCGGAATGTACAGGTATTTTCACGACTTTAGAAACCGCTCAAGCTCATATTGATGGTGGTGCTAAGAAAGTAGTAATTTCGGCTCCTTCAGCTGATGCACCAATGTTTGTAATGGGTGTAAATCACGAAAGTGTTAAACCAACAGACACAATTGTTTCTAATGCATCATGTACAACCAATTGTTTAGCTCCATTGGCTAAAGTATTAAATGATAATTTTGGAATTGTGGAAGGATTAATGACTACAATTCATGCAACAACAGCAACGCAATTAACCGTTGATGGTCCTTCTCGTAAAGATTTTCGTGGTGGACGTTCAGCATTATTGAACATGATTCCTTCTTCAACAGGAGCAGCAAAAGCAGTTGGGAAAGTAATTCCAGCATTAAACGGAAAATTAACGGGAATGTCAATGCGTGTACCTACAGCTGACGTTTCTGCAGTAGATTTAACCGTTCGTTTAGCTAAAGAGACTTCTTACGAAGAAATCATGTCTGTTTTGAAAAAAGCTTCTGAAAATGAAATGAAAGGAATTTTAGGTTACACTGAAGATGATGTGGTTTCTCAAGATTTTGTTTCGGACTCAAGAACTTCAATCATAGATGCTAAAGCTGGAATTGGATTAAATGCAACGTTCTTCAAAATCATGTCTTGGTACGATAACGAGTACGGATATTCAAGTAAATTAATTGATTTAGCGGTTCATATCTCTAAAGTATAGTTGTAGGATTTTAGGATGTAGGTTTTAAATAGAAATTAAAGTAACTTTATAAGCTATTTTGACTTACAGTCTGAATACTAAATTATAAATTCTAAATTCAAAAAATGAAATTATTAGTAGATAGTGGTTCCACAAAAGCGGATTGGATGGCTATTGATGGTGAAGGAAAAGTACTTTTTACCACACAATCATTAGGGTTAAATCCTGAAGTTTTAACAAAAGAAGAAATTTTACATCGTTTGGACGATAAGTTTGATATTTCACAAAATAAAAGCAAAGCCTTAGAATTGTATTTTTATGGAGCAGGTTGTGGAACGGATCGCATGAAAAAATTTTTGAAAGAAGTTTTTGAAAGCTATTTTACCAATGCAAAAGTTCAAGTAGAAGAAGATACTTATGCTGCAGTTTATGCCACTACAGCCAAAAATGAGAAAGCGATAGTTTGCATTTTAGGAACAGGTTCTAATTGCAGTTTTTATGACGGTACTATGCTTCATCAAAAAGTACAATCTTTAGGCTATATTGCTATGGATGATGGTTCTGGTAATCGTTTTGGACGTCACTTGATAAGAGGGTATTATTTCAATAAAATGCCAAAGGAGTTAGCCAATGAATTTGAAAAGGAATTCAATGTAGATGCTGATTTTATCAAAAACAAATTGTACAAAGAGCCTAATCCAAATGCTTATTTAGCTACGTTTGCCAAGTTTTTAATCAAGCATAAAGACCACGATTTTTGCCGTAAAATTATCAAGAAAGAATTAAAATCGTTCGTCAAAAATTATGTTATGCAATATGAGGAATATAAAGATGTTCCGGTTAATTTTGTGGGTTCTATTGCTTTTTATTTGAAAGACGAACTGCAAGTAGTTTTACAAAAATATGGGTATAACATGGGAAATGCGCTCAGAAGACCAGCCGATGGTTTGATAGCTTTTCACACCAAATAAATAACAAAAAATCCTGATATCTCATCAGGATTTTTTTATAATATATAAAGTAAGACAATAATAATTTATATTTTTACGACACAACAAGAAGTAAAGTATTCCATATGAAAAACAAATTTGAAATAGCCATAATTGCTCACGATGGCAAAAAAGCAGATATGGTGCAATTTTTAAACCAAAACAAACATATCTTAATAGAAGAGAATATCAAATTGATTGCTACAGGAACAACTGGTGGAAAAGTAGAATCTGTAGGCATAAAAGTAAAAAAAATGCTTTCTGGACCACTTGGTGGTGATGCCCAAATTGCCGCTAGAGTAGCGGAAGGCAAAACTAAAATGGTTTTATTTTTTAAAGATCCTAACTCAAGTCACCCACACGAACCCGATATTTCTATGTTGATTCGTATTTGCGATGTACACAATGTGCCTTTAGCTACCAATGAAGCTACGGCTCAATTGTTGTTGAATGCTTTAAGTGTGGATTAGACGGATTATTTAATTGATGAAGTATAGAGTTTTTAATGTTATTTCGTTCCAATGACAGTTTATTAGATTTACTTTCAGCAAATTGAATCAACTCAAATAAACGCACATTAATATTTTTTTTTGATTGAAGTTGTTTAACTAAAAGTGATTTTGAATCTAAATTTACATTTTGATAAATTAATACAATAATTTTATCCAAATGGCTAATTTCAATGTTTTTAATTTTTGAAGTAACTACTTGTAAATCATTTTCAAGAATTTGTAAAATTGTGATGTCAAACTCACTCTTTAACTTTGCATCAACGCTTATTAGTTCTTTTTGAACAGCACTTTTCTTATCAAAAAAAATATTTTCGATAACTTCTTTTAGTTTTCTGATAATTAAATAGATTGCAATTTCTCCTGTTCTCTCCATGAGTGATGATTTAATGAAATAAAATATCTTTATTTCAATATTATTGTTTTCATTTCATCTGATTCTAATTCAATTACTTTCAATTTATTATCAGTCTTGATTACAATTCTGTTTTTTCCTTTCTTGATTTCCTTTTCTTTAATTTTTTCTGTTTCTATTGAATTAATAAAATCTGTAATTTTTAATGCTACTTTATTTTTCTTCTTTGATTTGAACTTTATTACAATTTTTACTTTTTTTCTTTTGAGAATTATATTTTTAAAATCAATATTTTCATTAAAAATGGGTTTGTCAAGATGCTTAAATTACATAGCCCAGATTACATCTTTCAGGATATATTCCCTCAATTTCACATAGAGAATTTGAAATGATAAAATTATTTTCAGGAATTAAATTCAAAATTTGATTTTGTTCTTCGGGAATATCGTTAGATACAAATACCGAATTTCTATCTAATATAATAATTAGCCTAAAATCAATATCTTGAGGTTTAGAATTTTGTTCACATTTTATTCTTTCAAGAATTTTAGTTTTTTTTTGATTTGGATTCAATTGCTTGATTTCATTTATCCAAAGTTGAGAACTTTTATAATCTTTAAAATTTACACAACTATTTTGACTCAATGAAAATTGTGATGCTAAAATTAGTGATAGAAATATTTGTATTGATTTCATTTTCTTTTCAATCTAAATTTACTAAAATTAATTAAATTCTTTTTAAAAGTAATTCTGCTTCTTGATTTAATTTTTCTAATCTTCTCTTGGGATTAAAAAAAGAAGGGTTTCTCGTCATTACAACTAATTTTGCCATTTCTAACCTATTTAGCTCCTTTATTTCCTTATTAAAATAAAACTTAGCTGCTGATTTTAATCCAATTTGATCCTTTGCAAAGTTTGTCTCTTGTACTATAAAGTTTAATTGTTCTTTTGAAGAAATTTCCTTGTCAATTTTTGTTGCCAGTGATAACTCTATCTTCAAAAATTTTTGATAATTTCTATATTCATCTTTTGAAATATACATTAATCTAGCAATCCATACACTTGGAGGCGCAATTGTTTTTATAAATAAGAAATTCTTAGTTAGATATTCTAAGGTACCATATTCTAAAGAATTTCTATTGTCAACATTATATAATTCATAAAATAAATCTGGGAGTTTTTCTGCTTGTTTTATTTCAGCAATGTAAGGTTTAATCTCTTCTTCAGTAAAATCAATTTTCCAAGCATTTAAAATGAAAATATAAAAAGCCAATATCATTAAAAATATTAATATTGATATATTTCGAAAAATTTTGAATAGGCGTTTCATTTTTTTAGTTATGCCACAAATATTGAGTAAATACACTATTTCATCTAATATGTTTAATTTTATAGAAAATATTTTTTTGTAATAATTTTTTAGCATTTAAATGAAGTCTTTTTGGTCTAAACTCATTATAAAGTTCGACTTCTTCTTTCATTTTTTCACTATTTAATAATGCTAAGTATTCTTCTGTTTTTTTAAATTTTCTAAATTGTTTTTTTAATTCTCTTTTAAATTTTTTATAATCTAAATCTAAACTCTTTTTCACATAATCATTTTCAAACTCCAAAATCAAATAATTTTCAGCATGAGTATCTGACCAGCCAAGTTTTTCAGTATAAATTGTTTCTCCGTATGAAATTACCGCTACAGATGATATATTCATTAATATTTTATCTTCTAGAGGAAAATAATCTTTAAAAATACTTTTCTTAACAAAGTCTAGAGTTTCATTTTCATTTTTCTTCGCTACAAATATTATTACATCAATTAAATAAAGTTTTTCATTAATAATCTCATAAGTAAACATGAAAGTATTAGAATTCGCAGATGTTTTTAAAGCTTCTTTTGGAGCAACAAATCCATTATTTTTAAAATAGTTATGGGCTGGTGAAAAATAATGCAACTCAAATTCTCTATCATTATATTTTAAAATATCTGGTATTTGTGGAGTTGAATATACTAAACAACTGAAAAATAAAATTACTATTGATTGTATAATTTTCATGTGATTTTCAGTTAATATAGTATTTAACGTTAGATTGTTTTTAACACTTTCGTAAATTTAGCATAAAAGATTACAAGTAAAAAACTCTAAATAGAATTTTCGGAGTAAATTCAAACAAATAGCAAGCCAATTAATTTTTTCAAATAGCTGTTACAAGCAGTTATTCACTTTTCTTTTCCTTACAAATGATTTCGTGCTCTCCATTTCTTGTAAAACAGCCAACATTTAATTTTCCAAAGAATTCCCAAAATATATTATCTAGATTGACATTTTTTTCTAAAGCATGATAAAAATTTAAAAATATTTTTGCTTCAGCTAAATCTTCTTGATTTTTTGGATTTCCAAAGTGCTTCTCAGTATATTTTCCATTTATTTTTTGCTCTATTGAGAACCATTCACCATCAGCTATGAGTTTCCATTTATCTATTGAATCAAGTTCATTTGATTCTGTTATTTTAGAATCTAAAATTATTTTTAAAATTTTTTCAGACTCTTTTTTTGTTAGATTATTTTTTTGGAAATAAACATATGGAATTATTTCTCCATTCTGAATTTTTAATTGAGTTTCATTTGAATCAGAGCTTTCAGTTACAAAATTCATTAAAATACCAGTCGTAATTGAATCAGAATCTTTATAGATTTCAATTAATTGCCCTTTGTTCCAAAATCTGAAACTAAAATCACTTTTAGATATTTCTAAAGTCTTAATTTCAAATGTATCAAGCTTTTCTTTTTGTATATTTTTAGACGTTACATTTTGTCCAATTATAGTATTGAATTGAAATATTAGTAATGTTAGAAGTATCATTTTCATAATTTCTACTAACGTTCCGGCACTTGACGAGATTGCGAACTTCGGAACCGATTATTTTCAGTTAAATATAAAATTTTTTGCGAAATGTAAACATGTACTTACTACAAAATTCGCAATCTTGCCAAACACCTGTAACCGTTCGGTTTTACATTTATTCAAGTTTTAATTACTCTTAATGATTTTAAAACTTTCATTGATGGCACCACTTTTTATTTTTACAAAATACAAACCTTCTTTTAAATATTCTAAATTAATCTGGTCTTGGGTGTTGTTAGTAGTATAAACAACTTTACCTAAAACATCAAATAGTGTAATATTATCAATGTTGAGACCATTTGGTTTTTTAATGTTTAAGACACTACGAACAGGATTTGGTGCTAAACTAAAATCGTTATTTTTAACTTCATTATTTGATAAGGTTCCATCTTCAATTCTCAACATTGCAAATCCGTGATAGGGTGCAGTTGTATAAAATTGAGTTGTAGTGTATCCACCAATTAAAATTTTATCATTAGTATCTTTTATTAAAACTGAAGTTGAATCGTAAGTAGTTGTGAAATTATTTGGTTGAGGAAAACTATAACTATAAGTTCCAGTTTGGTTAAATGTTGTATCTAAAGTTCCGTCTAAATTTCTTCTAGTAATATTAAAATCTGGTTGGCAATTATTGATACAATCAAGAATGTAAATTTTGTCAACATCAATAAAATATTTAGTTACAGTTGAATTATTTATGGTAGCTAAATCAATGATGCTAAGAGAATCTAAAGTGTTAATTGATGCTAATGTTGAAATATCTAATTTCTGTATTTTGGCATATCCTCCAGATATTGAGCCAAATGTTAAATTATAATATAAGTCGTTATTTATGAGATTACATTCTTTGAAACTAGAACCACAAGGGCATAAACCATCTACAAGAACTATTTTTTTTAAACCATTGATACCAAATGTTGCGTCTAAATTTCCGTTTTCATCAATTTTTAAGAAAGACACTGAATGCTCACTAGTTGTATTATTGTTTGATATGTTGCCAATAATAAGTAAAGAGCCTTCATAATCATATATTTTTTCAGCACTATTTCCATCAACAGAAGTAAACTTTTTTAGCACTGAAGGATCGAATGTGAAATTCAGAATTCCATTACTATTTAGTTTAACAACAAAAACATTTCGCCTAACTATTGAGCTAGTATCTTGATAAAAAACACTTCCAATTCCAAAATAATTACCATTTTTAAATACTATATCTGTGATGCCATCTGAATAAGGATCGTTATTTAAATTTCCGATAGTAACTGTAACTATTCCATTGTTGCCAAAGGTTGTATCAATAGCACCATTTATACTCATTTTTGTAATAAATCCAAAAAACAAACTGGTGTTTGGGTCATAACATTTTCCAAATACAAAAATATTATTATTTATGATTTTAGAACTTTTTATGGTTATCGTGTTAGTTGGACAATTAGGAATGATAATTCTAGAGTAGCCTAATGTTCCAAATGTATAATCAACAGTTCCGTCATAATTAAAACAGCTTAATTGTGTTTTTTGAGTAAAAATATATTTGTTATTTTCAAAAAAAACGTTTCTTGGTGCTTGATCGTTATCATAATACATATTATAATTCGTTACTACAGAACCAGTCCCACCAAAAGCAGTGTCGGGAGCAAAATTTTGTGCATTTAAAAAAGGACTAAAAGAAATTACAAGTAAAAGAAATATATTTTTCATAAATTTATTTATTTCGTTCTGCAAACTGACGGCTAACGTTTTGCTGCTTCTAGCAGTGGCGTGATTTCTACACTAACCATCACAAATATAACTAAAATTTAGTTTCAAAAACTTAGTTGTATAAATAATTCCCAAGCCTTGCCATTGCTAGAAACAGCTGTTGGTGGCTGTTTTTTATTTTTCTACAGGATATTTTCCAACTGATTTTATTCCGTTTTCTGTAAATTTCAATATTTCAGTTGTAATTGGATAACCAGAATTTTTATATTCATCTACTACAACTTCTCCAATTCTGTTTGAGAAAAAATCAAAATCTTTTTCTGAAAAAATATAGCAAAAATCTCGAACTGGAATTACTGCATAAAAAGGAAATCCAAAATCTTTTTTTAATTTTTCTTTCATGTTTGAGGCAAATAGGAGTGAACCTTTTAATGAAGTTTTTTGAACCTCTATTAAACCCAGTTTTCGATTCTCTATAATTTCAGATTTTATTTCTGTGTTTAATAAAAGTTTGTTTGCGTTTATGTCACTTTGTTTTTTAAGTTCACTTTCAGTAATTCCCCATTTAGTTATATCTGTTTTTGTAATCCAAGATAGTTTGTCATTTATACTTATTGCATAAACTTTACTAAACTCATCAGTAACTTTTTCGTTGATTTGATCTTCAAATTCAAAGTCGTTTGGAAATAATTGAACATAAACTTTATCCTTTGAGATTGCCCAATCCGGAATTTTTGGTGAAAATGAAGTTATTGAATTTACTAAATCTGTAATATGACTTTCATCTGAATCTCTTTCGTAATTCCTTCTAACATTTTCTAAACTTATTTTCAAATCATTTCCTTCAACATCAATGTGTAAAAAGTTTTCTTTGTCAATTGATTTAATTTTTAAACCATTTTTTTCAAGCTCTGCTTTAAATTTTTCAAAAACAAAATCTTTCTTCGGACTATTGCATCCCAAAAGACTAAACATAAATATTAGTATTGTTGTTGTTTTTATTTTTTTCATTTTTCGATCAAAATTGTCACCAACTCGTTTATAGTAGCATGTTCCATTTTATAAGTCCTCACAACTATTTATAATAGTTTACAATCAACCGTAAATATAAAAAACCCCATCAGATAATTCTGATAGGATAAATTATTTTGTAAAAAAGTAGTTATTTTTTCTTTGGCTTTCCGTTGTTAAACTTCACTTTTTCAACAATTTCCACTTTTTTCGGTTTGTCTTTGTAGGAAGGTTTCTTTTTGGAATCGGTTTTAGGGTTATCGTCAAATTTCTTTTTAGGGAAATCTTTTGTAAATGGCTTCTTGGCTAAAGGTTTTTTTGCTGTTGGTTTAGAAATAGTAGGTTTTTCACCTGTAGCTAAATCAATTTTCGAGTTGGCAATTTTGGTTAGTTCTTCACTGGCATTTTTTGGGTTTTCTTTGGTACCACGAAGTTTAATCACCAATCCATTTAGAAAGTTGCGCAACAATTGATCGCCACATTCCATATAACTGGGATGATTTTCATTTCTAAAAATATTACCTAATTCTCCTTTTGAAATTCTAAAATCTACTAATTCTAAAATCTCAACTATTTGGTCGTCTCTTAATTGAAGAGCAACACGTAGTTTTTTAAATATATCGTTGTTTGTCATATTTTTTGGGTATTGGCTTTCTGAGTTCTCTATGTTCTATACTCTATGTTCTATACTCTATACTCTATGTTCTATACTCTATGTTCTATACTCTATGTTCTATACTCTATGTTCTATACTCTATG
>CAZXPF010000020.1:0-4410 GCA_964643105.1 uncultured Flavobacterium sp. | reverse complement strand
TTCTATGTTCTCCTAAAAAAGCCAAAGATACGCTTTTGCAAATTCCTTTGCCCATAAATTTTCATTATGTTTTCCGTCTTTTACAATAGAATAGTTCATTAGGTTAAGACAATCGCATCTTTTTTCTCGGATTAATATCATCATTCTATTCATATCACTTATCATGTCTTCGCTTTCGCTGTCGCCACACATGAAGTAGATTTTGGTGTTGATTTTTTTAGTATTTTCAGTTAGCTTATAAATTTCGTCAGAAAACCAAAAAGAAGGAGAGAAGCTGCCTACTTTTCCAAATACTTTTGGATATTTCAATCCTGCATAATAAGAAACTAATCCACCCAACGAACTTCCCATAATGGCTGTGTTGTTTTTGTTGGCTTTGGTGCGATAGGTTTTGTCCACATAAGGTTTTAAATCCGAAACTATAAAATCTAAATAGGCATCAGCTTTTCCACCACCATATTTTTCGTTTTTAAAAGGGGTTAATTCATCGATTCGTTTGGTATTGCCATGTTCAATGCCAATTACAATGACATTAGCTTTTAAACTGTCAAGGGTTTCATCAATCTTCCATTCTCCTGAAAATGAGGTTTTGGCATCAAACAAATTTTGGGCATCGTGCATATAAATGACAGGATATTTTTTGGTTGAAGTATCATAATTCAAAGGCAAATACACGTAAATTTTCTTAATCGTATCCAATTGTGGTGCTTTAATTTCAAAAGTGGTGTAGCGGTTTTGCGAGTGAATTTGGGGTAAACCCAAAAAAAATGTTAAAAAAAATAGAACACCGTTTTTCATTTTTACTTATATTTGAATTTGTAATCCTAAATAAAAGTAGCACATTGATGGAAAATTACCAAGAGAAAATTAGTTTATTGCAAGAAATGATTGCCTTTGCTTTGGTTGACGGACAATTGCACGATAGAGAATACGATTTCATTGAAATGATAGCTCAAGAATTGGAAGTGGATAAAGAAACGTATTTAAAACTTTTTGAGAAAAATCAACATAAACAGGTGATTAAAGACGAGTTTAATCGCATTTGTCAGTTTTATAGGTTGGCTTTATTGATGCATGTAGATGGTGTTTTACACGAAAATGAACATAATAAACTCAATGAAATAGGCATCAACATGGGCTTAAATCCATATGCGATGAAACGGGTTTTACATTTAATGAAAAAATCGCCAACAAGAATGATTGAAGGCGATGTTTTGGTATCTTTATTTCAAGAGCAACATAACTAGTTAATGGTTAAAACTGGTTTTATTTTCTTTGATAAATTCAACAATTAAAGTTACAATATCTTCTTCTTGTTCGTCGTCAAAAAACAATTCGTCTAAATCTTCCCAACCTGAGAAAGCTTTGTCGTCCATTCTAGCCAATTGTTTGCTTCTTTCGTCAATATCGTCTTTGTATTCACCTTTTGGGAATAAACTTAATGCTTTTTCAATCAACAAAGCTGTTTTTGGAGCTTTTATAGTTTTGTAAGCTTCTTTTATTTCTAAAGCAAAATTGCCAGCATCATTACTAAAAAAGTAATTGAAACCACCTTCGTTCATGGCTGCTTCAAAGACATCTACATAAACAAAAGTTCGTTCACAATCGTTTAGTAAAGTAAAATCATCTGATTCGTTTTTCTTGTTCCAAATGTTGGTTCCAACAGCCTCGATGATTTCGATTTCGTCTGTTAATTGCAGTATTTCGTTTATGTTTTTCATGTTTTTAAGACTATTTTATGCAAAAGTAAAGCAATATTCATTTTAAAAAGAATTAGAATGCAATTAAAATTCAAAAAGAGAGATATATAACTGAAAATTAGACAGTTAAAATTTAGTTAAAACGGTCATTTTTACATAAAAAAGGGTTGTAAAAATGTCAAATTGACCTGATTTTTACAATGGTATTTAATTTGAATAGATTGAATCAAATAATAAAAAATGTTTAATCTAATAAATTTTAACAGTATGAACTTAGTTAAAAAAAATCCAAGCAATTTATTTCCAGCGATTATGGAAGAATTTTTTAAACCTGATTATTTTGGTGGTGTTCAAACTTTTGCCTCAAACGTTCCATCCGTAAATATTAAAGAAACTGAAACGCAATTCCAAATTGAATTAGCAGCTCCAGGTTTGAAAAAAGAGAATTTCAATATTGAATTAGATAACGAAACGCTTTCTATTTCAAGCGAAATTAAAACGGAAAAAGAAGAGAACAACGAAAAGGAACTTTACACTAGAAAAGAGTTCAGTTATAGTTCTTTCAAACGTTCATTTACATTGCCTAAAACGGTAAATGCAGAAAATATTGAAGCAAATTATGAAAATGGTGTTTTGGTATTAACTTTACCAAAAAGGGAAGAAGCCTTACCAAAACCAAAAAGATTGATTGAAATTAATTAATTTGATTGTGGGTGGTTAATTATTGTAAAACGCAACTGTTTATGGTTGCGTTTTTTTGTTGCTGATTTACAAAGTGTGATGGTGAAGTGTTTTTTTTAAATCTAACGTTTTGCATATTTATGAAGTGGCGGCTTTTGAAAACTGATGTTTCTGTTTAGCACTTAACTTTCTTTGATGCACAAAGTTTCTATTTTGCACTAAACTCGCCATTTCATAAATATGTTGTTGGCAGATCGTTATTCTTTAATTATTTTAGTGTTCATTATTCCTTTTTCTGTATAAAGTTTTAGAATATAATTTCCTGCTTTCAATTCACTTATATCAATTTTATTTTCAGAAATGGAATTTGAACTTAAAATTCTTCCTGCAATATCATAAACTTCAATTTTTGAAATATTATGTTCTGTTTTGAAATTTAAAATATTTTTTACAGGGTTTGGATATACAGAAATGTTATTGATAAAATCATTTTCTTGTAAACCCAATGTGTTTTGAATTGTTGTTGTATAATTATTTGTAACTATTGGAAAATTATAATCAAAATAGATGTTAGCTAAATTACTAAAAGTATTACCAACAACTAAATTTGGTTTTGTTTTAATTTTAAAAGATACATATCCATCGTTGTTAGCGTCATCAAAAGGAAGATTTATATTTTGAAAAATGAATTCTACTTTATTAGTGCTTGATATTCTTGTTTCAAAGTTATGACTTCCTTTAATTGGAATTAATGTATTGATGTCAAATTTATCCGTGTCAATCATATCTTTTACTACAATATTTTGTGCATTTGCAGTTCCATTGTTTTCAAATCGAATTAAGTAATGAACATATTCACCAACCATACTTGGTGTAATAGTTGTTCCTTCCAAACAAGTTTTATCATTTGGGTCATATGAATTTACAACGATTTGATTTAAGTTTGCAATATTGTCATTTGGGGTTTCATCTGGTTGACCATTTGCGAAAGCAGTATAATTTAATAAGTCACCACTATTCAATGCTGGTGTTTCGGTTGGAGAATTTAAGTTTAATATAATATCAATTTCTCTACTTTCAAAAGGTAAAATGTTTGTAAAGTTCCAATTTAAACTACCTGTTGACTGACTTGAAACATTAGGATTACTTGAAACGAAATCTAAAACACTATCGTCAAATGTAAAATTGATTGTGCCTGATTGTGTAGTTGTTCCTTTGTTTTTGTATATTAATTTATAATGGGCATCAAAACCAGGTCTTGCTTGATTTATTGGAAGTAAAACAACTTCTAAATCATTATGATTTCCATTTGGAGTAATACAAAAATTTTGAGTTACGGACTCGTTATTCCCATTTAAAATAATATTTGCATTTGTTGGATTTAATGTGTAAAAACTAATGTTTTCAATTTGGGGTGTTATCGAATAAATATCAGAAGGTTTATAAAAATTATATGTGCCATTACTATTTGTAAATGTTGCACTAACCCCAAAACTATCGATACAATCGATTCTGATATTGGCTTGATGGAAATCATTTATATCACAGCCGTTAATATCAATATCAATAGAAACTGTTCCTGTTATCGTGTTAAAATTTCCTCCAGGTATAAAACTGCAATAAGTATTTGCATTACAATTTGTATAGCCATAATTTAATAATCTTGCAGTAACTAAATTAAAATCTTCATCATCGAAACAAACAAATTGAAGATTAGAATTATAGTTAAATTGAAGATAATCCCAAGAAGTATTACCACATTTTAAATTTAAGAATGATAGCTGATTGTAATCACAAAATAAACCTTTGATAAAAGGATTTACACCTAAATCTAAACTTGTTATATGATTATTACTACAAAATAATCCTTGTAAATAATGTATATTACTTAAATCCAAAGTAGTCAATTCATTTCCACCACAATTTATGCCTTGTAATTGAATATTTGAACTTAAATCTAAATTAACAATACTATTGTTATAACAATTAAGACTAATTAAATTAGATAAATTACCTGTATTTAAAGTAG
>CAZXPF010000019.1:0-73460 GCA_964643105.1 uncultured Flavobacterium sp. | reverse complement strand
GTAAAGGAATTTCTTTTGGAGGTTCATTAATTCGTCCAGAAGCTACAGGATATGGAGATGTATATTTTGCTCAAAGTATGTTAGCTACAAGAGGGGATAGTTTCAAAGGAAAAACTGTTGTAGTTTCGGGTTCTGGTAATGTAGCACAATACGCTATTCAAAAAGCTACTGAATTAGGAGCTAAAGTTGTAACGGCTTCTGATTCTTCAGGATATATCTTCGATGTAGACGGAATTGATGCTGAAAGATTAGCGCATATCATGCAGATTAAAAATGTTGATTTCGCAAGAATATCTGAATATGTAAAAAAATACCCTAATGCAAAGTTTGTAGAAGGAAAACGTCCATGGGAAGTAAAATGTGATGTGGCTTTACCATGTGCAACTCAAAATGAATTAAACGAAGAAGAAGCAAAAGCGTTAGTTTCAAACGGATGTATCTGTGTGGCTGAAGGAGCAAACATGCCTTCAACACCAGAAGCAATTGAAGTATTCCAAAAAGCAAAAATATTATTCGCTCCCGGAAAAGCGTCAAATGCAGGTGGTGTTGCAACTTCTGGTCTAGAAATGTCTCAAAATTCATTGCGTCTAAGTTGGACAAGTGAAGAAGTAGATGAAAAATTAAAAGGAATCATGGCTAATATTCATGAAGCTTGTGTAAAATATGGCAAAAATGCTGATGGTTATATAGACTATGTAAAAGGAGCTAATATTGCAGGTTTCGTAAAAGTGGCTGATGCTATGCTTGCTCAAGGAGTTGTGTAAATTCTTCAGGTAAAATAAATTAAAAAGCTCTTCATTTGAAGAGCTTTTTTTATCATAAATTTTAAATATCAACGTTTGTATTATATTTGCTTCAAATAATTCAAATGAAAAAAGTACTTCTATTATTATTCTTTTCTACATTTTCCTTTTCTCAATCAAACCAATTGTGGAAGGGCTATTATTCCTATAACGAGATTATCGATATTTCTCATGGGGATACAAAAGTAGTGGCAGCAACAGAAAATGCACTCTTTTCAAAAGATATTATCTCTGGAGATTTAAACATAAAAAACTCAATTGACGGTTTTAAACCTCAAACGATTACAGCCGTTTATTACAGCGAGAATTATAATTTAACTTTAACAGGGAATGATAATGGTTTGCTAATCATTACCAAAGATGATGGTACAATAATTAACAAGGTTGATATTATTAACGAGGTGCCTGTACCTCCAAATATGAAAGCTATCAATCATTTTTATGAGTTTGAAGATAAGGTATATATAGCAACAAATTATGGGATTACCGTCCTTAAGTTAAATAATTTAGAATTTGATGATACTTTTTACATTGGTTCATCGGGTGAAGAGTTACAAATCTTACAAACAACCGTTTTTAATGGTTTCCTATATGCCGTAACCTCAAGTCAAGGCATAAAAACAGCTTCAGTCACAAATCCCAATCTTATAGATTTTAATCAATGGCAAGTTTTTGATGCAGGATTTTGGAAAGGAATAACAAATTTTAACAACCAATTAGTAGCATTAAATGCAAATCAATTGGTTTACAGACATACTGGAACAAATTTTCAACAAGTTTTTGCTTTACCACAACAAGGCATAAAATTTATTTCCAACGATGAAAATTTAATCATTACTTGCCGTAATCATGTTTTTGTTTTAGATATTTTATTTTCAGCAATTGCACATATTACACAAATACCCGAAAACATAAATACTTTCACCTGTGCAGTAACAATAGAAGATGATTTGTTTATTGGAACAGAAAAAGATGGGCTCTTTCAAACAAAGTTATCTAATTTAATGACTTTTGAATTATTGTCTCCTGATGGTCCTGAACAAAATTATATTTTTAGACTAAAGAAAACATCTAAATATTTATGGGCTGTTTATGGTGGATACGATAGAACTTATGACCCTAACTTACTGCAACAAGGCATAAGTAAATACTCTACTAATCTAGGTTGGGAAATTTTACCTTATGAAGATTTGTTAGGTGCAACATCATTGTGTTATATAACCGCGAACCCAAATAACGAAGATGAAATATATGTTGCCTCTCATCATGATGGATTACTAAAGATTAACAATAACGAAATACTAAAATTCAATCATACCAATACAGGAAATAACGGACTGCAAAATCAGCAAATCGTTACACCTACTTATGTATCTGTTCGTGTAAATGGTCCAGCGATTGATAAATCTGGTAATCTCTGGATGTCAAATGCTTATGTGGAAAGGCCATTGAAGAAATTGAACACTAATGGTAGTTGGCAATCCATTGATATGTCGAGTATTTTGGTTGATCCAGTGGCTGAAAGATATTCTCCTTTGGTTATTGATAAAAATGGCACTAAATGGATGCCATCCTTTAGATCTAATGGAATTATTGCATTCAATGAAAATTATAACAATAAAATGCTTGTTATAAAAGAAGAAGCAGGTAATATTCCTAGTGTAGATGTTCGTTGTTTAGCTGTAGATAACAGAAATTTATTGTGGATAGGTACTTTTAGAGGAATAAGAACACTTTCCGTTGACCGATTCATTAATGAAAATGAATTGGTAGCAAATGCAATTATCATAGAAGAAGATGGTTTAGCCCAAGAACTTTTTTACCAACAATCGGTCATAGATATTGCTGTCGATGGAGCAAATAATAAATGGGTTTCAATAGCTGGAGCAGGTGTTTTTCAAATTTCTCCTAATGGACAACAGACTTTATATAGATTTACTACTGCAAATTCTCCTTTGCCAAGTAATAATATTTTGGATATTGAAATCGATGATGTTACAGGAGAAGTCTTTTTTGCCACCGATAAAGGTTTAATTTCTTTTCTTGGTGTAAACACTAAAGCAAGCGATGATTTGTCAAATGTTTTTGTTTATCCAAATCCTGTTCGTCCAGAGTTTAATGGAACTGTAAAAGTAAGTGGCTTGATTAATAATGCAAATATTAAAATCACAGATATAGAAGGAAATCTTGTACACGAAACAACTTCGGTAGGTGGAACAATAGAATGGGATACTACTGCTTTTGGAAAATACAAAGTAGCTTCAGGAGTTTACATGATCTTTATTGCATCAGAAGACGGTGTAGAAACAAAAGTTAAAAAAGTAATGATTATTCGTTAATTTTTTAAATCAAAATGCAAGTTAAAACTAAAGCAATAGTTATTTCAACCCTAAAATTTCAAGAGAAAAGTCTCATTGTGAAGTGCTTTACACAATCAGATGGTTTAAAATCTTATTTTGTTAGAAGCGCCTTTTCTTCGCAAAAAAATAATCAAAAAATCGCGTATTTTCAACCTTTAAATATTCTGGAAATTGAGGCTAATCACAAAAACAAAGGCAATTTAGAGCACTTTAAAGAAATTAAATTAGCCTATCCTTACCAAACCCTAAATACCAATATTTTTAAAAGTACAATCGTAATTTTTCTTTCAGAAGTATTGCATCATTCCATAAAAGAAGAAGAAAAAAATGAAAATTTATTTTCTTTTCTAGAAACGGCTTTTCAGTGGTTAGATACGCATGATGAGGTTTCTAATTTTCACCTGATTTTATTATTGGAAATGACAAAATATTTAGGATTTTATCCAGATATTTCAGAAAGAGAATTGCCTTATTTTGAAACTATTGAAGGTGTTTTCTCTCTTTTTCAAGGAACAAGTTGCCTATCACAACAAGAAACCCGTTTACTAAATCGATTAATCGACTTGAAATTCGATGATGTCCAACTGAATTTTGCAGCTGTAGAAAGACAAGCCCTACTAAAAATACTTTTAGAGTATTATGCTATTCATCTTGACGGTTTTAAAAAACCAAAATCTTTAGATATTTTGAAAGAAGTTTTTTCGTAAATAACCAAATTCAATCACAAAAACTCACAACACATAACTCATAACTCGCAACTATTTACTATTTTCGCAAATTGATTTAAGATAACGATAAAATGAGTACAAAATTTACTGAATATAAAGGACTTGACTTGCCAACAGTTGCCTCTGAAGTGCTTGATTTCTGGAAAAAAAATAACATATTTGAGCAATCTGTAACTTCTCGTGAAGGAAACCAACCTTACGTATTTTTTGAAGGACCACCTTCAGCAAATGGTTTGCCTGGAATTCACCACGTGATGGCTCGTGCTATTAAAGATATTTTTTGTCGTTATAAAACTCAAAAAGGTTTTCAAGTTAAACGAAAAGCGGGTTGGGACACACATGGTTTGCCTGTAGAACTTGGAACCGAAAAAGAACTCGGAATCACTAAAGAAGATATCGGAAAAACCATTTCGGTTTCTGAATACAATGAAGCCTGTAAAAGAACGGTTATGCGTTATACCGATGTATGGAACGATTTAACCGAAAAAATGGGCTATTGGGTAGATATGGAAAATCCGTATGTGACCTACAAATCTAAGTACATGGAAACCGTTTGGTGGTTGTTAAAGCAAATTTATAACAAAGATTTGTTGTACAAAGGCTACACCATTCAACCCTATTCTCCAAAAGCAGGAACAGGCTTATCTTCGCATGAAGTTAATCAACCAGGTTCTTATCGTGATGTTACAGACACCACTGTTGTGGCTCAATTCAAAGCTATAAACGAATCTTTGCCTGACTTTTTAACTGGATTTGGAGACATCCATTTTTTAGCTTGGACTACAACACCTTGGACTTTGCCTTCAAATACAGCTTTAACTGTTGGACCGAAAATCGATTATGTTTTGGTAGAAACGTTTAATCAATATACATTTCGTCCAGTAAAAGTTGTTCTAGCTAAGAATTTAGTTGGAAAACAATTCAATAAAAACTTTTTTGAATCTTCTGAAGCACATGATTTTGAAAATTTCAAAGAAGGAGATAAGAAAATTCCTTTCCAAGTTGTAAAAGAATTTAGAGGTGCCGATTTAGTTGGAATTCGTTACGAACAACTAATGAAATTAGCTTTACCCAATGACAATCCTGAAAATGCTTTTAGAGTAATTTCAGGTGATTTCGTTACCACAGAAGATGGAACAGGAATTGTTCATACAGCACCAACTTTCGGAGCTGATGATGCTAAAGTGGCTAAAGAAGCAACTCCAGAAGTGCCACCAATGTTAGTAAAAGATGCTAATGATAATTTAGTGCCTTTAGTTGATTTACAAGGAAAATTCATTCAAGGATTAGGAGAGTATTCTGGAAAATATGTTAAAAACGAATATTACAACGACGGTGAAGCTCCAGAGCGTTCAGTTGATGTTGAAATCGCTATCCAATTAAAAGAAGAAAACAAAGCTTTTAAGGTGGAGAAATACGTACACAGTTACCCACATTGTTGGAGAACAGATAAACCGATTTTATATTATCCATTAGATTCATGGTTCATCAAAGTTACAGAAGTTAAAGAACGTATGTTCGACTTAAATGAAACCATTAACTGGAAGCCAAAAGCAACAGGTGAAGGCCGCTTTGGAAATTGGTTAAAAAACGCCAACGATTGGAATTTATCACGTTCAAGATATTGGGGAATTCCACTACCAATTTGGAGAAGCGACGAAGGAACAGAAGAAATATTAATAGGTTCAGTTGAAGAACTGTATAATGAAATAGAAAAATCAATCACCGCTGGTTTTCAAAAAGAAAACCCTTTCAAAGGTTTCCAAATTGGAAATATGAGTGAAGAAAACTATGATTTAGTGGATTTGCATAAAAATGTAGTCGATGACATTGTACTAGTTTCTCCATCAGGAAAACCGATGAAACGCGAAAGTGATTTAATTGACGTTTGGTTCGATTCAGGGGCTATGCCTTACGCACAGTGGCATTATCCTTTTGAAAATAAAGAAATGATAGACGGTTCTTGTCATGCTGAACTTGATTCAGCATCTAAAGAGAATCTGAAACAAGTTCAGATTGACAATAGTAGAGCTTTCCCAGCAGATTTTATTGCTGAAGGAGTGGATCAAACAAGAGGTTGGTTTTATACCTTGCATGCTATTGGAACCTTAGTTTTTGATAAAATTGCCTATAAAAATGTAGTTTCTAACGGTTTAGTTTTAGACAAAAACGGACAAAAAATGTCTAAACGTTTAGGAAATGCGGTTGATCCATTTACTACTTTGGCTGAATATGGACCAGATGCTACTCGTTGGTACATGATTGCCAATGCTAATCCGTGGGACAACTTAAAATTTGATATCGAAGGAGTTGCTGAGGTTCGTAGAAAATTCTTCGGAACATTATACAATACGTATTCATTCTTCAGTTTATATGCCAATATTGACAATTTCACTTACGCTGAAGCTGAAATTCCTTTAGCGGACAGACCAGAAATTGACCGTTGGATTTTATCAGAATTAAATACTTTGATAAAAGAAGTAGATAGCTTTTATGCAGATTATGAACCGACAAAAGCAGCAAGAGCTATTTCTGATTTTGTACAGGAGAATTTAAGTAACTGGTATGTTCGTTTGTGCAGAAGAAGATTCTGGAAAGGCGAATATGGAACGGATAAGATTGCAGCTTATCAAACATTATATACGTGTTTATTGACGGTTTCCAAGTTGAGTGCTCCAATTGCTCCTTTCTTTATGGATCAACTTTACAGAGATTTAACACAGGCAACAAACTCAGAAAACTTTGATAGTGTACATTTGGCGAAATTTCCAGAATTTGTTGAAAAATTTGTTGATAAATCATTGGAAAGCAAAATGATGAAAGCACAGACGGTTTCTTCTTTAGTCTTATCGTTGCGAAAAAAAGAGATGATCAAAGTGCGTCAACCGTTACAAAAGGTAATGATTCCAATACTTGACGCTTCTCAGAAAGCTGAAATTGAAGCTGTTTCTGATTTGATAAAAGCAGAAGTAAATGTGAAAGAAATCTTACTTTTGGATGATGCATCAGGCGTTTTGGTAAAGCAAATTAAACCTAATTTTAAAGCATTAGGGCCAAGATTTGGAAAAGATATGGGATTGATTTCTAAAGAGATACAAGGTTTTTCAGCTGAACAAATAAACGAATTAGATTCAAAAGGAAGCTTAATGATAGAAATTGCAGGAAAAAGCATAAATTTATCATTAGAAGATGTTGAGATTTCTTCACAAGATATTCCAGGTTGGTTGGTTGCAAATGCTAATGGTATTACAGTAGCTTTAGACATAACAATCACAGATGAGTTAAGAAAAGAAGGAATTGCTAGAGAATTAGTCAACAGAATTCAAAACATAAGAAAAGACAGTGGTCTAGAAGTTACCGATAAGATTAAAGTAGAGTTACAAAAAAACGGCGTTTTAGAAGAAGCCATTTTGAGTAACGAAGATTACATTAAATCTGAAACATTAACGGAAAGTTTGGTTTTTGTGGACCAAATGATTAATGGCACAGAAATTGAGTTTGATGATATTAAAACAACAATACTAATCTCAAAATAATACAATATGATGACAGAAGAAAAAATGAGATTTTCAGACGCAGATTTAGCTGAGTTTAAAGAATTAATCTTAAAAAAAATTGAAAAAGCACAAGCTGATTTGGATTTAATCAAAAGCGCTTATATGAATGATTTGAATAACGGAACAGATGATACATCACCTACATTCAAAGCATTTGAAGAGGGAAGCGAAACCATGTCTAAAGAAGCCAATTCTGCTTTGGCAATTCGTCAAGAGAAATTTATTCGCGACTTAAAAAATGCTCTTTTCCGTGTAGAAAACAAAACCTATGGTATTTGCAAAGTAACTGGAAAGTTAATCAATAAAGAGCGTTTAAAATTAGTTCCTCATGCCACTATGAGTATTGAAGCTAAAAATATGCAACGATAAAAATAGTACTTTATAATAATCAAAAACCCTTCAAAAAATTTTTTGAAGGGTTTGTTTTTTTAAAAGTCTTAATTCTATAATTTTAATACTTTTTTACTACAAATCAAACTTAATGCCTTGAGCTAAAGGCAACTGATCCGAATAATTAACTGTATTCGTTTGTCTTCTCATATATACTTTCCAAGAATCTGAACCTGATTCACGACCACCACCAGTTTCTTTTTCACCACCAAAAGCACCACCAATTTCAGCACCAGAAGTTCCGATGTTTACGTTAGCAATTCCACAATCTGAACCCGCGAATGATAAGAATTTTTCTGCTTCTTTCATTTCATTGGTCATAATGGCTGATGATAATCCTTGGGCTACACCATTTTGTAATTCAATAGCATTTTCAACTTCACCCGAGTATTTCATTAAATATAAAACTGGAGCAAACGTTTCGTGTTGAACAATTTCAAAGTGATTTTCTGCTTCAATGATAGCTGGTTTTACATAACATCCAGATTCATAACCTTCTCCTTCTAAAACACCTCCATCAACTAATACTTTCCCACCTTCAGCTTTTGCTTTTTCAATGGCAGCTAAATAAGTGTTAACAGCATCTTTGTCAATCAACGGACCTATATGATTTTTTTGGTCTAATGGGTTTCCAATAGTTAATTGTTTGTATGCACCCACAATAGCATCTCTTACTTTATCATAAACCGATTCGTGGATGATTAATCTTCTGGTTGAAGTACATCTTTGTCCAGCTGTTCCCACAGCACCAAAAACAGCACCGGGAACTACTACTTTTAAATCAGCACTTGGTGTAATGATAATCGCATTATTTCCACCTAATTCTAATAATGATTTTCCGAAACGTTGTGCTACTGTTGCTCCAACAATTCTTCCCATTCGAGTTGAACCTGTTGCGGAAATTAATGGAATTCTAGTATCAGTAGTCATCATTTCACCTACTTTGTAATCTCCATTGATAATGCATGAAATTCCTTCTGGTAAATTATTTTCTTTTAAAATTCCAGCAATGATGTTTTGACAAGCAATCGAACACAAAGGTGCTTTTTCAGAAGCTTTCCAAACGCAAACATCACCACAAATCCATGCTAAAGCTGTGTTCCAAGACCAAACAGCTACTGGAAAGTTAAAGGCAGAAATGATTCCAACTACACCAATAGGATGCCATTGCTCACGCATTACGTGACCTGGCCGTTCTGAAGGAATAGTTTGACCGTTTAATTGACGAGACAAACCTACTGCAAAATCACAGATGTCAATCATTTCTTGAACTTCACCATACCCTTCTTGCAAGGATTTTCCCATTTCATAAGAAACTAATTTTCCAAGAGGTTCTTTTAGTTCTCTTAATTTGTTTCCAAACTGACGGACAATTTCTCCTCTTTGTGGCGCTGGCATGGCTCTAAAAGTTAAAAAAGCTTTTGTGGCAGCTTGCATTACTTTTTCGTAATCTTCTTTGGTAGTAGTTTTTACTTTACCAATTAATTGGCCATCTACAGGTGAATAACTTTCAATGATTGATCCATTTGAAAACCATTCGTTTCCTGTTGAAGATCCTTCATTTAAGGCTTTTACACCTAGTATTTCTAAAGCTTCGGTCATTCCGAATTGTTGTGCTATTGTTGACATTGTAACTTTATTTTGTGTTTTTGTTATATTTTTAGCAAAAATAGGGCTTTTTTTTCAATTTTTTCGAAATTGTTGTTACACAATGCATCGTAATATTCAAGATTTTAGCCTAGCCCAGATAGGAACGGCATCCTTTTTATCTCGTTATAAGAACGAGATAAAAAGATATAGTGGATAGCTGGATAAAGCTCCAAAAAATTATTTTACAAATCTTTTGTCTGCTTCCATTACTGTTCCGCATTTATCACAAGTTCTTAGTTCCTCTGAACCATAAAAATGGTTGAAATGGGCCAGAAAATCAACTTCGATATCTTTTAATTCGAAATAAACCTCGTGCAATTTATGATTGCAATTGTCACAAAACCAGAGTAACCCATCAGGAATATCTTGTCCTGCTCTTTTTCTTTCAACCACTAACCCAATAGAATTTTTTTCTCGAACAGGAGAGTGTGGTACTTTTGCAGGTAATAAAAACATATCACCGGGACCAAGTTGCATGGCTTTCTTTTTGCCATTATCTTGTACATAAACGGTAATATTTCCTTCTAGTTGATAGAATAATTCTTCGGTTTCGTTGTAGTGATAGTCTTTTCTGGCATTTGGACCAGCTACAATCATAACGATATAGTCCCCTGAACTTACATATAAATTTTTGTTGCCAACAGGTGGTTTTAACAAATCTCTATTTTCTTCAACCCATTGATTTAAGTTGAATGGTTTTTGAACAGCCATAATTTTAAATTTATAATACGAAGTTAGTGAAAATAAAAAAAGGCTAGTGCTGAACTAACCTTTAAATTTGTATTTTGTAGAAAAATTATTGAGTAATTGACAGCGTATTCTCTTTATAATTTACTTCAACTTTTCCTAAAGTTTTTAATGTGTTTTCTCCAATAACTAGTGGAGATGAAATGCTATTAGCAACAATAACCGTTACATTGTTTAATGTAAATCCATTGAATTCAATAGTTTCAATTAATAATGTAGAACCTTCAGGAATTCTTCCATCTGAAAGTGAATATGCTTGCTCTCCAGAATAATTTTCAGATTTAATTTTTCCCGTTTTAAGTAAGAATAAGGCATCTTTTCCTGAGATTAATACGTCTTCAGCTGAAGCATCATAGACAAAACTCGATGAGGAGGTGTTTATGGTACAAGGAATTTCAATTTTACCT
Organism: uncultured Flavobacterium sp.; assembly: GCA_964643105.1. Classification (GTDB taxonomy): domain Bacteria; phylum Bacteroidota; class Bacteroidia; order Flavobacteriales; family Flavobacteriaceae; genus Flavobacterium. The sequence goes on along the minus strand of CAZXPF010000019.1, from coordinate 62,818 downwards.
TCAGCTGTTTTGTTGAAAGAAATTTCTTTTTTAGTTGAAATGGGTTTCGCTACAAGTTGTCTGTTGGCTTTTTGTTCTCTAATTATATAAACATAAACTGGAAAGTGATCACTAAACCCTGGAACTCCATTTGAATTTCTCAAAGGATAACCTTTGTATTGACCTTCTTTTTGGATTAAAAAATCTTTGTTATAAACACCAGCTTTCCAATAGGTCCATGAGGAGTATTCTTTATTGATGAAAGGTTCGGTTAGCATTATTTGATCAAACAAGTCCCATGAATCTCTGTAGGCTAATGATCCAATACCATTATTTGACATTTCTTCCATAGGGTTAAAAACTCCGAATTTTTTTACATCTTCTTTTTTAGCAACAGCACCAATTTCTTTTTTTACACTTTTGTTGTACGGCCCATCATTCAAATCGCCCATTGTGATTACTCTTGCGTTTGGATTGATTTTGAATAAAGAGTCAATTATTTTTCTGTTGAGTGCACCAGCTGCTTCTCTATATGGACTACTCTTTTTTTCTCCACCAGAGCGAGAAGGCCAGTGATTTACAATAAAACTAACTTCTTCACCATCTAATAAACCTGTGACTAGTAGTTGATCTCTTGTGTAAACTCTTTTTGAGTTTGCGTCTGAGGATTCATTATCGTCTGTGTCCTCATTTTTTTCTTTTTTGCCGTTTTTATTGTCATCTCTATATATGTACAATGGGACATTTTTATAACTTGTTGGTTTGAAGTGTAAAGGATCATATAAGAAGCCTGTATCAATACCCCTTTTGTCAGGAGAATCAAAATGAACTATTTTGTAGTTTTTATTAATAATTTTAGGATGTTTTACTAAATCTTCCAGAACCCTTCTGTTTTCAATTTCACAAACACCTATAATTGTAGGACTACTTCTTTGTTGTTCACTAGTTCCAAGTTCAGCTATAACTCTGCTTAAATTATCTAATTTTTTCTTGTAGTTTTTGTGTGTCCATCCATTTGATGGTAAATATTCTTCGTCATTTATTATTGGATCATTAATTGTATCAAACAAGTTTTCTAAATTATAGAAAGCTATAGTATGCAACTCAAATTTTTTTTCCTGAGCAAGCCCTATATTGACTGAGTTTATTAGTATGATTGCAATAATTAATTGTTTAATTTTCATGCGTGTTATGTTATTTTAATATCAAATTTATTCAAAGAAGGTGCCAAAGGTATATAATATTATTAAAAGTTGTACATTTGCCCCCTGTTAAGTATTGTTCTTAACATAATTTTAATATACGATTTAAACATTAATTTTTTATGAAAAAACTATTATTAAGTATTTTATTTTTAATACAAACAATGGTTGTTTTAGGTCAAGAAGCTAGTTTACAAGGTAAAGTTATTGATTCAAAAACTTTAAAACCTCTTCAAAATGTTGTATTAACTATTGAAAGTACTAATCAATCTAAAGTGTCAAACGCTGTAGGAGTTTTCAAGTTTGACAAAGTGCCCTCAGGCAATCATTCTTTGATTGTTACTTATACAGGATACACTACTCAAGTGTTTCAATTAGAGTTGACAGAAGGAGAATTATTAGATTTAGGAACTATTGTTATCGAAGAAGATATAACCACAGAAAAGGAATTAAGTTTAGTAACCATAACAGAAAATGATTTAGGAGACGATAATAGTGGGTCTGAAAGTACATCAGGTTTATTACAAGCTACTAGAGATGTCTTCCAACAAGCGGCTGCTTTTAACTGGGGACTTGCAAGATTTAGAGTTCGTGGATTAGACAATGAATATGGAGTTACGATGATTAATGGTTTAACCATGAATAAGATTTATGACGGAAGACCACAATGGAGTAATTGGGGTGGATTAAATGATGCAACTAGAAATCAAGAGTTTTCTATGGGTACCACACCTTCAGATTATACTTTTGGAAATATTTTAGGAACGCAAGAAATAAACACAAGAGCTTCTTTTTATCGTCCCGGAAATAGAGTTAGTTTTTCAGGAACAAATACAAACTATAGCTGGAGAGCTATGGCAACCCATTCAACAGGATTTAACAGCAAGGGATGGGCTTATACACTATCTGCTTCTAGAAGATGGGCACAAGAAGGTTATTTTGAAGGAACAGATTATAGTGCTAATTCTTTGTTTGCCAGTGTTGAGAAAAAAATTAATGACAACCATAGTGTAAATTTAACCTCTATTTTTGCTCAAAATAGTAGAGGAAAAAGTTCTCCTAATACCAAAGAGGTTAATGATTTAATGGGATATCAGTACAATTCATATTGGGGATATCAAGACGGTAAGAAAAGAAATTCTAGAGATAAAGATATCCAAGAACCAATGGCAATATTATCTCACTACTGGAAGTTTAATGAAAGAAACAGATTAAACACTAATCTTTCTTATCAAACAGGTTCTATAGGGAATTCAAGATTAGATTTTACTAATGGAAATAACCCAGATCCAACGTATTACAGAAATTTACCAAGTTATTTCATCAATACTTTTGACCAAAATACTGGAGAATGGACGCCAGACGAAGTTGGAGCAACAAACGCAAGAAATTTCTTTTTAAACAACAGTCAGATTAATTGGAATTCAATGTATATTGCAAACCAAAACAGCTCTTTCGATGGAAGAAGTATCTATGCATTGTATGAAGATAGAACAGATGATACACAAATTAGTGCTAACTCTATATTAACTTCAAGTTTATCAGATAATGTTAGTTTAAATGCTGGTGTAACATTCAAGAAATTAAAGTCACATAATTTCCAAAATTTATTAGACTTACTTGGAGGAGAGTATTACTTAGATATTGATCAGTTTTTTGTGGGTGATGCTTCGCAATCTGATTTAAACAATCCAAACAGAAAAGTAGGCGAAGGAGATACTTACGGATATAATTATAATTTAAGAGCAACTGTTGCTGACGCATTTACTCAATTTAAATTTACTTACGATAAAGTTGATTTTTATTTAGCTCAATCATTTTCAAGAACAAATTATCAAAGAGAAGGTTTGTATAGAAACGGTATCTATGCAAACAATTCATTTGGAAGAAGTCAAAAAGTGAATTTTGAGAACTTTGGATTCAAAGGAGGATTAACATACAAGTTAACAGGTCGTCACCTTTTTAGCTTTAATGCAGGTTATTTAACTAAGGCTCCTAATTTGAGAAATACATTTGCCAATGCTCGTTTAAATAATAACTTAACACCAGATTTGGAAAGTGAGAATATAATGAGTGTTGATGGTAGTTATATTATTCGTGCACCAAAATTAAAAGCCAGAGTAACTGGTTTCATGACTAGAATTCAAAATACAAGAGAGATTTCATTCTATTATGCTGAAAGTATTTCTGATGTAGATGGTGATGAAGATGCTTTTGTTAGTGAAATTGTAACAGGTATCAATAAAAAGAATATAGGATTAGAGTTTGGTCTTGAATATCAAATTACATCTACGATAAAAGTCAATGGAGCAGCATCATATGGTCAATACATATATGATAATAATCCAAATTTATATATCAATGATGATTCTCAAGCTACAGCTACTAATTCAAATCCATTGACTTCTTTTGGTACAACATATTTGAAAGATTACAAACAACCAGGAATGCCTCAACAAGCATACTCTTTAGGATTGGAATATAGATCTCCCAAGTTTTGGTGGGTTGGTGCAAACGTGAATTATTTAGCAGATAATTATATTGATGTTTCAAATGTTTTAAGAACTGATAACTTTACATTGGATAACTCAGGAATTTCTTTCGATGGAGCTGACGAAGCTTCAGTAAGAAAAGTTTTAAAACAAGAAAAGTTTGATGCTTTCACTTTAGTAAACTTAATCGGTGGGAAATCATGGAGAATTAGTAACAAGAACAGAAATACAATAGGATTTTTTGCTTCTATAAATAACGTTTTTGATATTGAATATAAAACAGGAGGTTTTGAACAATCTAGAAAAGCAACTTTCCCTGATATCCAACAAGATTTAGTTAGTGTTAACAATGACCCTTCAACAGGAGCAAGAACATTTGGACCTAAATATTTCTATGGATATGGAAGAACTTATTTTGTAAATTTCTACCTTAATTTCTAAAAAAAAGAACCTATGAAAAATATATTTATTAAACCGATTGTCTTTATGACATTAAGTTTAGCAGTTTTTACAAGCTGTGTAAAAGAAGATGATTTTGCGATTCCAACATTGAAACCAGTTTTATTTCTTGAAAACTTTGAAGACATTACTGTTGGAAGTGGAACCAATGAGGTACCTATCAATTTAGAAGGATGGGTTAATACCAATACTATAGGACCAAGAGTGTGGTCAGGAAAGTTATTTAACAATAATAAGTTTGCCGAATTTTCATCATTTTTTTCGGTAGCAGGAACAAATGATGATACTTGGTTAATTACAAGATCTATTGATTTATCAGCTTCTGACAGTAAAGTATTATCTTTTAGTTCAGTAAATCGTTTTTATAATGGTAATGTATTAAAAGTTTACATATCGGAGGATTATGATGGAACAATACCAGGCATTGCTACAGCAAACTGGGTAGAGTTAAATCCAACTTTACCGTCAAGCAGTGCTCAAAATGATGTTAGAGTGCCAAGTGGACCAATGGACATTAGTAGCTACAAGGGCACAAACGTTAGAATTGCTTTTAGATATCAAGGAAGTAAATCTTCGAATCCTACTACTACTTTTCAATTAGACGATATAAGAATTTACGAAAATTAAATAGCTATGAAAACAATTAAAAATTTAACATTAATTTCATTATTCGCAATCTTTACAGGATGTGTTAATAGTGATGAGTATAATACTCCAGATTTATCTTCGGAGTGTGTTACGTTAACAGCTACTAAAACTGTTGCAGATATTACAAATGCTGCCACATCAACAGCTACTCAGTATCAAAATGATGATATAATTGAAGCTTATGTTACATCAAGTGATGAAGGAGGAAATTTTTACAAGTCTATCTCTTTTCAATCTGTAGATGGAACAAAAGGCTTTAGTATGCCAGTTGATACTTACAATTTATTTAATACGTATGAGCCAGGGAGATTGGTTTATATCAATATGAAAAATCGTTATGTGTCAACATCTCAAAGTTCTGTAGTTATTGGTAGTTTATACAATGGTAATGTGGGAAGAATTAGTGGTGTAGAATACAAAGATGTGCTTAAAAGAGGTTGTACAAATGTTGATGAAGAGGAAATTGTAAAAAAGAATTTGACAATTGGAGCAGCAAAAAACAACCAATATTTAAACATGTTAATAGAATTCAATAACGTTCAATTTACTGAGCCTTCATTGGGTAAAAAATTCTATGACCCTACAGTAAACAGTATTGGAGGTGCAACAAATCATATCATTACAGATGAATTTGGACAAACTATTATTGTAAGAATTAGTGAGTTTGCTAATTTTGCCTCAAATGCAATTCCAAGTGGAAGTGGTAAAATTAGAGGTGTTTTAACCAAGTTTAACAGTGATTTTCAGTTTATGGTTAGAACTATTAACGATGTTAATTTACCAAATGACCGTTTAGAAATTGATTTTTATCCACCTCTTGGAGGAACAAACATTCAGTTTTTAGGCTCTTATACTGAGAATTTTGAAAGCTATACAGCGGGAAGTGTTACCACTGGTCAAAGAGTGTTCCCTAACTATGTTAATGATGCTTCACAAGGAGGTAATTATTGGTATGTTGAATCATTTAGTTCTAACAAGTATTTAAAAATGTCTGCTTTTTCAAGCAATTCAAATTTTCAATTTCCAGTAAATAAGGTGTATTTTATTATGCCTGTTAACTTTACTTCGGCTAATAGTATGTCTTTCAAAACGCAAGATAGATTTAATGTAGGTGGAGTACTAAAAGTATACTATTCAACAAATTATGTGGCATTAAATAACATTAATAATGCAACATTGACTGATATAACAACTAATTTTACAATTGCTTCAGGAACAACAGGAAGTGCCTCACTACCTTTTGTAAATAGTGGTGTTTATAACTTTCCAGCTAGTTTAACTGGAAATGGTTTTGTGATTTTTGAATATACAGGAGGTTATAGTTTTAGTCCTGTTTTAACAACAACTATGCATATAGATGATGTAGTAATTAACTAAAATTATAATTTAAGAAATATAAAAATGCTCTTCTTTTTGGAAGAGCATTTTCTTTTAGATTAAATTCATTAGTTTTGCACTTTAAAATAATTAAAATGTCTCTTAAAAAAGCGTATCTCTATATTTTTATTGTTCTATTAATAGACCAAGTTTCTAAAGTTTATATCAAAACCAATTTTTTCTTAAACGAAGAAGTCAAAGTTTTTGAATGGTTCAGAATTCATTTTATAGAAAATGAAGGAATGGCTTGGGGAGCAGAAATTCCTGGAGACTATGGAAAGATAATCTTAACAGTGTTTAGAATAATTGCTGTTTTTGGCATAGCATGGTGGTTGCAAGATTCTTTGAAAAAGAAAAGCTCAAAGTATTTAATTGTGGCTATTATCCTAATTTTTGCAGGTGCGTTAGGAAATATTATTGATTCTGTGTTTTATGGAGTACTGTTCAATGACAGTTACCATCAAGTAGCAACAATTTTTTCAGATGAACCTTATGGAACATGGTTCCACGGAAATGTAGTGGATATGTTTTACTTTCCATTCATTGTTGATTACCCAATGCCAGAATGGGTACCTTTTATAGGAGGGAAACCGTTTACTTTCTTTAACGCTATCTTCAACGTGGCTGATTTTGCTATTTCAGTAGGAGTTGGAATTTTAATCGTTTTCAATAAGAAAGCTTTTGCATCGGATCACAACAAGCAGGATACTTTTTTTAAGAATAATTTACAGTAGTTATTTTCCTAAAAATTATAGATTTCTAAAGACGTTATACAAATATCAAGTTTCACATCATTTTCAGAAACATCTTCAATTAATTCTTCTGGTTCAAAGAGTGATAACCCTATTTTAACTAAATTAGGCTTGCATTCGGAAAGAAATTTGTCATAGAAGCCTTTTCCATAACCCACACGATTTCCTTGTTTGTCATAAGCTAAAAGAGGCACAAAAACCACATCAATCATTTCTACTGGAACTGGTAAACCATTTATAGGTTCAGGAATATTATACTCGTTTTTTTTAATTTTAGTATTATCTGTTAATAAAAAATGAGACATTACCCTTGTTTCAAAATCTGATTTAGAGATTACAATTTCCTTATCTTTGGCTTGTAAAATATTTAAAATGAATTCCGTATTGACTTCTTTTTGCTCTTCAATAGGTAAGAAAATATGGAAATAAGTGTTGTCCCAAATATCCAGTTTCAAAATTTGATTGGCAATTGCTAAACTTTTTGCTTCAATTTCATCTAAAGTAAGTTTTTTTCTAGCTTGCTTTAATTTTTTTCTAGCTTCTTTCTTCAACATATAGAGTCGCTTTTAATTCGTCTATAAAAATAGTCAAATGTTCGACTTCCACATGATTCATCACTACAATTTTATACCATTTGTTATTGCCATGATGTTCTTGAGGAACTAAATGAAATTTTTGTGCCAGTTTTTTGGAAACAAATTTTTCTTGAATCGTAACTATATTCATAAAAGGTTCTCTAAAATATTGGATGTTCAACTTGTCTAATTCATTACATAAAAACTGAGTTCTCATCTGTAAAACACTTGTTTTTTCAAACCAACCAAATGAGCCATAGGTAAATAAAATCATCCAAACAGCAACTGCATTGGCTCCAGAACGACTTCCACAAAGCGTTAAATCCATTCCTTCCACATATTTGGCTTCTTTTGTGATGACATTTTTAATTAAATTTTTCCTGCAAATAAAAATTCCTGTACCATAAGGTGCTTGCAACATTTTATGCGCATCAATAGTGATAGAACTGATTTTGGGATTGGTAAAATTTATAACCGAATTTTCATTACTAAATGGATAAACAAATCCACCATAAGCACCATCAATATGCAATTTATACTGCAATTGATGTCTTTCTAAAAGTGAGCTATAGATTTCAGGATTATCAACTGAACCAAACATAGTTGTTCCCATATTAGAGACAATGATAAAATATTTCTTGCCATTAGCTTTGGCAATAAGTAGCAGTTCTTCCAATTGATGTTCGTCAATCGCTCTAGTTTTAAAATCTACTGGGACGTTGATTCTATCAATTTGAAGTAAATTGGCTCCTTTTGAAATGGAGTAATGAGTGTCCTCTGAAGCTACAAGTATAATTTCATTCAATTTTGCCTTAAATGTATTCATGAAGTAATTGCGATAAATCCAAAAAGCCTGAATGTTTGCCTCTGTTCCACCAGAAGCAATATAACCATCAAATTCATTGGGCTTTGCTTTAAAAATGTCGACAGCAACTACATTTAAAACGTCTCTTTCAATTTCTTGTGTGCCTCCAAAAGCACTTTCCGAATCTCCAAAAGTGTGACAGCCAATATTGTTTGGGTTTGCAACATAGGTTTGTAATGTAGGAGCATCTTTTAAAAAAGGAGCATCATAAAAAACCTGATCGTCTAATTTTGAAGCAGGATAGCCAAGAGAAATATCAGTAGTGAAATTAATATTGTTTTGAAGTGCTAATTCAATTCTTTTTTTACGTGCTTCTTGTGAGAGTTTTTTCCAATAGTACATTTCTATAGTTTTGAAGCAAAACTACAGCAATCATTAAAGATAAAACATGACAATTGTTAGCTTTTAGTTTCTAAATGAGTAGAAATATGAAAAACAGCATCTCCTTGATAAACAATGGCAGCATCATTCACATTAATGATAAAACCATCATTGGGTGCTTTTACCTTGTGTTCAACTTTTCCATAAGGATCAGAAATCATAGCTAAAACTTCACCTTTTTTTACGAAACTTCCAATTTTTACCAATCCATGAAACATACCCGAAAAATTTGCTCTAATCCAATTTGATTTTTCAATAAAAATAGTCTCTCTTTGGGTTAAAATAGTTTCTCTTTTGGGATTTAACATGTCTAAATGTTTTAAAAAACGTAAAGTACCTTCTATACCTTCTTGAGTAACCATTTCATTTATATCTAAGGATTTTCCACCTTCAAATAATAACATTTTTACCCCTAATTTAGTACAAGCATTTCTGAATGATCCTTGGATATTTTTAGAATATAATGTAAAAGGAGCATTGAAAATAGTTGCCAATTCTTTTAATTTAGAATTATTCGGGACAATCCTAATTTGAGGAGCATTGAACCGACTCGCACCACCAGCATGAAAATCTATAGCATAATCAACTTTTGGAATAATTTCAGTCACTAAAAAATGAGCAAACCTACTGGCTAATGAACCATTCTTACTCCCAGGAAATACTCTGTTCAAATCCCTTTTATCAGGAAACTCTCTGGTTTGGTTGATGAATCCAAAAATATTAATTATTGGGATACAAATTATAGTACCTCTTTTGGGGATGTTAATTTTTTTTCGGATAATTTGACGCACAATTTCAGTTCCATTGATTTCATCACCATGCAAACAAGCACTAAACAAAACCGTTGGGCCATCCACTTTAGAGCGCTCAATAATTACAGGAATTTTAAGCTTTGTCATGGTGTGTAATTTGGCAATTTCTACATCAATGGTTTTACGCTCTCCAGGAAGGATGGTTTCTCCTAAAAGTTCAATAATTTTATTATTCTTCATAAGAACAGTAATTAAGTGTTAAAAGTAAGAAATTCCCATAAAGAAAGTAAGCAATGCATTGAAAATCTGTGTAAATTTGTACTATAAAATTTTAAAATGATTCATCCTACTATCGAGCTTCAAATACAATCTTTACCCGATAATCCTGGGGTTTATCAGTATTACGATAAAGAGGATAAAATTCTTTACGTAGGAAAAGCTAAAAACCTAAAAAAGAGAGTTTCGAGCTATTTTACTAAAAATCATGATAATTATAAAACCAGTGTTCTAGTAAAAAAAGTTGTTTCTATAAAACATATCGTTGTTGCAACTGAATCAGATGCATTATTATTAGAGAACAATTTAATTAAAAAATTACAACCAAGGTATAATATTCTATTAAAAGACGATAAATCTTATCCGTGGATTTGTATTAAAAATGAGCCTTTTTCGAGAATTTTTCCAACCAGAAGAATGGTTAAAGACGGTTCAGAATATTATGGTCCTTATACCAATTTTAAAGTTGTGAATACGATTTTAGAAATGATTAAGGAATTATATCCTCTGAGAACTTGCAACTATGATTTATCGCATGCTAATCTTAAATCAGGAAAATATAAAGTTTGTCTAGAATATCATATTGGCAATTGTAAAGGCCCATGTGAAGGATTAGAATCTCTAGAGCATTATCAAAAACAAGTAGAAGCCATTCGTCAAATTTTGAAAGGAAATTTTAAAGACAGTTTAAAAGAATTTAAAATTCAAATGAAAGAATTGGCAGAAGATATGCAGTTTGAAGCTGCTCAAAAAGTAAAAGAAAAAATAGAAGTCTTAGAAAACTATCAAGCAAAATCTACAGTTTTAAATCCAAAATTATCCAATATTGATGTGTTTTCAATTGTTTCTGATGAAGCTATGGCTTATGTCAATTTCTTGCAAATTTCTCATGGAGCCATTGTTAGGTCACATACTATGGAAATTAAAAAGAAATTAGAAGAAACGGATGAAGAATTACTTGAGTTAGCAGTAGTAGAAATACGTGAAAGGTTCAGATTAAATTCCAAAGAAATTATTTTACCTTTTCCATTATCTCTAGGTGAAAACCTTAAAATTACAGTACCACAATTAGGCGATAAAAGACAAATTCTAGATTTATCCATCAGAAATGCCAAATATTATCGAATGGATCAACTCAAACAAATAAAAATTGTAGATCCAGACAGACATACCAATAGAATTATGGCTCAAATGAAGAAAGATTTAAGACTTTCTGTTGAACCTAGGCATATTGAATGTTTTGATAATTCTAATATTCAAGGAACCAATCCAGTAGCAGCTTGTGTGGTTTTTAAAGATGGTAAACCAAGTAAAAAAGAGTACAGGCATTTCAATATCAAAACGGTTGAAGGACCAGATGATTTTGCTTCCATGGAGGAAGTGGTTTACCGAAGATACAAACGTTTGATAGATGAGAACGAACCTTTGCCCCAACTTATAATTATTGATGGTGGAAAAGGACAATTGTCTTCCGCTTTAAAAAGTATTGATGCTCTTGGATTAAGAGGAAAAGTAGCTATAATAGGAATTGCCAAACGATTAGAGGAATTGTTTTATCCCGGAGATTCTGTACCCTTGTATTTGGATAAAAAATCTGAAACATTAAAAGTCATTCAGTTTTTACGAAACGAAGCCCATAGGTTTGGAATTACACACCACCGTGATAAAAGAAGCAAAGCAGCCTTGACAAATTCTTTAGAATCTATTCCTGGAATAGGAGAAAAAACAATGGTTACATTGCTAAAACATTTTAAAAGTGTTAAAAGATTGCAAATGGCCTCAGAAAGTAAAATTTCTCAGGTAGTAGGACTTTCAAAAGCCAAAAAAATTACCGAATTTTACAAAGAAAAAGAAAGCTAATATTTTGATAATTAAGAAAAAAGAGAATAGAACAAAGAACAAAGAGAATAGACTTCTCTCAAAATCTTTTGTAATTTGTTTTCTGCTTTCTACTTTTTGCTTTCTGTCTTCTACTTCTCTAAATGCTCAAGATTCCATAAAAGAACCTAAAATTGGTCTAGTACTTTCTGGTGGTGGTGCAAAAGGTTTAGCACATATCGGAGTTTTAAAAGTGATTGATTCCCTAAACATTAAAATTGATTACATTGGAGGAACAAGTATGGGTGCAATCATTGGAGGGTTATATGCTTCAGGCTATTCAGGGAAAGAGATTGAATATGCTTTTTCCCAAATGGATGTAGATAAATTAATCCAAGATTATGTGCCAAGAAGCTCAAAAGGATTTAATCAAAAAAGGAATGATGAATTGTATCTTTTGAGCTTACCCTTTAAAAAGTTTAAAATTTCTTCTCCAAGAGGTCTTTCCAAAGGAATGTATAACTTTAATACATTATCTAGACTTACTTATCATGTGAGAGATATAAAAGATTTTAGTAAACTCCCAATTCCATTTTTTTGTGTAGCAACAAATATTGAAACAGGAGAAGAAGTATTGTTGAAACAAGGAACGCTAGCACAGGCCATGATTGCAAGTGGAGCATTGCCAACTTTGTACAACCCTATTGAAATGGAAGGGAAATTATTGATTGATGGTGGTGTTAAAAACAACTATCCGGTTGAAGAATTAAGACGACTAGGTTTAGATGTAATTATTGGAGTAGATGTTCAAGATGGTTTAAAAAATAGAATGGAATTGCAAAGCGTAACAAGTGTTTTGATGCAGATTTCAAATTTCAATACCATTGAGAAAATGAAAGAGAAAATACAACTTACAGATGTTTATATTAAACCTGATGTAAAAGGATTAACAGTACTTTCATTTGATAAAAGCAATACAATCATTAAGAAAGGAGAAGAAGCCGCCAACAAACAAGTTAATCAATTGATTACTTTCCAAAATAGTACTAAAATAAAAAAAGAGAAAGTAAAAGTATGTGACTCAATTACAATTAGAAATATTGAAATTAAAAATCTCAAGAACTACACCAGATCTTATGTGCTAGGAAAATTGAATTTCAAGCGAAACACTAAAATCCCTTTTTATAAATTTGAAAAAGGGATAAACAGTTTAAATGCAACCGAAAATTACAATTCTATTTTATACAATTTTGATGATGAAAACAACTTAACCTTTAACCTTAGAGAGAATCAAATTAATACATTTATTAAGTTTGGGTTACATTATGATGATTTGTATAAAAGTGGACTATTAGTTAATCTTACACAGAAAAAATTATTTTCCAAAAATGATGTTGCTTCACTAGATGTTATTCTTGGAGATCATTTTAGGTATAATTTGGATTATTATATTGATAATGGTTTTTATTGGAGTTTTGGAATTAATTCTAGGCTAAACACCTTTAATAAAAATATTCAAAATGATTTTAATAACGGAACAACTTTTACAGATTTAAATATAAACTCAATAAACATAGATTTCTCAGATTTTTCAAATCAAATATTTGTAGAAACCATATTTAGTAAGTTGTTTTTAATAGCCACTGGGTTAGAATTGAAACATTTGAAAATTAAATCTCCAACCTTGCAAAACACAAATCCAATATTTGATAATAGTGATTACTTCTCTGTTTTTGGAAGTATAAAATATGACTCATTTGATAAAAAATATTTTCCTAAGTCAGGGTGGTATTTAAATGGAGAATTGAAGTCGTATCTCTTTTCTTCTGATTATAGCAATAATTTTGAACGTTTTTCTACCCTTAAAGGAGATGTTGGTATTGTAAAGACATTTTATAAAAAATTAGCGATTAAACTTCAATCAGAATTAGGAACCATTATCGGAGAGAGAAAAATTCCATATTTTGATTTTATATTAGGCGGTTATGGTTATAATAGAATTAATAATTTCCAGCATTTTTTAGGGTATGATTATCTAAGTTTGTCGGGTAGCAGTTATATAAGAGGATTAGTAATGTTAGAGTACGAGGTATTTAAGAAAAATCACATTAACTTTACTGCAAATTATGCTAATATTGGCGATAGAATTTTTGAATCTACAGATTGGTTTTCGCACCCAAAGTATTCTGGATATTCTTTTGGATATGGCTATGATTCTTTAATTGGGCCTGTAGAAATAAAACATTCATGGTCACCAGAAACCAGAGATCACTACACTTGGTTTAGTATTGGTTATTGGTTTTAAGAAATTAAATATTTTTTCCGATATTTGTAGAAATGAAAAATTGGAAGGGTTTATTAGCACACTTAAAATTCCTCATCAAGAGAAATCCTGAATGAGTAAATTCTTTTTAAATAATTCGGAAAGTTTATAAAAGTAAATTTTTAAATTCTAAACTAAAAAAAAGAATATGCCACTATATCATACATTAGGTAAAATTCCTCCCAAACGCCATATACAATTTCGTAAATCAAATGGAGATTTGTACTATGAACAGTTATTTGGAACAATTGGTTTTGATGGAATGTACACCAATTCATATCACGAACAAAGACCTACACAGGTAAAAGAAATTAAAAAACAGTATAGCGTTGCACCCAAAATTGCTAAAGCAAACAATATCCAATCCTATAAGTTAAGAGGGTTTCAAGTTCAACCTGAAAACGATTTTTTAGAAAGCAGAAAAATTGTATTAACAAATTCAGATTGTCACATCGTGCTTGCTGCACCAAAAAATAAAAACACGGACTATTTTTATAAAAACACAGACTCAGATGAAATGATTTTTATTCATAAAGGTTCAGGAAAATTGAGAACTATTTATGGAAATTTAGATTTCAAATATGGAGACTATTTAATTATTCCAAGAGGAATCATTTATAAAATGGATTTTGACACGGAAGATAATCGTCATTTTATTGTAGAATCTCATCGCCCAATTTATACTCCAAAAAGGTATCGCAATTGGTTTGGACAACTTTTAGAACATGCTCCTTTTTGTGAAAGAGATATCCGTCGGCCTTATGAATTGGAAACGAATAATGAGTCAGGAGAATTCACGGTAAAAGTGAAAAAGAAAGATGAAATCATAGAATTAGTATATGCTTCACACCCATTTGACGTAGTTGGGTATGATGGATATAATTATCCCTATGCATTCTCGATCCATGATTTTGAACCAATTACAGGTCGAATTCATCAACCGCCACCAGTACATCAAACTTTTGAAACAGATGCTTTTGTAGTATGTTCATTTGTGCCTCGTTTGTATGACTATCATCCAGATTCGATTCCAGCACCCTATAATCACAGCAATATTGATTCAGATGAAGTTTTATATTATGTGGATGGCGATTTTATGAGTAGAAATGATGTTTCTCCAGGTAATATATCTTTACATCCTGCTGGAATTCCTCATGGACCACATCCAGGAGCAACTGAAAGAAGTATTGGAAAAACAGAAACAAAAGAACTAGCAGTTATGGTAGATACTTTTAAGCCATTAATGGTAACAGATGAAGCTATGAAGATTGCTGATGAAACGTATTTCCAATCTTGGTTAGATAAATAATTAATATAAAATATAGAAAGTTTTTTTAAATGATTAAGCAGGTCTTAATTCTTAATACTTTCGTCTTAATACAAACATTATGAGTAAAGAAATAAAATCAGTAAACTACGGTTTAGAAAAAATATTTGAAGGAGCACAAGACTTTCTTCCTCTCTTAGGAACAGATTATGTAGAGTTTTATGTAGGAAATGCCAAACAAGCAGCACACTTTTACAAAACAGCTTTTGGATTTCAATCACATGCGTATGCAGGATTAGAAACTGGAGTAAAAGACAGAGCATCCTACGTGCTGAAACAAGATAAAATACGTATAGTGTTAACTACAGCTTTAAAAAGTGACTCTCCTATAGGAGAACATGTAAAAAAGCATGGAGATGGTGTTAAAATTGTAGCACTTTGGGTTGAAGATGCCCGTTCAGCTTATGAGGAAACTATGAAGAGAGGAGCAAAATCATATATGGAACCAACTGTCGAAAAAGACGAAAATGGTGAAGTAGTTCGTGCTGGAATTTATACTTATGGAGAAACAGTTCATATGTTTGTAGAACGTAAAAACTATAATGGAGAATTCCTGCCAGGGTATCAAAAATGGGTATCTGATTACAATCCAAAACCAACAGGATTAAAATATATCGATCATATGGTGGGAAATGTTGGTTGGAATGAAATGAATATATGGGTTAAATGGTACGAAGATGTAATGGGATTTGTAAATTTTCTCTCATTTGATGACAAACAAATTACCACAGAATATTCGGCTTTGATGTCTAAGGTTATGTCTAATGGCAACGGTAGAATCAAATTTCCAATCAATGAACCTGCTGAAGGAAAGAAAAAATCTCAAATAGAAGAGTACTTAGATTTTTATGAAGGACCAGGTGTTCAACATATAGCAGTGGCCACAGATGATATCCTAAAGACAGTAGCCGACATGCGTTCAAGAGGAATTGAGTTTTTAAGTACACCACCACAAGCCTATTATGATGCAGTTCCACTAAGGTTGGAAGCACATAACCATAAACTTCAAGAAGATATTGAAAAATTAAAGAGTTTAGGAATTATGATTGATGCTGATGAAGAAGGATATTTATTGCAAATATTTACAAAGCCGCTAGAAGATAGACCAACATTGTTTTTTGAAATAATTCAACGAATGGGAGCAAGAGGCTTTGGAGCAGGTAACTTTAAAGCTCTTTTTGAGTCAATTGAGCGAGAGCAAGCATTGAGAGGAACGCTATAAAAACCACTTATTTTTTAACATTATCAAAAAATAAACTGTTTTGTTAAATAATAATCAATCAAAAGTGTTAAAGTTGAGAAAACATTAAATATAATTTAAAAACACACTTACCTTTGCACTCGCAAAAATAAGGAGAGTGGTTTCTCTGAAATTTTTATATAAGTTTTTCATAATTTATAGTTTTTTGGTTGGTTAATAGCATAAAAACTCAGTCCTTTTTTGGACTGAGTTTTTTTGTTTAGTACTTTTGGTACAGAAATTGCATTTTGTATAGAAAAGAAAAATCAAACATTATGAAAAAAGTTATTTTACTAACCTTAATATTCATATTTACCAATTCATTTACACAACGAGAAGATTCGTTTACAACAGGAGAGTTTTTTAAATTGCGAATTCACTATGGTCTAGTTACTGCAGGATATGCAACGCTAGAAATAAAAGAAGCAACACGTAATAACAAAAAAGTACACCATGTTGTAGGGAAAGGATATACAACAGGAATTACAAAAGCATTTTTTAAAGTAACAGATGATTATCAAAGTTTTTTTGATAAAGAAACAGGTAAACCCTATCAATTTCTTAGGAAGATTGATGAAGGAGGCTATACAAAATACCAAGAAGGATTTTTCAATCAAACCAACAACTCTGTTTTTGTAAAAGACTATAAAAACAATACCGAAAAAACATTTAAAGTACCAGAAAATGTTCAAGACATCGTTTCATCTTTCTATTATTTAAGAAATCATCCTAATATTGATAAGTTAAAAGAAGGAGAATCAATTTCAATAGATATGTTTTTTGATGATGAAACCACAAAGTTTAAGTTAAAATATATTGGAAAAGAAGATTTAAGTACTAAATTTGGAAAAGTTTCTTGTATGGTGTTTAGACCTTATGTTCAAGCAGGTAGAGTTTTTAAAGAAGAAGAAAGTTTAACTGTTTGGGTTTCAGATGACAACAATAAAATTCCTATCAGAATTAAAGCCAGTTTAGCAGTTGGTTCTCTTAAGGCAGATCTACACGAATACAAAGGACTAAAACATACGTTTAAAGTCAAAAAATAATACTGATGGAAATAAATCCAGAAATTGAAAAAAAAATTCAACTTTTAGATGAAAAATTTCAAAAGATAGATCAAAAAACCGAAACACATTTAGAAGGACTTCTTTGGACAAAACCAATTACATATTGGGATTACATTCAGACAGATGCCTTGCTAAACCTTCAAATACAAAGAACAACTCTGCCCGATGAAATGGTTTTCATCATGTATCACCAGGTAAATGAGTTGTTGTTTAAAATGATTCTGTGGGAAATTCAACAAGTTTGCCATACAGAAAAACTTTCAACAGCATTTTTTACTGAGCGACTAATGCGAATTTCTCGCTATTTTGATATGCTAACCACTTCTTTTGATATTATGGGCGACGGTATGGAAGTCGGTCAGTATAATAAATTTAGAAATACATTGACTCCAGCCAGTGGTTTCCAAAGTGCTCAATACCGTCTAATAGAATTTACATCAACCGATTTAATTAATCTAATTGACAACCGATTTAGAGCAACAATTGATAGAAATACCCCTTTTGAACACGCGTTTGAACACTTATATTGGCAAGCAGCGGGCAAAGATCATCAAACAGGAAAAAAATCATTTTTAATAAAAGAGTTTGAACGAAAATATAAGGCCGAATTTTTGAGATATATGGAAGAATATAACACAATCAATATTTGGCAAAAATTTAAACAACTCCCACAAAAAGATCAAGAAAATAAAGACCTCATAAATGCAATGCGACATTATGACAAAACGGTTAATATCACTTGGGTTATGGGTCATTTAAATGCAGCAATCAAGTATATCGGCGATGGAGATGCAACAGGAGGCAGTAATTGGAAAAAATACATGCACCCAAAATACCAAAGAAGGATATTTTTCCCAGAATTATGGACCGAAGATGAATTAGCAACATGGGGTGAATAACCCAACAAAACAAACGATTTGAAATACTCACTATATTTACTTTTAACCCTAACCTTGTTTTCTTGCAAAAAAGAAAAAGAAATACCACAAGTAAAACAACCTACAGAAAAGCCTGAACCCATTGTCAAAGATTTTGGTATTACCTTCAACGATTATAAAGTGAAAATTGACACCTTACAATCAGGAGACACGTTTAGCACAATCCTTGAAGGATATGAATTAAACAACAATTCAACTTTTCAGGTAACAGAAAAAATCAAAGATTCTTTCAATTTACGCTCCATAAGAGCTGGAAAACCATATTATATTTTTCTAAATAAAAAGAACAATAAAGATTTAGAATATTTTGTCTATGTAAAAGATAGAACAAGTTATTTAGTAGTTGATTTTAGAGATTCAACACTCGTAGTTCAAGAAAAAGTTAGACCTTCAACCATAAAAAGAAGAACTATAGCGGCAGAAATTGAAGGTTCATTGTCTGAGACTTTAAGCAAGGAAGGAGTTAGTGCAGGAATTGCCTCTAAATTGGCCAAAATATTTGAATACTCCATTGATTTCTTTAAAATTCAAAAAGGAGATAAATTTGCGATAACGCTAAATGAAAGATATATTCAGGATTCTATCTATGATGGAGTTGTAGATATTGAAGCCTCTTATTTTGAATACAAAGGAAAAAAGATTTATGCTTTTCCCTATAAAATGTCAGAAAGTCAAAAGTTTCCTGATTACTATGATGAAGAAGGAAAAGGATTAAAAAACATGTTTCTTAAAGCACCACTAGACTTCTTTAGGATTTCTTCAAAATTTTCAGGAAGACGTTTTCATCCCGTACAACAAAGATGGAAAGCACACAATGGGACAGATTATGCAGCTCCTCATGGTACACCAATTAAGACAACCGCAGCTGGAGTTGTTGAAAGAACAGGATACACCGCAGGAAATGGAAATTATGTAAAAGTCAAGCATACCGCAACTTATTCAACACAATACCTACACATGTCAAAGATTTTAGTAAAAACAGGGCAGCGTGTATCACAAGGACAAGTCATTGGGAAAGTGGGAAGTACAGGATTAGCAACAGGACCTCACGTTTGTTATCGATTCTGGAAAAATGGTGTGCAAGTTGATCCTTTGAGATTAAATTTGCCAAACGCTGAACCAATGGATAAAAAGCACAAAACAAAATATTTAGCTAAAATTCAGCCGCTAAAAAAAGAATTAGATAGTATTACTGCATTAAAATTTAAAGAAGAATAGCATATGTCTTTACAAAACATTAATCCCACAACAACAGAAGCTTGGCAAAAACTTCGTGAGCATTTTTATGATATGCAAACAAATTCTATAAAAGAAATGTTTGCCAATGATTCGCAAAGAGCAGAAAAATTTCATATCAAATGGGAAGATTTTTTTGTTGATTATTCAAAAAATAACATCAATCAAAAGACGTTAGATTTATTATTTGAATTAGCTAATGAAGTTGAGTTAAAAAAAGCTATTGAAGCTTATTTTTCTGGAGAGAATATCAATCAAACTGAGGATAGAGCAGTGCTGCATACTGCATTGAGAGCTAATGAAACGGATGAGGTTTTTGTTGATGGTAAAAATGTAATACCTGAGGTATATCAAGTTAAAAAAAAGATAAAAACGTTTTCTGATGAAATTATCTCAGGAACCCAAAAAGGATATAGCAACAAACCTTTTACCGATATAGTAAATATTGGAATTGGAGGCTCTGATCTTGGACCAGCGATGGTTGTTGAAGCGTTACAATTTTACAACAATCATTTAAACGTTCATTTTGTTTCCAATGTAGATGGCGATCACGTAAGGGAAGTTTTAAAGAAATTAAATCCAGAAACAACTCTTTTTGTTATTGTTTCCAAAACATTCACTACACAAGAAACGCTTTCTAATGCCGAAACAATTAGAACATGGTTTTTAAAGAACGCTTCACAAGAAGATGTTGCTAAACACTTTGTTGCCGTCTCAACAAACATTGAAAAAGTAACTGCTTTTGGAATAAATCCAAATAATGTTTTCCCAATGTGGGATTGGGTTGGAGGAAGATTTTCACTTTGGTCTGCGGTAGGGTTATCCATCAGTTTAGCGGTAGGTTTTGAAAATTATGAGGCATTATTAAAAGGAGCCCATAAAATGGACAATCATTTTAAAACTGCTCCTTTCGAAAAAAATATACCTGTAGTTTTTGCTCTAATAAGTGTTTGGTACAATAACTTTTTTGGAGCAGAAACTGAAGCATTAATTCCTTATACACAATATTTACAAAAGTTAGCTCCTTATCTTCAACAAGGAATAATGGAGAGTAATGGAAAAAGTATTGGAAGAGATGGAGTTCCCGTAAACTATCAGACAGGAACAATTATTTGGGGTGAACCAGGAACCAATTCACAACACGCTTTTTTTCAATTGATTCATCAAGGAACAAAATTAATTCCTACTGATTTTATTGGTTTCAAAGAGTCACTTTATGGAGATAAAGACCACCATGATAAACTAATGTCTAATTTTTTTGCTCAAACTGAAGCGCTTTTAATGGGTAAATCAGAAAGTCAAGTTAAAGCTGAATTTGAGAAACAAGGCCTATCTAAAGAAAAAGTTGAATTTTTATTACCATTTAAAGTTTTTAGAGGAGATAAACCAACAAATACTTTATTAATTAAAAAATTGACACCAGAAACTTTGGGTTCATTAGTGGCTTTATATGAGCATAAAATATTTGTACAAGGAGTAATTTGGAATATTTTTAGTTATGATCAATGGGGTGTTGAGTTAGGAAAACAATTGGCAAACTCCATTCTTGATGAAATATCTTCAAAAAAAATCAACAATCATGATAATTCTACAGTTAACTTGTTAAAACATTTTTTGAATTAACAAATAATAAAGAGGCAAGAAATGTTAATGCTTAGTTAACATTTAGGTGTTCAATAGCATTTAATTTTGGAAAAAATTTAAATGATAATCTAAATGAAAAACTTTACTAAAATTTTTCTTGTATTTATGATCATGCTTTCCGCATCATCATTTGCTCAAACAAAAATTTCAGGAACCGTTATGGATGGCGAGTTTAATGAGCCATTGCCTGGAGCTAATTTGTATATCAAAGGAACACAAGTAGGAACAACCACAGACTTAGATGGGAAGTTTGAAATTACAACCACTGAAAAGTCAGGAATTATTATCGTTTCTTTTTTAGGTTTTGAAAGCAAGTCAGTTGCTTTTAGTGCTACAACTAACACCGTAGATTTAGGACAAATTCAATTAACACCTGATGCAAGTCAACTAACTGAAGTTGTTCTTGTTGGTAAAGGGATTGTCGATTTAGCGGCTGATAGAAAAACGCCTATTGCTGTTTCAACTATTACGGCTACCGAAATCCAAGCAAAAGCTATTGGTAATGTGGAGTTTGTTGAAGCAATTAAAAACACACCTTCTGTGTATGTGTCTAATCAAGCTGGAGGATTTGGAGATTCTCAAGTATTTTTAAGAGGTTTTGATCAAACCAACACTGCTTTCCTTTTAAATGGTCAACCCATTAATGGAATGGAAGACGGAAGAATGTACTGGTCTAACTGGTCAGGGATGTCTGATATAGCCAATGTGGTTCAAGTTCAAAGAGGTTTGGGTTCGTCTAAATTAGCGATATCTTCTGTTGGTGGTACAATAAATATTGTAACTAAATCTACAGATAAAAAAGAAGGGGGATTCGCTAGAACAATGGTGGGTAACGATAGTTATCTAAAAGGAACAGTCAATTACAATACTGGTTTAAGTACTAAAGGATGGGCATTTTCAATTTTGTTAGATCACTGGCAAGCACACAGAAAATTTGCAGAAGGAACAGCAGGACAAGGACAAAATTATATGTTTGCAGTTGGATACAAACCAAATGAAAAACATGCTTTCAACCTTCTTTTAACAGGTGCACCACAATGGCACGATCAAAACTTTTCTAAGCCTTTAGAACAGTACGAGCAATTTGGAGACAAATATAATGCTAATTCTGGATTTTTAAATGGAGAAAGATATTCGGAGAGAAGAAACTATTATCATAAACCAGTGGCCAATTTAAACTGGGATTTTAACATCAATGATAAGGCAGAATTGTCAACAGTACTTTATGCTTCATGGGGTAGAGGAGGAGGAACAGGGCCATTAGGAAATAGTTCCAATAAAGTTGTTAATCCTACTAATGGGTTAATCAATTTCGACCAAATTCAATCGAATAACATCGCGAATAACAATGCAGATGGATTTGGTACATTTGGTAATTCATATATCATGAGATCTTCTGTAAACAACCACAATTGGTATGGTCTTCTATCTAACTTAAATTATGAAATTAATGAAACTTTAAGCTTTAATTTTGGAGTAGATGGTCGAACATATAGAGGAGATCATTTTAGACAAATTACAGACTTCTTAGGTAAAACTGGTTATAACGACAATTTTAGAACCGATAGACCTTCAAATTATGTAATAAACCAATCTTTCGAAGCTAATCCTTGGGCAGCACTTTTTGATTTTGCTGATGAAGGACAAAGATTTGATAGAGATTATTCAGAAACAATTAACTATGTAGGAGGATTTGGACAATTTGAATTCAATAAAGGAGGATTCTCTAGTTTTGTACAAGGAGCACTTTCAACACAATCTTATCAAAGAGAAGGAAGAATGACAGGAACAGGCGATGGATTAGGTAAGTCCGCTAAGGTTGAAAAAGTAGGGTATAACCTTAAAGGAGGTTTAGGATATGCTATAAATGATAATCATGCATTCTTCGCAAACGCTGGGTTTTACTCAAGACAGCCTTTTTTAGATAATATTTTTGCTAATATTATTTATTCTAATGAGTTAGTTTCTCCAGATGTTGAAAACGAAGAAATAACAGGTTTCGAAGGAGGTTATAGATTTAAAAATGAGAAAATTAAATTAAACATAGATGTATATTGGACAAAATGGGCAAATCGATTTATTTCTACCTTAGGACCAAGATTTGGTACTCCTCCTACTCAAACTTCAACCTACAGATATACTGATGTGACTCAATTTCACAGAGGAGCAGAGTTTGATTTACAGTACAAAGCGACAGATTATTTACGTCTAAAATCATTTGGATCTTTTGGAAAATGGACCTATGATGATGCTACTCCATATACCCTTCAAAATGATGATACAGGGGAGTTTATTGTTACTAATGGAAATGCTGACTTAACAGATGTTAAAGTAGGTAATGCACCACAAACATCTGTTGGTTTTGGAGTTAATATTAGACCTTTCAAAGGATTTACATTTGATTTAGATTACAATGTGTTTTCAGATTTATACGAGTTTGTTGACGCTGAAGATGTTGCGGATGACGCTAGAAATGGAATTAAGTATGAAGCTGTTAGGTTGCCATCTTATGATTTAATGGATGCAAGTTTTTCATATAAATTTAGTTTTGGAAAAAATGATTTCATCGTAAGAGGTAACGTATATAACCTTTGGAATGAACAATACATCAGTCAAACAGACGCTTTTGGATATTTTTTAGGATTAGGAAGAACGTATAATTTCAGTTTACAATACACTTTCTAAAAAAAACGAATTAATAATTCTCAGGAGCCCTTTTCGCAGAAATGTTAAAAGGGTTTTCTTTTTTTTACTATATTTGTTTTAACCTTAAACAAACTAATTATGTATCAAACTGTTCAATCATTACATTCAACCCTTGCCTATGTTGCACTTGTGGTTCTAGTATTAGCTGTCATTAATGCTATCTATGGTTTATTAAATAAGAAATTATTTGCAGCAAAAGATTTGAGATTATCATTATTTGCCTTAATCTTTTGCCATATACAGTTAGTAATAGGATTAATTCTTTATTTTGTCTCTGAAAAAGGAATGAAAGCTTTTGAAATTGAAGGAGCTATGAAAAATTCGGGTTTGAGATTGACAATGTTGGAGCACCCTTTAATCAATATAATAGCAATAGTTTTGATAACCATGGGATGGTCGAAGCATAAGAAACAAGAAAGTCAAAATGGAAAATTTAAAAAAATTGCTGTTTTTTATACGCTAGGTTTACTTTTAATACTTTCAAGAATTCCTTGGGCTAGTTGGTTGGCATAATATTTGAAACCCTAAGCAAAACTTAACCTGTATATTTAGATTGTCTCATTTTGTGGAAATCTAAAACTGTGCTATTAAATTCATAATTTAGAGAAATCGGAATCTTTAAAAATGATCGGATGGTTCTAGTAGTTGAGTAAAATTTAAATATATGAAAAATAATATTTTAATAGGTGTTTTTGTCTCCTTTTGGGTACTTTTTGGTATAATTCAAATTCGTCAAGAACCAAACAAAAGATACAAAAAAGTCACTCTCAACGACACAATCAAAGCAGTCGATTCTATAGTCATTGATACTATAGCTTATGACTTAGTGCCTTTTCAAGAAAATGCACACGCTTCATATTATCATGATAGATTTACAGGAAAAAGAACTGCAAGTGGAGCTATTTTTAACAACAAAGGATACACTTGTGCTCACAAATCCTTACCTTTTGGTACTACTTTAAGAATTACATCAATAAAAACGGGTAAATCAGTTGATGTTAAAGTAACAGATCGAGGTCCTTTTGTTAAAGGAAGACATATAGATTTATCCAAAAGAGCTTTTTTTGAAATTGCTCCAGATAAATATGGAGGTCATATCCGAGTAAACATAGCAATCATCAAAAGAAGAAATCAGCAATAGCTGATTTTTTTTTGTAATAAAGTTTAACAAAAAATTATGTTCGTTTAGTTCGGTATTTTACGAACCATTGTTAAATTTGCAAAAAAAATTTGATAAATGATGGATAATCAAAGAGAGGAATTAATCGAAATGTTCGGAATGCATTTTGAAAATCAATATAATATTGCACCTTTAGCTGCAAGAATTTTGGGAATTCTTATCATCGATGGTTGCAAATCAGGGTTGACTTTTGAAGATTTAGTCGGTAAAATGGGAGCTAGTAAAAGCTCAATCTCAACCAACTTAAATTTATTACAGAAAATGAATTTAATAAATTATTTTACCCTTTCAGGAGATAGAAAAAAGTATTTCAAAGCTGCTCCGCTAAGTCAAAGATTAAAGAATTACCTAAATTTGATTGACAGTGAAAAAATCCTGTTGGAAAAAGTAATACAGTATAGAGAAAAAAATGTCTCTTGTACACAGGAAAGAATCAGTCTTCAAAACAGTTATGCCTATAAAGAGCACATTTTAAAAGTAGAAGAGCTTTTGAATAATTCAATAAATAGATTCAAAGAAATAGAAATCCAAAACCAATTCAGTAAATAAATATTTTCCTAATGAAAAATAAAATATATTTTTTGAGCAGTATCTTGTTGTCTGTAACGTTACTTTCATGTAAAAATAATGAAACAGAAAAAAAAGAAGACAAACCAATGCCTTATCAAGTTGTAAAAGCAGCACAAAATAGTACAATACTATTGGCTGAATACCCAGCTAAATTAGAGGGGATTACAGATATTGATATTCGTCCAAAAGTAGATGGATATATTGAAAAAATATTTGTTGACGAAGGACAAGAGGTCAAAAAAGGACAAATTCTTTTCAAATTAGAAACACAAACTGCTACTCAAGATGCAGCAGCAGCAAAGGCAAAGGTTGATGCTGCACAAGTTGAAGTAAATCGTTTAAAGCCATTAGTTGAGCGAAAGATTATAAGCGATGTTCAACTGGAAACGGCTAAAGCCAATTTGGCGAATGCGAGAAGCACTTATCAAAGTATCATAGCACGAATTAATTATGCTACAATCACAAGTCCTGTTAACGGAATTGTTGGTAGCTTGCCTTTGAGAATTGGGAGTTATGTTAGCAGCCAAACAGTAGAACCTCTTACAAGAATATCAGATATTACTAGAGTGTATGCTTATTTTTCAGTGAATGAAAAAGAGCAATTAGACATCATGATGAATGCTGAAGGCAAATCATTTCAAGATAAAATTGAGAAGATGCCTCCAGTAAGATTAGTATTGAGTAATGGAGTTGAATATCAAGAAATGGGGAAAATAGAAACTTTTAGTGGACAAGCTAATACACAGACAGGTTCATTCAATGTAAGAGCAAGTTTCCCAAATCCAAATAAATTGCTACGCTCTGGAGGAAGTGGCGTCATTCAAATCCCAACAAGTTTGAAAGATGTTGTTCTAATACCTCAAACAGCAACGTTAGAATTACAAGATAAAAGAATTGCCCTAATTGTTGATAACGAAAATAAAGTAAAGTTTGTTCCCATTGAGGTTCGTGCTGTGCCTGGAGGAAAATATTTTGTAGTGGACAAAGGATTGAGCATCAATGATAGATTTCTTGTTGAAGGGGTGGGAATAATAACTGAAGGTACTACAGTAAAACCTGTTGAAGTAAAATTAGAACAGTTGGAAAATCCTAAAAAATAATATAAATATAACATTGAAAAACGCATAAATTATGTTTTCAAAATTCATTGACAGACCCGTATTGTCAACGGTTATTTCAATTATAATCGTCATATTAGGTGTTTTGGGATTAATCTCACTTCCAGTTTCACAATATCCTGAAATAGCACCACCAACGGTTACTGTTTCCGCAAATTATCAAGGAGCAAGTGCTGAGGTTGTAATGAACTCAGTAGTAATTCCACTAGAAGAACAAATCAATGGGGTAGAAGACATGACTTACATGACTTCTACTTCAAATAATGATGGTTCAGCTGCAATAAATATATATTTTAAGTTAGGAACTAATCCTGATTTAGCAGCTGTAAATGTGCAGAATAGGGTTTCAAGAGCAACACCATTGTTACCTCAAGAAGTTACTAGAGCAGGTGTTACAACATCTAAAAGACAGAGTGACAATATCTTGATTTTATCACTTTATAGTGAAAATCCAGATTATGATATGACTTTTCTTCAAAACTATGCTAACATCAATATTTTGCCAAAAATTAAACGTGTTGCAGGAGTTGGTGATGCTGTTATTTTTGGTCAGAGAGATTATTCGATGCGAATTTGGCTTAAGCCAGATGTAATGGCTGCTTACGGTTTAGTTCCATCAGACGTTACGGCATTATTAGCAGAACAAAATATTGAAGCTGCACCCGGACAATTAGGAGAAAGTGGAGACCAATCCTTTCAATATGCCCTAAAATATAAAGGACGCTTACAAAGTACAGAAGAATTTGAAGAAATTGTAATACGCTCAACTGCAAATGGAGAAGTACTTAAATTAAAAGATGTAGCAAGAATTGAACTTGGAGCAGTGAACTATGCAAGTAAATCGTTTACCAATGGTAATGAATCCATAGCAATTGCTGTTGCACAAACAGCAGGTTCTAACGCTCAGGAAGTTATTGAAGGATCATTGAAAGTATTAGACGATTCATCTGTGAATTTTCCAAAAGGAGTGAAATATGCTACATTAATTAATGCAAATGACTTCTTAGATGAATCCATAACAAAAGTTATTCATACCTTAATTGAAGCCTTTCTGTTGGTGTTTTTAGTCGTTTTTGTATTCCTACAGGATTGGCGTTCCACCTTAATACCAGCAATTTCTGTGCCTGTTGCCATTGTAGGAACATTCTTTTTCTTAAGTTTGTTTGGATTCACAATTAATTTACTTACACTATTTGCATTAGTACTTGCTGTTGGAATCGTGGTAGATGATGCGATTGTGGTGGTTGAAGCTGTTCATGCAAAAATGGAAGAAGGAGAGCATAATCCTAAAAAAGCAGCACACAGTGCCATGAATGATATCAGTAGTGCCATTATTTCAATCACACTGGTAATGTCTGCTGTTTTTATTCCAGTTTCTTTTATCAGCGGATCGGCAGGAGTTTTTTATAAACAATTTGGATTAACGTTAGCGGTTTCAATTGTCTTATCAGCCATTAATGCCCTTACACTTTCACCTGCTCTATGTGCTATTTTCCTAAAACCTCATGGAGAAG
Source organism: uncultured Flavobacterium sp. (assembly GCA_964643105.1). Classification (GTDB taxonomy): domain Bacteria; phylum Bacteroidota; class Bacteroidia; order Flavobacteriales; family Flavobacteriaceae; genus Flavobacterium. The sequence goes on along the minus strand of CAZXPF010000019.1, from coordinate 34,379 downwards.
AAAAAAAGAAAGGACTTTTACAACGTTTTTATTCTTCCTTCAACATAGCTTTTGAAGCCACTTCTATAAAGTATAAAAAATCTATATCTTTTCTTGTAAAAAGAAAATGGTTAGCTTTTTTAGGAATAGCAGTATTTGCAGGAATCTTTGTGCTTTTGTTGAATATTACACCTAAAGCCTTTGTGCCAGGAGAAGATACTGGTGCTATCTTATCGGATGTTTCTTTACCACCTGGAACATCACTTGAAAGAACGGAAGAAGTGTTGTTAAAAATTGAAAATCAAGTAAAAAATATTCCAGAAATTAAAGAAGTTCTTCGTATTTCAGGGAGAAGTTTAATCAGTGGTACCGGAAGTAACTACGGAATGGTAATTGTGAAATTGAAACCATGGGCTGATCGACCTGATGCTAACCAAGAAATAACGGCTATTGTTCAAGAATTGTTCAAGCGAACAGCAGCAGTTAAAGATGCTAAAGTGCTTTATTTTGCTCGTCCAACACTTGTAGGTTTTGGTTTTACTAATGGTTTTGAGTTTCAATTGCAAGATCAAAAAGGAGGAACAATAGAAGAACTTAGTCAAGTTAATAATAAATTTTTAGCGGCCTTAAATGCTCGTCCAGAAATTCAATATGCAGCAACTTCGTTTTCTCCAAATTATCCTCAATATAGGATAGACTTAAATGTTGCTGCCATAAAAAATTCGGGATTGACTGTTACAGATATCCTTGGAACGATGCAAGGATATTATGGTGGAGTATATGCTTCAAATTTTAATAAATTTGGGAAACAATATCGAGTAATCTATCAATCAGAACCCAAATTTAGAACAGACCCAGCTTCTTTAAGCAATGTAATGGTTCGAAATGATAAAGGACTAATGGCCCCAATATCACAGTTTGTAACTTTAGAAAAAGTTTTTGGTCCACAAGCTATTGATCGTTTTAACTTGTTTACTTCAGTAAAAATTACAGGTGCACCAAATAAAGGATATAGTACGGGTGATGCTATTCAAGCTATTGAAGAAGTAGCAGCACAAAGTTTACCCATTGGATATGGATATGAATATTCAGGTATGACAAGAGAGGAAATTAGTGCAGGAGGACAAACATTATATATTTTCTTACTGTGTTTAATTTTTGTTTACTTTTTATTGGCAGCTCAATATGAAAGTTATATGCTACCTTTTGCTGTTTTATTATCCTTACCAGTTGGTTTAGCAGGAGCTTATATATTTGCTTATTTGTTTGATGTAAGTAACAATATTTATTTACAAATTACCCTAATTATGCTTATTGGGCTGTTGGCTAAAAATGCTATTTTGATAGTTGAGTTTGCAGCCGAAGCCAGACGAAAGGGTTGGAGCATTACACAAGCTGCTATTCAAGGAGCTGTAGCTCGTTTGCGACCAATTTTAATGACATCTTTTGCTTTTATTCTGGGACTTTTACCATTAATGTTAGCTAAAGGAGCTGGTGCTATTGGGAATAATGCTATTGGAACAGGTGCTATTGGAGGAATGTTAATTGGAACAGTTTTGGGTGTTTTTGTTATTCCAATTTTGTTCATCGTTTTCCAGAGTTTACAAGAACGAGTTAGTAGTAAAACGATAGTGACAACAAAAGAAACTACAGAAGAATTATAAAATCTGAACATGAAAAAACAACATATAATCAAAGGAAGTCTATTAGTGTTTATAATGGTTTTAGCCCAATCATGTTTTGTGGCTAAAGACTATCAAAAACCATCAATCAATACAGATAATTTGTATAGAACTACACAAGTAGCAGATAGCAACTCTTTAGGAAAAGTTACTTGGGACAAACTATTTACAGATGAATTGCTTCAAAAGCATATTGGTGAAGCTATTCAAAATAATTTAGACATGAAGATTGCATTGCAAAATATGGCAGCAGCTGAAGCTACTATGAAACAAGGCAACGCAGGTTATTTACCCATAGTAAATGGAAACGCAACATGGACACATCAAGAAATCTCTGAGAACAGTCAGTTTGGAAGACTTTTTAGTAGTATTGACCAGTATGAATTATCTGCACGACTTTCGTGGGAAGCTGATATCTGGGGAAAAATAAGAAGCAACAAAAGAGCTTTTGCTGCTAAATATTTGGAATCAGCCGTAGCCCGTCAAGCTGTTCAAACAGAGTTGATAGCTAGTGTGGCTTCGATATATTATCAACTATTAGCTTTAGATGCACAAATAAATGTAGTAAATACAACTTTAGAAAATAGAAATACTAGTGTTGAAGTGATAAAAGCCCTAAAAGAGGCAGGAAATGTTAACGAAGTAGCCGTAAAGCAAACAGAAGCTCAACAGTATGCAACACAAATCATTTTAGAAGATTTAAAATATACTGTAAAAGTTTTAGAAAATACATTTAATCAATTATTAGGAAAAGCACCAAATACAGTCGCAAGAAGTGTATTTGAGAACCAACAAATGAATGCTGAAATAAAAACAGGTTTGCCTACATTCTTATTAAGTCAAAGGCCAGATGTTATGGCAGCTGAACTGAATTTTAGAAATGCCTTTGAATTGACAAACGTGGCTAGAAGTTCATTTTATCCTTCCTTAACATTAACAGCAACTGGAGGTTTACAAGCTTTAGAATTAAAAGATTGGTTCAATACTAAGTCTATTTTTGCTAATGTTATCACAGGGATTACCCAACCAATTTTTAACCAAAGGCAAAACAAAACCCGATTAGAAGTTGTACAAGCCAATCAACAAAAGGCTTACTTACAATTTGAAAAATCATTATTAATTGCAGGTAAAGAAGTTTCAGATGCATTGGCAAATTATGAAAATGAAACCAAAAAACTTGAAATAAGAGAGAAACAAGTTGTAGCTCTTAAAAATGCAGCAGATTATTCAGATGAGTTGTTACAATATGGGATGGTAAACTACTTAGAGGTTTTAACAGCAAAAGATAATGCTTTAAATACTGAAATAAACTACATAGATAATAAATATAAACAGTTTAATGCAGTAATTATGTTGTACAAAGCATTAGGTGGAGGAAATTAACAGAATAATCCTGTGAAAACAGGATTATTATAGTTTGCCAAAAATGGAAAAAAAAGTTGAAATAATAGAAAAAGCTTTAGATCATTTTCTAAAAAAAGGGAGTAAAATCATTACTATGGATGATATTGCAACCGAATTTGGATTGTCTAAAAAAACACTTTATTCCATGTTTGAAAATAAAGAAGCCCTTTTGAATGAAGCGGTAGATTTACTTTGGAATAACTTTTTAGACGATGTGGAAAAAATCAGAAACTCTAATGAAAATCCATTAAAAAAAATTATACTTATTTATACGATTGGAATTCAAAAAGTGAGGTATATCAATCCCATTTTTTTATCCAGCTTAAAAAAATACCATCATGAGGTGATGTGCGAATATGATAGACACAAATCCATTATGTATGAAAATGTGGTAAAGCCATTATTAGAAGAGGCTAAAAATCAAAAGTTAATTCGAGAAGATATTAATATTGAATTATTCCACTACATTAATTTTGAAGATATCGACGAAAAACTGTGGAAATACAAAATTTTTGAAAAATATACCGTTGAAGAAGCACTAGACTATTTTATAGTTTTAAAGTTAAGAGGCATTGTAACCAAAGAAAATTTTGATTTGGTTTAACGTTTTCAGTTTACCAATGCTTAAAAGGTTTTTTGTTTAGGTAAGCATTGTAATATCTTTCATTACCAGTAACTTCTTTACCCAACCATTCAGGTTTTTCAAACAATTCATTTTCTGTTTGCAATTCAATTTCAGCTAGAATTAGACCTTTATTTTCTCCTTCAAAAACATCTACTTCAATGGTGTGTTTACCTACTTCAATTTCATAACGCACCTTGTCGATTACACCACTTTCGCAAATTTGTAATAAAAGTTCTGCTTCCTTTACATCAATTTCCTTTTCCCATTCCATTCTGCTTAAACCACTTTCATTGCTCTTTCCTTTAATGGTTAAAAATCCTTTTTCTCCTTTAATGCGAACCCTAACTGTTCTTTCCGGCACAGATGACAAATAGCCTTGAACAATTCTGTTTTGGGTTTTAAAAAGCTTTAAAAAGGCGTCCGATTTTACTAAAAATTTACGTTCAATTTCTATCATTTGTATTGTTTTATTTTATAATTTCGATTAAAATAAGAAATGATTTTTAAATCAACTAATTCATTCAATTTATGAATGTAAGGCACCAATTTCAACAAGATAAATCAGTTAAGGAACTCTTTGAAAATCATTTTGACAAAGATACTTATGCTGACGAACAATTATTGTTTTTAGTTGACTTAATTCATGTCTTTAGACCAAAAGAGCCCAAAAAAATTGGAGTTGTTTCCCTTTCTGAATTTATTGAGTTTCTTCAAACCAATCCTGATTACATTCCTCTTTTTAGAAATTATTTTAAAACAATTATTACAAAGAATAAATTTTCTAGACTTTTAACAGACTCAGGAATTTTAAACGATAATCAATTTTTTAGAGAAATTAACAAAAGAATATTTGACAAATTTTTACCTTTTCAACCCGAAAAAGGAACGTTACAATATGTTTTAAATCAAGTTTTCTACTTAAGTACAGATCCAATTTGGATCAATAAAATCCCTTATCAAGAGATTGTAATTATCTATCAACTACTTGGTTTTAAGGATATTTATGGCAATATAAAAGAAGAAACAGCTTTTTCTGAAATCATTTTAGCCATGCAGATTTTGGCACAAAGAATGAGTGGAAGAGCTCTAGAAAATGATGTGATAAAAATGGTCCCTGAATATTCTAATTTTGAAAGTCCTTTTTTAGGTTTTGAAAAAGAATTAAACCATTTGGAGAGTATTATTCGCACAAATGATTACCATTTCATAAATCAATCGGAGTTAGCCTACAAGCAGCTTTTGCTTTTGCACAAACAATGTAATAATTTTGTCGATAAAGCCTTTCTAAATAGTTCTAAATATGGAATCTCATTAACAGTTAACCAAAGTTTACTTCGCATTAGACAACAATTAACGAGGATAAAAGAACTTTTGCCTCTTATCATTGTTGAAGAAGAAGAGGATAAAGTTAGAAATAGTACATTGATTTTACTGAAATTGATTCGTTACAACTGTAATAAAAACAACATTAGGAAATTGTTTCTAGAAAGTACCCAATTGATTTCTTATGAAATAACACAACATACAGCAAAGTCAGGGCACAAATATATAACAGATGGTTACAAAGAGTATTTTTCCATGTTTTATAAAGCAATTGGTGGTGGGTTTATTGTTGGTTTTCTTTGTTTGTTTAAATTGCTATTTTCAAAAGTAGATACTTCAGCTTTTGGTCATGCCTTTTTGTATAGTTTTAATTATGCCTCTGGTTTTATTTTAATTTTTTTATTAGGATATACTTTAGCCACAAAGCAACCTGCTATGACTGCTGCAACCATTGCACAAACGCTTGATGAAGGCATGAAAAACAAGAACCAAGCTAAAGATAAACACAAACTTTTTGCAAAATTATTCGCACGAATTTTCAGAACACAATTCATTGCTTTTGTTGGAAATGTACTTTTTGCATTCCCCATTTCGTTATTTTTGATTTGGTTTTTAGATTTTTTAATCGGTACAAATTTGGCGGAAGCAAAGGCTCAAAAGCTAATAACAGATTTGAGTCCTATACATTCATTAGCTCTTTTACATGCTGCAATTGCTGGTGTATTCTTATTTTTGTCAGGCATAATTTCGGGTAATATTGCTAATAGAAATAAGCATTATCAAGTAGCTTATAGAATTCAAGAAAATCCATTTTTAAAGCAAACGTTTGGTATTCAAAAAACAAAAAGAATTTCCAATTGGGTTAATGATAATTGGGCTGGTGTTATTTCCAACATGTGGTTTGGAATTTTTTTAGGCAGCACGGCTTCTCTTGGGATTTTTTTTGGTTTAAATCTAGACATTCGTCACATCACATTTGCCAGTGGCAATTTTGCTCTTGGATTGTATGGAAATCATTTTTCAATAGATTTTTGGACTTTTTTCTGGTCAATAATAGGGATAGGCTTGATTGGGTTTATTAATTTCATAGTTAGTTTTACTCTTTCTATGCTTTTGGCTTTTCGTTCAAGAAACATTCCCCTGTCTGAATTACACCTGTTGAATAAGTCTATTTTTAATTATTTCAAGAAAGCACCTTTAAATTTCTTTTTTCCGTTAAAAGATAAAGTAATTTAATATTTTTACAGAAAGGACTATTTTAATGGAATTGCAATATCGCAAAATAATTCACGTAGATATGGATGCTTTTTATGCAGCTGTAGAGCAAATGGATTTTCCAGCATTAAAAGGGAAGCCCATTGCTGTTGGAGGAAGTGAAAATAGAGGTGTTGTTAGTGCCGCTAGTTATGAAGCTAGAAAATTTGGAGTTAGAAGTGCCATGAGTGGTGTACAAGCCAAAAGAAATTGTCCAGACTTAATTTTTGTGCGACCAAGATTTGATCGCTACAAAGAAATTTCAAGACAGATTAGAAAAATTTTCCTCGAGTACACAGATTTAGTTGAACCACTTTCATTAGATGAAGCATATCTAGATGTAACTACTAATAAAAAAAACAATCCTAGTGCTTCACTAATCGCACAAGAAATCAGAAAACGAATTTTTGAAGAAGTTGGTTTAACAGCTTCAGCTGGAATTTCAATCAATAAATTCGTGGCTAAAATTGCTTCGGATTATAATAAGCCCAATGGTCAAAAGACAGTTAACCCAGAAGAGGTTGAATCTTTTTTAGAGGTTTTAGATATTAAAAAGTTTTATGGTATTGGAAAAGTAACGGCTGAAAAATTTTATCAATTAGGAATTTTTACTGGTCAGGATTTGAAGCAGAAATCACTAGAATATTTAGAAAAGCATTTTAAAAATAGCGGACAATATTATTATAATATTGCTAGAGGAATTCATAACAGTGCCGTAAAACCTAACAGAACGGTTAAGTCATTCGGAGCGGAACGAACGTTTAATGAGAATTTGTCCTCTGAAATTTATCTTGAAGAACGCCTATTAAATATTGCTAACGAGTTAGAAAAGCGTCTGCAAAAAAGTAAAATATCCGGACGAACCATTACTTTAAAAATAAAGTATTCTGATTTTTCTCTCCAAACACGAAGTAAAACACTTCAGTACTATATCAGTGACAAACATTTGTTATTTGATGTGGCTAAAGAATTATTATACCAAGAACGATTAAAAAATTCTGTTAGATTAATTGGTATTTCTGTCAATAATTTAAATAATGAGCAAAAGAAAAATACTGAAATCCCCAAAAGTATTTCTGTGCAACTCCAATTTGATTTTAAGTAAGGTTTAACAAGAGTTAAATTTTTAGTATCGTAATTCTACTTTGAGAATTTATACTACTTTTATCCAAAATTTATTCAAAATGAAACTTTTAGAGTACGAAAAAGCCATAGCAAAATACAATTCAGGGTTGTCTATCAAACCAATGCCTCTAGTTTCTTGGGACTTGTTTTCTCAAAGTTTTTCAGACAAGCACGCAGCACTTTTTGATACTTCAGCTTTACACAAACTCGAAGTAAAAAATAACTGGAATACTTCATGGGATTTTAATAAAAAGCTTCAAAGCAACACAGTTATTGTTGTGACAAACCCCAACTTAAAGATTGTTTTTGCTTCAAGAAATATTGTAAAAATGAATGGATATACCCCAAGAGAAGTGATTGGTAATAGTCCAAAAATGTTTCAAGGGGAAGAGACAGATGCTTCAATTTCTTATGAAATTAGCCAAGCCATTAAGCAAAAGCAACCTTTTGAAAAAGTGGTTCTTAATTATTGTAAAGATGGTTCTACATATAAATGCCATATTAAAGGTTACCCAATTTTTAATCAAGAAGGTAAACTGATAAACTTTATAGCTTTTGAGAAAATAGCAGCATAAGTCAAACAAAAAAAGACATTCATTTGAATGTCTTTTTTGTAATATAATTTTAAAAATTAGTCTCTACTAGAAAGTTTAGATAACAATCTTAGAAACTCCACATAAAGCCAAACTAAAGTAATCATTAATCCCATAGCACTAAACCATTCCATGTATTTTGGGGCTCTGGATTGTGCTCCTTTTTCAATCATATCAAAATCTAAAAACAGGTTAAGAGCAGCAATAATAATTACAAAAACACTTATTCCTATGCTCATTAGAGAGTTTCCATGATGAACAGGTTGAAAATCTATGAAAAATGAAGCTATCCAAGAAATTAAGTAAAAAGCAAAAATAGCAGTAGTTGCACCAATTACAACAGATTTAAACGTTTCAGTTACCTTGACAATTTGATATTTATACAGTCCAAAGCAAACTAAGAAAGTGATGAAAGTAGCACTAACAGCTTGGATAACTAATCCAGGATATATGGCTTCAAAAACTGCCGATAACCCACCAATAAATAATCCTTCAAATAGAGCATAAGCTGGAGCAGTATAAGGAGAAGTTGTTGGTTTAAAAGAAGCTACTAAAACTAAAACAAATCCAATAATTCCACCACCAATAGTAAAAATCATTGGGTTGTAACCATTGCCAACTAACCACCAACTAACTAATGCGGTGGATAATAACATCAATAACATCGTGAAACTTTTGTTTATTGTTCCATTTATAGTCATTGTTTCTTGATGAACCCATATTGCTTCATCGTTTGCTCTACTGGTATTTTCAAAAGACTTTTCTTTTAAAAAAGGATTGCTTGATTTTAATTCCATGAAATATTTTATTTATTATCTCAAATATATGAAATTTATTCGATTTCGGAAACACGCAAAGTATTTACCATTCCTTTATTTGCAATTGGCATAGCTGCTAAATTGATTAACATATCACCTTTTTTAACATAGCCTTTCTCTAAAGCAAATTTGTTAATATCCTCAACAGTGTCATCAGTACTTAGAAATTTGTCATAATAATAAGCTTTAACACCCCAAAGTAAATTTAATTGCGTTAAAATTCGCTCATTTGAAGTAAATACTAGTATTTGAGACTTTGGGCGCCAAGCCGAAATTTGGAAAGCGGTATAACCACTATTTGTTAACGTAGAAATTACTTTTGCATCAATATCATTAGCCATTGTTGCCGCATGATAACAGATAGATTTTGTGATGAATCGTTTAGTTCTAACGTGTGGTGCGTTTAAGGGCACTTGAATTAATGGTGAATCTTCAACAGCTTCAATAATATTCGTCATCGTTTGAATAACTTGAACAGGATAATTTCCAACAGATGTTTCCCCAGAGAGCATTACGGCATCTGCACCATCCATTACAGAGTTTGCGACGTCATTTACTTCAGCACGTGTTGGTGTTAAACTGGTAATCATAGTTTCCATCATTTGGGTAGCTACAATAACTGGAATTCGAGCTGTTTTGGCTCTGTGAATTAATTTTTTTTGAATCAAGGGGACTTCATGAGCAGGGATTTCAACACCTAAATCACCACGAGCCACCATTAAACCATCACAATAAGCTACTATTTTATCGATGTTTTCAACCGCTTCAGGTTTTTCAATTTTTGCTACAATTGGAATTTTATGATCCGAATGTTTTGAAATTAAATCTTGTAGGAGCATTAAGTCTTCGGGTGTTCTAACAAAAGATAATGCAATCCAATCTACTTTATTTTCTATGGCAAAAAGTGCATCTTTGATGTCTTTTTTAGTTAAAGCTGGTAGAGAAACTTTAGTGTTTGGTAAGTTAACCCCTTTTTTAGACTTTAAAGGACCACCTTGAACCACTACAGCTTCAACTTCTGTTTTCTTATCTGTTTTTACAACCTCAAAGATAAGCTTGCCATCATCTAATAATACCCTTTCGCCAGGATTTACATCTTTCGGAAATTCTTTGTAGTTCATGTAAACTCTTGAAGCTGTTCCTAAAATATCTTCGGCAGTAGTAAAGGTAATCTTATCTCCTTTAGCAACTACCACATCTTCTTTCATTACACCAACTCTTAATTTAGGGCCTTGTAAATCCGCTAAGATTGAAGTTGTATAACCATTTTCGTTGTTTAATTCTCGTATCATTGCTATACGTTCACTAACATCAGTATAATCTGCGTGAGAAAAGTTGATTCTAAACACATTTACACCTGCTTCTATCATGTCTTTTAGTACTTCTTTAGTGCTTGTTGCTGGACCTAAAGTGGCAACTATTTTAGTCTTTTTTGTCGTTGGCATATTAAAAAATTAAATTACTTTTTGTTTTTATGTTGTTTTTATCAATTTTATAAGACATAGAAATTGTACTTATTATTGATAGGTTTTGTGTGATTTCATTCAGTGTTAGAAAGTGATCTTCATATTCTATTTTTAAGATAAAATCAGCCTTCTTAAATTCTGGAATCAGATACATTGTTTGTTCAAATTGTTCAAATAATGATTCTGGATTACTAATCCCTTTTATGATGGATTTATTTTCTAGTAGATTCCAGTATATTCCATTTTCTTCATCTTTGTATAGGTATCTTTCAAAACAACCTTTTTCTTTTTTTTCCTTTTTATCAATTACATCATAAAAATGAAAACGAGTGTTTAAATGCTTATTTAAAAGAAAAGCCAATTTAGTTACTTCCAATGTTGTATGAATTGCAATTAACTCATATTCAACAGTTGAAAAATCTTCAAGTTGTAACTTATAGACAGCCATTTATTTAAAAATAAAATGTAAATATACAGCATATAGTAGTTAAGTTGTCGTTAAAATAAATAAGAAATTGTTATTTTTTTAACGAAAACGATTTAGCTAATTGAAAAATTCACTTATTTTGAGTTGATTTTTTCTTGAAATGCAAAATAAGCTCTTTGGGAAGCTTTTTCTTCAGCTTTTTTCTTAGAAGTTGCTCTTGCTTTTGCAATTACTTTGTTGTCTATAAAAAGTTTAACACTAAAAAATTTCTGACCTTCAATGCCATTATCTTCAATAAAATCAAAATGAAAAGTTTTTTTCTCTTTTTGGCACCATTCTATCAACAAACTTTTATAGCTTGTAATTTTACCTTCCAGTTTAGCCAAATCAACATAAGGAATAATTATTTTTTTTTCAATAAAATTTTCGCAAGCCACAAAACCTTTGTCTAAATATATAGCACCAATGAAAGCTTCAAATAAATTTCCATGAATGTTTTCACCAAAGTGGGTTGATGCTACCTTACTTTCTACAAATTGAATCAAATTAAAATCTCTACCCAATTCATTCAGATGCTCCCGACTTACAATTTTTGAGCGTGTTTTGGTTAAGTAGCCTTCATCACCTGTTGGTGCTGTTTTGTATAAAAATGCAGAAATTACACTGCCTAATATAGCATCACCTAAAAATTCTAATCGTTCATAATTGAATGGATTTCCTTTTTCATCCAAAATGTTTGCCGAGCGATGCGTAAAAGCTTTTCGATAGAAATTTAAATTTATCGGTTTAAAACCTAGTATTTTACTGATTTTTTCAAAAAAAATCCCGTCTTCTTGAGAACGGGATTTTGACACTATTTTTTTTATAAAATTCATATATAGAATTAGTCTTCTAATTTTTTAAATAAAACACATGCATTGTGTCCACCAAAGCCAAAAGTATTGCTCATAGCAACTTTAATCTCTCTCTTTTGTGCTTTATTTAATGTAAGATTTAATTCAGGGTCTATTCTTTCATCTACCACACTGTGATTGATAGTTGGTGGTACAATTCCGTGTTTCAAAGCAAGAATAGAAGCAATGGCTTCAATTCCTCCAGCAGCACCTAATAAGTGACCCGTCATGGATTTTGTAGAGTTGATATTGATGTTTTTAGCATGATCACCAAAAACGGCTTTTATAGCTTTTAATTCAGCCACATCACCAAGTGGAGTAGAAGTTCCATGCGTGTTGATATGATCCACTTGCTCAGGTTTCATCCCAGCATCTCTCAATGTGTTTTCCATTACGGCAATTACACCAATTCCTTCTGGATGCGGAGCTGTTAAGTGATAAGCATCTGATGACATTCCACCACCGCCGATTTCACAATATATTTTGGCACCACGAGCTTTTGCGTGTTCGTATTCCTCTAAAACTAATGCTCCAGCTCCTTCTCCTAAAACAAATCCATCTCTTGTAGCATCAAAAGGTCTTGAAGCCGTTTCAGGACTTTCGTTTCTAGTTGATAAAGCTTGCATAGAATTAAATCCACCCATTCCAGCAATGGTAACAGCTGCTTCAGAACCTCCAGAAATAATGACATCGCACATTCCTAAACGAATGTAGTTGAACGCATCAATCATTGCATTTGCAGAAGATGCACAAGCAGAAACAGTAGTATAATTAGGCCCCATAAATCCATTGCGCATGGAAATGTGAGCAGGGGCAATATCTGCAATCATTTTTGGAATAAAGAACGGATTAAAACGAGGTGTTCTATCACCAGCGGCATAATTCATTACTTCGTCTTGGAAAGTTTCTAAACCTCCAATTCCTGCACCCCAAATAACTCCAACTCTTTGTTTGTTTACGTTTTCATCCGTAATTCCCGCATCTTTTATAGCTTCTTCACTAGCTGCAATAGCATATTGGGCAAATTTGTCCATACGGCGAGCTTCTTTTTTATCAATGAAGTCTTCTACGTTGAAATTTTTAACCTCACAAGCGAATTTAGTCTTGTGCTTTTCTGTATCATAATAAGTTATTGGAGCAGCACCGCTTTTTCCAGTAACTAACGCATCCCAATACTCTTGAATATTATTCCCAATAGGAGTCAATGCTCCCAATCCAGTTACTACTACACGCTTTAATTGCATATAAAAAATTTTTGGTTTATATAAAAAAACCCAAAGTGCTTTTAATACTAAACTAAAAGAAACAATGGGTATTACATAGTTTTTTATTGTGATGATTGTAATACAATCAATGTTTTCAAACCGATAAAATCAATCAAGATTTTATTGAATCAGCGAAAGCTTAAATAATAACATCCACAAAGAAAACCTTGTGGATGTTTTTGGATATTATTTTTTAGCCTCTTCGATGTAAGAAACTGCTTGACCTACAGTAGCAATATTTTCTGCTTGGTCGTCTGGAATTTGAATATCAAATTCTTTTTCGAACTCCATAATAAGCTCAACAGTGTCTAATGAGTCAGCTCCTAAATCATTAGTGAAGCTTGCTTCTGTTACAACTTCGTTTTCGTCAACACCTAATTTGTCTACGATAATCGCTTTTACTCTTGATGCAATGTCTGACATAATCTTTAATTTTTAATTTAATTTGTTGGCAAAAATAAAAAACTTTATTTTAAAACAACATTTTTGTTACTATAATGTGCTACGAATTTAAAAAAAATAATTCACAAAGACTTCTTTTTTTTATTTTTTACCAATAATTATTCTTTTTTTTGTGGAAGAAATTAATGAGCCATGAAAAAAATTGTGCTGTTTGCTTCCGGTAACGGGACTAATGCCGAGGAGATAATTAAGTATTTTAAAGAAGACAGTCTTGGAACTGTAGCTGCGGTCTTCTCAAACAATTCTAATGCCAAAGTAATTGAGAAAGCAAAAAAACTTGGAGTTACTACCTTAATATTCAATAGAATCCAGTTAAATGATGGTTTTGTGTTAAACGAAATCAATAAAATAAAACCTGATTTAATTGTTCTTGCTGGTTTTTTGCTAAAGTTTCCTGAACCTATAATTAAAGCATTTCCTAATAAGATTATAAATATACATCCAGCACTATTGCCTAATTATGGTGGAAAAGGAATGTATGGAATGTATGTGCACAATGCCGTTTTTGATGCTAAAGAAGCTGAAACAGGAATTACGATTCATTATGTAACACCCAATTATGATGAAGGAGCAATCATTTTTCAGAAAAGGGTTACAATTACAGCTTGTAAAACACCAGAAGAAATTGCTGAAAAAGTATATGAGTTAGAACATAAATATTTTTCCAAAGTCATTTCTGACCTTATAAATTCTAAATTCTAAATTTAAATTTTGCCACACCAAGTTCACATATATACTGATGGAGCAGCCAAAGGGAATCCTGGACCAGCAGGTTATGGAGTTGTGATGGAATTAGTGGGAACTCCCTATAAAAAAGAGTTTTATGAGGGTTTTAGGCTTTCCACCAATAACAGAATGGAACTTTTAGCCGTAATTGTAGGTCTGGAGAAACTAAAAAACGAGAACATGACGGTTTTGGTAGTTTCAGATTCCAAATATGTAGTGGATGCAGTTGAAAAAAAGTGGGTTTTTGGTTGGGAAAAGAAAGGATTTAAAGACCGAAAAAATCCAGATTTATGGTTGCGGTTTCTAAAAGCATACCGAAAACACAAAGTAGATTTTAAATGGATAAAAGGGCACAACAATCACCCTCAAAATGAACGTTGTGATGCATTAGCGGTTATGGCTTCGCAACAAGAAAGTCTTTCTATAGATGCTTTTTATGAAAAGGAGGAAGGAAAGTTGTTGTAACTTTCTCATCAACTAATTTGAATCACTAAGATTATAAAAATGCATTTTAAAGCCTCTGATTGCATTAAAATACAAAAGGACTAACTTTATGTCTATCCTTTTTGTGTTATAACCTTATTTTAAACACTTGTTTTTCAATGATTTGATTGTTAAAAATGGGTCATCAACTAATCTGTACCATTACTCAAGAAATAAGTATTTAAAATCTAAAAAATAATTATTAGCAGTAAAACTTACTTATTAAAAAAAATAGGATACATAGATAAAAGCATATTTTAATAAAAACATAAAAAATTTTTAACTTCTAAAGTAAAACTTATCTTTGCACCTTATTTCAAATTATATCTAATGAATAAATTATTAATTGTTGGAACCGTAGCTTTCGATGCTATTGAAACCCCTTTTGGGAAAACCGACAAAATTCTTGGTGGAGCAGCCACTTATATCGGACTTTCTGCTTCATTTTTTAATCTTAAATCAGCAATTGTTTCTGTAGTAGGAGAGGATTTTCCGCAAGAATATTTAGATTTATTAACAAATAAAAACATAGATATTTCTGGAATTGAAATAGTAAAAGGAGGGAAAACATTCTTCTGGAGTGGAAAATACCACAACGATTTAAATTCAAGAGATACTTTAGACACACAATTAAATGTATTGGCTGATTTTAATCCAGTTGTACCTCATGATTACAAAGATGCCGAAGTTGTAATGCTAGGAAATTTACATCCTTTAGTACAATCAAGTGTCTTAAATCAAATGGCAACTACACCCAAATTAATTGTTTTAGATACGATGAACTTTTGGATGGATTGTGCCTTACCTGAATTATTGGATGTAATCAAACGTGTTGATGTAATCACAATCAACGATGAAGAAGCCCGACAGTTATCTGGCGAATATTCTTTAGTGAAAGCAGCAGAGAAGATTCATACAATGGGGCCAAAATATGTTGTAATTAAAAAAGGAGAGCATGGAGCCTTACTTTTTGAAGGTAAAAATGTGTTTTTTGCACCAGCTTTACCTTTAGAAGAAGTATTTGATCCAACAGGTGCGGGTGATACTTTTGCAGGTGGTTTCTCTGGATTCATTGCGCAAAGCGAAAATATTTCATTTGACAACATGAAGAACGCTATCATACATGGGTCTAATTTGGCTTCTTTTTGTGTAGAAAAATTTGGAACCCAAAGAATGGAAAGTCTAGAAAGAGAAGAAGTTATTACGCGCTTGCAACAATTTAAAGCGTTAACACAATTTGATATAGAATTATCGTAAATTTACGCCTCGAAGTTTCGAGGCTTTTTTATTACTAAAAATAACACACACAACACACTACTACTATGAGCGATGCTATTAAACACGAATGTGGAATTGCTTTATTAAGATTATTAAAACCATTAGAATATTACAAAGAGAAATATGGTTCGGCTTTTTACGGCATAGAGAAAATGTATCTCTTAATGGAGAAGCAACACAACAGAGGTCAAGATGGAGCTGGTTTAGCAAGTATTAAATTAGATGTAAATCCTGGAGAAAGATATATTAGTCGCATTCGTTCTAATGACCCACAGCCCATTCAAGATATTTTTGCACAAATTAACGGAAGAATCAACGAAGAATTAGAAGCTCATCCTGAATATAATACGGCCCAACTTCAAAAACAAAATATACCATATATAGGAGAATTATTTTTAGGACATGTAAGGTATGGAACTTTTGGTAAGAACAGTATCGAAAGCGTACATCCATTTTTAAGACAAAACAATTGGATGCACAGAAACCTTATAGTAGCAGGAAATTTTAACATGACCAATGTTAAGGAATTATTCCAAAGTTTGGTTGAATTAGGACAACATCCAAAAGAAATGGCCGATACCGTAACCGTTATGGAAAAAATCGGACACTTTTTAGACGAAGAAGTTACCGATATTTATCACCAATGTAAAGAAAAAGGACTTTCTAAAAGAGATGCTTCACAAGTAATAGCTGAACAGTTAGATGTAGCCAAAATTCTAAAGAAAGCTTCCAAAAATTGGGATGGTGGCTATGCTATGGCAGGATTGCTAGGGCATGGAGACGCTTTTGTTTTCAGAGATCCTGCAGGAATTCGTCCAGCATATTATTATAAAGACGATGAAATTGCAGTTGTAGCTTCAGAAAGACCTGTAATTCAAACCGTTTTTAATGTTCCTTTTGAGAAAGTAGAAGAATTAGAACCAGGAAAAGCAATTGTTGTTAAAAAGAATGGCTCTATTTCATTACAAGAAATTATTCCAGCCACAGAAAAAAAAGCATGTTCTTTTGAAAGAATCTATTTTTCCAGAGGAAGTGATGCCGAAATTTATCAAGAAAGAAAAGAATTAGGAAAATTGATTTTGCCAGCCGTTTTAGAAGCAATAGATAAAGATACAGACAATACTGTTTTCTCATTCATCCCTAACACTGCAGAAACTTCTTTCTATGGAATGGTTGAAGCCGCTCAAGACTTTTTAAATCAAAGAAAAAATAAATATATTTTAGATAATAGAAAGACACTAACCAAAGAAAAGTTAGAAGAAATATTAGCCGTAAAAATCAGAACCGAAAAAATTGCCATAAAAGACGCCAAGCTAAGAACTTTTATTACAGAAGACAGCAGTAGAGATGGATTAGTAGCTCATGTTTATGATGTGACTTATGGGGTGATAAAACCAACAGATAATTTGGTTATTATTGATGATAGTATCGTAAGAGGAACAACTTTAAAGAAAAGCATCATTAAAATGATGGACAGATTAAATCCAAAAAAGATTGTTGTTGTTTCATCAGCACCACAAATTCGGTATCCAGATTGTTATGGTATTGATATGGCAAAATTAGAAGGATTAGTAGCTTTTCAAGCGGCATTAGCTTTACTAAAAGAAAGAAATTTATACCACATAGTAGATGAAGTCTATGAAAAATCTAAAAAACAAGAGCTATTTGCAGACACGGAAGTGGTGAATTACGTGAAAGAGATATATGCTCCGTTTTCTGACGAAGAAATTTCTGATAAAATCTCTGAAATGCTAACTTCAAAATCAGTCAAAGCACAAGTAAAAATTATTTTTCAGAATGTTGAAAACTTGCATAGAGCATGTCCTAAAAATTTAGGGGATTGGTATTTTACGGGTAACTATCCAACATTTGGAGGTAATAGAGTGGTAAATAGAGCCTTTTTGAACTTCTACGAAGGGAATGATGCAAGGGCCTATTAAAAATAAAATTGTTAATAACAACAAAAAATACTCGCAGAAAGTTTGTGCTTAAAAATATTTTGCATAGTTTTGTTTCACCATAGCATTAGTAGGTTAAGTTTATGGTAGATTTGGGGCAAAAAGGGTGGATTTATTCCACCTTTTTTATTTTGTAAAACTCAACAAAACTATATAATAAAAGGGCTGAAGAATTTTCTTCAGCCCTTTTTCTTTTCAATTATAATTTTTCTTTTTATTTTGCTACAGCATATCTTTTAGCTACCTCAGACCAATTAATTACATTGAAGAACGCTTCAATATAATCTGGTCTTCTGTTTTGGTAGTTTAAATAATAAGCATGCTCCCAAACATCCATTCCTAATATTGGAGTTCCTCCACAGCCAACACCTGGCATTAATGTATTATCCTGATTTGGAGTTCCACAAACTTCAAGTTTCCCATCTTTTACACAAAGCCAAGCCCAACCTGATCCAAATTGTGTAGCTCCAGCTTTAGCAAAAGCTTCTTTAAATTTTTCAAAAGAACCAAAGTCAGCCTCAATAGCAGCTGCTAAATCTCCAGAAGGCAATCCGCCACCATTTGGAGACATTACTTCCCAAAATAAATTGTGGTTAAAAAATCCGCCGCCATTATTTCTAACGGCTCCATTACTCATGTCTAAATTTTTAAGAATATCTTCGATAGATTTTCCTTCTAAAGCAGTTCCTGCAACAGCATTGTTCAAGTTGGTAGTATAAGCATTGTGATGTTTTGTATGGTGTATTTCCATAGTTCTAGCATCAATGTGTGGTTCTAATGCATCGTATGCATAAGGTAATTTTGGTAATTCAAAAGCCATAATATAGTTTTTTAATTAGATTAGTATTAATTTTATTCAAATTTACAAAATAAGCCGATAACTACATAATACAATTTCCTTATAGTTTTATAAGATTTACATATATGACCAAAAGCACAGCCTCTTTTTCTATTTATAATGCTTCAGCAGGATCAGGTAAAACCTATACTTTATCTAAAGAGTATATCAAGATTTTGTTGAATTCTGCTTCCAAGGAGGCATACAGAAATATATTAGCCATTACTTTTACCAATAAAGCGGTAGAAGAAATGAAGTCCAGAATAATGTTTTATTTGATTGAATTTTCAAAAGAAGAAACCTCTGATAAAGCGGCTGATTTGCTCAAAGACATTGCAATAGAAACAGGGTTGAGTTTAGCTACTATTAAAGATAAATCAAAAAGTATCATTAAAAGTATCATTCATAACTATACGGCTTTTGATATTTCAACCATTGACAGGTTTACACTAAAAATCATTAAATCATTTTCACACGAATTAAACATTCCTTTAGATTTTGATATTTCATTGGAAACAGATTTATTGATGCAAGAGGCTATTGAGACAGTCATATCTAAAGCAGGTGAAGATGAAGAGCTAACCAAATTGTTATTGGATTTTTCAAAGAATAAAACTGATGACGACAAAAATTGGGATATAACCTACGACTTATTAAGTGCCAGTGCTCTCTTGACCAATGAAGACAGTAAACAAGAACTGAAAGATTTTGATACCAAGACCATTAATGATTTTGTTGAAACTAAAAAAAATCTAGTTCAAGAAATAGAAAAGTTCAAGAAAAACGCAGCTGCCTTAGCACAAGACTGTCTATCAACTATCAATGAAAAAGGAATTGCCATTGAATCTTTTTCAAGAAAAACGTTTCCCAATCATTTGAATAAAATTATTGAAGGAAGTTTCTCAGCTGTAGACATACATAAATTTATGGAAGTTGAGCAAGTTCAAATCAATAAAACAGCAAAAGATAAAGATACAATTGAAAGTATTTTACCTCAATTGCTTCAAAAACTACAATTAGCTTACAAAGAATATCAAAAAGTTTTCTTGTTAGAAGCTTTTAATAAAAATATTTACCCTTTGTCACTTTTAAACTCAATTAATAAAGAATTTAGAAAAATTCAAGAAGATCAAAATATATTGTCTATTTCTGAGTTTAATGAAATTATCAATAATGAAATTCAAAACCAACCAGCTCCTTTTATATATGAAAAAATGGGAGATAAGTACCGCCATTTTTTTATTGATGAATTTCAAGATACTTCGGTTTTGCAGTGGAAAAATTTAGTTCCTCTCATAGATAATGCACTCTCTAGTGAAGAAAATGGAGAGAAAGGATCGCTTCTGTTGGTTGGAGACCCAAAGCAGGCTATTTATCGTTGGCGTGGTGGAAAGGCAGAGCAATTTATAGAGTTGAGTAAAGACGTAAATCCATTTTCAAACAAGGATAAAATCACCATAAATTTAGAAACTAACTATAGAAGTTATAGTGAAGTAATTGACTTTAATAATTCATTTTTCAAACACATTTCAAACAAATTAGAAAATCCTGATTATGTGGATTTGTATTTGAATAAAAGTTATCAAAATAAAACCGATAAGAATGGAGGATATGTTAATATTTCGTTCATTAATTCGTCTGATAATTCAACCACTGACGATGATGATGACAAAAACATAAAATACCTCAAACAAACTTTAGCCACCATTGAAAAAGTGCTAAAAAATGGATTTCAATACAAAGACATTGTTTTATTGACAAGGACTAAAGCAAGCGGAGTTCTGTTAGCCAATTTTTTAACCGAAAACAAGATTCCAATTTTATCTTCTGAAACATTATTGATCCAAAATGCAACAGAAGTAAAGTTAATTGTTAACGCCTTAAAGTATATCAATAATAAATATGATTCAGATGCTAAATTTAATTTGCTGTACTATGTTGGTAAGTATATGCAATCCAGTCAAGCCATTCATGAAATTATACAACAGAATCTTCATGTAACAGAGGAGCACTTAAAAGAGTCTCTGCAACAGTATGGTGTAGAAATTGATTTTATAGCTTGCAGAAAGAAATCGCTTTATGAAGTGGTTGAAATCATTGTTTCAGCCTTTATAAAGCAAAAAGCTAATAATTCTTATGTGCAATATTTCTTAGATTTAGTTTTAGAAAGACATATTAAAGCACAATCAAGTATAGCTGATTTTATTGATTATTGGGAACGAATAGGTTATAAAAAAAGCATCCCATCACCTGAAGGAAATAACGCTATAAAAATCATGACAATCCACAAGTCAAAAGGACTGGAATTTCCTGTAGTAATTTATCCCTTTGCAAATGATGATTATTCAAAAGGGAAGAGAAATCAATTATGGATTCCTATAGAAAATAAAAATATAAAATTCAATAAAGTATTGATTGATAACAAAAAAGATGTTTTAAACTATAGCGATGATGCGAGTTTGATCTATCAAGAAAAAAATCAAGAAGAAATAGTAGATAATATTAATGTTTTGTATGTAGCATTTACAAGAGCGGTGGAGCAACTCTACGTAATTTCAGAAATGAAAATAAACAAAGATGGAAGTTTGCCCAATACATTGTCTTCAGATATAATTGAATATTTGCAATCGTTTAAGAACTTCAATGAAGACCAATTGGAATATGAATTTGGAAGTCCAGTAAAAGTTTCAAGGAAAGACCTTGTAGTATCAAATTTAGATGAAATTCAAGTTGTTCAAAATAAGATAAAAACTAGTGCTATAAAAATCGCTCAAAAAGAAGCTGTTATGTGGGGGACAATTCAAGCAGATGCCATTGAGTTTGGTAATACATTACATGAAATTTTATCATACATAAAAACCAAGGAAGACATTAATAAAGCAATAACCATGTCTTTAGAAAAAGGATTAATTAATCAGTTTCAAATTAATATAATTCAAGACGTTATCACTTCAATTGTTTTGCATCCTGAATTAGAAAAATTCTATGTGGATGATGCGGAAATTTATAACGAAAGAAGTATAATTGATGATAACAAAAATACCTTAATTCCAGATAGAATTTCAATAGTTAATAATAAAGCTTATTTGTTGGATTATAAAACAGGTATTCCAAAAGAGAGTCACAAACAGCAAATTGAGAAGTATGAAACCATTTTAGAAAAAATGGGATATAAAGTGGAAGAAAAAGCCTTAGTTTATTTAGGAGAAAATTTAAAAATAATACATTTGTAAAAAAATAAAATTATGTACGGCAAAATACAAGGACATCTACAAAACGAATTGCAAGCCATTCAAGAAAATGGATTGTTTAAAAAAGAACGAATTATTACCTCACCACAAGGAGCAGAAATTACAATTTCAACAGGAGAAACTGTATTGAATTTTTGTGCCAATAATTATTTAGGTCTTTCGTCACATCCAGAAGTAGTGCAAGCAGCAAAAGACGCTTTAGATTCTCATGGTTTTGGAATGTCATCAGTGCGTTTTATTTGTGGAACTCAGGATATTCATAAAACATTAGAACAAAAAATAGCTAATTTCTATGGAACTGAAGATACCATTTTGTATGCGGCCGCTTTTGATGCTAATGGCGGTGTTTTTGAACCCTTATTAGGGGAAGAAGATTGTATTATTTCAGATAGTCTTAATCATGCTTCTATTATCGATGGTGTAAGATTGTGTAAGGCAGCTCGATATCGTTATGAAAACAGCAATATGCAAGATTTGGAAGCCCAGCTTGTAAAGGCAACTCAGGATGGAAGAAGATTTAAGTTGATAGTAACAGATGGTGTTTTTTCTATGGATGGGTTGGTTGCACCATTAGATAAAATTTGTGATTTAGCCGATAAATATGATGCCTTAGTTATGGTAGATGAGTGTCACGCAGCAGGATTTATTGGAGCAAAAGGTATAGGAACATTAGAGGCAAAAAATGTTTTAGGTAGAGTAGATATTATTACAGGAACTTTAGGGAAAGCCCTTGGTGGAGCAATGGGCGGTTATACAACAGCAAAAAAAGAAATTATCGAAATTTTACGTCAACGTTCGCGTCCATATTTGTTTTCAAATTCATTAGCACCTGCTATAGTTGGAGCATCAATAAAAGTTTTTGAATTGCTGGAAAAAGATACCACACTAAGAGATAAATTGGAATGGAATACTAATTATTTCAAAGAAGGTATGAAAAATGCTGGTTTTGATATTATTGATGGAGATTCAGCAATTGTTCCAGTTATGCTATATGATGCTAAATTGTCTCAAGTGATGGCGGATGAATTGTTAAAAAAAGGAATTTATGTAATTGGATTTTTCTTTCCAGTAGTACCTAGAGACAAGGCAAGAATTAGAGTTCAACTTTCTGCAGCTCATACGAAAGAACACCTAGATAAAGCAATTGAAGCGTTCATTGAAGTAGGAAAAGCATTGAAAGTTGTAGAATAACGGTAAAATGTTACATAATACCCATAAAAACACCTGTTTTTAAGTTTTTTTTGTGAATAAAATTTGCAGATATAAATAAACGTGTTAAATTTGTCTAAATTATATGAGTTGTAATTAAATAAAAATTAAAAAAAAGTATGAAACATCTTAACAAATTATTTGCTGTGGCTTTAATGTTTGCTGGAATTGCAACACAGGCGCAAGACAGCAACAATCCATGGGCAGTGTCTTTTGGTGCGAACGCTGTTGACACAAAATTCAGTGCTTCAGAATCTTTTGAGCATCAAATTGCTGAATATTTCAACGTAAGAGATCATTGGAACATTCTTCCTTCAGTATCTTATGTTAACGTTTCTAGACATGTAGGAAACAATTTTTCAGTTGGATTAACAGGTTCTGTTAACAAAATTGATAAATTTGTTACTAAAGTTCCAGGAACAATTAATACGCATGAAGTATCAAATCCAGGTGATTTGTCTTATTATGCTGCTGATTTAGCTATCAAATATAGCTTTATGGAAATGATCAAATCTAAAGTTATCGAGCCAGTTGCTCATATCGGTGGTGGTTATACTTGGATGGGTGATGCTTCTGCAGGTACAGTAAATGGAGGTTTAGGATTAAACTTTTGGTTTACTGAAAATGTAGGTTTATCATTACAATCTACTTACAAACATTCTTTTGATGACACAAGAACTCCAAATGTAGATGTAGCTACACACTTACAACACTTTGCAGGTCTTACTTTCAAATTTGGAGGTAAAGATACTGATGGAGACGGAATTTATGACAAAGATGATGCTTGTCCTGAAATCCCAGGTTTAAAAGAATTTAACGGATGTCCTGATACTGACGCTGATGGAATTATGGATTCAGCTGACGCTTGTCCAGATGTTGCAGGTTT
Organism: uncultured Flavobacterium sp.; assembly: GCA_964643105.1. Classification (GTDB taxonomy): domain Bacteria; phylum Bacteroidota; class Bacteroidia; order Flavobacteriales; family Flavobacteriaceae; genus Flavobacterium. The sequence continues at coordinate 10,434 of CAZXPF010000019.1, read as the reverse complement.
AAAAGAATTAAACGGATGTCCAGATAGAGACGGAGACGGTATCACTGATTTAGAAGATGCTTGTCCAGATGTTAAAGGTTCTAAAATGATGAAAGGTTGTCCTGATACTGATGGTGATGGTGTTGCTGATAATGTTGACAAATGTCCAGAAGTAAAAGGTCCTAAAGAAAATAATGGTTGTCCATGGCCAGATACAGACGGTGACGGTGTTGCTGATAAAGATGACAAATGTCCTTCTGTAAAAGGAACTGTTGCTAACAATGGTTGTCCAGAAGTTTCTGAAGAAACTATGAAAAAATTAAATGAGTATGCTAAAACTATCTTGTTTGATTCAGGAAAAGCTTCTTTCCAAAAACAAACTTATCCAGTATTACAAGCAATTACTGCTATCTTAAAAGAATACCCAGAATCAAGATTCAGCATTGAAGGTCATACGGATAGTGATGGTAGCGATACTTTAAACCAAAAATTATCAGAAGATAGAGCTGCTGCTGTTAAAAATTATTTAATTGAAAACGGTATCAATTTCGAAAGATTATCTTCTAAAGGTTTTGGTGAGTCTATGCCAATTGATTCAAATAAAACTAAAGCTGGTAAAGCAAATAACAGAAGAGTTGAGGTTAAATTAATCAAATAATTTAATTCCAAAATATTTCAAGAAAACGTTCCGATTTATCGGAACGTTTTTTTTATTTTTATACTATGAGTAACCCCACATTTTTAAGTAAACTTACAGGTGAATTAATCAGTCTTTATCCAGATACTTTATCTGAAATAACTATTGTTTTACCAAGCAAAAGAGCTAGAGTGTTCTTAATTGAACATATTCAATCAAAACTTTCTAAACCTATTTTTGCACCTACTATTTTAAGTGTAGAAGAATTTATTCAAGATATTTCTGGTTTAAGAAATATTGATTCCATCGAAGTGTTATTCGAATTCTATGAGGTTTATACTACAATAACAGAGGAAAAAAATATACAGGATTTTGAAACTTTTTCTTATTGGGCTAAAACATTAATTCAAGATTTTAATGAAATAGACAGATATCTCCTGAATCAAAAACACGTTTTTTCTTATCTCAAAGATGTAGAAGCTTTAAAAAGATGGGATTTGGAACTCAGCCAAACAACTAAATTAATTGATTCTACATTAGAGTTTTGGGATAAATTACCTTTGTATTATGAACTATTTTATAAACATCTTTTAAAAAAAGGGATTGGCTACCAAGGATTACTATACAGAGAATCAATTGCTAATTTAGAAACTTTTACAAACAATCTTTCATATTCTAATAAAATTATTTTTGCAGGTTTTAATGCTTTGAATCAAGCAGAAGAACGTATTTTTCAGCATCTTATGCTTCATGAAAAAGCATTAGTCTATTGGGATATTGATTATTCTATCCTAAATGATCCTTATCATGATGCTGGATTGTTTATCAGAAAATATCAAAAAGAATGGAAAAGATTTGCTGGTCAATCTTTTAAATGGATTGAATCACATTTTGAAATGAAAAAAAGTATCCAAATTATTGGAACACCAAAGACAATTGGACAAACTAAAATAGTAGGAAATTTAATTGAAGAAATTCAATTGAAAAATTCAAATTTGCAAAATACAGCAGTTGTTTTAGGCGATGAAAACTTACTTCTTCCTGTTTTGTATAATTTACCTGAAACAGTCGAAAGCTTAAACATCACAATGGGCTATCCTAGTAAGAATAATCCAGCACAATTGCTAGTCTCTAAAATTTTTAAACTTCATCTGAACGCAAAACAAAGAAACGATAAACAATACACATTTTATTATAAAGAAGTTTTAGATATTTTAAATCATGCTTTATTAGAGCCATATATTGATGCAAAAAAAGTAGAAAATGTTATCAAATATAATAACTTCACTTTTTTTTCAAATGATAAATTGTTTCAATTGTACGAAGAGCACAAGATTAATGGAAACAATCCATTATTTGAATTGATTTTTTCAAAATGGAACAACGATACTACAGAAATCATCAGGAAGTTATCGCAAATTCTACTCAGCATAAAATCACACTTGACAAATGATAGCCAAGAAGATATTATCACAAAAGCTTTTTTGTTTTCTGTTTACCAAGTTTTAAATCGTATTTCATCTTTTGTTGAAAAATATCAAAGTATTACTTCAGCCTCGAGTTTATTTTCTATTTACAAAAATGTTGTAGACTTAGCCGAAGTTTCCTTTGAAGGAAAACCATTGTCTGGCCTTCAAGTAATGGGAGTTTTGGAAAGCCGCGTTTTAGATTTTGAAAACGTGATAGTAACTTCAGTGAATGAAGGAAAGTTTCCGTCAGGAAAAAGTGTCAATTCATTTATTCCTTACGATATTAAACGAGAATTAGGTTTGCCAACTTTTAGAGAAAAGGATGCTATTTACAGCTATCATTTTTATCATTTGTTATTTCGTGCTAAGAATGTTTATCTTTTGTATAATTCTGAAAATGCAGACGGAATTGATGCTGGAGAAAAGAGTCGCTTCCTAACACAATTAGAAATTGATTTTCCAAAACACATTACAAAAAACACCATTTATAACGCTCATTTACCAAGTTTGGCTTACGAGTCCATTAAAATAGAAAAAACCCAATCTGTTTTAGATAGATTAAAAGAGATAGCAACAGGGAAAGGGTTTTCTCCATCATCTTTAACGAGTTACATTCGAAACCCAATTCAGTTTTACACCCAAAGAATTCTTCGTATTAGAGAGATAGATGAAGTGGAAGAAAATATCGCTATTAATACCTTAGGAACAGTAATACACGAAACATTAAAACATTTATATGACCCTTATGTTGGAAAGTATCTATCAAAAGGTGATATCGATACAATGTTGAATTTAGTTGAAATAGAAACAACGAAGCAATTCAAGGAAATTTATAAAGAAGGAGAAATTAAAAAAGGAAAAAACCTGTTGGCTTTTGAAGTGGCAAAACAAAATGTAGAACAGTTTTTAAAAATGGAAAGAAAAGATGTCGAAGCTGGAATTGCCATCAAGATTTTATTTTTAGAACATCCTCTTGAAGGAGAAATTATAGAGGCAAGTTTACCTCATACAATAAAAATTGCTGGAAACGTTGACCGAATTGAATTAAGAGATAATAAAATTCGAATCACGGACTATAAAACAGGTAAAGTAGAAGCTAGAACTTTAAAAGTAGATGATTTTACCGAATTAACCTCTGATATCAAATACGAGAAAATCATTCAATTGCTTTGTTATGCTTTAATGTTTGAAAATAACGAAGAATATAGAAATTATCCTTTAGAAGCAGGAATTGTATCTTTCAAAAACATGAAAGCTGGTTTTATGCCTTTTGGTTTAGGAAAAAGAAATTCCATTCATGAAATCACTAAAGAAACTATTGTAGATTTTAAAGGGTCTATCTTAGGTTTGATTCGTGAGATATTAAATCCTGAAATTCCTTTTGAAGAGAAGGTTTAACATTTTGTTTTAATTTTCCTATATAATTTTCATTTTATTTACAACATTAAATTTTTTAGTTAATTCATATGAAAAAAATACTTTCTTTTCTGTTTCTTTTATTAGTAAATGTGTTGTTAGCTCAATCTCAAAATTTCAACCTAGATTTTGAAGAATATTCTAAAAATGAAAATTTGCCTAAAGGATGGATTCAATGGGGAGATAGCAAATTAAAAATCGATTCAACTAATGCTTTTTCTGGAAAAAATAGCATGCTTATTAATGTTAGCGAAGGTGAAAGTTTCGGGAGCGTTGCATACAAACTTCCTGCAAATTTTAAAGGAAAAAAAATTACTTTAGAAGGTTACTTGAAGTATGAAAATGCAACAGATGGATTTGTTGGTTTACTCATTAGAATAGATCAAGACGGTCAATCTGTTGAATTCGATAATATGCAAAGCCAAAAATTACAAGGAACTTCGGAATGGAAAAAGCATAAAGTAACAATCGATTTCAAAGAAAATGCAGATGAAATTTATGTGGCTGGAATTATAGTTGGTAAAGGAAAAGCTTGGTTTGATAATTTTAAAGTCACCATAGATGGAAAACCAATTGAGTCCCTAAAAACTATTGAAAAAGAACTTTCTATTGTTGATAAAGACAATGAATTTGACTTAGGTTCTAAGTTTGAAATTTCTAATCTTAATGAAATTCAAAAGCGAAACTTATTCATATTAGGGAAAGTTTGGGGATTTGTAAAATATCATCATCCAACAATTGCAGAAGGGAAAATCAGTTGGGACTACGAATTATTTAGAATGTTGCCAAAAATAGACAACAAAAATTTTGATAATGAACTGGTTGAATGGATTAATAAATTAGGAACTTTCAAGACAACAACCCAAAAGCTTCCAAAAGAAAGCGAAATAAAATTATTACCCAATACCAAATGGATTTCCAATACTAATTTAATTTCTACCGAATTATCTGAACTACTTCAAAAAGTAAACCAAGCAGAAAGAAGCGATAAAAATTATTACATCCAATTATATAAAAATGTAAATAATCCAGATTTTACCAATGAAAAAGTGTATAGTAAAATGAAATACACTGATACTGGAATTAAACTTTTAGCTGTTTTTAGATATTGGAACATGATAGAATATTTTTTTCCAAACCGTCATTTAATGGATGAAAATTGGGACACAGTTTTGGAAGAATTTATACCAAAAATGGTTGCTACAAAAGATAAAGAAGAGTATACTTTAGCTTTGTTAGAACTCATTGGAAAAATTCAAGATACTCATGCTAATATTTGGAGATATAATTCAGTTTTAGATACTTATTTTGGTGAAAATATTGCTCCTTTAAAAATAAAATTTGTAGAAAATAAAGCCGTAGTTGTAAAATTAGAAGACGAATTCAAAGATGCAAACGTAAAAGTTGGTGATGTGATTTTAGCCATTAATGGAACAAAGGTACAAGATTGGATAAAAAACAATTTGAAATATTTTCCTGCTTCCAATTACCCAACACAATTGCGAGATGTTTCAAGAAAAATTTTACGTTCAAACGACAATTCCGTCCAACTTACAATCGAAAATAAGTTAGAAATTAAGGATGTAACGATTAATACCATCAAGTACAAATATTTCAATGAAGAGCCTATTTCACATAGAATCATCAATGATAATATAGGTTACATTTATCCAGGAACATTGAAAAAAGGCGAAATCAAAGAGATTATGGATAAATTTTTGGACAAAAAAGGATTAATAGTTGATTTAAGATGTTACCCTTCTGATTTTATTGTTTTCAGCTTAACAAGATACCTTTTAAATGAGAAAAAAGATTTCGTGAAGTTTACCGCAGGAGATATTAAAACACCAGGATTATTTACTTTTAGAGGAGGAGAAATGCAAGTTGGCGGAAAAAACAAAGATTACTTTAAAGGAAAGGTAATTATTTTAATAAATGAAGAAACTCAAAGTAATGCAGAATATACAGCTATGGCTTTACGAGTGTCACCTAATACAACGGTTTTAGGAAGTACAACGGCTGGTGCAGATGGAAATGTATCTGGAATAACTTTACCAGGAAATATTTTTACTTACATTTCAGGTATTGGAGTCTTATATCCAGATGGCTCAGAAACACAGCGCGTCGGAATAATTCCTGATATCAAAATGGAACCAACAATTAAAGGAATAAGAGATGGTAAAGATGAGCTTTTAGATAAAGCAATTGAGTTGATTAACAAGTCATAAAAATCTCTTAAAGACTAGTTGTAATTAGGTTTTCTCGTTTTTTTATCGTATATTGATAGTATAATAAAAAAAATAATATATGAAAAAAATTGTACTTATTTTTGCCTTGATTACCTTGTCATCATGTGCATCAAAATTAAATTTTCCAGTTTCTAACATTGCGCCAGGTGCAGAGATTTCCGTTAAAATTAAGAAAGATAATAACGGAAATAGTGAAATTAATCTGTCTTCAAGATATTTGACTTCACCCGACAGGTTAACACCTCCAAGAGCTGTTTATTTAGTTTGGTTACAAACAGAAGCTAATGGTTTAATCAATTTAGGTCAGTTGGAAACAGATTCTTCCACTAAGGCTAGTTTTAAAACTGTTACGGCCTACAAACCATTAGAGATTTTCATTACTGCCGAAGATAATACTGCATTGAAGTATCCAACAGGACAAGAAATTTCTAGAGTAAAAATTTAAGCAAAAGTAAAATTGAATATTCAAAAAACTGAAATCTATTTAGATTTCAGTTTTTTATACTTTCTTTAAAAATTGTAATAGATTGGTTGTCAATTCCTCACGATTCTCAATGTGACTCATGTGACCATCTTCAAATGTTATTAGTTCAACTTTTGTATTTTCAATTTGAGATACATTTTCTTCATAATTCAGAACAGGATCTTTTTTACCTAAAATCAAAAGCATAGGATAAGTAGCAAAATGCAGAATAACTTCTCTGTCTTTTCGTACTTTCATGCCTTCTAAAGCAGCTACAATTCCTTGTAACGGAGTTTTTAAAGCCTCATTTCTGACTAATTCAATTTCTTCAGTTAAACGTTCTCTGTTTTCTTCACTAAATAAATTGGCAATCGACATTCTAATAAATGAAGTATAATTTTGTTTTACAGCCAAAACAGCTCTATCACGATTGGTTTTGCGTTCCTCAGAATCAGCTCTTGAAGTAGAATTCAATAAAACCAGACCTTTCATCATTTCAGGATATAATTCTGCAAAAGCCAAAGCCACATAACCACCCATGGAATGACCCATTAAAACAGCTTTCCTGATTTTCAATTCATGCAGAACATGATGTACCATATCTGCTTGGTCTTCCATAGTGTGCACATAACCCAAGCAATTTGTTTGACCATGACCCAACAAATCAATACAAACCAAACGATTACGCTTGGCCAAAGTTTCAACATGCGAATTCCACATAGTTGAGTTTTCTAAAAAACCGTGCAATAAAACTACAGTAGTGCCTTTACCCGTTTCAGCATAAGCAATTTTTGTGTTTTTATATAAAGTGAATTTCATAGATACAAAAATAGAATTTAGTAACTAATCAAAGAAGGAATTTAATTTAAATAGTTAATTTTGATAAAAAGATATTTTTTTATGTTTGACGAATCACCAAAACGTTTTGATAGAATTGTGGCTATTCTTGTTCAATTGCAATCTAAGCGAATTGTAAAAGCACAAGAATTAGCCGATCGTTTTGAGGTAAGTTTACGAACAATTTATCGTGACATACGTTCACTCGAAGCTTCCGGAGTTCCCATCTGTAGTGAAGCAGGAGTTGGTTACTCTTTGGTGGATGGTTATCGTTTGCCACCCGTAATGTTCACTCGTGAAGAAGCCAGTAGTTTTATTGCTTCTGAAAAATTAATGCAAACATTTATTGATAAAGAATTAGGAAAGCATTATGCTTCTGCAATGTTTAAAATAAAATCTGTTTTAAAAAATACGGATAAAGATTGGCTATCTTCTATTGAATCTAAAATAATCATTCAACAACCTTCGGAAAATTTATTCAACGAGAAAGTGCCAGATGCAATGAGTATTCTTTTCAAAAGTATAGCCGAAAAAACGCAAGTAAAATTATGCTACCAAGCTTTTGATGCTGAAGAAAGTTTAGAAAGAATCATTGAACCTGTTGGTGTTTTTCATGATAATAATAATTGGTATATTTTTGGATTTTGTCATTTGAGAAATGATTACAGACAATTTAGAGCCGATAGAATTCAAGGGATTAATAGTACAAATTTTCCTTTTTTAAAGAAGCATGATGAATTATCGACTTACTTAAATAAAGGATATGAATGTGCAACGATTAAGGTAGTTTTATTAATAGATAAAAAAATTTCTAAATATCTTTCACATGAGAAGAAATATCATGGATTTGTATCTCAAAAGAATATTGGAGATAAAATTGAAATGACTTTCTTATGTAGAGATATTGAAAACGGATTGCCAAGATGGATATTAATGTTTGCAGATTATGTCAAAATAATAGAACCACAACAATTAAAGGATAGGGTTTTTGAGCTTATAGAATCTTACAAAGTCAATCTTTCAGAATAAAAAAACCGAAATCAACTAAATGATTATCGGTTTTTTGTTCTTGAAGTTAAATGCACTTTTGTTGAAATCTCTAAATGTTATTTTTAGGTTCAACAATAGCTAAATTATTTATCAATTTCCATTGATTATCAGTATCTAAAACTAATGAATTATAAGAAATAAAGTTATTTTCAGAACTTTCCAATGTGAGTTTTACGTGAGCAATAGTTTTAAAGTAGTCAATGCTTTCAATTTTCATTTTTCTAGGTAAACCACCAAAAATTCCTTTCTCGATATTAGATAAGTATTTCTCTTTATCAATAATAGTAATTCCAGAAGAACCCATAAAACCATTATTGACAACTCTAAAATTAGGATGCATGACATTTTTCAATAGTTCTAAATCACTATTGTCTCCACCTTTAACAAAATTTGTTATTGCTAATTCAATTTTTTCTCTTTCTGTCATTCTTTTAATGAATTAGGCTCTAGTCCAAAAGAAAGGAGGTTCAATTCCTAAAGCACGTAAATATACATAACCTTGCCCACGATGATGAATTTCATTATCAATAAAATAGAAAATATTCTCAATAATGGGAAATTCATATTGGCCAAAAAGATTAAAACTTTTTTCAAAATCTTCTATAGGAATTTGACTCCAATAGGTATTAATTTCTTCGGTAGCTTCATCCCATTTTTGTAAAAATTGTGCTTTAGTGGTTAGTGTTTCTGTAGCTTCTTCTGAATAAGGTTTCTCAACGCGATTCACAATTCCTTTTAAAGCAGGAGCTGCTATTGATAATAATTCTGCTGTTAATTTTGCAAATGGACGCATGCCACCAATAGAAAATTCAAAAAAGTCTTTCTCAGGAAAAGCTTCAATGACATGACGAGTTAATGCACGATGTCCTTGCCAATGTTTTAATAAATGGGCTGGACTAATTACTTGAGGTGATGTTGTTGTGTTCATAGTATAAAGTTTTTAATTTATTATGACACAAAAGTAAAAGCACATTGTGACAACAGTTTGTCAGTAGGTTTTTAAAATTTAATTTTATAAAGAAATAATTTATCTTTTTATAAAATAATTATATTTGATAAACTTAATATACTTAACATGTTTACCATCCAACAAATCAAAGAAGCTCATTCCAAAGTAAAAACTGGAGCTGATTTTCCAAAATATATGCAAGATATCATCGCACTTGGTGTGACTTCATTTGAAACTTTTGTTTTTGACAATCACACCAATTATTATGGAAAAGATAATTATCAAATTGCCTCAGAAGGTTTTTCTGATACACTAACAATTGCCAATGAAAGCAAAATAGAACAATTCAAATCAGATTTAAAAGCACATCAACAAGGAAAAACAGATTACATGACATTCTTAAACGATTGTGCCAACTCTGGTGTTGAAAAATGGATTGTAGTTATGGATAAAATGACTTGCTCATACCATGACAAAGCAGGAAATGAAATGCTTGTAGAAACAATTCCTTCAGTATAACATAAGCATAATTTTTTAACCGCAAAGAGGCAAAGTTTTTACGCAAGGTTCACAAAGGTCTTACGAAATCTTGTCATTCTGAACTTGTTTCAGAATCTCTTTTTCATACATTCAATTTTATAAAGAAATAACTTATCTTTGAGAAAAGCATTTTGAGATTTATGGGTAAAATTTTAATTACAGGAAACGGTTTCGATTTATTTCATCATTTGCCAACAAAATACAATCATTTTATGGCTGTAATGAAAACAATAGAAGAAAATAATTTTCATCATAAAGTTCCTTATGATGAGTTATTTGGTAAAACATTCAAAGAAAAACATTTGATTGATTATAATTCTATAATTGAAAATTACAATACTAAAAAAATTGAATTCAAAATTAATGAGGTTGTTGAAATAAAAGAGTTATTAACAAAAAACAATTGGTACAAACATTTCAAAACCGTAAATGATTTAAATACTTGGATTGATTTTGAAAATGAAATTGAGAATGTTTTGAATTTTTTAGACGAAACTTTGAAGGAGGTTAATGCAAACATAATTGATTATAAATCTACATATAAATTAAAGGATGAAACAAGGTTTTCTTATTTAAAGATAAAAGAATTTAATGTTCTAAAGATGAAAGGTATGTATTATTATGTTGAACAACATATATTAAACCAAAGAGATAAGAAAGTTGATGTAAGTATAGTATTAGAGCAGTTAAGATTGTCACTCGAAGAATTTATTAAATTATTCAAAACTTATTTAGAAATAATAGTTTTACCTATCACAGAAAGAAATAAAAAGAAATATTCAATTCCATTTGATTTAATTGATAAGATTTACACTTTCAATTATACACAAATAATTGAAAACTTA
>CAZXPF010000018.1:0-75449 GCA_964643105.1 uncultured Flavobacterium sp. | reverse complement strand
TCATCAGACCATCCAGCAATTCCACCGTAATCTCCTTTTCCTTGTTTAAAGTTGGCTAATTGATCTCCTCTTTTCTTTCTTTTTCCAGAACGAGTGTATTGTCCATTCCAAGGATATTTCTTTTGTCCTTTGTATAAGTTGTATTCTCTATTGCCTACAAGTGCTAATGCTGCATATTCCCATTCTGCTTCAGTTGGTAAACGGTATTCTGGTAAAATTAAACCAGAACTTCTTTGAGCGTAAACATTGGTTGCAGTTTCATCAGCGTTTTCTCCTTTTTTACCTCTAGAACCTCTAGCTCCTTTTTGCAAAACAATTTCTTCGTTTCCACCATAAGTTTGTGTTGGAGCTGCAAGATACGTTTCAGTACTGAAATTTGCGTCAGCCTGAACATCTGTAATTTTAGCATCTTTTTTCAAGAAACCTTCTCTTTCAAGTATGTTTTCGTTTACACGATCTGTTCTCCATTTGCTAAACTCAACTGCTTGAATCCAATTCACACCAACTACTGGGTAATTAGCATATGCTGGGTGTCTTAGGTAATTAAGAGTCATTGTTTCGTTATATCCTAAACGGTTTCTCCATACTAATGTATCAGGAACAACACCGTTGTATATGTTTTTATAACTTTCTTCTGTTGGTGGAAAAACTTTCTTTACCCAAAATAGGTATTCCGTGTACATAAAGTTTGTAACCTCAGTTTCATCCATAAAGAAAGATTGAACGTGTTGTTGATTTGGAGAATTATTCCAATCGTGCATAACATCATCCTGAACTTTACCCATAGTGAACGTTCCACCTTCAACGGGAACCATTCCTGGTGGAGTTTCTTGTTGTTTGTACTTTGCATTGTACTGAAATCCACCTTTTTTGTCATTAATCTTCCATCCAGTAGCAGATGAAGCTCCTTTTGAACTACCTTTTTTACTGCAACTTGTAAAACTAACTGTCGCAGCTACAGCTAATAAAACAGGCAAGGCCTTGAATTTGATACTTTTCATACTTTTAAGTAGGTAATAAATTTTGGTTCGCAAGATAATAATTAACCATTAAATCGCAACATTTTTTTATTTTTTTTTTAATACATGAATTTTTACATTTAAATTGATAACGTAATAATTTTATTTTTATTGTTTTTTTATTGTTTAGAAGAAAAAAATATTCTCTCTTTGTAATATAATTTTAAGTTTTTCGTTTTACTGTTGATGAAAAAGAAATATATTAAGTTTACCATTTTTTTGTTGTTTTCTATCACAATTTTTGCTCAAAAAAAAGAGATTGTAAAAATTGAATGGAAACAATCTAATTATGCTATATTAGATAAACAGTATATCTTCCCAAGTTTTGATGAAAGACATTATGATGTAGATATTGATAATAAAAAGCTTCATTATAAGGGAAATTTTATTGCATCTCAATCTAGCAGCATTAATCTAATTAATTATCAAACTGAAGTAATTAATACCAATGAGTTATTCGATTTGGATAGAAATAAACTGGATAAAAACATAAATTTTACTTCGGATATTGCCATTGCAAGAGATGAATTTTATATAAACTATTCTTTCAATCCAATATACATTGAAAGTGGTGTAATTAAAAGAGTAACTTCATTTGAGTATGAGGTTGTAAATGTCCAAAGATCTGCATTCAGTTCGAATTCAACTCAAAGTGTTGAAAATTCTGTTTTGGCTTCTGGGGAATGGTATAGGTTTTATGTGGAGAAATCAGGTGTTTATAAAATTACCAAAGGATTTTTAGAAAGTCTAGGGTTTAATACAAATGTAGATCCAAGGAATATTAGAATTTATGGGAATGGAGGTAGAATGGTTCCTTTGTTAAACAGTACCTCATATCCAATAGATTTAGAAGAAAATGCTATTCAGTTTATTGGAGAGGAAGATGGAAATTTTTCCAATCAAGATTACATCTTATTTTATGCAGAAGGAACGGATACATGGAGTCCAGAGAATAGAACACATTTGAATTTATTTTCAGATAAGTCCTATTATTATGTTACCTCTTCTTTAGGTACAGGTAAAAGAATACAAGAAATTAGTCAGCCATCAGCAGCAGCAACTTTAAATTTTACAGTTTTTGATGATTATAAATTCTATGAAAAGGATTTGTTTAATCCAGGAAGAATTGGTAGAAAATGGTTAGGTGATCAATTTGGAGTAGAAAACGAAAAAACTTTTGATTTTACTATTCCTAATATAGTTACGTCATCACCTGTTAAGTTTTATGCAAATCTAGCTTCATCCTCTTTCGGAAATTCAAGTTTTCAAGTGCAAGCTAATCAACAAAATATAGGAAATGTATCTTTTACCTCTTTGGCAACTTTGGATTTTGTCTCTGCGGTGGAGAATTTTTTACAAACAACATTCAATGCAACCAATCAAAATATTTCTATTAAGCTGACTTATAATAATGGAGGTGTCCCAGCTTCAAGAGGTTATGTGGATTACATCATACTAGAAGCAAAAAGAAATTTAACAGGTTATGGGAATCAATTTATTTTTAGAAATTTAGAGGAAGAAACAAATATTGGTGTTGGACAATATACTATTTCTAATGCCGCCTCGATTTCACAAGTATGGGATATTACAGACATATATAATGTTGGGAAATACAGCAACAGTCAAACCAATTTTTCATTTAAAGTAAATTTAGGACAATCCAAAAAGTATATAGCTGTTGATGTTAATGATTATTACAATCCTTTTAAAGAATCTAATGCTAAAGTTATCAATCAAAATTTGAAAGGAACAATTTTCAGTACTTCGCAAGGAGCTTTTGAAGATATTGATTACTTAATTATTACTCCCAGCTTTCTGTACAATCAAGCAGAAAAGTTGGCAAATTTCCATCGAAATTATAGTGGTTTAAAAGTTAGGACAGTTGTTTTAGATAATATATATCAAGAATTCTCTTCAGGAAAACAAGATGTAGCGGCTATTAGAAACTTTATTAGATACGTGTATAATAATGCATCAACTCCTCAAAACAGAGTTAAATATATAAATATTTTTGGTGACGCTTCATTTGATTATAAAAATAGAATTCCTAATAATACGAATATTGTGCCTGTTTTTCATGGGTTGAACCCAAATGCTAGCATGAGCAACAATACTACTAACTTCTCCATTTTAACAACCTTTATGTCTGATGATTTTTTTGGTTTGATGAATGACAATGAAGGGCAGATGCTTAGTGGTTCACAGGAAGGGATTGATATTGCAGTGGGAAGAATGGTTGTTAGTACTGTTCAAGAAGCTGATGATGTCGTCAACAAAGTAATTAGGTATCATGATGAAAAGTCTTATGGAAGATGGAGAAACAATTACATAATTTTGTCAGATGATGCAGATACAGCATCCGATTCGGGATTGCAATTTGGATTGAATACCATGATGGATAATTTAAATAACTTATATCCTTTTATAAATGCTAAAAAAATTCATACCGATGCTTATGTACAAGAAGTTTCTGCTGGTGGAAATCGCTATCCAAAAGCTAAACAAGATCTTATTGATGCCATTGAGTTAGGGGCTTTGGTTATGAATTATTATGGACATGGTGGTGAATATGGTTTTGCACAAGAACGATTGTATGAAATTAGTGAGGCAGTTGAATTAGGAAATACTAATAACCTGCCTTTGTTTATAACCATGACTTGCGATTTTAGTAGATTTGATAACCCCTACTTACAAACTGGAGGAGAATTTACTTTTTGGAACCCCAAAGGAGGTGCCATAAGTTTAGTAACAACAACAAGGTTGATTTTTGTGCCAGTTGCATCAACCATGAATGTAGATTTTAATTTCTTTTTATATCCAGATACTAATAATCAACAATTGTCAATTGGTGAAGCTTTGAGAAGAGCTAAAAATGCCAATACAAGTGATAACAGAAGAGTAGTTTTTAATATAGGTGACCCAGCATTAAAGTTAGCTATTCCGAAACCAAAAGTGGTGTTGACTAAAATAAATGGTGTTGATGTAAATCAACCAACAGATGTTTTAAATGCTTTAAGTTATGTAACGCTCTCAGGAGAAGTTAGGAATGTAAATGACAATTTATTAAGTAATTATAACGGAGATATAGCTGTTCAGATTTTTGATAAAAATATTCAACGTCAAACCCTAGGAAATGATGGAGTGGTTAATGGGGCAGGAAATTTAATTGTCATGAATTTTACAACATTAGGAGAAACAATTTTTAGAGGAAATGCTTCAGTAGTAAATGGTAAATTTGAATTTGGATTTGTGGTGCCAAAAGATATAAAAATTGCTGAAGGAACCGGAAAAGTAAGTTTTTATGCCAAGTCTAATAGTCCAACATTACAAGATCAAACGGGACATGATTTTTCTATAAAAATAGGAGGAATAAATCTCAATGCTCCAGAAGATACAACGCCTCCAACGGTTAGGTTATACATGAATGATGAATCTTTTGTGTATGGAGGAATCACAAACGAATCACCTATATTTTTAGCGTTTTTAGAAGACGAACACGGAATAAACACAGCCAGTGGAATTGGTCATGATATTGTAGCAATTTTAGATGGGGATGAATTAAATCCTTTTGTGTTGAATGATTATTATGAAACAGAGTTAGATAATTATCAAAAAGGAAAAGTTAGGTTTCCGTTTAGAAATTTAGAGCCAGGTTTACATACTATAACTTTCAAAGCATGGGATGTGTACAACAATTTGATTACGGCAGAGATTCAATTTGTAGTTGTTGGTAATGATGATATCACTTTAAGTAATGTACTCAATTATCCAAATCCATTTGTAAGTTACACGGAGTTTTGGTTCAACCACAATCGTCCTTTTGAGATGCTAGATGTTCAAGTTCAAATCTTTACTGTAACTGGTAAATTGGTAAAAACAATTAACCAGCCTGTTCTAACGGAAGGGTTTTTGTCGAGAGAGATTAAATGGGATGGAAAAGACGATTTTGGTGATAAAATAGGAAAAGGAGTCTATGTGTATAAATTAACTGTCGTTTCTACCCTTGATGGTAAAAAGTCAGAAAAGCACGAGAAACTTGTAATACTTTAATAAAATAGTATATTTGTCAATTAATATAGAATTAAAAAAAATGAAAAAAATTGCTTTAATAATTTTAATAATCACAACTTTTAAAACTCAAGCACAAGATAACAGAGTTATTACAACAGGAGTTCCTTTTTTATTAATCGCTGCCGATGCACGCTCTGCTGGTATGGCTGATATGGGAGTTGCGACTTCTGCGGATGCTTATTCACAACAATATAATCCAGCTAAATATGCGTTTTCTGAACGAAGTCAAGGTTTTTCTTTAAGTTATACACCTTATTTAACAGATATAGCAAATGATATCTCTCTGGGACAAGTGACCTACTACAACAGAATTAACGAACGTAGCGCTTTTGCGGGAAGTTTAAGATATTTTGGACTTGGAGACATAGAGTTAAGACAATCATTTGACGATGTGCCAAGAACAGTTTCTCCAAATGAATTAGCTATTGATGGGTCATATTCACTAAAATTAAGTGAAAGATTTGCTATGGGTATTGCTGGTAGATTTATCAGTTCAAATCTTAAAATTCCTGATGGAACCACTGATGCTTCTGCAGCAACTACTTTTGCTTTTGACGTGGCAGGTTTTTATCAATCCGAAGAAGAATTTTACAGTGATTTCAATGGAAAATGGCGTGCAGGTTTCAATTTACAAAATATGGGGCCAAAAATTAGATATGATAATGACGTAACCAATACGAACTTCTTGCCATCAAATTTAAGATTAGGTGCAGGTTTTGACTTTATATTTGATGAATATAATAAAGTGTCATTAACAGGAGAAGTTACAAAATTATTAGTTCCAACGCCAAAGAACTCTGATTTAAATGGAGATGGAGTGATTAATACACCTGAAGAGCAAGATTTGAGAGATAGAAATATTTCTGACTACAGAAACACCAGTTGGGTTTCAGGGATATTCCAATCTTTTAATGATGCACCAGATGGATTTTCTGAAGAATTAAAAGAATTTACATGGGCATTAGGTGCAGAGTATAACTATCAAGATTCGTTTTCATTCAGGACAGGTTATTTTAATGAAAGTGTAGAAAAAGGAGCAAGAAAGTACATTACACTTGGAGCAGGTTTTAAATACCAAGTAGTTAAAGTTGATTTGTCTTACTTGTTTTCTGCATCGAAAGTTAGAAATCCATTAGAAAACACCTTGCGTTTTTCACTAACATTTAATTTTGGAGATGAATATAACGAATATTAATCTGTAAAATATAGAAACATCGAAATCCAAATACTAATTTTAAGTATTTGGATTTTTTTTCCTTAATACATAATTTATGAGAGAACTCATTGTAAAAAGTACGTTTAAAGTTTTTGATTCTATTAATGAATTAGATGAAAGTACTAAACATTTAATGAATAAAGCCATTGAAGCTAGAAAAACAGCCTATGCACCTTATTCAAATTTTTCGGTTGGAGCAGCACTTTTGTTGGATAATGATAAAGTGGTAGTAGGAACTAATCAAGAAAATGCAGCATATCCCTCAGGTTTGTGTGCTGAAAGAGTAGCAATTTTTTATGCAGGTTCGCAATTTCCAGAGGCTAAGATTCAAAAACTTTGTATTGCAGCTTCTCCAAATGATAGAGAATCTGATGTTCCAATCCCACCTTGTGGAGCATGCAGACAATCCATTGCAGAATATGAATTTAAACAAAAGACCTCTATTGAGATATACTTTATGGGAGCCAAAGGAGAAGTCTATAAATCTGATTCATTGCAAAATTTATTACCCTTGATGTTCGATAAAAACCACCTATAACGATTTCGTTAATTATTTTTAATGAATTGTCAGTAAAAAACATGAAAATCATGAAATTTAATTTTTTCAATCAGTTAGGAAATAGTATTTTTGCTAATTATGAAGTAAATTTCATTAAATAATTATCAAACCATGAAGCCAATTACAAAAGAAGTGTACCTAAAGTGGTACGAAGATATGCAGTTTTGGAGAAAATTTGAAGACAAATTAGCTGCACTTTATATTCAACAAAAAGTTAGAGGATTTTTACACTTATACAATGGTCAAGAAGCTGTTTTAGCAGGAGCATTACATGTTATGGAATTAGGTGGAAAAGACAAAATGATTACAGCTTATCGTAACCACGTTCAACCTATTGGTATGGGTGTTGATCCAAGAAAAGTAATGGCGGAATTGTTAGGAAAAGTTACAGGAACATCCAAAGGAATGGGTGGTTCAATGCATATTTTTTCCAAAGAGCATGGTTTCTATGGTGGACATGGAATTGTAGGAGCTCAAATTCCTGTAGGTGCTGGAATGGCTTTCGCAGATAAATATTTTGAAACAGGTGGAGTTACTTTAACTTATTTTGGTGATGGAGCAGCTCGTCAAGGTTCTTTGCATGAAGCATTCAACATGGCCATGAATTGGAAGCTGCCAGTAGTATTTATATGTGAGAACAATGGATATGCTATGGGAACTTCTGTGGAAAGAACAGCAAACCATACAGATATTTGGAAACTTGGTTTAGGTTACGAAATGCCTTGCGGACCAGTTGATGGAATGAACCCTGTTAAAGTTGCAGAGGCTATGCATGAGGCTATGGAAAGAGCAAGAAGAGGCGATGGTCCAACGTTTTTAGAAATGAAAACATATAGATATAGAGGTCACTCTATGTCAGATGCTCAATTGTATAGAACAAAAGACGAAGTGGAAGAATACAAAAAAATAGATCCAATTACGCAAGTTTTGGATATCATAAAAGAAAATAATTACGCAACAGAGGCTGAAATTGAAGCTATTGACGAGAGAGTTAAAGATTTAGTGGAAGAATGTGCTACATATGCTGAAGAGTCAGATTTCCCAGAAGCACAACAATTGTATGACGTAGTGTACGAACAAGAAAATTATCCATTCATACCTCATAAATTATAAAAAAATGGCAACAGTAGTAACAATGCCGCGTTTGAGCGACACAATGACGGAAGGAACTGTAGCAACTTGGTTAAAAAAAGTTGGGGATAAAGTTAGTGAAGGTGATATTTTAGCTGAAATTGAAACTGACAAAGCTACTATGGAGTTTGAATCTTTTAATGCTGGAACTCTCTTGCATATAGGTATTCAAGAAGGGGAAACAGCAACAGTAGATTCATTATTAGCAATCATTGGTAAAGAAGGTGAAGACATTTCTGAACTTTTAAAGGGAGGAACTTCAAATGATGCAAAACCAGAAGAATCAAAATCAGAAACCCAAAAAGAAGAAAAAGAAACTTCAGAAACCAAAGCTAAAAATACCGAACTTCCCAAAGGAGTAAAAGTAGTAACAATGCCTCGTTTGAGTGATACTATGACTACAGGTACAGTAGCCACGTGGTTGAAAAAAGTAGGTGATAAAGTGTCAGAAGGTGATATTTTAGCTGAAATTGAAACCGATAAAGCTACCATGGAGTTTGAATCTTTCAATGCAGGCACATTATTGTATATTGGAATTCAAGAAGGTGAAACTGCTCCCGTAGATAGTGTTTTAGCTATTATTGGACCAGAAGGAACAGACGTTTCAGGAATTGCAGATAATTATTCAGTTGCTTCTGAGTCTAAAGAGGAATCAAAGCCAGAAGAGAAAGGAACTGAACCAAAAAAGGAAGAGCTTACATCACAAACATCTACATCAACTTCAAATGGTGGAAGAATTTTTGCCTCTCCTTTAGCAAAACAAATCGCAAAAGAAAAAGGGATTGATTTAAGTCAAGTAAAGGGTTCTGGTGAAAACGGAAGAATTGTTAAATCTGACGTAGAAAACTTTACACCTTCTTCTGCAAAATCAGCTGAACCAGTAGCTCAAGTACCTTCAACTTCAAGTGACGTTAAACCATTTGTTCCAGCTGGAGAAGTATATCAAGAAGAAATCAAGAATTCGCAAATGCGAAAAGTAATAGCAAAACGTTTAGCAGAATCTAAATTTACAGCTCCACATTATTATTTAACTATTGAGTTAGATATGGATAATGCTATTGCTTCAAGAAATATGATTAACGGATTACCAGATACTAAAGTGTCATTTAATGATATGGTTATCAAAGCTTCTGCAATGGCCTTAAAAAAGCATCCTCAAGTAAATTCGCAATGGAAAGAGGATGCCATGATTATCAATCACCACGTGAATATTGGTGTGGCTGTAGCTGTTGAAGATGGATTAGTAGTTCCAGTATTGAAATTTACAGACCAAATGAGCTTAACGCAAATTGGTGCAAATGTAAGAGATATGGCTGGAAGATCTAAAGCTAAAAAAATCCAACCAAACGAAATGGAAGGAAGTACCTTTACAATTTCGAACTTAGGAATGTTTGGAATTCAGTCTTTCACATCAATTATCAATCAACCTAATTCTGCAATCTTGTCTGTTGGAGCAATCGTTGAAAAACCAGTAGTTAAAAACGGACAAATTGTAGTAGGAAATACTATGACAGTAACGCTTGCTTGTGATCACAGAACAGTTGATGGTGCAACAGGAGCACAGTTCTTGCAAACATTCAAAGCATTTATGGAAAATCCAGTTACAATGTTAGCTTAATTTTCTATTCAGGATATAATAAAGTCTCGATTTTTATCGGGACTTTTTTTGTTTTAAAATGTTTTAGTGGTTTTAGTAATACAACTAACATTTTGGTTTTTAGAGCTTTTGTAGATTTGCTTAATAATTTAAAAACTAAAATAATGAAAAGTCAACTATTATTAATAATTATGTTAGCGTTTGTTTCTATTGCTGGTATTGCTCAAACTGAAACTAAAAGAGTAGAACAATTTAATTTAGAAAAAAACAATGTTGCAGTTCAAGGATATGATGTGGTATCTTATTTTAAGCAAAGTAAAGCGGTGAAAGGAAAAAAGGAGTTAGCTGTAAGTTATGAAGGTGTAATTTATTATTTTTCCAATCAAGCCAACAAAGATGCTTTTAAGAAAAATCCAACGTCTTTCGAGCCTCAATATGGAGGTTGGTGTGCCTATGCAATGGGTGATTCAGGAGATAAAGTTGAAATTAATCCAGAAACTTTTAAAATTATAGAAGGGAAATTATATCTTTTCTATAATGCTTATTTCAACAATACTTTAAAAAGTTGGAATAAAGACGAAAACAATTTAAGAAAAAAAGCAGATGCTAACTGGAAAAAAATAATAAAATAAATTATGAAAAAGTCAATTTTAATTTGGGTTATTAAAATGATAGCGGTTGTAATCTTGTTACAAACCTTGTATTTTAAATTCACGGCAGCACCTGAAAGCGTTTATATATTTACTACGTTAGGGATTGAGCCTTATGGAAGAATTGGTTCTGGAATAGTTGAATTGGTAGCTTCGATTTTGATTTTAATACCACGAACAACTCTTATTGGAGCAATTCTTGGGTCAGGAACTATGTTTGGAGCAATTTTATCACACGTAACGAAGCTAGGCATAGAAGTTAATAATGATGGTGGAGTTCTGTTTATACTGGCCATTATCACTTTTATCTGTTGTGTAATATTAGTTTTTATTAATAAGGAAAAAATTCCAGCTCTGTTAAAGCTCAATATTTAAATTGTTAATAGATTTTACAATAAACAATGCAATTAAAGTCTCGATTTTGTCGGGATTTTTTTATTTTTACTAAAACTTACAAATAATGAGAAAATTATATTTTTTTGCTTCGATTTTGGTAATCGCTTGTGGATCTCCAAAATTACTTCCTACAACAAGTTCCGTTGAAAATTCATCAGTTGCAAAATTAGATTTTGCTAAAGAAGAAAATGTAGCTAAAACGCTAAAATTTTTAGCTTCAGATGATAATGAAGGAAGAGATTCTGGAAGTAAAGGTATTGAAAAAGCCAGTGTTTTTTTAGAAAGTTTGATGAAAGAAAATAACATAAAGCCTTATTTCAAAACCTATCGAGATACACTTTCAAATTTCGACAAGCCTGCATATAATATTGTTGGATTTATTGAGGGTAACGATACAAAATTAAAAAAAGAGTACGTGATAATAGGAGCGCATTATGACCATATAGGAAAAATAGCGGCTGTAAATGGTGATGATATTGCCAATGGCGCCAATGACAATGCATCAGGTTCAACAGCAGTTACTGAAGTGATGAAGTATTTTGCAAAATACAAAACCAACAAAAGAAGTTTAATTTTTGTTTTCTTTTCGGCTGAAGAAAAAGGGTTGTTAGGGTCAAAACATTTAGCCAAAAAATTAAAAGCTGAAAATTTAGATTTATATTTTATGTTTAATTTTGAAATGATTGGTGTGCCAATGAGGGATAAAGATTTTCTACTCTATCTTACAGGTTTTGGAAGAACCAATATGGCTTCAAAAATGAATGAATATGCAGGTGAAAAGGTAATTGGATACATTCCAGCGGAAACTAAATATCAATTATTCAGAGCCTCAGATAATTATCCATTTTTTACAGAATTTGAAGTTCCTGCACAAACCGTTTCAACATTTGATTTTGAAAATTTTGATTTTTACCATAAACCAGATGATGAATTTGAATTGATGGATCCAAAACACATGACAAATGTTGTCAATACAATGATACCAGTCTTAGAAATAATGATGAATAAATCGACTAAAGAAATAACAATTAATGATAAGTAAAAATATAATAATTACAGGCACTTCAAGAGGAATTGGCTATGAATTGGCTTTGCAATTTGCTAATGAAGGACATACCGTTTTAGCATTGTCCAGAAAAACATCAAAAGATTTACTTGAACACAAAAATATTACTTGTTTATCCGTTGATTTAGCTTTAGATACTGCGATTGATGAAGTGGAAAATTTCATAAAAAACACTTTCAAAAAAGTAGATGTTTTAATTCACAATGCAGGAGCCTTATTACACAAGCCATTCGAACAGATCTCGTCGAGTGAATTTGAAGATATCTATAAAGTCAATGTTTTTGCAGTGGCAAGTTTAACACGAATTTGTATTCCTTATCTTCAAAAGGGAAGTCATGTGGTAACCATTAGTTCTATGGGAGGTATTCAAGGAAGTATGAAATTTGCAGGGTTAGCGGCTTATAGTTCAAGTAAAGGAGCCATAATTACATTGTCAGAATTATTAGCCGAAGAATACAAAGAGCAAGGAATAAGTTTCAATGTATTGGCTTTAGGTTCAGTAAATACAGAAATGTTACAAGAAGCTTTTCCAGGATATGAAGCACCTCTTTCAGCCTCTGAAATGGCAAATTATATCCACGATTTTGCTTTAACAGGAAATAAATATTTCAACGGAAAAGTATTGCAAGTTTCCTCTACAACACCATAATTTGAGTAACGTTTTAGAAAAATATTTGCCTTCCCATGCGGTGGAACCTTGTTTTGAACTCATCAAAATGAATCATGTGCATTTAAAAATTGTTAATGAGCGACAAACGCGTCATGGTGATTACAGGAAAGATGCACAAGGTTTTCACTTGATTACAATTAATGCCAATTTAAATAAATACAGGTTTCTCATTACATTGATTCATGAAATTGCACACTTGGTGGCTTTTCAAAAATATGGTCGAAATATTAAACCTCATGGAGTAGAGTGGAAACATACTTTTCAAAGATTGATGGTTCCTTTTATTAGACCTGAAATATTTCCAAATTCAGTTTTGTCGTTAGTAGCCAATCATTTTAGAAATCCAACAGCAAGTAGTGATACAGATGCGCGATTGGCTTATGCTTTAAAACAGTTTGATGAGAGAAGAGCCGATGTGTATTTTATTCACGAAGTGCCAAATGGCAGCTTATTCCGTATTAAAAATGGGAGGATTTTTCAAAAAATTGGACTTAGAGTGAAGAGATATGAATGTACGGAAATGAGTAGTGGTAAAACTTATTTGTTTAATGCTAATGCAGAGGTAGAAATGATTCCGAGCTAAGTCAATTCTCAATTTAAATTGATATATTTGTTGTTAGTCATATAAAACACATTATGGACAAAAATTATTACGCAATTTTAATGGCTGGTGGAGTAGGTTCACGTTTTTGGCCTGTTAGTACAGTTGATTTCCCTAAACAGTTTCATGACATGTTAGGAAATGGTGATACTTTAATACAAAAAACATTCTCAAGGTTAGCTAAATTAATTCCAGTAGAAAACATATTAATTTTAACCAATGAGAAATACAATCATTTGGTTTTAGAACAATTACCAATGGTAAAACAAGAGCAGGTTTTGTTGGAGCCTGCTATGAGAAATACGGCTCCCTGTATTTTATACGCTTCTTTAAAAATTCAAAAACTTAATCCTGATGCTGTAATTGTTGTGGCGCCTAGTGATCATTGGATTGAAGATGAGGATGAATTTACTCAAAATTTAAAACAATGTTTTGATTTTTGTAGTTCTGAAAATGCCTTAATGACTTTAGGAATCCAACCTACATTTCCAAATACGGGTTTTGGTTATATTGAATTTGATAAGACAGATTCAAATCCAATCAAAAGAGTGAATCAATTTAGAGAAAAACCAAATTATGAGACAGCTAAATCTTTTTTAGCGAGTGGTAATTTTCTTTGGAATGGAGGTATTTTTATTTGGAGTGCAAAATCCATTACACAAGCTTTTTCAAAGTTTCAACCTGAAATGAATAATTTGTTTTTTAGAGGATTTGATAAATATAATACAGCTGCTGAGAAAGAGTTTATCGATGATAATTATGCAGAGGCAGAAAATATTTCGATAGATTATGCTATCTTAGAAAAAGCAAATAACGTCTATGTTTTGCCAGCAACTTTTGATTGGAATGATCTAGGAACTTGGGGTTCCTTGTATGAAAAATTAGACAAGGATGAGAACAAAAATGCGGTTGTAAACGCAACTGTTGTGTTGGAGAATGCTTCAAATAATATCATAAGAGCAGATAACAAAAAAATAATTGTTATTGATGGCTTAGATGATTACATCATTGTTGACAGAGCAGATGTTTTATTGATTTATCCAAAAACGAAAGAACAAGACATAAAAAAAATTGTTGCTAAACTATAGGCAATTTACAATTTATAGACTATAAAATACTTATGAGAAAAAAAATACTCTTTGTTTTATTCATTTTCTTTTGTATAGCTAATCAAAATACATTTGCTTTAGAATTACAAGTTAATGCTACTAACGAAACGTGTGCAAATAATGGTACATTGACATTTGTAATATCTGATTTTGATTCCAATACTCCAGTTTTTTATAGTGTATATTTATTGCCTAACACAACAACACCATTAGCAACTGTTACGACTAATTCTTTAAATGGTTTACAAGCAGGTGATTATTTGGTAATAGCCTCTCAAACTGTTAATGGCATTGAGACAACGGCTTCTCAAAATGCTACAATTTTAGATGTTGTCGTTCCTTTAACCTTTTCAATAACAGGGACAAATGTTGTTTGTGGAAATGATGGGATAATTACAGTAAATGCATCCGCAAATGTAGTGTCTTATGAAATTTTAACAGGTCCAATAACAACAGGTCCTCAGTCAAGTAACGTATTCACAGGTTTGCCAGCAGGAACCTATAATATTAGAGTAGCTGACAATTGTGATGGGATTGTTCAAGCATTCACTTTGATTTCAACCAATGTATCACTTCAGATTTTACCACCAAATTTTGTAGATGGTATAAATTGCAATTCAATTAGTGTGTTTCATAATATCACTGCTGGTACTGCTTCGCAAATTGCTTATCCATTAACTGTTCAAACTACCGTAAACCCTCCTACTGGACCACCTATTGTTTCAACACAAGTAATTTCTAGTGGAAATGTTATAAATTTAAATATTCCTTCACAAAACAATCAATCTTATCCTTATAACATATTGATTACAGATCATTGTGGTAACACTTATTCACTTAATAACAATAGTGTTAGTTTTGAATTAATTGGAGTTTCTGGTCCATCTATAAATGAATCAGGAGAACTTTCTAGTTGCAATTTTTTAGATATTTTTCATACACTTTTACTCGATGTGAATCATCAATTTTTATATCCAATTACCGTCCAAACGACTGTTAATCCGCCTACTGGTTCACCAATTGTAACCACTCAGACCATTACTTCAGGAACCTTAATAAATCTTAATATTCCAATGGAGAATAACGAATCCTATTCTTATGATTTGTTGATAACGGATGCTTGTGGTAATACGGTAGTTCTCAATGATAATGTAGTTGAAGCCCCTTTTTATATAGTTGATACAGTTGGAATAGCTGGTTGTGATGATAATTTTGTGAATATTACTTTAGAGAATTATTTACCGCCTTTCAATGTTAATTTTATTAGTGCTCCAGTAGGTTTTAATCCTGTTGATTATAACGCAAATTACCCTGGTCCATATACTGGAGGAGGAGTTAGTTTTGGAGGATTAAATAATTCCTTGCCAGAAGGAAGTTATACCGTTCAGGTTACAGATTCATGTGGAAACACATCACAAGAAGTCTTTGTAGTGCAAGAGTCACAAGTCACAATTGTTGAAAGTTCTTCCACATCCTCAGCATGTGGTGAGAGTACGGGAAGTATTTTATTATATCTTAGTCCAATTAAGGAAATTACTACTATAAGTTTAACAGCGGCTCCCTCTTCTTATACAATTCCACTTCCTCAGGATGTTTCTTCTTTTGTGACAACAAGTAATATCTTATCCATGGAGGGTTTACCAGCAGGATCATATTCTTTTGATTTAACAGACGCTTGTGGGATTTCATATTCTCATACAGTTATTGTTGATGGTACGTCAGGAATTATCTCTTTAGGATACAGACCAGGTTGCGAAATAGGACATACTTCAATAGTAATTTCTGTTGAGGATTCTAATATTACTTTTATTGAAATTTTACAAGCTCCTGCTTCATTTGGTTTTACGTTGCCGTATGATATTTCAGCAAATATTGCAAGTAATGGAGCGTTGTATATGAATTCGTTACCAGAAGGATTTTATAGATTTAGAGTAATTGATGAATGTGGTGCTGATAGAATTTTTGAGCGAACAGTTTTGGGATTGTATATAAATAATGAAGCAAACATAACTGAAAGATGCGGTTCATTTGAATTGGGGTTGTCTTATATCAGTAATGCAAATAATCAGTCTTATTGGTTGCAAAAGTATAATGCTCAAAATGGTGTTTGGGAGCATCCAAGTACAGGCTTTGATTATGTGCCAGGAACAAACTTGTCTTCTGTAAATGCAGTTCAATTAATAAATAATACTAATAATATTAACTTAGCTTATTCAGGTTCTTTTAGAATCGTTAAAAGTTTTAGGAACTTTTCTAATGGCTCACAAACGTTAAACACCTGTATTTTGGTTTTGGAAGAGTTTGAGATAAGCAGTATTCCAAGAATTATAGAAGTTTTGTCCTTTCCTTGTCAAAACAATACACAAGAAGTAATGGTTATTGCAGAAGGAATACCTCCACTTAAGTATAATATAATTGAAAAAAACGGATTGCCTTTTGTTATTGATAACGGTATCTCTAATACTTTTTCAGGATTAGAACCAGCAGTTTATAATTTCAGAGTTGAAGATGATTGTGGTAATTTTGTTACTGCTTCTTATGAAGTAACCTTACTTCCTCAACCTTCTATTATAGCATCAGGTCTTTGCAACGGCGTTGATGGTCAGCTTGAAATTCAAGATTTTCCTTTTGTAAATTATCAATGGTATAATGTGCAAAATCCATCTGTAATTTTGAGCACTTCAAATACACTTCTATTTTCTCCTTTTATCAGTTCAGTAGATGTAGGAACTTATGCGGTACAATTATCAACTACTAATGCAAACAGTTGTATCAATCAAACGATACAATATACAATAAACCCAAGTGGTTTCAATCCAAATGCAGGTGATGATAATTCTTTGTCTCTATGTAGAGAAGATCAACAAATTGGACTAAATACGTTTTTAACAAATCCGCATGACAATGGTGGTGTTTGGACAGATTCTAATGGTGCAATTGTAAGTTCAATTATTAATCCTTCAGATTTTAGCGTTGGAGTATATGAGTTTACTTATACAGTAAATGGTTTTTGTAGTATTGCAGATTCAGCCGCTATAGAGATTACTATCAAAGATTTGCCAGCAACTCCAGTTGTGACAGTTCAAACACCAATTTGTAGAGGTGAGGAAGTTCAACTTAATGCCAATTTAGTAACCAATGCAACTTACTTCTGGACTGGACCAAATGGCTTTACTTCAACAGAACAAAATCCTGTTATTCCAAGTTTTAATGCAAGCAATGACGGTTCTTATTTTGTGTATGTAACTGTTGAAGATTGTAATTCAGCAACTCAAGAAGTTGTTGTGAATAGTAATCCACTTCCTGATTTTTCAATAGATGGAGCCACTTCCTTATGTATAGGATTAAATGAAACATTAACTATCAACTCAGTGAATTTTGATGTTACTTTGGCATCTATTAACTGGTATTTTAATGACATCTTATTATCATCTCAAACAAGTTCAAATTTACAAATTAATCAAATAGGGACTTACAAAGCAATAGTCAGTATAAACGGCTGTTCATCTGAAAGAGAAATCGAAGTTGTTGAAAAAGTAAATTCTTTTGAGGTAGTTTTGGAGCAAGGTTGTAATGGTAATGAATACGTAATAAAAGTTGTGAATGCCTCAGATTTTCCAAATGCCACGTATTCTTGGACTGGACCAAATGGATTTGTAAGCTTTTCACAGAATATAACTGTACCCAACTTACAACTTGGAACCTATACTGTTGAGGTTGAAGATGCATTGGGTTGCAAGTCTAGTAATTTTGCTTTAGTTGAAAATACAAATTGTTTCATTCCCAATGGGTTTTCTCCAGATGATGATGGCATTAATGACTATTTCGATTTAACGGGTTATGGGGTTAAGAAAATCTATATTTACAACAGATATGGACGTTTGATATATGACAAAGATAATTATATCAACGAATGGAAAGGACAAACGAACGATAATCAACGTGTGCCAGCAGCAACTTATTTCTATGTATTAGAATTTAATGAAGGAGAAAATAAAACAGGTTGGGTTTATGTTTCTTACTAGTTTCTATCTTCTTCTAAATACATTTGTCTAACTTTTTTAAACAACTCCGAAGAATATACAAAATCAGTAACAGCCTCATTGTCCGTTTTGAAAATTTCTTTGTTAGAGCCTTCCCAAGCCAATAAGCCATTTTTCAAGAAAACAATTTTTTCACCAATTTCCATAACGGAATTCATATCATGTGTATTGATAACCGTAGTGATGTTGTATTCTTCTGTAATTTCTTTTATAAGATTATCAATTACAATAGCTGTTTTAGGATCTAAACCTGAGTTAGGTTCATCACAAAACAAATATTTTGGATTATTCACAATAGCTCTTGCAATGGCAACCCTTTTTTGCATTCCACCTGAAATTTCAGAAGGTTTTTTCTCATTGGCATTGACTAAATTTACTCTTGCAATCACAAAATCTACACGCTCTTTTATTTCTTGAGGTGTTTTTTTGGTAAACATTTTTAAAGGGAATCCAATATTTTCTTCAACAGTCATGCTATCAAAAAGCGCACTTCCTTGAAAAACCATTCCTATTTCTGTTCGTAATTCTCTTTTTTCATCGTTTGAAAGTTCCGAATATATTCTGCCATCAAAAGAAATTGTCCCAGTTTCAGGAGCGTGAATTCCAAGTAAAGACTTTAAAAAAACTGTTTTACCAGAGCCACTTTGTCCGATAATTAAATTGGTTTTTCCAGCTTCAAAATTTGTAGTAATTCCTTTTAACACTTTTTGATCGCCAAAAGTTTTCTCTAAATTTTTAACTTCTATCATTTGCTTAAAAGGAGTTGCGTTAATACATAATTTAATAAAATAATCACCACAGAAGTCCAGACAAAAGCAACTGTACTAGCCTTACCTACTTCTAAAGCTCCACCTTTCATGTAATAGCCATGAAAAGAAGGGATTGTTGCCAAAATAAAAGCAAAGACGCAGGTTTTAATAAAAGCATAAGTAATATGAAAAGGAATAAAATCAGTTTGAATTCCTTGTATAAATTCAGCACTAGATGTAAAACCACCATAAACGCCAGCCATCCAACCACCTAGAACACCTAAAAACATACTGATTCCTATCACAAAAGGATATAATAAGAGCGCAATAAGTTTAGGAAATACCAAATAATTAAGCGAATTTACACCCATAACTTCTAAAGCATCAATTTGTTCTGTAACACGCATGGTTCCTATGCTTGAAGTAATAAACGAACCCATCTTACCAGCCATAATGATTGAAATAAAGGTAGGCGCAAACTCAAGAATTACAGATTGTCTAGTAGCAAAACCAATCAAATATTTTGGAATCAATGGATTTGTTAAGTTTAAAGCAGTCTGAATCGCAACAACACCTCCAACGAAGAAGGAAATAAATGCTACAATCCCAAGAGAATCAATTATTAAATCGTCAACTTCTTTGAGGATGAGTTGCTTCATTACTTTCCATTTAGTAGGCTGCTTGAAAATCTCTTTCAGCATTATAAAATAGCGACCTATTTGCGATAGGTATCGAATTAGCATCATAGTTTTAAAATATTCTCAAAAATACTAAGAAGTTATGACCCGAAGAAAAATAAATCCTTTTATTTTTTCTTGTTTTTAAAACCCTAAATCAAGATTATAAGAAATTTTTTATAGCAATATTATCTTCAAATTTTGCCAATTGATAATTTCCATGGCGATAAAAGGTAATCAGACCAAATCCTTTAAATAGTTTATTGCATATTCAAATGCAAAAATATAAACTAATGATTTTTTATTTTTAAAATTTTAAAGAATATGCCCCGAAAAAGTATTTACTATTTGGGTTATTTTATGGAATGAAAATAATTTTACTTACAAATCTGAATTTTTGCTTTTTTGTGAAGCTTATCTATTTGAGATGATATTTCAATAATCTCTGCTAACTTACTATCCTGAGTAAATTGAGGTTTTAAAATAGATATTATCTTGATAAATTTAATGTAATTATCAAAAATTAATTCCTTATCAAATTTGATAAACAATATGTTATTATTAGTCAGTAATTTTTCAATTTCTGATTCAATAAGTGAGTATTTTATTTTTTCATTATTAATAAAATAACCTTCATTTGTTAAAAGTAAACAATTGAATATTTTATTTGACAATTGCTCATCAATAATGTTTTGCTGAATACTATAAACAGCATTTTCTATCGAAGTTAAATCCCAATCATAATCATTTAATTTCTACATATCTGGAAGTTGAGATAAAATGGGGTCTTTCATTATTTCAATTTTATTTAGACTATCCCTTTCTCTTAATTCTATTTTTTCTTTTTTAGAATAGATGTATTTTGGAGGCAAAAATGTATAAAATGCTTTGGGTATTTTATACTTAATACCTTTAATATCATAAAAATTATTTTGTTTAAAATTTGAGCGATATATAACATGTTTTAAAGAATTTGTTGAGCCTATTTCTGTTTTTATAGAGTCAACAATAGTATATTTTGCTTCTTTGTCAATAAATAAATGTACTTGTGATTGGGCAATTGTGGTTGAAACATCATACCCACATTTCTCATTTCCTTCATAGAGTTTTTCTTTTATTTGATGTATTTTGATGGTATCATTTTCAAAAAGCACTACATTATCTTTTGTTACATAAATGCTATAATAGCATCCGTCAATAACTTGAAAAGGAACGTTTATTTTTGGTAAGGAAATGTTATTTTGTGTATAAGATAATAGACAATTTAAGAACACAAAAATATAAACCAATGATTTGTTTTTCATTTTTAAAATTTTAAAAGAGGTTGTTGCTTTAAGTAACAACCTCTTAAACTTGAATTAGAGTAGACTATCAGGATAAAAAACATTATCCTTAAAGCTACTGTCATTTAATTGTTTAATTTTTACAATTGCTGCTACTTCAAAGGCCCATAGTCCTACAAAACCTGAGTTTACTTCGTAATTAGGAATGTCCTTTAAATTCAAATTGAGTGCGTTTTTTTTAGGGATTTTTATCCAGTATTTTTTGAGAAAGTCTTTAATTTTGCTCTCTGCTTCACTCTTACTTTCGGTATTTACTACATCAACTAGTTTTTTATATAGTTGCGGGATAATCAAGTACCGATTATAGCTTTCTTCTAAAATAGGCTTTCTATTTTTTATCCTGGATGAAATGATAAACTCTACCAGGAAATCTTTGATGTTATCCCTGTCGATGAGCGTTACAAGAATATTAAATTTATCCTCTGGAACATCCAATAATACAGCCAATGACAGCATTTGCAACATATTAATGTGTGGCTCTAGCCTATATTGGTCGTACTCTTCCTGTTGCCTTCCGTGAAAAACTTTGGTTGCTCTCTTATCCCAAACTTTTTCCATAACTAAAATTGTTTCAGAAAATTGTTTTTTTAATTCTTCTTTATCGTCTCCTTTGGAATAAGAAGCAATGATGTTATTCAAATGCCAAATAAAGTAAGCAATAATTGAATGCGAGATATTAGTGCTATTATCAATTCTGAACTCATCATACCATTTTTTGTTTTCCTTTATAAATTCTTTATTTCTTTCAATTATTTTATTGTAGAATTCAATATTTTTAACTCCTTTCATAATTATTTAATTTGTAAACACTCCTGAGTGTGTATTTATTTCATAACCTTGAGAAGTGATATATTTATAATTTATTGTGCCATCAGGTTGAACATATGAGATTACTCTAGTATAATTAGTTGTTGTTAAGGAAGGTTTCATTTGATTGTATAAACTTAAATTACCTCCAACAGCATTCCAAAGTCTATCATCACTGTTTTTAAGCCCATTAGAAATCCAATTATCACTCATTTGTCTTGTTCCATCTACTAAAGTTGATAACCCACCAGTGCCATGGTATTTAGTTTCAACAATTATAAATTCTCCTGTTTGGGGGTTCTTAAAAATATGATCAATACCAGTATTATCACCAATTGGGTCAATAGTAGTTTTTCTATTTACATGTATGACTTCATATCCTTTTTCTACAAAGTCAATATCAGTACATATCTCACCAAAAACACCTTTTCTACCGTTACTAGCAGTTGAAATAACATTTTTGTATTGTTTTTTTAACGCTTTTTGAGTTTTTGTTGTTATATCAATAATAACTTTAATAGGAGTTGATGCTGCACTTAAGGTGTGTCCTAATTTTTTGGTTATCTTTAAAGCTTTACCGCCAGCTGCATCAACTAAAATAAAAATTCCAGCAACGGCTCTGCTTGATGCAACACCGTCGAAGTCCTTACCATCAATTAATATAATCATATCTTCTAATGGAGTACAATATCTTACTCCTGTTTGAACAGTTGACCAAAAACCATTAAAAATAAAGTCTAGGTCAGTATGAACATAATTGAAGTTTGGAGTAGGTTTTGGTATAAAAAACCAATCTTTTATTTCTCGACTATAATATAATGTTCTCATGTAGACATCTTGTCCTGTGCCATAATCCATAACACCAAGTACATCTCCATTAGATAATAAATACTGATAAAACTGTTTACCTTTTACATATGTTGTTCGCTTGTGTGTATAATGTAAACTGGGAATATTGTTATAATTTCCAACATCCGGTGTCCATGGTTCATTATTTGATAATATTTGTAAAGTTAAACTAGCTAATTGTAATGACTCTGCCGAAGTATTGTTTTCTATTAATGTATCAATAATATCTTTAACTTCTTGCGTTGATTCGTCATTAGAGTTATTAGCCAAAAGATAATCTAAAATTTCAATTTTTATATCTTCGTTTGCAATGTTATTCCACCAGTTTTTTTGATCATTATCCAAATTATTTAAAAGTTTAGTAACAATTCTATTGTCATTAGGAATCATTGGATAAGTCGCCAAAGGATTGTCATCGATTGATTGGTTTGGGTTTGGGTCATTGTTGTTAGGATCATTTGGTGGATTTGTTGAGCCAGTATCTCCGTTAGTTGGAGGTTGAGTATTTCCCGTTCCACCTGGGTAATTTCCCCCTGGATATGTAGGCTCACTTTCATCAATGATTACACCACCACTGTTATTTGAGTCATCACAATCCATGTCCACAATAATTTGAACTATATATTCAGGACTAGGCACATAATTTCCGCTATTTACCAGAGGACATTGACCAGATGCCATTTGTTCTAGTGTATGATGTAAACTTCCAGGACAATTAGGGCCGCCAATTTGTATATAATCAACACAATCTGAGTTTACCCTTAATAATTGAGCAGATATAGCATTTATATTATCTATATCAGTGGTTGAAATTTTGTTACTAAGATTAACTTTGATGTTTGATTTTATGTTAGCTTTGTCTTGCTCTGAAAGATCATATTTAACTATTTTACCGTAAATTACACCATTATCTTTAATTACTAAAACAAGATTTTCAGTAAAATCAGTTTCTACCATTCTTGTTATTGGAAAAGTATAGGTTGTTCTATCAGCTTCTATTACTTCAAGTACTTCATCGGTTTCAATTAAAAAATCATTATTAATATTTACTAATCTGTTAAGAGGGTTATTATCTCCATTAACTTTTTTGTTATTAATTCCTTCAATTCTACTAAAAATTTTAGGAGCATTCTTTTTTAATTTTTCTTCATTTATTCTATTGACTTTGAATTTAGCATTTTGATTTATTTCTGATTCATGAGAATGAGCATCGTCTTTTTCACAAGCTAATAAAAAGGTAAGAAGAGTGAAAATAAAAATCCTTTTTAGAGTTTGAGTTTTTTGCTTCATATAATTATTTATTACACCTTTTTATTTTGCATTTGCTGGGCAGAAAAAGATTTGTTAATCCCATACTATTTAATTCTCAAAAATAGTCTTCTTCAATTTATAAGTCAATCCGTATTTATACTCATTTTTTATGTTCAATGACTAAAATATCATATTTTTTGAAAAGTTAATTGATTTATATTAGTCTATTCTAAATTTATATTCAAAATATTTTTTTATTATCTGTTACTGAACTTTACTAAACGAAAATAAGGATTGTTTTGTTTATTTTCAAAAATAATTAATGCCATAGTTTACTATGTATAGAAAAATAGGTAAGTTTGTATGAATTTTATAGTCAAATAATTATGGGAGTTGGAGTTAATCTAAAAAGGATAAGAAGTAAAACTAAATACAGTCAGCGTGATATAGCTGACTTACTTGGCGTTGACAAAAAAACATATGCTAACTGGTAAAATGAAGTAACAGATGTTAAATCAGAGTTTATTCCTAAATTAGCAACAATTTTTGATGTTGAAATTAAAGATTTATTTGAAGCAAAAAGTACTATTGAAATTAATTTTAACAAACAAGTACATAAAGGTAGTTCCACAAACAATAGTGTTGTTATTGTTATGCCAGATAAAGAATCTGTAGAAAAATTAGTTGGACTTTTAAAAGAAAGGTTAGATATATAGAATTTTTTACTATAATAATATCAATATATAAAGCATATTGCTACGTTAAAACAGGTAAAGTTTTTTTGAGAACCTTGTTACAAAAGTAAGAGGCTAAACCTCTTGATAACCTATACATTTAGGCTGTTTACTGGTTCGTTTGGGTTATTTTATTAAAATTTTGATTTGTTTGGGTAAAATTTTAGGGTAGTAGACGTAAAATTTTGGGTTGGTTAACGTAAAATTTTGTCATATTAACTCAAACTTTTGATTAATGTACCTAAAATTTTGGGTTTTTGAGTTTTTTTTAATACCAAAATGGCACAATTATTGAAAATGCAATACTATAATTTTAGCACTTATTTGTATGGCAATTAACAATTTAGGAGTTAATCATCTTACTCCACAGCAAAAAACAGATATAGATAATGCATTGTCTGTAATTGAAACTAGCTTAATGGGTATAACCCAAAATCTTTCGGCAGAAGAACGTCAAAAGTATGGTAGTGTAAATGAAACAAACAAACTATTTGTAAACAAGTGTAGAGAATACCAGCAAACGCAAACAGGCTTAGCTTCGCCTGATGTAGATTGGGTAGAATTTGAAGCCGATTTTCAAGACCGCTCCTTTGCTGATACGCGTTTAGACCGTTTAGCTACTATTACTCGTATGTTAAGTGATTTTAAAATTGTACATGATTATAACAACTATCAAGATGCGTTAATTGATTACGATTTTAGTAAATATAAAGCTGGTACTAAAACTCCAGGTTTTAC
Organism: uncultured Flavobacterium sp.; assembly: GCA_964643105.1. Taxonomy (GTDB): domain Bacteria; phylum Bacteroidota; class Bacteroidia; order Flavobacteriales; family Flavobacteriaceae; genus Flavobacterium. Next base: position 50,173 of record CAZXPF010000018.1, on the reverse strand, counting down.
AGAAAAAGTAGAAGAATTAAAACAGTTCTTCCCTAATACAGCTGGTGGTAGTGTAAAAACTAATGAAAACATGTAATTTTTTATTTGAATAATAACACTTCTGTAATTTATTAGTTAATTATAGGAGTGTTATTTTAAGATAATGTTTTTATATTTCATCAACTTTTCTTTAGCTTCTCCTTCATCTTCTTCCAACGATATTGTCTAATAAACTTGGATTGTTCTTTTGTAACTAGCATTTCTTTGCCTTCAGCTTTAGCTTTCCAAAACCCTTTTAAATAATCTATAAATAGTAAAGGTTTTTTCTTTTTCAATGCCAATTTTATAGAAGCAATAGTCGTTATCAAGAAACCATAACCCAAACTATAAAACGCTTCTCCTTGTTTGTAACGGGCTGCTTTGTTGTAATTGGCTCCAGTTGGTTTTAAGTGTTTTACATGTAAGGTTTCGTCCGTAACAACTTTCCAATTGTAAAATTTGCAGAGTAATTCATCAACGGTATCCCAACCCATTGCAGCTTTTAAACCACCAATTTGTTTAAATGTTTCTTTGCGATAAGTTTTCAGAGCACCACGAATATGATCTTTATCTGTTAGGTTTTCTAAAATCCAATTTCCATTTTTTTCAATATAACAAAATCCTCCAACCATTCCAATTTGACTATCCGATTCAAAATGTTTGATGATGGTTTCAAAATAATTCTTTGGAAAAATTAAGTCAGCATCTAATTTGGCAATAATGTCAAACTCTTGATTAATGAATAACAAACCTCTATTAAAAGCATTGATTACTTTGCTACCAGGTAAATGAACAGCATCTGATTTTATAGATACGCTTGAAAAAACAGTTGGATATTTATTACAAAAAGAATCAATAATATCCTGTGTTCCATCTGTTGAATTATCATTAATAATCATAACATTTTTTGGTAAAACAGTTTGTTCTACCAAAGATTGCAGAGTTAAAGCTATAAAAGCTTCTTCGTTATACGCAGGAATTATAATTTGATATTTCATAAGATAAAATCTATTTTCTATATTCTTTTATCTTTTTCGGCATAAACCAAATAGTAGCGATTAGTAAAATATCTTAAAAAAGGTCTAAAACCTATTTTTTTAACAGGATGTGTGAATTTTGTACTATCTACAATTTTGAATCCGGTTTTTTCAAGTAACCAATCCAATTGCCAATCTTCAAATTCGTGATAATGCCTGTCCCATTTGTCGGTTTTACTTCTGTAGGCAGATGAAAACCACAATCGCATTGGAATTGAAATTAAAATTTTATCGCATTTTACGTTTTGTAAAACAGTGTAAGGATTTAATAAGTGTTCAAAAATTTCAAAAGCAGTTACTACAGAGTATTCTTCATTCTTTAATGTCGATTGGTCATTATCCAAATCCTCACCCTTAGTGTTTTTTACTGTGAATCCATTATCATTCATTATTTTAGAAAAAGGATTTGGCACACCTAAGTCTAAAATAATTTCATCCGTTGAAATATGTTTTTTTAGAAAGTCTAAAGTAATATTGAATCGTTTACTTGGATATGTTTTTTCGTACATTTATTTATTAATTGGTGTACAAATTTACTTTTTTCTTCCAACTTCCAACTTCCAACTTTCATTTTTTTACATCTGGTACACTATCGCATTGATGTTCATGCCAGCACCCACAGAGGCAAAAAGAATGATATCACCTTTGTTTATAACTTGATTTTCAATTTCACCTTTAGTAATTAAATCATAAAGTGTAGGAACAGTTGCAACACTAGAATTTCCTAATTTATGGATACTCATTGGCATTATTCCTTCTGGGACATTAGTTTTGTAAAGTTTGTAAAAACGATGAATTATAGCCTCATCCATTTTTTCATTGGCTTGATGAATCAATATTTTTTTAACTTGACTGATATCAACTTTTGCTTCGTCTAAACAGTCTTTCATAGCTAAAGGAACATTTGATAAAGCGAACTCATATATTTTTCGACCATACATTTTAATATAACGTACATCAGGATCATGAGTTTTGTTGTAAGAATTTCCAAAAAATAAATAATTAGCTTCCTCATAGGTATAACTGGCAGAAGCATGACCTAAAATTCCACCTTCTTCATCGGTAGCTTCAATAACTGTAGCACCAGCACCATCAGAATAAATCATAGAATCTCTATCGTGTGGATCAATCACTCTAGATAAGGTTTCAGCACCTATGACCAAACATTTTTTAGCCATTCCAGCTTTAATAAAGGCTTGAGCTTGAATCACACTTTCCACCCAGCCAGGACAACCAAACAGCATGTCATAGGCAACGCATTTTGGATTTTTAATGCGAAGGTTGTATTTTACCCTTGAAGCTAAACTTGGCAATGTGTCTCCTTGAATAGCATCTTTTTTAACATCACCAAAATTGTGAGCAAAAATGATATAATCTAAAGTTTCTGGATCAACATTGGCGTTTTCAATAGCTTTTTGTGCAGCAATTGTAGCTATTTGTGAAGTGATTTGGTTTTCTTCTACGTACCTACGCTCAATAATGCCAGTTATTTCAGCAAATTTTTGAGCAATTATATCATTAGGCTGGTTCAAAATAGAACCGTCTTCATTTAAAAATTCGTGGTTTTTAAAATCACGATTCGTTACTCTTAATGTGGGAATATAACTCCCAGAACCTGTTATTTTAATATTCATGCTAATAGTTTGATGAAGTTTGTATTAGTAAATTTACTGATAATAAATTAAATTATTTATATAATTTTACTATGCACGCATATATTTATGATATTGTTAAAATAAAAGAAAAAAAATAGTAAAACATTAATTTATTTGGTAGTTTTATCTGAATTTTATTTGCATAATAGTAGCCATACTGAGTGCATTAGTTTTCATTTGTTCGGCACGTTTTCCATTGAAATGTTGATCAATGGAGCTGTATAAATGGTTAAGCCAAACGTCAAAATGTTTTTTTTGGAAAGCTACTTTTTCATGTAATTCTTTGTGGATCTGAAACATATTATTGCTGTAGCCTCCTTTCATAAATAGAGATTGCTCCCAAAAAGTAGCTAAAATTTCAAAATGATGTTCTAAATGTTGATCAACTTGAGTGATTTGGGTAAAATAAAAATTGATCTCATCATCGGTCAATAGTTTATCGTAAAATTCTCTCATGATTAAAAGAATATCTTCTCTAGTTTCAATGTCATTCATTTTATTAAATTTTAGGCAAAGTTAGTATTCTTACACTTCCATTGTCTGACATTTATCATAAAAAAGAAAAAGGTTTCAAAAATTAATCTGAAACCTTTTCTATTTACTAATTACTATTTTTACATATACGCTTCAATAGGAGCACAGCTACAAACTAAATTTCTATCGCCATATGTTTCATCTACACGACGAACACTTGGCCAAAATTTATTATCAGCCACATATTCTAATGGATAAGCCGCTTTTTCTCTTGAGTAAGGTAATGTCCAAGTATCAGAAGTCAACATGTTTAAAGTATGAGGAGCATTTTTTAATACGTTGTTGGGTTCTTCAATGCTTGCTTCTTCAATTTCTTTGCGAATTGAAATCATAGCATCACAGAATCTATCTAATTCAGCCACATCTTCTGATTCAGTTGGCTCAACCATTAAAGTTCCAGCTACAGGGAAAGAAACCGTGGGAGCGTGAAAGCCATAATCCATCAAACGTTTTGCAATATCCGTTACTTCAATACCTTTAGCTTTGAAAGCTCTGCAATCCAAAATCATTTCGTGAGCAGCTCTTCCTTTTTCTCCAGAATATAAAATAGGATAATGCTCTTCTAAACGAGCTTTCATATAGTTGGCATTTAGTATGGCATATTTTGTGGCATTGGTAATTCCTTCTGCTCCTAACATACAAATATATCCGTATGAAATCAAGCAAACTAAAGCAGAACCATAAGGTGCTCCAGAGATTGCTGTAATAGCTTGTTCTCCACCAACATTTACTAATGGATTACTTGGTAAGAAAGGAACTAATTTCTCATTAACACAAATTGGTCCAACTCCTGGTCCACCACCACCGTGAGGAATAGCAAATGTTTTGTGTAAATTCAAGTGACAAACGTCAGCTCCAATAGTTGCAGGATTTGTTAATCCAACTTGTGCATTCATATTTGCACCATCCATATATACTAAACCACCATTGTCATGAATGATTTGCGTAATTTCTCTAATTGCACTCTCAAAAACGCCATGTGTTGATGGATAAGTTACCATTAAACATGATAATTCATCTTTATATTGAATGGCTTTTTCTCTTACATCTTCTACATCGATATTGCCGTTTTCCATGGTTTTTGTCACGATAATTTTCATGCCAGCCATTGCAGCTGAAGCAGGATTTGTTCCGTGAGCTGAGGCAGGAATTAAACAAACTGTTCTTTGATTATCTCCTCTTGATAAGTGATAAGCACGAATCGTCATTAAACCTGCATATTCTCCCTGAGCACCAGAATTTGGTTGTAAAGTGGTTCCGGCAAAACCAGTAATTACATTCAATTGGTGTTCTAATTTTTTAAGCATTTTAGTGTAACCTTGCACTTGGTCTAAGGGAGCAAATGGGTGAATGGTGTTCCAATAAGGCATACTTAAAGGTAACATTTCAGCAGCTGCATTTAATTTCATTGTACAAGACCCTAAAGCGATCATGGAGTGATTTAAGGATAAATCTTTACGCTCTAATTTTTTAATATAACGCATTAAACTGGTTTCAGAATGGTATTTGTTGAACACCTCATGTGTCAAAAATTCTGATTTTCTGTTTAAATGCATTGGGTAATTGTTTTCTAAAACATATTCAGAAACTTCAAAAGCTTCTTTGCCAAAGGCTTCAGCAAAAATGGCAATCACTTGATTGATATCAGAGAATAATGTAGTTTCGTTTAAAGAAATTGAAATTGTTTCGTCATCAATATAGAAGAAATTGACTTCATGTTTTTCTGCAATAGCTCTAACTTTTTTAGCAGCTGCTTTTACTACAATTGTGTCAAAAAAGGCAGTGTTAGTTTGATAAACCCCTAATTTATTTAGAGCATCAGCTAATGTTGAAGCCATTCCGTGAACTTTATCAGCAATATAGCGTAAACCATTTGGGCCGTGATAAACCGCAAACATTCCAGCCATTACAGACAATAAAACTTGTGCTGTACAGATGTTAGAAGTTGCTTTTTCACGTTTGATGTGTTGTTCACGGGTTTGTAATGCCATACGCAAAGCACGATTACCATCAGCATCTTGTGAAACTCCGATAATTCTTCCAGGCATTGAACGTTTGTATTCTTCTTTTGTAGCAAAATAAGCCGCATGAGGGCCACCATAACCCATTGGAATTCCAAAACGTTGTGTGGTTCCAACGACTACATCAGCTCCCATTTCTCCTGGAGGAGTTAATTTTACTAAAGACAATATATCGGCAGCAACCGCTACTTTGATTTCGTTTTCATTGGCTTTTTTGATGAAATCAGCATAATCATATACTTGACCATATTTTCCAGGATATTGAAGAATTGCTCCAAAATACTCGTTAGAAAAATCGAACTCTTGGTGATTTCCGATCACTAATTCTACTCCAATTGGTGTAGAACGAGTTTGTAATACCGATAATGTTTGTGGTAATATTTCTTCTGATACAAAGAATTTGCACACATTGTTCTTCTTTTGATCTCTTGAACGAACATCAAATAATAAAGCCATTGCTTCAGCTGCAGCTGTACTTTCATCCAACAAAGAGGCATTTGCGATTTCCATTCCAGTTAATTCAATAACTGTGGTTTGGAAATTTAAGATAGCTTCTAAACGACCTTGAGCAATTTCAGCTTGATAAGGTGTATAAGCGGTGTACCATCCTGGATTTTCAAAAATATTTCTTTGAATGGCTGGAGGAACAATGGTTGGGTGATATCCAAGCCCAATATATGATTTAAAAACCTTATTGGTACGACCTAAAACTCTGATGTGGTTGGCATATTCATATTCGGTCATGATATGTTCTAATTCCAATGGATTTTTCAAACGAATATCCGATGGAATAGTTTCATAAATTAATTGGTCCAAAGTTTCAACACCAATAGTTTCCAACATTTTTGGTAAATCGTTTTCTCTTGGTCCTAAGTGTCTTAACGCAAATGAGTCTGTTTTCATTTATATAAAGATAAAGTGTGTAATTGTGTTGTTTTTGCTAACTGAAAATTTATTCAGAACTGCAGTGCAAAAGTAATTATTATACTTTAAATTTATTCTTAATTTCAACTGAATTTTTGTCTTTTTTTCAACTAAAAGCCTTTCTTATTAACACTTTGATTATTTTTGTGGAATGCGAATATTGAAATATTTATTTGATTTTTACATTCAAAGCAGTTTACATGTTGCATTAGCTGTTTATGCTCTAATACGAATAACATTTTTAAAGTTAAACATTTCTTATGATGAAAATGTGGCTTATTTTGGTTTTTTTGGAACTATTGTAGGGTATAATTTTATCAAATATGATGAGTTAGCACGTGTAAAAAAGATAAAATTAACCAAAACCTTCAGAGCTATAATTGTTTTGAGTTTTATTGCAGCTCTGGCTACTTTTTATTATTTTTTGGCTTTAAAAGCAACTACTAAGTTAATAGGATTTGGAGCTTTACTACTTACAATTTTATATACATTGCCTTTTTTTCCACATAAATCCAATATGCGAAATTGGAGTGGAATAAAAATTTATTTGGTAGCCATTGCTTGGGTTGGTGTTACAGTTCTTTTACCTGTAATTAATGCTGAATCTGATTTTTCAATTTTGGTGTTTCTGAAATGTATTCAACGCTTTATTTTGGTCTTTGTATTGATGTTGATTTTTGAGATAATTGATTTGCAATTTGATGAAAAATCATTAAAAACCATTCCGCAAAAATTGGGTGAGAAGAAAACCAAATGGCTCAGTTATGGTTTAGTTAGTGTTTTTTTTGTTATGGATTTTTTTAAACCAAATATTACTTTACAACAGCTATTGATTACTTTTTTGACAGCTTTAATTTTAGCTATTTTTACCTTTTTTGCTACTTCAAAACGCAATAAATATTACACTTCTTTTTGGGTTGAAAGTGTTCCGTTTTTTTGGTTGGTTTTACTATTGACTTTCGGCTAATTTTTTCAACACTTTATTTCTTGTTTCAAGGAAATTTGTCAGGTGTTTTTTCAGCATTAGTTTATCAAATAGTTTTCCAAAAATTCCAAAAGGAGTTTTGTACATTAAATTGTCAATCATAACCGTTTTGCCATTTTTTTCAATGAAAGAATGTTCATGTTTGAACGATTTGAAATTTCCTTTAATCATTTCATCCACAAAATAATCATACAAATCCATTTCAGTGATCTTGCTGGTATGCGTTAAGTAAACTCCAAAATGTTTGCCTTTCCAAGTGACTGTTTCATTTAAGTGTATTAAACCAGAAGTTGTTCCACTAATAGCTTTTTCTTCAGTTTTGCTGGTAGAGTTTTGATGAATATCAATGTTTCTGGCTAAATCAAAAACGATTTGTTTTGGGGCATTTATTTTGGTGATGAGGTTTATGGTTGTCATTTTATTTCTTTAAAATTTAATTTAAAATATATACCTAAAATTGTAGAAGTTATTGCATATGAAATGCTAATTGTTAGTTCTCGAGCATTAAAGACAACATGAAAAGTTATAAAAATACTTAAGACCGTCAATAATAATAGAATAATTTTAGATTTCATTATTGAGACTCCATTTCTAGCTAAGAAATAATAGATAAATCCGTAAATAATATAAGTTGGAATTGAAAAAATTAAACTAAAAATAAATGTAATTGGATAAATTTCAACTAAACCAATGACTCTATTTGAGTTTACCTTCATTAAATTAAATAATTCATATACAAAAGGTGAAATGATTAGTGTTCCAAACCAATGCTTAAATAAATAACTCCAGTTCATGATTTCAGTATTTAAATATGTTATTGATAAAAAGCAATGTATTTACAATTGCAAAAAGAACAAACAACGTATTCATGCAATAACTGCCAACTTTAAAAAGTGTTCTTTTTGGAATATCATACATTGGATAATATGCAATTTGAGTAGCTACTTTTCCAACCCAATAAGCAGCAATTAATCCAGTTATCGCTATGGCTAAATGAGATTGATTCTTTAAGTCATTCGGTAAAATAATTGCAATTAATCCAAAAGAGAAGTTCAATCCTTGAATATATCTTCCATAAGTTTTTGCAATTTCTTGATTTAAAGGTTTTAATTGTTTTACATCATTATACCAATCAAAAACTTGATGACGAATATATGGGTAAATTAAGGCTGTGAATATTTGACCAATTCCACTTAGAATAATTAGCCAGTTTGGGATTGTTAAGCTCATAATTTGTTTTTTTGAAAGTGAATAATATAAGTTAGAAAAACTAGTAAGAAAATAGGAATAGAGAACCACCAATTAAAACAACCATTCCAAAAAATGAAGAAGATGCCTACTAATCCAAAATAGATATAAATTAATCTGTTTTTTGGAAAGCATAAAAAATAAATTATTGCTGCCAAAACTTGAAGAGCTCCAGTTATAGCTAATCCGTAAGCTCCTAATAAAAGAAACAATAGTGCAATTATATTTATGATTTTTGATAGTATTAATGTTGTTTTCATAATTCTTTTTATTTTTAAACTTTCAGAAAAAATTGAAAGTTTTGATTAAATTTTTTTAGTTTAAAGTTTATTTAATTCGTTTTGTTTATTGTTTTTTAATGGTCTCATTGAATAGTTTTTAAGTTTTATATTTTCATTTGATTTAAAAACTATTTCATAATTTTAATAACCAATCTTCCCAACCAATTGTCTTTGAATTCGGTAGCTTTTTCTAACATATTGTCTGCTTTTAAAACAAAGTCGTATAATTTGGTTGTTTGATCTATAAAATGTCTTTCTTCCTCAGTAGCTTTTGAATCGATTGTAGAAACCTCTTTCAATACCTTTAAAGCAGGTTTTATTTCTCTTTTGCTTCTTTCTCTAGCAATTTTCACAGCTAATTCGTCTAAATCTTTTTCAGCGGTGAAAAATTCTCTACGTTCACCAGCTTTATATTCTTTGTAAACAATTCCCCAATCCATTAAAGCACGAAGATTCATAGAAGCATTGCCACGAGAAATTTGCAATTCTTCCATAATGTCTTCCATAGAAATAGGTTCGTTGCTAACCATCAAAAGCGCGTGAATTTGAGCCATGGTTTTGTTAATTCCCCATTGACTGCCTAAGGCACCCCATGTTTGAACGAATTTATTTTTTGCTTCATTGAATTTCATTTGTCGCTTTTATTGTTTTTTATTGGTCAAATGCAAACGCATTAAAAATGCTTATTGTCATTTTTGGATATTGTTTCAATTTGATAGTACAAAGATATGTAAAAGTTTTTAAAGTTTCAAAAAAAAATGAAAGTTTATTTAAAAAAGAAAAAAATGCACGGAATAATTTTTCTATAATTTTTCTTTTAGTTCAAAAATTGTTATTTGTAATTCAATTATTGGGATTAACTCTCCTAATATCTCTTCAAAATAAAACTTTAGTTTTTCAGTTATTTTATTTAACTCTTTAATTGCTTCTTTTATATTTTTATCTTTCTCTTTTTTAGAATAAATTTCATATTCTTCCTCATAAAGTTCTTCAGGTAAATTTGGAATACTAATAAATGCTGATATTCCATCTAGAAGCTCTGAATCAAAATGGCCATGATGTATTATTTTGTTTCTTTTCTCAATTACTTTATTTAAATAAGATTTGAGCTCTATAATTTTAGTTTTCAAAGATGTATTTTGTATGTTAGAATTATCTTTAATTAGATCATAACTACATTTTTTTAAACCTAAATTTAGTGTTTTGTTAATAAGATGCATTTTAAAATCAAAAATAGAACTACATCTTATATAAAAATTTTCTAATTGAAATTTATAGTAATCTCTTTCACTTATGTTTTTTTCTAAAAAATGTTTAGGAAACTCTTCTGTAGTTAAAAAATGTTCAAAAAAGTCAAGATTTGTAATTGACTCATCAACTGTGTGAAAAAGGCTATATACTTCTAAAATATATTCACCTTTTGGAGTTTTAGAAATTATTGATTTATTGTTTATTAAATTATACTTTTTAATTAAGTCAAGCATCTTTTCTATAAAATTTATCCTTTTATCCATAAGATATTTTTAAATGATTAAATCAACCCAGCACGTTTCAACAAAGCCTCAGGCTTAGGTTCTTGACCTCTAAATTTTTTGTACAACGTCATTGGGTGTTCTGTTCCTCCTTTTGAAAGTACATTTTCTTTGAATTTTGTCGCCACTTCTTTATCAAAAATTCCTTTTTCTTGAAAATAAGCAAAAGCATCAGCATCTAAAACTTCGGCCCATTTGTAACTGTAATATCCAGAAGAATAACCCCCTTGAAAAATATGAGAAAAAGAAACACTCATGCAATTTTCAGCTACATCAGGATAGAGTTTTGTGCTTTCAAAAGCAGCTTCTTCAAAAGATTTCACGTCTTCAATAGTTTGTGCTTTTCCATGATAAGCCATGTCTAACAGTCCAAAACTAATTTGTCGCATCGTTGCCATTCCTTCTAAGAAACTAGCACTTTCTTTGATTTTTTCTACATATTCTTGTGGAATAATTTCTCCAGTTTGATAATGTTTGGCAAATAAAGCCAAAGCTTCTGGCTCATAACACCAATTTTCCATCACTTGACTTGGTAATTCCACAAAATCCCAATACACAGACGTCCCAGATAAACTTGGATAAACGGTATTGGCTAACATGCCATGTAATCCATGTCCGAATTCGTGAAATAAAGTCGTTACTTCATTAAAGGTTAGGAGTGAAGGTTTGCTTGGTGTTGGTGGTGTAAAGTTGCAAACATTAGAAATATGAGGTCTGTCGTTTACACCATTTTTAATAGATTGTGATTTGAAAGAAGTCATCCAAGCCCCATTTCGTTTTCCTTTTCTTGGAAAAAAATCTGCGTAAAAAACAGCTACTAATTGGTTTTCAAAATCTAAAACTTCATAGGTTTTAACATCTTTGTGGTATTTGTCAATGTCAAAAACTTCTTTAAAAGTAATACCATATAATTTTTCAGCAATGGTGAAAGCTCCGTTTAAAACATTCTCTAATTTGAAATATGGTTTTAATTTTTTATCATCTAAATTGAATAATTTTTGTTTTAACTTTTCAGAATAATAGGCACCATCCCATTTTTCTAAATGATCAATTCCGTCAAGCTCTTTTGCAAAAGCCGTTAATTCAGCAAATTCTTTTTCAGCAGCAGGTTTTGCTTTTTCTAGTAAATCATTTAAAAACGATTTTACTTTATCAGGTTTTTGAGCCATTCGTTCTTCTAAAACAAAATGAGCATGTGAAGCATAACCCAATAAATTAGCACGTTCATGACGTAAACGCACAATATCCTTTACATTATTTTGATTGTCATATTGATTGTTTTGAAAGGCTTTTTTACCAGCTGCAATAGCTAATTCTTTTCGCAATTCACGATTATCAGCATATGTCATAAAAGGCAAGTAGCTTGGCATATCCAAAGTAAAAACCCAGCCTTCTAATTGTCTGTTTTCGGCTTCCGATTTTGCAGCTTCAATGACACCTTCTGGTAAACCATTTAAGTCATTTTCATTGGTAATTTGTAAATGATAATTATTGGTTTCAGCCAAAACATTTTCACCAAAAGTGAGTTTTAATTTGGCTAATTGTGTATCAATTTCGCGAAGTTTTGCTTTTTGTTCGTCATTCAATAAAGCACCGTTTCTTACAAAACTTTTATATTTTTTGTCTAATAAGGTTAGTTGTTCATTGGTTAAATTCAGACTATCTTTTTGGTCATAAATAGATTTAATTCTTTTGAATAAATCTTCGTTTAATGTAATGTCATTGCTGAATTCAGTCAGTAGAGGAGAAACTTCTTGAGCTATTTTTTGCATTTCTTCGGAAGTTTCAGCCGAATTTAAATTAAAAAATAGCGATGATAATCTATCCAAAGTATTTCCAGAAAAATCCAAAGCTTCTAAAGTATTTTCAAAAGTTGGAATTTCAGGATTATTGATAATGGCATCAATTTCGGCTTTAGCTGCTTTGATATTTTCTTCAAAAGCAGGTTTGTAATCTTCCGTTTTTATTTGGGAAAATGGAGCTGTATCGTATTTGGTATTGAATTGTTGAGTCAGTAGTTTCATTTTTTTATTATTAAATCCTTCCAGAGTTTTAAACGCTTGAAGGATTGTTTTATGAAAATTAAATTTTATTTTTTCAATTCTTCAGAAGATTTCAAAACGGTTTGTTTCAATCCTTCTTTATAAGCGATGATTTTATCTAAAACGCATTTATCATAAGAACCGATGATTTGAGCTGCCAAAATTCCAGCATTTTTCGCACCATTTAAAGCAACAGTAGCTACAGGAACACCACCAGGCATTTGTAAAATTGATAAAATAGAATCCCAACCATCAATAGAATTGCTTGATTTTACTGGAACACCAATTACAGGAAGTGGTGACATAGAAGCCACCATTCCAGGTAAATGAGCCGCTCCACCAGCTCCAGCAATAATTACTGAAATTCCACGCGTGTGAGCATTTTGACTAAAATCAAATAATTTTTCAGGAGTTCGGTGTGCTGACACAATATCAACTTCCGTTTCGATGTCAAATCCTTTTAAGATGTCGATGGCTTCTTGCATTACTGGTAAATCGGATTTTGAACCCATTATTATGGCTACTTTCATTGTGTTTAGTTTATGAGTTTGTGATTTAGAAGTTTAGTTTTTTATAGAATCTTATAGATAGTTTTACTAACTTTTTTACAAAAATACATCTTTTTATGGAAAGTAAAACTTCAAAAGATATTGGTAAGAATTGATTTATTAATTCTCTTTAAATAAGATACTGCAACTCACGTTGTTTTTTATGCAGTACACGACATTTTTTTGTTGAGATATTGATTTTCATATAGTTTTGATTCAATTAAATGATTGTCGATTTTAAAAAAAAACTATTTATGAAAACAAGTTATACCCTTTCTCTTTTCTTTGGAATTTTAATGAGTTATGCAATAAGTGCCCAAGATTTTTACAGTATTGGTTTTGAAAAAGATACTATTTCAATTTCTAGAACAAATCAAAATGATGTATTAACTCCAATTAATATTGAAAGTATCTTTCCTGATTCTGATAAATATAAAAATTATAGTTATGTAGTGAATATTATTAGAGATGAATCAACCTTATCTAACAATAGTTATGAATTAATAGATTTCTCAAAAAAAATCTCTTTAAAAAGCAATAAAGAAAAAATTTATTTTCTTCTTGAAAAAGACTCAGTTTACGATAGAGAAAGAAAAGTATTCCTCGAAATAAAAATTTTTGATTCAGAAAAGGACGTTTCTGTAAACAACATTGCTAAACATAAAAAATTAACTCTAATTATAAAAGAACACAAATCAGATATTAATCATGTTTCAGAATATACATATCTCTCCTATGTTGGGACAAATTTTGATTTAGTGGATGGAATAAAAGCACAAAATTTATTTTTTGCTACAAATATCTATTTGCCAAACAGACATAATAAAAATAAAACTGGTTTTTATTTAAGCTTGTACGGCAATAGAGCAATGAGCGAGATAGATTCAACGGGAAATGTTAGACGTACTTATAAAATAGAAAAATTAACTGATACAACTTATGTTACATACACTGAGCAATCAAAAATGATAAAAAGCAGAGTATCTGATAATATTGGGGCACATTTTAGCATCTTGTTTCCAATTTTTAAAAAAAATGTGAGTACAGATTTAAGTCTTTTTTATTCACCTTCACTAGAATTTATTTGGAGAAGAACAAGTATAATTCGAGAGTTTAGTAATCCCAAAAATCTTGAATCAAATAATATGGTTGGTTTTATTCCTGGGACAATTGAAATTGGTACAACTTCTAGAAGCCAGTTTAATGAATATTCATTTAATGCAGGTTTTCTAGGGTTATTTTTAACATTAGAGAATTCGGATGTAAGTGTAAGAATACATGGGTCAGTTGGTTATTCTTCCAATTTTTATCCAAAATCATCACTAAACTCTACATTAATAATTGTAGATAGAAGTTATGATATATTTTTTGCTGGTAGAGCGTGGATAACCGAACCCCAAACAGGTTTAACATTACAAGCAGAAATAACTAATACAAATAATAACCCAAGACCTTTTTTTGGAGTAACACTTTCCAAAGCCTTTGATTTAAAAGATTTAAGTGGTGTTTTTTCACCTTTGGCATCGAGAGCAAATAAATGATTTTAAATACACAGAACGATAAAATTTTGATTTTCAACAGAAAAATTTAATTTAGTAGGATATTAATTAATAAAACAGTAATTATGGAAAATGTAATAGTTTTTAGAAACAACCCAATTGCAATCATTCACCAAGTGGGAGTTAATTTTGATGCAAAAAAAGAGTTAGAACTTTTAAATCAAAAGTATCCAAGTGAAACGTTTAGAGTATATTTTTGGATTGATGATTTTTCAGGTTCATTAGATAAAGAAATAAAACAAAAGTTTTCTCAACTTTTTGAGAAGTATGGATTAAATGAAAATTTATACTTGGGAGGAAAAAAATTTGATATTAGCACACTTCTGGAAATTAAAGATGAAGCATTTGATATTATCCCAAGACAAGGTCAAGATGGAGGAGTTTTAGGAATTATAAATATTCCATAAAAATGAAACACCTCTTTTGTCTTCTTTTCACCACAATCCTCCTTGGGCAAAATATCCCAATTGATTCTGTTTCTTATGATTATTTTTATCGTAAAGAAATGCATCAAATTTTGGCTTTAAAAAAGGAATTAGCACTTCAAGAGCACGATGTTTTAAAAGAAATAGAATTAGCTGAATTATACGCTAATATTAATTGTGAGGATTCGGCTTATGCTACTTTTTATCGTGTTTTTGAAAAAGAAAAAAAACAAAAATTGCTAAACGAAGAACAATACAGAAAGTTGCTTTTTAGTTTGCACGAAACAGAATCAAGCAAACACAATTACAACAAAGACAGACGTTTTTTTCTCAACGAATTGAAAAAATTGACTAAAAATGATGCTTCTGACAAATGGTTTGCTAAAATAGAATATGAAAACTTTAAAGATATTTATGGTGATAGTTTAGATGCTAATTGGGGTTTAAAGAAGATAAAAGAAATTCAAAATACAAATTTTTATAAATCAGATGCAGAATTCAAATCTTTACTATTATTAGGATTAGGAAATGTTTATACCAGTTTGGAACAATATGATTTGGCCAAACAAAATTTAAGTCATAGTCTGCAAATTGCCACAAAAAGCAAGGATTATTTACGCCAAGTATATGCATTAATCAATTTAGGAGTAAATGAAAGAATAAGAAAAAATTACACAAAAGCTTTAGAATATTTAGATAGAATAGAAGCTATTCCCAATGACAAATATCGCATAAAAATAGCTCGAATTGTCTCCAAACAAAAGCAATTAGTGTATGAAGGATTAAAAGATACAGTTGCTGCTCAAACGTATGAATTATTGTTTAATAGATTGGATAGTTTAGTCAATGATTTTGCCAAAAACAGTAATTTTTATGAAATAGATGTCAAGTTTCAAACCAAAGAAAAAGATAATAAAATTAATCAATTATCAGGTTTAGAAACGCGATTTGTACGCAACAAAATTTTGTATGGAATTTTGATATTTTTAGTTTTCCTTTTAGCATTGTACTCTTTTATTCGTTGGAAAAAAGTAGATAAAAAGAAGAGATTATTAGATCAAGAAAAATTTAAAATATTAGAAGAAACTAATCAAATAAAAGAAGAATTAAATTCGGTAAAACAACTAGTTATAGATAATTTTATAGTGTTAAAAAATAAATCAAAAATCTATTTATCAGATTTAATTTATATTAGATCAGAAGATCATTATTTGTATTTATATACTTCTTCTAAAAAAGAGTTTGTAAGAGGAAAACTTTCAGAAATCATAAAACAATTGCCACCTAATTTTGTAAAATGCCATCGATCCTATATCATCAATAAAAATCATATAAAACATTTTACCAGTAAAGGAATAACAATGAAAAATGAAGATGTAATTCCAATTTCAAGAAATTTTAAAGTTGAGAACAATTAGGAATTTAATTTTTTTCTTCTATTCATTTGAAAACATAAAAATACGATTATCCAAAATGTTTTGAAGGCATATAAGGAATTTTTGAGATGAGTTCCGTGCTGTAATTCATGCCGATTTCCAAAACTTCTAACTTCAAATTTATAACAGAATTCATAAGGAAAATCAAAATTTATATTTTGGAAAACTTCCTTGTAACTTATTGAAAATAATTGAGTAAATTAATGAAATAAATTAACCACACAAAAGTTATAAGACTATAAAAGCTAATCTTTAAAAACTTTTTTATCATATTTAATGCATTCAAAAAACTGAACACTATCTACTGAACACTAATCACTCTAATCGAGTTCTTCACATCCTCAGCAATTCTTCTCGCTTCCACCATATTCTCATTTACGATTGTAACGTGACCCATTTTTCTGAAAGGTCTAGTTTCTCTTTTACCATAAATGTGAGGTGTTACACCATCAATGGCCATAATTTTTTCTATATTTTCATAAAC
Organism: uncultured Flavobacterium sp.; assembly: GCA_964643105.1. Lineage (GTDB taxonomy): Bacteria > Bacteroidota > Bacteroidia > Flavobacteriales > Flavobacteriaceae > Flavobacterium. The sequence goes on along the minus strand of CAZXPF010000018.1, from coordinate 33,444 downwards.
TACTTGTCCTTCATAACCTTCTTCACCTACCAAATTTACCATAATTCCAGCCACTTTGCTTGAAGTATTTCCTAAAGGAAGATTTAAAATCGCACGTAAATGATTTTCAAATTGAGATGTATAACTGGCTTCAATCGAATAATGTCCAGAATTGTGTGGTCTTGGAGCAACTTCATTGACTAAAATTTCATCAGCTTCAGTTTGAAACATTTCTACAGCTAATAATCCAACATGATTGAAACTTTCAGAAACTTTCAAAGCAACATCAATGGCTTTTTGAGCTACTTTTTCGTCAATTCGAGCTGGACAAATTACATATTCTACTTGGTTAGCTTCTGGATGAAATTCCATTTCCACAACAGGGTAGATTTTTACTTCACCAGAAACAGAACGAGCCACAATCACAGCTAATTCGTTTTTAAATGGAATCATATCTTCTGCAATGCATTCCACATCAGGAAGTTTTACCAAATCAATCGCAGAACGACATACTTTTACACCATTTCCATCATAGCCAAATTGAGCACATTTCCATACAAACGGAAAGTCTAATTCGTTTTTTTCAAGCGATTTTTTCAAATCATTTAAATCTACAAAACGCAAATGTTTTGAGGTTGGAATCTTATTTTCAACATAAAAATCTTTTTGTTTTCCTTTGTTTTGAATCAATCGTAAGGTTTTTGGCGATGGAAAAACAGCCAAACCTTCTTCTTCTAATTTATCTAAAGCGTCAAGATTTACGTTTTCAATTTCAATAGTTAATAAATCGATCATTTTACCAAATTGATAAACTGTATCAAAATCCATCAAACTTCCTTTATAGAAAGCGTTACAGCCAAATTGAGAAGGTGCTTCTTCACTTGGATCAAGGACTAAAGTTTGTATATCAAATTTTCTGGTGTCAGCCAACAGCATTTTGCCCAATTGTCCGCCACCAAGAATTCCCAATTTAAAATTTGAAGAGAAATAATTCATTTATAGTTGTGTTTGAGCAAAGATATAAAATCCCAATTCCAAATGCTAAAAATCAAATTTAGAAATTCGAAAAATTTAAATTTTCTTCAAAATATTACGCGCACATGCTTGATAAGCGGCTGAATGTTCAAAAGCATCTTGCGAAATTACAGGTTTTAATTCTTCGTAAATCCAATCGTATTTTTTTCCAAAAACAAACAAAGCTTTCATGGCATAAACCTTTGCCGCTACTTTTTCATCTTGAATTAATCGGTCGATTAAATTCTCAATAATGGTGTGTTCTTGGTCTTTTGATAATTCAATTCCGTTTTTTCTGTGATTACTTTTGGCTAAAAACATACAGATTTTTGTAGCTGGTCGAACAGCAGAATCCTCTTTTAATTGGGGTAAAATTTTACAAAACTCATCAATGTAAGGCACAAACAGTTTTAGTTTTTTATCACAAACTAATTCTAACGACCAAAAAGCTTTTACATGATTTTTATGCGAAATATCAAAAGCTATTTCTACTAATTCTACCAAATTTCCCTCACTTTTCATGGCAAAATTACTAACTGTAACTCTACTTTTTTTGTGAGCTGTACTTTGATCAATTTTGGTAAACATTTCTGAATTCATTTGGTAAATATATCAAATTTGCAAAAAAGTATAAATATATTGAATGCAATAAATTATACTTCCTTAAATTTGTGGTCACAACTAAAACCAAATCAAGTGATACAATTACACGATAAACATTTTGAACCTTTTATTTCATCAGACGAGATTGATTTTGCGATTCAAAATATGGCAAAGCAAATGGATGATGATTTTTTTGACGAAGTTCCTGTTTTTATTGGAGTTTTGAATGGTTCTTTCAAAGTTATTTCTGATTTAATGAAATATTATAGAGGCATGTGCGAAGTAAGTTTCGTAAAATTAGCTTCTTATGAAGGAACTCAATCCACAAATGAAGTAAAGCAATTAATAGGTTTAAACGAAGATTTAGAAGGAAAAACCGTTGTAATTGTTGAGGATATTGTAGATACTGGAAATACAATCGAAGAATTAAAAGCTATTCTAAAAGAGAAAAAAGTAAAACATTTAAAAATCGCTACTTTATTTTTCAAACCTGAAGCCTATAAAAAAGACATTAAATTAGATTATGTTGGGATAAGAATTCCAAATAAATTCATCGTAGGTTTTGGTTTAGATTATGATGGATTAGGAAGAAATTTACCAGATGTATATCAATTAGCCATAGAAAACAAACAGACACCAATGATTAATATAGTTTTATTCGGAAAACCTGGAGCAGGTAAAGGAACGCAAGCCGATTTTTTAAAAGAAAAATACAATTTAGTACATCTTTCAACAGGTGATATTTTTAGATTTAATATCAAAAATGACACAGAATTAGGTCAATTAGCCAAAACTTATATGGATAAAGGCGATTTGGTTCCTGATGAAGTTACGATTAAAATGTTACAAAGTGAAGTAGATAAAAATCCACAAGCCAAAGGATTTTTATTTGATGGTTTTCCAAGAACTATAGCACAAGCAGAAGCTTTGGATAAATTTTTAGAATCAAAAAATCAAGAAATTACAGCAACAGTTGCTTTAGAAGCTGATGATGAAATTTTAGTGAAACGATTGTTAGAAAGAGGAAAAACTTCAGGAAGACCTGACGATCAAGACGAAGAAAAAATAAGAAATCGTTATGAGGAATACAACCAAAAAACCGCTCCTTTGATGGACTATTACAGAACACAGCAGAAATTTAAAGCCGTGAACGGAATTGGAAGCATAGCAGAAGTAACAGAAAGATTGAGTCAAGTAATCGATACTTTGTAAAATTTTTAGATATTTGCATTTACAGTAAAGAGCTATTCTTAAACGATAGCTCTTTTTTTTAAACCTTTAGGTATGGAAATTTTAGTTGTTTTGTTTTTGATCCTTTTAAATGGAATTTTTTCAATGTCTGAAATAGCATTAATTTCAGCACGTAAAAATCGATTGGAAACGGCTGCAAAGAAAGGAAACAAAAATGCCAAAGCCGCTCTGGATTTAGCCAATTCTCCCAATACATTTTTATCTACCGTTCAAATTGGAATTACTCTTATTGGAATATTAACAGGGATATTTTCTGGTGACAAAATTACAGCAGATGTTGAGAGTTTTATAAGTTCATTTGAAGTTCTTAAACCTTATGCTGATTCAATAGCTGTTGGTGTTGTTGTCGTTATCTTGACATTTTTCTCATTAGTTTTAGGAGAATTATTGCCCAAAAGAATTGGGTTAAATCACCCAGAAGGAATCGCAAAAATAGTAGCTATTCCCATGAAATATATGTCAAAAACAACAAAGCCTTTCATCTGGTTATTGACAATTTCAACGGAGTTTTTATTAAAAATTTTACAAATTAAACCTTCTGCTGATGGAAAAATTACGGAAGAGGAAATCAAAGCCATAATAAAAGAAGGCACAGAAGTTGGTGAAGTACAAGAAATTGAACAAGATATTGTAGAGCGAGTTTTTCATATTGGTGATCGAAAAGTAAATTCATTAATGACACATAGAAATGCTGTTGTTTATCTGTCATATGAGGATACAATTGAAGAAATAAAGGAAAAAGTTCTAGAAAGTTTACATTCTTATTATCCAATTTGTGAGAAAAATTTAGATGAGGTTGTAGGTGTTGTAACACTTAAAGAATTATTCTTAAATTTTGAAAAAGAGAATTTTGACTTAAAAAGTATTTCAAGCGAACCTATTTATTTTATTGAATATACTCTAGCTTATAAAGCTTTAGAACATTTCAAAACCTCAAAAATTCATTATGCTTTGATTACAGATGAACATGGTGTTTTTCAAGGAATGATTACTTTAAATGATATTTTAGAAGCTTTAGTAGGTGATGCTTCAGATTTTTATCAAGAAGAATTTAAACTGACTGAGAGAGAAGATGGGACATGGCTTGTAGATGGACATTATTCTCTTCACGACTTCCTAATACATTTTGAAATGGATGAGTTCTTGTCGGATTATGAGGTTACAACGGTTAGCGGTTTAATTATCACAGAATTGGGTATAATTCCAAAACAAGGTCAAAAATTAATTTGGAATGAATTGATGTTTGAAGTAATAGATATGGATGGCGTTAAAATTGATAAAGTTTTAGTCAAAAACCTAGTGAAAGAATAAAATATCTATTTCAGTAATAAATCTTACCTTTGCAAAAAAATAATTTTAGAGTTAGAAATTGGCTAATCACCAATCACTATCACTAATTACTAATAAAAGTTATGACTGAAGGGAATTTCGTAGATTATGTAAAAATATATGTTTCTTCTGGAAAAGGAGGAAAAGGTTCGTCGCATCTACATAGAGAAAAATTTATTGAAAAAGGGGGTCCAGATGGTGGAGATGGTGGTCGTGGTGGACACGTTTATGTGAGAGGTAATAAAAACCTTTGGACCTTATTTAGTTTGAAATTCTTACGTCACGTAAAAGCTGGTCATGGTGGTGATGGTGGAAGTTCAAGAAGTACAGGTGCCGATGGAGAAGATAAATATATTGAAGTACCCTTAGGAACAATAATAAAAGATAAAGAGACTGGAGATATTTTGTTTGAAATAACGGAACACGAGGAAACCAAAATTTTAGCTAAAGGAGGAAAAGGTGGATTAGGTAATTGGCATTTCAGAAATTCAGTAAATCAAACACCTCGATATGCTCAACCGGGAATGCCTGTAGAAGAAGTTGACGTAATTTTAGAATTAAAAGTCTTGGCTGATGTAGGTTTAGTAGGATTTCCAAACGCTGGGAAATCTACTTTATTATCAGTTTTAACTTCGGCTAAACCAAAAATTGCAGATTATCCTTTTACAACTTTGAAACCTAATTTAGGTATTGTTGCTTATAAGGATTTTCAATCATTTGTAATAGCAGATATTCCAGGTATAATTGAAGGCGCAGCTGAAGGAAAAGGACTGGGACATTATTTTTTGAGACATATTGAGAGAAACTCAACATTATTATTTTTAATTCCTGCTGATGCTAACAACATAAAAAAAGAATATGAGATATTAATTGATGAGTTGAGAAGATACAATCCAGAAATGCTTGATAAGGATAAATTGGTAGTAATTTCTAAATCAGATATGTTAGATGAAGAATTGAAAGCAGAGTTAAAAAACCAGTTAGATAAAGAATTTAAAGGAATTCCGTATATGTTTATCTCTTCGGTCACGAATCAAGGATTGACAGAATTAAAAGATGAATTATGGAAAATGTTGAATAATTAATAAAATATTTTCATTTTTTTATATATATTTGGCAAAAATATTTTATTAAAATGAAAACAAAATTACTTTTTTTATTCCTAATTATATTTCAACTAGGAAATGCACAAGAAAGAACTTGTGGGATGGATCAGCATATGGAAACAATCATGGCAGATCCCATACAAAGAGCACAGTTTTTAGAGCGTCAATCTCTTGTAAGAGCTGAGTACGAAAAAATTATGGCTCAACAAGCCAATCAAGGTAAACTTGCTAGTCCAAACGTAACTCTTCAAATTCCAGTTGCAGTTCATTATCCTGAAGTCGCAACAAATGCTTCGGAAACGTTAAAAAGTTGTTTGCGAAACTTAGCACAAAGCCAAATCAACGTAATTAATGCAGATTATAATGCAACTAATGCTGATATTTCTAATTGGAATTCTGATAGTGTATTTTATCCTGGAGTTAATGTTGGAGACCTTGATGTTGAATTTGTGATTGCTACTCAAAACCATCCTGCAGGTTCAGGTTTGACAAACGGACAAGTAGCAGTTACTTTTGGTACTGCTTTTCTTAATGGTGCAGATCAGGATTTCACTTGGGCAGGCTACATGAACTTTGTGGTTAGAGACTTAGGGCAAGGATTATTGGGATATTCTCCTTTGAATGGTTCTCCTGGTTCTGGACATACTGTGGTAATGAATAAATTTTGCTTTGGAACAACTGGAAATGGATGTTCGGGTTACATGCCTCAAGCACCATTTAATAAAGGAAGAACTGTTACCCATGAATTGGGACATTTCTTCAGTTTGAATCATACTTTCAAATCAGCAAACCCTAGCTCAACTAATTGTGCAGGTCCAGATGCAGATGGTATTGCAGATACACCAAAACAAGCTGCATGTACATATGGTTGTAGTTTTGCAGGATCTATTGATGCCTGTGTAGTGGGTGAGAAGGTATTATCTATGAACTATATGGATTATTCTGATGACGCTTGTATGTATATGTTTACAAATGGACAAAAGAATGCAATGCAGGCCTATTTAAATGTCATCTCAAGTCAGTTTAATCAAAATGTATTATCTACAGATATTGCTGCTGTAAGAAGTAACTTTTCAGTTTATCCTAACCCAAATAAAGGGACATTTAATATTGAATTAAAAGACTTAGTTGAAAACTATTCTATTGAAGTTTTTGATAATTCTGGTAGAATTGTATTTGAAAAACAATACAACCAAAATAGTAGTCTGTCACAAGAAATTTCTCTTGACGATATCTCTTCAGGAGTTTATTTTGTTACCATAAAAAATAATGATGTTTTAACAACTAAAAAAATAATTATTGAATAACCTTTAATTATTAAAATATGAAAAAGGCTTTCTATTTAGAAAGCCTTTTTTATTAAAGTGTAATTAATTTACTTTAATTTTTTTACTTGTTGAGTGACTCGAAAATTCAGGAGCATACATGCTTTGCAATGTGGCTATTCCATCATTAAAATGACCTGAATTATTAACTCTAACATCGTATTCTAAGACATAGGTTCCTTTAGTTATTTTGTCAAAAAAGAAATGCGTGGCAACATCTTTAGTACTTTTGTAATGACTAAATCCAACGCTCCATTCGTATTTTGAAAGCACATCTGTTGGTTCGAAACAGGAAGCTCTTAAATCTTTTAAATGAACGAATTCTAAATAATCATCTGTTTTTATAATCAATCTTATGGTGACTAAATCACCAACTTTTAAGGCATCATCATTAATCTCTTCTAATTGATTTCCATTAGTAGTTTTTACTTTTTTATATAAATTTTTTGTAATGGAAAGAGTAGAAGTACTGTCTGTTTTTATATTTTCTAGATTTTCAAAATATTGCCAATACAAACCACCAAAACCAGCTACTTGTGATTTGTTTTCGACTGAAATTTTACCCATTTCTTTTGAAATTTCATTAGAATTCCAATTCATTTTGATATAACCTGTTTCTGCTTCTTTTTCCTTTTCTGTAAGCTTTTTAGTCAATATTTTCTCATTACCAATTTTAAATTTTGTATTGTCTTTTAGACTTGTCCAATCTGTTCCTTGAAGTAACAAAGCATATATAGCTTCTGTTGTTGACTTTGTTGTTGGCCAATTGTTGAGTTGTTTTTGCTTTAACAACCATACTTTCATTTCATCAACATAGGTTTTGTCTTTTTCAATTTCGGCAAAAGCTTCAATGAGTAAGGCTTGAGTTTCAATAGATGACTGATACCAATAATAACCATTTTTGTTTTCAATCCAATACATTCCAAACTCGTCATTTCTAGCAACTGATTCTTTCAGACTTGTGATGATTTTTTCTGCAAATTTTTGATCACCTAATCGATACATTGTTATAGCTAATAAGGCTTTTTGGAACAAATTATAGGTCAACCAATTAGCCTTAAATTCTATTTTTTGCACATTGATTATAGAATCCATTTTTTTAGAAATAGGTATTTTTTCCGTGTAAAAACTTCTTGCATATAAAAAATGTAAATTGGAATAAGCATAATAATTAATACGTTCATTTTTTAAAGTACCATGTTTTATATAATTCGCGTCTAAATAAGGAATGGCTTTTGTGGTAATTTTTTCAAATCTAGCTGTTTTATCAGGAAACATTTTTCCTAAATGACCTAAACCAGAAACAATATGCTGTGTGATAAAAAGATTTTCTTCACCACCATCAAACCAAGAAAAAGCACCAGAAGACAATTGCTTCTCTTCTAATTTTTTAAAAGTTCTTTCTTGTGAATCTTTCATAGTATTCAAATCCATAAGTAAAGCCAAACGCTTATTCTTTAATTCTTCACTTTCTGCATCAAGTAGCCAAGGCGTTTCATTTAAAACAATTGATTTCAATTCTTCATTTTGCGTAAGCTTTGAAACTACTTTTGGATTGTTTTTCCAAGATTCAAATAAGCTTGCAATTTTTGGATTACTAGAAATAATTTCGGTAGCAATGAAATTTCCATAATATCTTGAAAAAGTTTGTTCTGCACATTCATGTTGATATTCCATCAAATGAGGTAGAGCTTGTAAAGCTAACCATGTTGGATTAGAAGTATATTCTAAAGTGAATTGATGATTCTCTACTGTTTTGGAATCATTATTTAGAAGATTTTCAAAAGTATATTCTTTTTTAGTTCCTCCTTTTACCCATATTGGAATACTCTCAGTAAGTAAAATTTTAGTACTCATTACAGGTAAAATATTTTCTTCACCATCAGAAAAATTACCAGATTTAGCTACAATTTTATATTGTAATCCTTGTAATCCCTCTGGAATAGAAATTGTCCAATTTACGGGAATACTTTCTCTAGGTTTGCAACTAAAGTTTTTGGTATTTGACGTATTCATTGTAATTTTATCAACTACTTCCATTGTTGTAGCATCATAAAGTATCAACATGGCAATGCCTGATTTCGTTTCATTTGTCATGTTAACCACTTTTGCGGAAAGTGTAATGACATCGTTTTCTCGAACAAATCTTGGCATGTTGGTTTGAATCATGACATCTTTTTGGGCAATAATGTCAGTTTCAAAATCTCCTGATTCTGCATTTTTATTGTGAGCAAACATTCTTAATTTCCATTTAGTCAAAGATTCTGGAGTGGTAAATTGGAAGGAGAATTTCCCATTACTATCTGCTTTTAGATGTGGATAAAAGAAGGCTGTTTCGTTGAAATTGGTTCTTGTTTTTACTTGCGTTAATTCTTTTAAAGCGTTTTTTGTGGTGATGATTATAACGCCATTTGCTCCTTTGTTGCCGTATAATGAAGTAGCTTCATTTCCTTTTAAAAAGTTAATCGAACTTAAATCATTTGAGGTTAGTTTTCTAAAATCATCTTGACTTGAAAGTAATCCATCTATTACAATTAAGGGGTCAGTTTCACCATTTATGGAAGCACTACCTCTTATGAATCCAGCAAATTTTTCTGAACCTGGTGTTCCTGAAGATGTTATTAAAAGTAAACCAGGAGAAGTGCCTTGTAATGATGCTAAAACGGATTCATTATAGCGATTTTCAATACTTTCGTTATTTACAGTAGTTGAAGCTGAAGTAAATGTGGCTCTTGTTTGAGTGCGATTGTAACCTATCGAAGTAAGTACAATCTCGTTTCTTACAAAGTCTTCTTCTAAGGAAACATTATAAATATTTCCAGTTCCTACAGTTAAAGATGACTTTTTCTTTCCAACGAAAGAAATTTCTAATTCTTCCCCTTTTGCAACTGCAATTGAATATTCCCCATCAAAATTGGTAGTTGTTCCTCTTGTAGTTCCTTTTACAATAACTGTTGCTCCTGGTAATGAGCCTAATTCATCAGAGACAATTCCGGTTATGTATTTAGCGTTTTTAGGAAGATCATTTATGTCATCAATTTGAGCTAAATATTTTTTTAAAACATATTCGTTTTTTGGATCGTTAAAATTAAACCCAAACCAATTAAGTTCCGGATTTCTTTGATAAATAGGATAATAGTTTCTGTAAATTTTGAAATTATCAATGTTTAAATTAAATTTTTGGTGATGTTTTTCAATTTCAGGTGTATTAGGATAATAACCATTTGTATAAAAATAAATAGCTTCCCAATTCTTAGTAGTAAATTGGTCTAAAGAACTATCATACATGCTGGCTAAAATTTCGGCTTCTAATTTTGGATTAGTTATTTTTAAAGACCAGTTTTCATTACTTCCTGGTTCAATTTTATTACGCATGTTTTCTACTTCTATTTGAAGTTTGTTTTCTAAAGCTTCACGTTTAATTTGGTGTTTTTTTTCATAACCTTGATTTTCCCAAATGGTTGAAAAATGGAAAGTAGTATTTATTTTGAATGTATCATTTTTATTAAATCTAAAAATTCCTTTTCCGTTAATCAATTGAAGGGTTTGAATGTCTTTTGAAAGGTCATTATCAACATATTTTCTGACAGTTAAATACAAATCAGGAATAATAGATTGAATTTCTATAGTATAATATTTTGATTTTTCTTTGGTAACATCTTTAAAAGTGAATAATTCTTTTTCTGAATAAGGGAATTGTTTTGATTTTACTTCAAATTCTTGTTGACTAGTTATTAAATTTTGATTTACATCATAAGCTTCAGCAACAATTTTGAAATCAGTGTTTCTATAATTTTTTAAAAACTCTAAAGGTATTTCGCTATTGTTTTTTGTATCAAAAGGAATAGTTTTTACTAAAACTTCTTTGGTTTCATAATCAGATTTATCATAGGGTTCATGAGGGAATAATCGTTCAAACTCTTCACGAGTAAACCCTTGAATTTCTGGAATGCCATAAAGCCTATCTTTTAAATAACTTTTCTTTTGAAGTTCATAGATTTTGAGTTCTCCTTTTGCCTCTATTGGAAAATCATTTAAGGTTGTAGTTTTTATAATCGCTTTGTTGTTTTCTTCAGCAATCAATTCACTTGGAATGATTAAGCTTAGTTTCATGCTGTTTTTCCCTACAATTACCGATTGATTACTAGTGCGAGTTTCACCATTATTATCTGTAACAGTCACATCAATAGCATAATCAAATGTATAAACGTCTTCATTAGCCACTAATGAGTCTTTTGCCACAAATTCAATAATAAAATTACCGTTTTCATCTGTTGAAGTTTCAGTATTAATAAAATTTTGTTGGAAAGGGATATATTTATCTTTTGCACTTGTAGATTTTGAAATTGTATAAGCCACTTTTACATTGGTAAGATTATTTCCTGCTAAAGCTTTTGCATTTCCTTTGATTTTTAATGTGTCTCCGATGGTGTAATTTTCTTTAATTTCATCAAATTTAATTTCAAAAGTTGGACGTTTGTATTCTTCTACTTTAAAATAAAAATTCGGATAACTTTCAAAATCTACATTATCCCAAAAAGTATGTTCGTCTTCTTTTTTGTTGTAATATTTTTTGTCATTTTCATAATCATCTGGTTCATCAATTTCCATGTAAAAATCACCTGTTAGCGTATTTTTTGGAATCTCAAATTCACCGGAAAAACTACCAAATTCATTGGTTTGAACATCAAATTCTTTTAAAACTGTATTGTTTACATCGTATATGCTTACGTGTGCCGTTACAAATGGAACTACACTCTTATTGTGGTCTTTCTTTTGAATCAAAATCCCTTTATAATACATTTTTTGTCCAGGTCGATAAATGGCTCTATCATAGTAAACCATTGCCTTTGCTTCAAAATTATCGTATTCTTCATCATCTTCAATGTCATCTGAATATTGAAAATTTCGGTTGTAATTTTTTGTAATTGTATCGTTTTGAAAAATTACTTCGAGTGCATTATTGTATTTTCTGTTTTGCTCATATTTTTTCTTCTTGAAAAAAGCTCTTCCTGTAGAACTGCTGTAAGTGGTTTCTTCTTCATTTTTTAATTTTACATTTTCAATGGGCTTACCTGTTTTTTGATTGTATATGTAAAAAGAGTCTTCATTTTTTTCATCATCTTCTACAATGAATAAATCGGTAACTTGAAGTCTATCATAGGCAAAAGCATTTTTATAATTTGCGGAATCATTTGGAGAAGCAACATAAATTAAGTAGTTGCCGATATCCAATTTGTCTAGTAAAAACTCTGTAGTGTAATTAAAATGGTCTTTTTTATTGGGCAACTGAACAAACTGTTTTTTTGCAGGTTTATTTTTACTAAAAAACGCATTGATAATTGAATCTTTATTTATTCTTTTATTATTTTCTCTGTAGTGATAGTTTTCAAAAACATAATTTAGTTTTTGTGGTAATTTATAATAAGAAATGGTTAAAGAATCTATATTCTTGAAATCAACATAAGCTCTAGTATTTTGATTGGGATAGATATTTTTTGGAAGACTTATATTTAATGATTTTCTTAAAATTTCATTTTTTAAGATTTCAGCTTCAGCCAAAGCATCGATGTTAACTTTCGTATTTATAATGGTGTCGACAAGATTTAAAGCGTCTTGATATAAATTTTTGCCATTATTTTTATATGTTTTTCTTTCATAGAATTTAGCTCTATCCACCCTAATAAATTGTTTTAAAAAAATATTTGAAGTTTTCTTTTCAAGCGCAAATATTTGTTTTAAATACATTTCTTCATTCCAAAATTTTTCTTGTATGTATTTTAGGCGTTCATAGTAGGCAAAATCAGCTTTTTCTTCATTTGATGAAAGATAAAATTTCTCGTTTTTTTGAAGCAGTGTGATTAATTTTTTTAAATGTTCATCCTCTAATTTTTTTACATCATATTTTACAAATGTTCTAGGTTCATTATAGAAGAAGGAAATATTAGTGTTATAGTTCGTATCATTTTTGAGTTTCCAAGATAAAATTCTGGATTTAAAATACATACTGCATTTTTGAGAAAGAAAATCATAAATACTAAAATTTTTAGCATCTACACTTGCTGAAATTTCAAAAATATCTTTGTACGAATTTAAAAACGAATTTCTTAATTCTTTTTCATCATCAAGAATTATAGCATAAGTTTTGTTGATTTCATTATAAAAATCTTGTGAAGTCCAAGTTAAAAAATCTTTGTTCTTTTGTTTATCTAATGGAGTTCTTTGGTTAATTTGATAGTTATAAGAGCTGTAGTATCTTTCTAATATAGTGACATAAATATAGTTTAAAAGTGCTTTTGAGACAGGTTTAGCTTCTTTGATTTCTTGTTGTAAATTTTTAATAATAGTCGATTGTGCTTTTTCATCAAAAACTTGTTCAAATTTAGATAAGAAAAAAAAAGATTTCACCATTTGATCTTCATCTTTTTTGCGTTTAGCTTTCTTATAAATACTTTGAACTTCTTTCTGAGCCGATTGAATTTGGCCATCTAATTCATATTTATAAACTTTTTTCCAGTGGTCAGAATAATCCTGACTGTATCCAAAATTTAAACATAAAATTAAAAATACAAGATATACTTTTTTATACATAAATGTGTTTTATAGAATAGAGAGTTAAAATACGAAAAAGGTTGGAAACAAGCATAAATATTTTTTTTGTAAATAATAACCAAAATCATTTTACTACTTTTGAAGATATTTTTGAACCATGAAATTTTATTTAGTTTTAATTTTATTTATAAGTGTTAACATGTTTGCTCAATCGTCATATGAAAAAGCAGAAAAATTGTTTGCCGAGAATAAATTTTCTGAAGCAAAAAAGTTGTTTGAGGAGCATTTGCGAGATAATCCAAACCATGTAAAGACTATAGAATATTTAGGGGATATTGCGGGTAGTCAAAAAAAATGGGATGATGCTATTACATATTATAAAAAATTAAAAATCAAGCAACCATCAAGTGCTAATTACTGGTACAAATATGGAGGTGCTATGGGTATGAAAGCCAAAAATGTCAATAAATTTAAGGCATTAGGTATGATTAGCGATATTGAAGAAGCATTTTTAAAAGCAGCCAAATTAGATGAAAAACACATCGACACTCGTTGGGCTTTAGTAATGTTATACATTGAATTACCAGGAATTGTTGGTGGAAGTGAAACTAAGGCTCAAAAATATGCTACTGAATTGATGAATCTTTCCAAAGTAGATGGTTATTTAGCTAAAGGTTATATAGACGTTTATTTCAAGCGATATACCAAAGCAGAAACTAATTACAAAAAGGCACACGAAATAGGAAATTCAAATACAACGTATGAAAAATTATATGATTTGTATTTGAATAAAATGAAGGATAAAGCCAAAGCAGATCAATTAAAAAGAAAATTTGAAAAATAAGTTTAATTGTTGAACTGTTTGTTCGTTTAATCGATTTGACAGTTTAGCAGTTTAACTCTTCAATATAAAATTATGAGAACACATTTCATAGCCATTGGTGGAGCAGCCATGCATAATTTAGCTCTTGCCTTACACAATAAAGGATATCAAGTTACTGGTAGCGATGATGCAATTTTTGAACCTTCAAAATCAAGATTAGAAAAAAAAGGATTGTTGCCAAATGAAATGGGTTGGTTCCCAGAAAAAATAACTTCAGATATTGAAGCTATTATTTTAGGAATGCACGCCAAAGAAGATAATCCAGAATTGCTGAAAGCTCAAGAATTAGGGTTGAAAATATATTCTTATCCAGAATTTCTGTATGAGCAGTCTAAAAATAAAACACGAGTTGTAATAGGTGGTTCACATGGAAAAACGACTATAACTTCTATGATTTTACATGTAATGCATTTTAATAATATTAAAGTAGATTACATGGTTGGAGCTCAATTAGAAGGTTTTGATACTATGGTTCATTTAACTCACGAAAATGATTTTATCATTTTAGAAGGAGATGAATATTTGTCATCACCAATCGATAGACGGCCAAAATTTCATTTATACCAACCCAATATTGCCTTACTCTCGGGAATTGCTTGGGATCATATCAATGTTTTTCCAACCTTTGAAAATTATGTAGAACAGTTTGAAATCTTCGTAAATCAAATTACAAAAGGGGGAATTTTAGTCTATAATGAAGAAGATGAAGCAGTAAAAAAAGTGGCTGAAGATTCGCAAAATACCATTAGAAGAATTGCATATCAAACACCTAGCTATAGTGTTGAAAATGGAACCACTTTATTAGACACGCCAGAAGGGCCAATGCCTATTGAAGTTTTCGGAGCACATAATTTGAACAATTTAGCTGGAGCGAAATGGATTTGCCAAAACATGGGAGTTGATGAAGCCGATTTTTATGAAGCTATTGCCACTTTCAAAGGAGCAAGCAAACGTTTAGAAAAAATTGCAGAAGGAAAAGGAAAAGTAGCTTACAAAGATTTTGCGCATTCACCAAGTAAAGTTTCGGCCACTACAAAAGCGGTAAAAAATCAATATCCTGACAGAAAATTAATGGCTTGTTTAGAATTACATACGTATAGTAGTCTGAATGCAGAATTCCTAAAAGAATACCAAGGAGCTCTTGATGCAGCTGATGTTGCAGTTGTTTTTTATTCACCAGATGCTGTGAAAATTAAACAATTAGAAGAAGTAACGTATGACCAAATAGCTCAATCATTCCAAAGAGAAGATTTGATTATTTACACGAATCCAAAAGAGTTTAAAGAGTTCTTATTTGCTCAAAATTTTGATAACTCAGCTTTGTTGTTGATGAGTTCAGGGAATTATGGTGGTTTGGATTTTGAAGAAGTGAAAGGGTTTATGAATTAAGATTAACGATTGTAGAATGATTCTTAAATCGTTAATCTTCAATCTTATATTTATAATGCCCAACAATCTCATAACTAAATAAACAATCTTGCAAAACTTGTCCACCACCAACATTGTGAACAATTAAATTTCGTTTACCATCTTCAGATTTTAAATGCGTAACGATACCAATATGAGGTAATTTTCCGTTAATCATCCAAGTTATTAGTTCGCCTGTTTTATAATCAGATGCATTTTGAGTTACTTTTAGTTTTTCTCCTTTTCTTTCAAGAAACACTTCTAAATTCGGAACTCTTCTGTGGTCAATATTAGTATCTGTTTTGGTTAAACCCCAAGTTTTCGGATATTTTGAAAAATTAGCTTTCATATCCTCGTGAACTTCTTTTTGCAAATCAATTCCTAGTTTTCGGTAAGCACGAATTACAACATCTGTACAAACACCAGTTTTGGCAGGAACATCTCCATTCGGATATTTTATAGCAACATAATCTGGTGTGTAAACAATATCTTTATCAACAATTGAAATAGCTGCATTTGATAATCTTTCGGCAAAAGATTTTGGATTTTTAATTATACTGTCTTGAACAATCTCCTTTTGATTTGTACTTATTTTATTAGTCAGTATGGCTTCTTTTTTGCAAGAAAGTAGTATTGATAGTATTGTAAATGTGTATAAAAACTCTTTCATTAAAATGTTGTGATTTTCATGATTTGTGCAATGCATATAAAACTCAAAAAATCTAACGTTTTTATTTTGAAGTTATTGTAATTTTTTTTTCTTTTGTATATTAATATAAGCCAAATAAAATATGTATACACCAATTAACCAATGGGCAGAAGACGATCGCCCACGTGAAAGATTTCTTCTAAAAGGAAAGTCTTCCTTATCTGATTCCGAATTATTAGCTATTTTAATTGGTTCTGGTTCTCGAAGTGAGAGTGCAGTGCAATTGTGTCAGCGCATTCTAGCAGCTACCAATAACAATTTAAATCAATTGGGAAAAATTTCGGTAAGCCAATTGATAAATTTTAAAGGGATTGGTCAAGCAAAAGCAATTACAATTGTTGCTGCCTTAGAGTTGGGAAGACGAAGAAGGACAGAAGAACCTATAGCATTACAAAAAATTACTTCAAGCAAAATGATTTTTGAAATTATGCAACCTATAATTGGAGAATTACCGCATGAAGAATTTTGGATTTTGTACCTAAATAATTCCAACAAAGTAATCCATAAAGCTCAACTATCAAAAGGAGGAATAACTGGTACCGTTGTGGATATTCGTTTGATTTTTAAAACTGCATTTGAGCAAAATGCGGTTTCCATTATATTAACTCATAACCACCCTTCTGGAAAATTATTGCCCAGTGAATCAGATATTCAAATTACTAAAAAAATAAAAGAAGCTTCAAGATATTTGGAAATTAATGTTTTAGACCATGTAATTATTACAGAGAATAGCTATTACAGCTTTAATGACCATGGAATATTTTAGAAAAGTTTAAGAAATTAATACATTGCAAATTGCTATCTTGCCACTTCAAAATTTAGAGTTCAGAAATTCAGAATTTAAAAAGCATGATAAGTACTAAAGAAGTCAAATTTCAATACCCAAAAGGAGAATTATTCCACATGCCAGATTTATATTGTACGGCTGGAAATACCATTCTCATTACAGGAAATTCAGGAAGAGGAAAAACAACTTATTTGCATATTTTAGCCGGTTTACTTCGACCAAAGTCTGGTTCCATTGAAATTGATTCCACAAATATTGCAACATTGTCTGAAAGAAAAAATGATTCTTTTAGAGGGAAAAACATAGGTGTGGTTTTTCAAAAACCTTATTTCATTGCTTCGCTAAACATTCTCGAAAATTTAGAAATGACCAGTTGGTTAGCTACTGGAAAGAAAAATTCCGCAACAGCTAATAAGCTTTTAAGTCAATTAGGTTTAACCGAACATGCTTCAAAATTGCCTTCACAATTGAGTGTTGGACAACAGCAGCGCGTTTCTATTGCTAGAGCGTTAATCAACGAACCAAAAGTGCTTTTAGCAGATGAACCTACTTCAAGTTTAGATGATAAAAATACAGAAACCGTGATTGAACTACTAACTTCTTTGTCGAAAGAATACAAAGCAGCTTTAATTATTGTTACCCATGATGGCAGAATAAAAGAGAAGTTTCACAACCAAATTACAATGATATGATTGCAAAATTAGCTTGGAGAAATATTTGGTTCAAACCTTTGAATACAATCTTGAGTGTTATTTTATTGATGGCAAGTGTTGCGATAATAACCGTCTTGATTTTGTTGGAAAAACAATTTGAAGAAAAATTCAACAGCAATATTGAAGGAGTTGATTTAGTCATGGGAGCTCAAGGAAGTCCTTTGCAATTAATACTTTCTTCGGTGTATCAAGTGGATGCACCAACAGGAAATATTAGTTATGATTCTGCCAAAGTTTGGATGAAGAACCCTTTTGTGGAGAAAGCAATTCCTTTAGCTTTTGGGGATAATTACAGAGGTTACAAAATTTTAGGAACAACTCATGATTATTTAGAAAAATACGGAGCAAAAATTTCTAGTGGGAAATTGTTTGAACATAATTTCGAAGTGGTTATTGGAAGTGACATTGCTCAAAAGTTAAATATTAAAATAGGAGATACTTTTTTTGGTTCTCATGGTGATGCTGCAGAAGGTGAAGTACATGAAAATCAGGTATATTCGGTAGTTGGAATAGTTTCAAAAACTGGCAAAGTTATTGATAATTTAATTTTATGTAATATCCCAAGCGTTTGGCAAATGCATGCTGGACATGAAGGTCATGAGGATGAAACGCATGCTGAAAATCCTCCCCACGGAGAAGAAGGTCATGTGCATCACGATGATGAAGACGAACATCAACATGTAAACAATGAAAATCCTGCTCATGGTGAAGAAGGACATGTTCATGATGAACACGAAAATGACTTAACAATTGATGAGCCAGGCATGGAAATCACAGCTGTTTTATTGAAGTTTAGAAATAAAATGGGAATTGTAACTTGGCCTAGAATCATTGCCCAAAACACCAAAATGCAAGTCGCTTCACCAGCTATTGAAGTCAATCGTTTATTCAAATTATTTGGAATAGGAATTGATGCACTTCGCTATTTAGCCTATGGAATCATGTTGATTTCTGGAATTTCAATTTTCATTGCTTTATTCAATACTTTAAAAGAAAGGAAATTTGAATTCGCATTATTAAGAGTCAGTGGAGCAGGACGATTCAAACTTTTAATGTTAGTTATGATTGAAAGTTTATTATTGTGTGTGGTAGGATTTCTTTTTGGAACGATTCTTGGAAGATTTGCCTTGATGTTGCTTTCCAATTCAGCAGAAGATGATTTTAAAATGAGTTTCAATCCTTATGAATTTATTTGGGATAAAGAAGGGATTTTATTTTTACTAACTATCTTTGTAGGAGTAATTGCAGCATTAATTCCGGCTATTAAAGCCTATAATTTAAATATATCAAAAACGTTAGCCAATGGGTAAGTTTACCAAAATTATTGTAGCTCTTTTTGTAGCATTTTTTATGTTTAGTTTTTCGAATGTAAAAAAGTCAAATTTCAAAGTATCTTCAAATAAAACAATTGTTGAAGATACGCTAACATGGAAATTATTAGGAACTATATCCTATAAAAAGAAAACTGTTAAAGACTATGGAGAAGTTGATTTTCCTGTTGTAAATCCAAAATTAAAGGCACTGGGCAAGAAGACAGTTGTTATTAGTGGTTTTATAATTCCAATTGATTCTAAAAATTATGCCATCAGTAAAAATGTTTTTGCTGCTTGCTTTTTTTGTGGAAAATCTGGACCAGAAACATTAGCGGGAATTAAGTTTAGAGGAAGTTTGCCTAAACTGAATACGGATCAATATGTAACTTTAAAAGGCACTTTTAGGTATAATGAAACAGATATCGAAGATTGGATTTATCATATTGAAGATGCCGTAATTGTAAAAAAGTAAGATGTTTAAGCACAAAAAACATTTATTCTTTGATTTAGATCATACACTTTGGGATTTTGATAAAAATTCAGCTTTTGCTTTTGATAAAATATTCAAAGCGACAGGACTCGATATTCCTTTACAAGATTTTTTGAAGATCTACATTCCTAGAAATCAACATTATTGGAAATTATATCAAGTGAATCAAATTTCGCATGAAGATTTACGTTATTATCGTTTGAAAGATGTTTTTGATGCCTTATATTTTGAAGTTTCAGATGAGCTTATTCATCATTTATCCGATGAATATATTGCTCATTTACCTCAATTCAATTATCTTTTTGAAGGTGCAATTGAAATATTAGACTATTTAAAACCTAACTATCAATTGCATATTATTACCAACGGATTTAGTCATGTTCAAGATAAAAAAATTACCAATTCTAAAATTGGACATTATTTTGAAACTATAACAAATTCCGAATTAGCAGGACAAAAGAAGCCAAATTTTATTATCTTTGAGTATGCTCTAAAGAGTGCAAAAGCGTCAAAACAAGAAAGTATCATGATTGGAGATAGCTTTGAGGCGGATGTTTTAGGGGCTTTAAATTTTGGGATGGATGCCATCTTTTTTAATGAAAGTAAAATTGATACTTCACATGAAGTTCTTCAAATTAATCACCTATTAGAATTAAAAAAAATACTATAGTCATGAAGAAAATTATACTCTTTTCTATGTTTTTGTTTTCTATGTTTTTGACAGCTCAGGAAACCTATAAAGTAATAGTAATACCTAAGAAATTTGATTTTCAAAAAAGTGAAAATCAATATAACATTAATACTTTATGTAAATTGTTTTTTGAAAAAGAAGGCTTTAGGGTTATCAATGAAGAAGAAATGTTAGAGGATAATTTATATGCTAAACGTTGTGATTTTTTATATCTAAATATAAATGATATAGGCTCTATATTAACAATAAAAGTGAATATTGATTTAAAAGATTGTAAAAAAGAAGTTCTTTTGCAAAGTATGGATGTAAAAACTAAAGAAAAAGATTATAATAAAGGATATAATGAAGTTGTTAGAGAAGCTTTAATTAGTTTAAGAGGTAAATTAGTGATTTCTAATAAAAATAGTAATAAAGAAGAAGTTGTTTCAGATAGAATAGAAATAAAAACTGAAACTGTTAAATCCACAGCTAAAGAGGAAAAGCAGTCAAATAGTGAGGTTTTAACTGCAGAAATCACTAAGAATGGATATAATTTGTTAGACAGTGACAAGAAAGTTATATTTGAATTATTAAAAACTTCAAATCCAAGTGTTTTTACTGCGAAGAAAGGAAAAATTAATGGGATTTTAACTTTAAATGGAAATAATGCTAAATTTGAGTATTATTATAATGATACCCTTATTGTTGAAAAAGTTGAGGTGAAGTTTTAGATTATTAACAATTATTATTGCAATAGTAAACTACAATAAATTTACATGAAAAAAATTTTTTTCTTAGTGATGTGTTTTTTAATCTTGTCATGTGCAACAAATGAGAAAAATACAGGGCTAATTTCTAGTGCTAGATTCAACAAAAAAAAATTAAATTTTATTCCATATTCTTTTGATAATGCTAACAAAGAGTTTGTAAAGTATGAGGGTGATTTTTTAAGGATTAAATATGAAGACTCTTTACGTATGGATATGGTGTGTTACAGTACTAATCATGGATTAATTTTAAATATACAGTCAGAAGATGTTGATTTAGAGGAATTAAAAATTAGAGTCGTCTCAAAGAACAATGGAGTCTTGATAAAGAATTATTATTTAAACACAAAAAAAAATAAAGGTTTGTTGTTTTTCAAAGATTTTAAATCAACTCAAGAAGGGCAAAGGATTGATTTGACTAGGAATGATATTATAAAAATTCAAATCAATAAAAAAGAATATCAATTTTTTAGTGCTTTAAAAGATTGAAGCAAGCTCTAATATTATATCAATATCCGTATTTGTTTTTCCATCGATTCTTCAAAAACTGACGAATTTCTTTCTCACGAGCATTTTCTCCCGGTTCAAAGAATTTAGTTTCTGATATTTCTGTTGGTAAAAATTCTTGTTCAGCAAAGTTATTGGCATAATCGTGCGAATATTTATATTCATCACCATAACCTAATTCTTTCATTAATTTCGTCGGAGCATTTCGCAAATGTAAAGGAACAGGCAAATCACCAGTTTGCTTTACCATTTGTTGGGCTTTTCCAATAGCTAAATAACTAGCATTGCTTTTGGCAGAAGTTGCCAGATAAACCGCACACTGACTCAATATAATCCGACTTTCAGGATAGCCAATTGTTGTTACAGCTTGGAACGTATTATTTGCCATAATCAAAGCCGTTGGATTGGCATTACCAATATCTTCACTGGCTAAAATCAACATTCTTCTCGCAATAAATTTCACATCTTCACCACCTTCAATCATTCGAGCCAACCAATAGATTGCACCATTTGGGTCACTTCCACGAATTGATTTTATAAAAGCTGAAACAATATCATAATGTTGCTCACCAGTTTTATCATATAAAACAGTGTTTTTCTGAGCCAGTTGCATTACTTTTTCATTTGTAATTTCAATAGAATCTCCATCACTAGCATTGATAACCAATTCAAAAACATTCAATAATTTTCGACCATCACCACCAGAAAGTCGCAACAAAGCTTCTGTTTCTTTCAGTTGAATATCTTTTGTTTTCAAATAGGTATCAGTTTCCATCGCTCTATGCAACAAAGCTTCTAATTCATCCTTCGAAAACGGATTCAAAACATAAACCTGACATCTTGACAATAAAGCTGGAATCACTTCAAAACTAGGATTTTCAGTGGTAGCACCAATTAAGGTGACCCAACCTTTCTCCACAGCAGCTAACAAAGAATCTTGTTGCGATTTACTAAATCGATGAATTTCATCAATAAACAAAATAGGATTTTTTGCCGTAAACAAACCACCACTTTGCTTTGCTTTGTCCAAAACTTCACGAATATCCTTCACGCCGCTATTAATAGCGCTCAAGATATAAAAAGGACGTTTACTTTCTTCAGCCATAATTTGAGCTAAAGTTGTTTTTCCTGTTCCTGGTGGTCCCCACAAAATTAAACTAGGAATAATTCCTTTCGCAATCTGATGTGTCAACGAGCCTTGTTCACCTACTAAATGTAGCTGACTTATATATTCTGATAATTGTTTTGGTCGAATTCTTTCGGCTAAGGGTGCTTCCATGTGGTAAAATTACATTTTTTCAAGAGTATGAAAAACAAAAAAGGCTTGAATTTTATTTTCAAACCTTTTTCATCATCAATAAAAATTCTAATTATTCATTTTTGTCTTTATTTGAAGATAGTAATAAATCTCGCGTATTTTTTTGAACCGTAATCGCAGAGAATAAGCTCAATAAAAAAGACATTCCATAAAATCCTTTTTCACTTAAGAGTAAGTCAGCGTTCCAAAGACCAATTACTAATAATAAAATTGAAACAATTGTAGTAAACCAACTAATTCCATAATACATGTCAGTTACAGGAATGCCTTCCAGTCTATCTCGAACCGATTTCTGAACTGAAATAACAGAGAATAATCCAAATAAAAGAATAGCAAAGTAATATCCTTTTTCATTTAATTGCATTTCAGCATTCCAAAGACCAATGCAATAAGAAACCATTCCTGTCAATAGTGCAATCCATGATGCTCCAATAAAAGCATTTGTAGGTTTTTGCATTACAATAGTTTCTAATTTTTTGTTTTTTGATGTGTAACTTGTTTTTTCAATGTCGGTAAATTGATTTGCTTCCATAATTTTTATGTTTAAAATTCTAAAGCAAAGAAAGCATGATGTTAGGCCTCAAACAATGAACTTGGGTTAACAAATTCGCTACTTTTAAATTTTTCCACGAATTCTACTTAAAGCTTGTGGCGTAATGCCAATATAGGAAGCAAGGTACTTTTGAGGAATTTCTTGAATCAATTGTTGTTGTTCTTTTACTAAATTTAAATAGCGATAAGTAGGAGATTCCATTAAAAAACTCAATTCTCGTTTTGATTTATATCTGAAAAATTCTTCTGCGAAAATTCTTCCAATGGATTCTCCAACTTTAGTTTGCTCATAAATTTCCTGTAAATCATCACGATTTATAAAAATCACTTTTGATTTAGTTAAACTTTGAATGCAAGAAATACTTGGATTTTGTGTTAAAAATGAAGAATAGCTACTTATAAAATTATTAGGAAAACCAAAATCAACCGTTATGTCTTTTTCAGGTAATTCTATAAACATTCTAAAAACACCCTCTAAAATGAAGTAAATTTTATTTTCAACAGCATTTGAAGTAATCAGAAATTCTTTCCTTTTGAATGTCTTCACTTTTAATTTTGAGATAATAAAGTTCCATTCGTTTTCAGAAATAGTTACTTTTTCTTCTAATTTTTTTCTTAATCTTTCCATGAATTAAATATATAGCTTTTTGGTAATTTCACAATATTTTGGGTGAGATAAAACTATCTTTATGACAAAATTTGTTTTTTTATGACAAATAAGCAGATAATTAATTTTGGCTTTATCTTTGAGAAAATAAAATGATTCTTTATAAAACTTCTTGATGTTTCCTTAGAGAAGCTTTGTTCGACAAACATGAAAAAAATACAAGACAATCCGTTTCAATTTACGCCTTCGGTAATTTTATTTCCGTTATTAGCGGTATTGGTTTTGTGGATTGTGTTTTGGATAGAACATCATTACCATATTGATTTATCACATTACGGAATTTATCCCAGAACAGGTTTTGGATTAAGAGGAATTTTTTTCAGTCCATTTCTTCATGGAGATTTAGAACACCTGTTTAACAATTCTGTGGCTTTATTTGTTTTGTTGCTTTTTTTAAGGTATTTCTATAGAGAACAATCTGTTACAGTCGTACTAGTTGGAATTTTATTTTCAGGATTAGGAACATGGCTCATTGGAAGACCAAGTTATCATATTGGAATCAGTGGATTAGTTTATGCTTTAGTAAGTTTTATTTTCTTCAAAGGAATTTTTACCAAATATTTCAGATTAGTAGCTGTTTCCTTAACGGTAATCCTGTTATATGGAGGAATGGTTTGGTACATGTTTCCAGAAGTGGGTAAAAACAATATTTCGTGGGAAGGACATTTATTTGGATTTTTAACTGGATTTGTGCTGAGTTACTTTCTAAAAACACCACAGTTTGACAAAGCCATTCATTACGATTGGGAAAGTCCAGATTTTAATCCAGAAAACGACCCTTTTATGAAAAACTTTGACGAAAACGGAAAATTCGCACCACCACCAAAACCAGAAGAAGTAGTTAGAGAATATTTCAATTCGTCCATAAGAGTGATTTATGATTTTATTGGGATTAAGAAAGAATAAAGATTTAAGATTTTCAGATAATAGATTTTCAGAAATAGAAATTTTAAACTCAATCTTGTCATGCTGAATTTATTTCAGCATCTAAACTGCCAACTACTAACTGAACACTGAAAACTCTTTTACTGTCTTTGCCTAACAACCTCATACAAAAAAGCACCACAAGCCACCGAAACATTTAATGATTCAATAGTTCCATACATAGGTAATTTTGCTTTTTCATCTACAATTTTTAACACAGATGGATTTACACCTCTATCTTCACTTCCCATTATAATAGCTAAAGGCTCGTTTAGGGTTAAATCATAAATATTTTGATCTGTTTTTTCTGTTGCAGCAATGGTTTTTATGCCGCTTCCTTGCAAATGAAAAATCGCATCTTTGATATGATCTACTTTACAAATTGGCACATTAAAAACAGCACCAGCACTTGTTTTAACCGTGTCACCATTTACAGGAGCAGAACCTTGTTTTTGAACAATGATTCCGTCAACACCAGTACACTCAGCGGTTCTGATTATGGCGCCAAAGTTACGAGCATCTGATAGTTGGTCTAAAATTAAAAACAAAGGCGTTTTTTCTTTAGCTAAAACAGTTTCCACTAAAGTTTCCAAATCATGAAAAGAAACAGGAGAAATCGTAGCCACAGCACCTTGATGATTTCCAGTAGTCAAACGGTTTAATTTTTCTACAGGAACGTAAGAGAAATTAACGTTGTTCTGTTTCATAGCTTTCATCAAATCTTTCATCAAGTCACCTTGAAGCTCTTTTTGTAAAAACACTTTGTCAATTTCTGTCTTAGATTGAATTGCTTCAATTATAGCGCGAATTCCAAATATTTGATTATCTCTTTCCATTTGGCAAAAATAGTCTTTTTATTAGAATGTTTGATGTCTGCATATCTATTTTAAAAATAAGTCTTAAAACTTACGTGTACAATGGAGTTTGAAAGTTTAATTGTTTGCTCTTTTGTGGAACCATTGGCATAAATGAAATTAAACAAACCGTTCTTAGTAAAAAGTCCAAAACCAAAACCTAAGCCTAACAAACGATTATTCAAACTAGAAGTTTTATCTTGAAAATAACCATAATCAATTATCGAATGCACATAAATACTTGAAGCCATCATATAGCGATATTCTGTTAAAATTCCACTGTAAGCATTGGCTTGTAAACTATTTTCACTAAATCCACGAATGGAATTTATGCCTCCAAAACGATATAACTCATTAATCACATAATCATCACTTTGTAAATAGAAAGTTTCATTTTTAATATTGATAATGTTTTTGTCATTCAAATATAAATTATGACTAAAATTGATTTGTCCAAAAAATTGATTGGTTTTTTCAGAACTTATCGTTCGGTTTCCAGTTCCGACTTTTATGTTAAACCTAGTCTTTTCAGGAAAAATAAAATCATCATTATTAAAATCCGTGAAATCAAAAGTTGAAGTAACAAAAGTATTTGTAAAATCATTAATGCTAAATGAATTCACATTTTGAATATCAACAGAAGTAGTTTTTTGATACCCTAGAAAAACTTTTGAATTGTACTTGAAATAATATCCCAAATTCAAATCTGTCTTGGTGTTTTGAAAAGTGCTATCTTGTTTGAATATTCGTAAATCAGCTTTAATTCCAAACGGACTTTTAAACATGTATGGAATCTCGGTTCCTAAATTAAAACTCGATTGCTGTTTGCCGTCGTTTTTCCAAAACAAACTTAACTTTTCACCAGAATTTAAAATATTCTGCAATTGCAAATCCAAATAACCATTAAAACGAAGATTGGAATTTTCGTCATTAGCAAAACCTATAAAACCATCAAATTTATTGGGTTTGGCCTTTTCAAGATAAACATAAACCTTGGTAGAATCTTTTGTGAATAGAATTTCTGGATATTTCGTTTGAGTCACAAATCGCAATTCATTAAAATCCTTATAAATTTTAGAAACGTTATCCTGATTAAAATCCAGTCGAGAAGCTTTTTTTAGTATTGCTTTTTTAATACCAGACGGAAATTTATCATACCCTTCAATTATTATGTTGGTTAAAGTTCTTTTTTTATTTAAATCTAAAATTAATTTAGCGGATAAATAATTATTTATTTGATTGTATGCTGATAGTTTTAATTTTGCTAAAGAGTATCCCTTTTTTTCAAGTAAAGCAATTTTGTTTTGCATAAAGGTTTCAACTTCTTCAATCGGTAGTTTTAAAGAATCACTTTCTAAATTTAAAAGTTGTTTTTCTTCGGTAGAATTTGTACCTATATATATATGAATGAATTTTACCTGATTTTTTAAGTGGTATTTAAAATAGAAAGCACTATCATTAAGTTTTGTTTGTAGCAATAATTTGTTTTGGAAGTAGCCTTTCTGTTGAAGCTTTTGTTCCAATGATTTTTGTTCTTCAATTATGGATGCTACAGTTTTGTGTTTTTTAAGATATCCAATACTATCAATTGTTTTTGTTTCTATGGCAGAATTTCCTTCCACAAGCATTTCAAATTGTTGTGAAAAGGAATATTTAAAACAAAAGAATAACAGTAAAATGAATATTTTTTTCATAATTCGGGCGTTACCACAAGGGTCGGGCTTTTCACTATATCTTTTTATTTTTAAAGAAAAAACAAAAAGGATGCCGTTACAAACAATGTTCACTGAACTCATTATACAAATATAATACTGTGAAGTAATCCCTAACGCAAAAAAACAAAATTAATTTCAATTTAGAATATTCAAACCGTAAACAATTAACAATTAACCACAAACAGTTAGAACAATGTTTTGAAAATTAATAAATTAGATTTGTTTTGTAAAAATATATTCATACATTTGCAACCCGTAAAAAAGCGGGATTAATAAATCACAAGAAAAATTAGTATTTAATTATGCCAACAATTCAACAATTAGTAAGAACAGGGAGAACCCAAATGACTAAGAAGAGTAAATCGGCTGCTTTAGATTCTTGTCCTCAAAGAAGAGGAGTATGTACACGTGTTTACACTACTACACCAAAAAAACCAAACTCTGCAATGCGTAAAGTAGCAAGGGTTCGTTTAACAAATGGTAAAGAGGTGAATGCTTACATTCCTGGAGAAGGACACAATCTACAAGAGCACTCGATAGTATTAGTTAGAGGTGGAAGAGTAAAAGATTTACCAGGAGTTAGATACCACATTGTACGTGGTGCTTTAGACACTGCCGGAGTAAGCGGTAGAACACAAAGAAGATCTAAATATGGTGCAAAACGTCCAAAAGACGCTAAAAAGTAATTTTTAAAGAAAAGACATGAGAAAAAGAGCGGCAAAAAAAAGACCCCTTTTACCAGATCCAAAATTTAACGATCAGTTAGTAACGCGTTTTGTAAACAACTTAATGTGGGATGGTAAGAAATCAACAGCTTTTAAAGTTTTTTATGATGCATTAGATATCGTGGAAACTAAAAAAGGAGATACAGAAAAGACAGCTTTAGAATTATGGAAAGATGCTTTAACGAACGTTATGCCTCACGTAGAAGTGCGTAGTCGTAGAGTAGGTGGAGCAACATTTCAAATCCCAATGCAAATTCGTCCAGATAGAAAAATTTCTACGGCAATGAAATGGTTAATTCTTTATGCTAGAAAAAGAAATGAGAAATCTATGGCGGCTAAATTGTCATCAGAAATTTTAGCGGCAGCTAAAGAAGAAGGTGCGGCAGTTAAGAAAAGAATGGATACTCACAAGATGGCAGATGCAAATAAAGCATTCTCTCACTTCAGATTTTAATAAATAAGAAATGGCAAGAGATTTAAAATATACAAGAAATATAGGAATTGCTGCTCACATTGATGCTGGTAAAACAACAACAACGGAGCGTATATTATTCTATACAGGGAAATCACATAAAATTGGTGAAGTACATGATGGTGCTGCAACAATGGACTGGATGGCACAAGAGCAAGAAAGAGGTATTACAATTACTTCTGCTGCTACAACTTGTGAGTGGAATTTTCCTACACAACAAGGTAAGCTTTTACCAGAATCACAAGCATATCACTTCAATATTATTGATACTCCTGGACACGTTGATTTTACAGTTGAGGTAAACCGTTCTTTACGTGTATTAGATGGTTTGGTTTTCTTGTTTAGTGCTGTTGATGGTGTTGAGCCTCAATCAGAAACTAACTGGAGATTAGCAGATCAATATAGAGTTCCAAGAATGGGATTTGTTAATAAGATGGACCGTCAAGGGTCTAATTTCTTAGCGGTATGTCAGCAAGTGAAAGATATGTTGAAATCAAATGCAGTTGCAATTACTTTGCCAATTGGTGAAGAAAATGATTTCAGAGGTGTGGTTGACTTGGTGAAAAATCAAGCTATTGTATGGCATGATGAAACACAAGGAGCTACTTTTGATATCATTGATATTCCAGCTGATATGGTGGATGAAGTAAAAGAATATCGTTCAATCCTTATCGAAGAAATCGCTACATATGACGAAAATCTTTTAGATAAGTACATGGAAGATGAAAATTCTATTACTGAAGAAGAGATTAATAAAGCATTACGTGCTGCTACGATTGATATGGCTATCATTCCTATGATTGCTGGCTCTTCTTTTAAAAACAAAGGAGTTCAATTCATGTTAGATGCAGTTTGTAAATATTTACCATCTCCATTAGATAAAGAAGGTATTGAAGGAATTCATCCTGATGATGCTGATTTATTAGAAGAAGATCAAAAGAAAATTTTACGTCGTCCTGATCCAAAAGAGCCATTTGCTGCTCTAGCGTTTAAGATTGCTACTGATCCTTATGTAGGTCGTTTGGCTTTCTTCCGTGCATATTCAGGTCGTTTAGATGCAGGTTCGTATATTTTAAATACACGTTCTGGAAACAAAGAAAGAATTTCTCGTATCTACCAAATGCATGCTAACAAACAAAATCCAATCGAATTTATTGAGGCTGGAGATATTGGAGCTGCAGTAGGATTTAAAGATATCAAGACTGGAGATACCATGTGTGATGAAAAACACCCTATTATTCTTGAGTCAATGAAATTCCCTGATCCAGTAATTGGTATTGCTATTGAGCCTAAAACTAAAGCTGACGTTGATAAAATGGGTATGGCTTTAGCAAAATTAGCTGAAGAAGATCCAACATTTACTGTTAGAACTGACGAGGCTTCTGGTCAAACAATTATCTCAGGAATGGGTGAGTTACACTTAGATATCCTTGTAGATCGTATGAAACGTGAATTCAAAGTTGAAGTAAACCAAGGTGAGCCTCAAGTTGAATACAAAGAAGCTTTCACTAAGGCAGCTCAACATAGAGAAGTATATAAAAAGCAATCTGGAGGTCGTGGTAAATTTGGAGATATCGTTTTCCGTTTAGAACCAGCTCAGGATGTAGATGGTAAGCCAGCAATTGGATTACAATTTATCAATGAGGTTAAAGGTGGTAACGTACCAAAAGAGTATATTCCAGCAGTTGAAAAAGGTTTCCGTGAAGCTATGAAAACAGGTCCATTAGCAGGTTATGCAGTGGATAGTTTAAGGGTTACTTTAATAGATGGATCTTTCCACCCTGTGGATTCTGATGCTCTTTCGTTCGAATTAGCAGCAAAATTAGGTTACAAAGAAGTGGCAAAAGCTGCAGGAGCAGTAATTCTTGAGCCAATCATGAAAATTGAAGTTATTACCCCAGAAGAAAACATGGGTGATATTGTGGGTGACTTAAATCGTCGTCGTGGTCAAGTAAATGATATGGGTGATAGAAATGGTGCAAAAACTATTAAGGCAGATGTGCCTTTATCTGAAATGTTTGGTTATGTAACAACATTAAGAACATTATCATCAGGTAGAGCGACTTCTACAATGGAGTTTTCTCACTATGCAGAAACACCTTCTAATATATCAGAAGAGGTAATCAAAAAAGCAAAAGGTAACGCTTAATTCTAAAGAAAATGAGTCAAAAAATCAGAATAAAATTAAAATCTTACGATCACATGTTGGTAGATAAGTCTGCTGAAAAGATTGTAAAAACTGTAAAAAGTACAGGTGCTGTGGTAACTGGACCAATTCCTTTGCCTACACACAAAAAGATTTTTACTGTGTTGCGTTCACCGCACGTAAACAAAAAATCACGTGAGCAATTTGAACTAAGTTCATACAAAAGATTATTAGATATTTATAGTTCTTCTTCTAAGACTATCGATGCTCTAATGAAATTAGAATTGCCAAGTGGTGTTGAAGTAGAAATTAAAGTATAGTTTCAAACACTGTTCGATCAGTTAAAAATAAAAACCGCTAGTATTAGTTTACTGCGGTTTTTTTAATCTTTACTACATTATTTCTTGCTTAATTATTGAATAAAGAATGGTTAAGTAATTAATTTTGTATTAATTAAATAATATTTATATATTTGCACCCTCGAAAAAAAATGTGCATTTATATTTTTGTGTACAAAATTTAAATAGTAATTAATAATTAGTTTAATATGTCTGGGTTAATCGGAAGAAAAATTGGCATGACTAGCATCTTTGATGAGAACGGGAAAAACATTCCTTGTACTGTTATTGAGGCTGGGCCATGTGTAGTTACCCAAGTCAGAACCTTAGAGGTTGACGGGTATGAAGCTCTTCAACTTGGTTTCGATGACAAAACTGACAAACACTCTATTAAAGCTGAAGAAGGTCACTTCAAGAAGGCAGGAACAGATGTTAAGAAGAAAGTCGTTGAATTCAAGTATTTTGAAGAAAAACACAACTTAGGTGATGTGTTGAGTGTGGATTTATTCACAGAAGGAGAATTTGTAGATGTACAAGGTGTATCTAAAGGTAAGGGTTTTCAAGGAGTTGTTAAACGTCACGGATTTGGTGGTGTTGGACAGGCAACTCATGGTCAACATAACCGTTTAAGAGCGCCAGGTTCTGTAGGAGCTTCTTCTTATCCATCTAGAGTATTCAAAGGAATGCGTATGGCTGGAAGAATGGGAACAGATAACGTAACAGTTCAAAATCTTAGAGTTTTAAAAGTTGTAGCTGACAAAAACCTTTTAGTGGTAAAAGGATGTGTGCCAGGACATAAAAACTCTTACGTAATCATTCAGAAGTAATGGAAGTAAAAGTATTAGATGTAAACGGAAAAGAAACTGGGAGAAAAGTACAACTTTCTGATTCAGTATTCGCAATTGAACCAAATAATCACGCTGTATACCTTGATGTTAAGCAATATTTAGCTAATCAAAGACAAGGAACGCACAAAGCTAAAGAAAGAGCTGAAGTTGCGGGAAGTACTCGTAAGATTAAAAAACAAAAAGGAACAGGAACTGCCAGAGCTGGTAGTGCTAAAAACCCATTGTTTAAAGGTGGAGGAACGGTTTTTGGACCTAGACCAAGAAGTTATTCATTCAAATTGAATAAATCTTTAAAGCGTTTAGCTAGAAAATCTGCCTTCTCAATCAAAGCAAAAGAAGAAAATTTAGTGGTAGTTGAAGATTTCAATTTTGAAACTCCAAACACTAAAAATTTCATTAACGTTTTGAAAGCTTTAGGGTTAGATAATAAAAAATCACTATTCGTGTTGGGTGAGTCAAATAAAAATGTATATTTGTCGTCACGCAATTTAAAAGCGTCTAGCGTTATAACTACTTCAGAATTAAGCACTTACGGTATTTTAAATACCAATAAATTAGTCTTAATGGAGAGTTCGTTAGAAGAAATTGAAACTAATTTAAGTAAATAAGAAGGTATGAATGTTATAATTAAACCTATCATTACTGAAAAAATGACAAAAGACGGTGAAATTTTTAACCGTTTTGGTTTTGTGGTTGACAAAAAAGCAAACAAAATTCAAATTAAGAATGCTATCGAAGCTTCTTATGGAGTTACTGTTGAAAATGTTAACACAATGAATTACAGATCTGATAGATCGGTTAAATACACTAAGAGTGGTTTAATCGTTGGTAAAACAAATGCTTATAAAAAAGCAGTTGTACAACTGAAAGAAGGAGAAGCAATAGACTTTTATAATAATATCTAATAAAAGAAAATGTCAGTTAGAAAATTAAAACCTATTACCCCAGGACAGCGATTTAGAGTTGTGAATAGCTTTGACACTATTACAACTGATAAGCCGGAACGTGCATTATTAGTTCCGAAAAAACGTTCAGGAGGTAGAAATAGTCAAGGAAAAATGACCATGCGTTATACAGGTGGTGGTCATAAGCAAAAATATCGTATGATTGATTTTAAAAGAACTAAGCACGGAATTCCTGCTACAGTTAAAACAATCGAATACGATCCAAATCGTTCAGCATTCATTTCATTGCTTGCTTATGTTGATGGAGAAAAAACTTATGTAATTGCTCAAAATGGTTTACAGGTTGGGCAAACGGTAGTTTCAGGTCCAGATGCATCTCCAGAAATTGGAAATACTTTACTTTTAAGTAAAATTCCTCTAGGAACAGTGATATCATGTATTGAATTAAGACCAGGTCAAGGAGCAGTTATTGCTCGTTCGGCAGGTACTTTCGCTCAATTGATGGCAAGAGATGGAAAATATGCTACAATTAAAATGCCTTCAGGAGAAACAAGATTAATCTTGTTGACTTGTTC
>CAZXPF010000017.1:0-76475 GCA_964643105.1 uncultured Flavobacterium sp. | reverse complement strand
AAAACAAACGATGTAATGGGATATCTCTTCCTGTAAAAACCCCTAAATTGCGGTGCATCGGTAAAATATATTCATCTTGATCTAAAGCAGCTGTAATTCCTACCGAAATCGCTTCTTGTCCTATTCCAGAAAACCATTTAGATACTTTTCCTTGACGCAAAAGAATTAACATTTTTTCTTCTATGAGTCTTGGCTTAAGTAATCTTTTATATAGCGAAACTAAAGTTGCATTGGATAACTCTTTTCTATCGAAATTCATGTTTTTTAAATTAATTTTTCAAGGTTCAAATGTACTAAAAATAACAGATTTGACTTAAAATGTTATATTTTTATTTTAAAAAATTATAACCGTTACTAATAATTCAAAATTATGCTTACTTTTGTTTAAGATAGGTACTTGATCCTATTGTAAGTTAGTAACAAAAAGTAATACAATGCAAAAAATTCCTAGTGTTGACTTACGTGATTTCCTGTCGGATAATCCGGCACGTAAACAAAAATTTGTAAATGAAATCGGAAAAGCCTACGAAGAAATTGGTTTCGTAGCCCTAAAAGGTCATTTCTTAGATGACCAATTGGTAGAAAGTCTATATGGTGAAGTTAGAAATTTCTTCAACTTGCCTTTAGAAACAAAAGCTAAATATGAAATTCCAGGCATTGGAGGGCAACGCGGTTATGTTTCCTTCGGTAAAGAACATGCGAAAGGTCGTTCAGCTGGAGATTTAAAAGAGTTTTGGCACTTTGGTCAATATGTGGACAAAGATTCAAAATATGCTGGAGAATATCCTGACAATGTGGAAGTGACTGAATTACCTAAATTCAACGAAGTAGGTAAAGAAGCCTATCAAATGTTAGAGAAAACAGGGATTTATGTCTTAAGAGCCTTAGCGTTATACATTGGTTTAGATGAATTCTATTTTGACCAATACATTAAAGATGGTAATTCTATTTTAAGACCAATCCACTATCCACCTATCACTGACGAACCTAAAGACGGTGCCGTTCGTGCTGCAGCTCATGGTGATATCAATTTGATTACGCTATTAATGGGTGCTCAAGGAAAAGGGTTACAAGTTCAAAATCACAACGGTGATTGGATTGATGCTATGGCTGAATCCGATGAGTTGATGATTAATGTGGGTGATATGTTATCAAGACACACTAACAATAAACTAAAATCAACTATTCACCAAGTTGTAAATCCTCCAAGAGAGTTGTGGGGAAGCTCAAGATATTCTATTCCTTTCTTCATGCATCCTGTAAGCGATATGAAACTAGATGTGTTAGAAGATTGTATCGATGCTGAAAATCCTAAAAAATACGACAATATCACAGCAGGTGAATTCTTGCATGAAAGATTAGTTGAATTAGGATTAATTAAAAAATAACTGGATAAAATCCAATACTGAAAATTCCAAATTCCAATTGTTTTGGGGTTTGGTTTTTTAGTTTAAATTATATTTTTAATGGTTTTGGAACACAGATTTAAGAAATTGTAGAAATTTTAAAAATCTTTGTAATTCTAAAAACAGTATAAATTAAATTGTTTAGATTTCTCAGATTTTATAAATCTGTGTTCTTATAAAATTAAATTGTAATTAAAAGTGAAAATATTCTCACATCAAGAATTAACTAAAGCCATTATTGGTATTTATTATGATATTTATAATGAACTTGGCTTTGGGTTTCTTGAAAAAGTATACCATAAAGCTATGCTTATAGAATTACTTAAAAGAGGATATAACATTGAATCAGAAAAAAAAGATAAATGTTTATTATAAAAATGAAATAGTCGGAGAATACATACCAGATATAATTATTAATG
Source organism: uncultured Flavobacterium sp. (assembly GCA_964643105.1). GTDB lineage: Bacteria > Bacteroidota > Bacteroidia > Flavobacteriales > Flavobacteriaceae > Flavobacterium. The sequence continues at coordinate 74,650 of CAZXPF010000017.1, read as the reverse complement.
AATCTGTAATTGTTGAATTAAAATGTGTCGAATATCTAATTGAAACACACGAGAACCAATTATTAAATTACTTAAAAGCAACGAAATGTGAAGTAGGGTTAATTTTAAATTTTGGAAAAGACCCTCAATTTATAAGAAAAATATTTACAAATGATTTAAAAAAACACAAATAAAATTATTTAAAATTTATAAAGATTTTTCAAATTTCTTCAATCTGTGTTCCAAAAATTATTTTACATAGATTTTATAAATTTCTCTGATTTTTTTAAATCTGTGTACAAAAAAAAATAAAAATGAGCCTAGAAGACCAACTAAAAAAACTATTCCCAGACCACATAGCTTCTAACGAACCAGAAACTACTGAGGAAAAAGACCATGAATTATATGTTCAAAAGGAACCTATGATTTGTAAATACGAAAAAAGAAAAGGAAAAGTCACCACGATAATATCGGGCTACGAAGGAGAAGACGAAGATTTTAAACTGTTAGCCAAAGAAATCAAAAGTAAGTTTGCTGTTGGTGGTAGCTTCAAGGATGGAGAAATCATTATACAAGGAGATTATCGCGATAAAATCATGAAATTCCTTCAAGACAAAGGGTTTAAAACAAAACGTGTTGGTGGTTAATTTTCTGTATGTTGTAAAAAGCATGCTGTAAATTAAAACCAATTTCTACAGTGTACAGAAATACATTATACATATACAATAAAAAAAATGATACAAAACTCAGAACTAATATTAAATCCAGACGGTAGCGTTTACCATTTGAATTTAAAACCCGAAAATATTGCTCACGATATTATCTTTGTGGGTGATCAAAACCGTGTAGAGAAAATAACAAAACACTTTGATGCTGTTGAATTCTCTACTCAAAAGAGAGAATTTAAAACTCAAACAGGAAGATTCAAAGGTAAAAGATTGACCGTACTATCCACTGGAATTGGACCAGATAATATTGATATTGTGATGAACGAGTTGGATGCTTTAGTAAACATTGATTTGGAAACTCGTAAACCAAATAAAAACCTCACTTCTTTAAACATTGTTCGTATAGGAACTTCAGGTTCTTTACAAGCTGATATTCCTGTAGATAGCTTTGTAATGAGTGCATATGCCATAGGTCTCGATAATATGCTTCGCTCCTATCTAATAGATCCTATTTCAGAAACAGACATTGAAGAGGCATTTATCGATCAAACCAATTGGGATTCAAGAAAAGGAAGACCATACGTCATTCAAGGTAGTGAAACTTTAGCCGATAAAATTTTTAGTGACAAAATGCATAAAGGTTTTACAGGAACAGCAGGTGGCTTTTATGGACCACAAGGAAGGGTTTTACGTTTAGAGATTCAAGACAAGGAATTGAACCACAAAATGGACAACTTTAATTTCAAAGGTATTAGGATGACTAATCTAGAGATGGAAACTGCTGCCATTTATGGTTTAGGAAAGCTATTAGGCCACGAATGTTTATCGTTGAATGCCATAATTGCCAACAGAGCAACAGGAAACTTCAGTGAAGATCCTTACAAAGCTGTTGACGCATTGATTGCTTATACATTAGATAAATTAGCTGAATAAAAAAAGAAGGAACACTGATTAAAGAAATTGGAGAAATTTTTAAAATCATTTTTTATAAGTAAACTCAATAAATTATATAGATTTCTATGATTTCTTTAATCAGTGTTCCCCAAAAAAAATATTATGGAAAAGTCATCAAAAACCCTGTTAAACTCTGAAAAAGAGCAGTTATTAAAACTTCAAAACATAGTGAAGCAAACTATTGAAGAAGAAAAACTAATGGTTGACAACCTTTTACATCAACCAGAAGAAGTAATGACAAAAGGACAAAAGATATCCGATAAAGTAGCAAGTTTTGGAGGAAGTTGGAAATTTATTATTCTTTTTTCAGTAATTCTGTTTCTTTGGATATTATTCAATACACTTGCTATAAAATCATTAAAATTTGATCCCTATCCTTTTATTTTAATGAACTTAGTGTTGTCATGTATCGCTGCATTACAAGCTCCAATCATCATGATGAGCCAAAACAGACAAGAAGAAAAAGACAGAAAACGCAGTGAAAATGATTATCTAATCAACTTGAAGGCTGAATTGGAATTAAGAAGCTTGCATCAAAAAGTGGATTTATTATTGGAAGAGCAAATTCAAATATTAGTCAAAAGCCAAGCGGAACAACTAGAGTTACTTAAAAAATTACAAAAAAAATTAGATACAAATTAGATAGAAAACAGATTAAAGAAATTAGTATAATTTTTAAAATTTCTCTAATTTCTTTAATCAGTGTTCCAAAAAAAAGCATAAATGGATTTAATTATAGAAACCGAACGATTAATCATGCGAGAAATGCGTCACGAAGATGCCGAAGCCTTGTTTGAAATGGATTCTAATCCCAATGTTCACAAATACCTTTGGCAAAAGCCTTTTACTACAATTGACGAAATTCATAATTACATTGATTTAGTTAGAAGTCAATATACAACTAACAAAATTGGTAGATTTTCAACAATAATTAAAGAAACAAATGAGTTAATAGGTTGGACAGGAATCAAATTTGTAAATGATCATGTAGAAAACGGGAACACTAATTTCTATGATTACGGCTATCGTTTAAATGAAAGATTTTGGAACAAAGGTTATGCCACAGAAGCCTCAAAAGTTTGGTTAGCTTACGGTTTCAATCAAATGAACATTCAAGAAATGAATGCCTACACGCATGCTGAAAATGGAGCATCTAATCATGTTTTGCAAAAAGTAGGTTTCAATTTCATTGCAAATTATCCTGATGAACAAGGTGTGACATGGAAATGGTGGCAGTTGAAAAATAGTGTTCAGTAATCAGTTAATAGTTGACAAAATTATTTATCATATAAAAACTAAACCTTATAACCTTATAAACTTTTAACCTTTACATGAAAACAATAAAAATAGCTGGTGTACCCGAACATTTCAATTTACCATGGCACATGTGCATCGAAAATGGCGAGTTTGAGGAAGTTGGCATCAATCTCGAATGGACTGACGTTCCAGAAGGAACTGGAAAAATGTGCCAAATGCTTCGTGATGGAGAAACAGATATTGCAGTAATTCTGACTGAAGGTATCATAAAAGACATCAATGCTGGAAATGATTGTAAAATTGTGCAAGTTTATGTTAAAAGTCCACTAATTTGGGGGATTCATGTCGATGCCAAATCAAACTATAAAAAATTAGCTGATTTAAAAGATAAAAAACCTGCTATTTCTCGAATGGGTTCTGGTTCACATTTGATGAGTATTGTGAATGCTCAAAATCAAAATTGGGATACTTCTACCCTACAATTTGAGATCGTAAACACCATTGATGGAGCTGTGGAAGCTTTAAGTGAAGGAAAAGCAGATTACTTCATGTGGGAACGTTTCATGACAAAACCACTAGTTGATAAAGGAATTTTTAGAAGAATTGCAGATTGTCCAACTCCTTGGCCTTGCTTTGTTATTGCTGTTCGAAATGAAGTTTTAAAAAAGCATCCCAACACCATTGCACAAATTCTTGAAATCATCAACATAACTACTGAAGAATTCAAAATGATTCCAAGTATGGATAGAACTTTAGCTTCCAAATACAACCAAAAAATTGAGGATATCCAGGAATGGCTAACATTAACAGAATGGTCTCAAAAGAATTTAGATGAAAAAGTGTTAAACAAAATTCAAAATCAACTCTTTGACCTCAAAATTATAGATAAAAAAGGTACTTTTGCTGAAATGGTAAAAGCGTTGTAGCTTTACCTTTTAGAAGATTATGTTGGAAAAAATAAAACAATATTATACTAAAATAGAACCCTACTTACACGTCAAAAAACCGTGGGATTCCATTATTATTTTTGTTTTAAATGTTCTAGTTGCCATTCCCTTATTCATGATTTTACATCAAAATTTAATTGATTTGGAATGGCCATTACAATTGGATAGAATATTAATTTTTCTAATTTTAATAACCCTTATTCAATTGGTATTAAGGTTTTTGAGAAGAGTTACCTTAATAAGTATTTTCATTTATCTATTTTTTTTAATTTACGGCACACTTATAGGAAATTATGGTTTTAATAGGGTATTTGAAGACTATAGAGCAATGCTATTTGCCATGCAGAATAATCCAAACCCACAAGACATAATAATCTCAAAATTATTGCCTTTTCCCAACAAATCAAAAGTAATTGCTGCTGTTGAATTTACTAATCCCAAAGTGAGAAACTTCGCGTTGTATGCTACAACAAAACATTTTTCTGATTTCAAAACCAATGAAAAAAATCGAAAAATGGTACAGTGTTTTGCTGTCTTCAAAGAAATTAAAAACCGCTGGAACTATGTCAATGATCCTGTTGGAAGAGAATACATTGCAACTGCTAGCGAGTCGTTGCAACATTTTTCAGGAGATTGTGATGACCATGCCATTTTAATGGCTGCCTGCATAAGAGCCATTGGAGGCACACCACGTTTAATTCATACAGGTGGACATATTTATCCTGAAATGCTAATTGGTAACAAAGCTGATTTAGAATTAGCCATATTATTGATTAAAGATAATTTATTTGTTAAAGAAAGTTCAGGCAAACAAATTCATTATCATTTTGATGAAAGAGGACAGTATTGGTTAAATTTAGATTACACAGCCAAATATCCTGGAGGACCATTTATGAGTGAAGAAATTCTTGGACAATTAACTTTGGAGTAACTTATTAATTATAAGTTTTTTCATTTGGTTTTAGATTGTTAAATTGATTTAAACTATGATGGCTAAATAATATTCAAAACCACTTAATTGGCTTCTTACCTATTTTTTCTAAATATTCGTTCGTTTGGCTAAAATGTTTGTTCCCAAACCATTTCCCTTGATTGGCACTCATAGGAGATGGATGTCCACTTTCCAAAACTAAGTGTTTTGTCTTATCAATTTTAGCTCCTTTCTTTTGTGCAAAACTTCCCCAAAGTAAAAAAACAACCTGCTCTTTTCCAGCTGAAATCAATCGAATTACTTCATCGGTAAAAACATTCCATTTCAAATGTTTGTGACTATTTGGACTATCTTTTCGAACGGTTAATGAGGCATTCAATAATAAAACACCTTGATCAGCCCAATGTTGTAAGTTTCCATTGGTAGGCATAAATATTGAATCTAAATCAGTAGCGATTTCTCGATAAATATTTCGTAATGAAGGTGGAATTTTCACCTCATTATTTACTGAAAAACACAAACCATTGGCTTCACCTTCACCGTGATAAGGATCTTGACCGATGATAACAACTTTTACATCTTCAAAACCACATGAATTGAAAGCATTAAAAATCAACTCTTTTGGTGGAAAACAAATATGGTCTTGATATTCTTGTTCAATTTGAGCCATTAGTTCCTTAAAATAGGTTTTATCAAACTCATTTTGGAGCTTTTCTTGCCAAGAAATAGAAATATCGATTAACATACCTTAAATTTTACCAAAAATATGAATTTTAGATTAAATTACATTTGAAACTTTGTAACTTTGAATTTTGTAAATAAACTATGATATCAATTACCGATAAAACCCTTCAAGATTTAGAATTTACAACCGTTTTGGAAACTATTTCCGAAAAATGCAACACCGAAATCGGTAAGCAAAAAGCATTGCAAATTACACCTTTCAAAGATAAAGAAACTTTGATGGATAGTTTATGGCAAACTTCAGAATATGTAGCTTCTTTTAGCAACAACAATACCATTCCTAATCACGGTTTTGAAAATCTGACAAAAGATATAAAGTTTTTACAAATTGAAGATAGTTTCTTAGAAGTAGCAACTTTTAGAAAAATAGCACATCTTTCCGAAACAACTAACTTTTTAATAAAATTCTTTCAAAAATTTGAAGACTATTATCCAAAGTTAAATCAAAAAGCATCTCAAATTGAATACACCAAATTTATCATACAAAAAATTGATGAAGTAGTTGATAAATATGGAGAAATTAAAGACAATGCATCACCTGATTTAATAAATATTCGCCGTGATATTAACTTGGTTCGAGGTAAAGTGAATCAGAGTTTTGGTTTGGCTTTGAGCCAATATAATTCGCTAGGTTACTTGGATGATATTCGTGAAACAGTAGTTGAAAACCGCAGAGTTTTAGCCGTTTTAGCCATGTATCGCAAAAAAGTCAAAGGCTCCATTTTAGGAAGTTCGAAAACAGGAAGTATTGCTTACATCGAACCAGAAGCTACCTTGAGATACTCCAGAGAATTAAGCAATTTAGCTTATGAAGAACGAGAAGAAATCCAACGTATTTTAAAGAAATTAAGTTATGAAATTCGACCTTTTGTCGATTTATTATTCCAATACCAAGACTTTCTTAGTGACATTGATGTAATTGCAGCTAAAGCCAAATATGCTTATAAACTGAATGCCATTCTACCTGAAATTACAGCAGAAAAACACTTGTTTTTTAGAGAGGCTTATCACCCAATTTTATATCTGAACAATAAAGAAAAAAATCAAGTTACCTATCCTCAAACTATAGAATTAGAAGATACCAATCGCATTATAGTAATTTCTGGTCCAAATGCTGGTGGAAAAACGATTTCCTTAAAAACCATCGGCTTGTTACAATTGATGTTGCAAAGTGGTATATTAATTCCTGTTCACGAAAGAAGTAAAACCTTTTTATTTGATAGGATCTTAACTGACATAGGAGATAATCAATCCATTGAAAATCATTTAAGTACATACAGTTATCGTTTAAAAAACATGAATTACTTTTTAAAGAAATGTAATGCGAAGACACTTTTTTTAATTGATGAGTTTGGAACAGGTTCTGACCCAGAATTAGGAGGTGCTTTGGCAGAAACATTTTTAGAAGAATTCTATCATAGAGAAGCTTTTGGAATCATCACAACGCATTATACCAATTTAAAGATATTAGCTAACGAACTTCCTTATGCAACAAATGCCAATATGCTTTTTGATGAAAAATCGCTTGAACCCATGTATAAATTGCATTTAGGTCAAGCCGGAAGTTCCTTTACTTTTGAAGTAGCTCAGAAAAACGGCATCCCATTTGGATTGATTAATCGTGCCAAAAAGAAAATTGAAAAAGGTAAAGTTCGTTTTGATAAAACTATCGCTACTCTTCAAAAAGAGCGTTCTAAGTTGGAAAAGACTTCAAACATTTTAAAGGAAGAGGAAACCAAAGCTCGCGAAGAAAGCAAGAAAATGGAAGGTATTAATACTAAACTTCAAGACAAACTAGAACGCTATCAAGAATTATATGATGCCAATCAACGTTTGATTTACATGGGGCAAAAAATTGATGATATTGCCGAGAAGTATTTTAACAACAAAGATAAAAAGACACTTATTGGCGACTTCTTAAAATTAGTAGAAATAGAAAACTCGAAACGAAAAAAAGCTACTGCTAAAGAGAAAAAGGCAGCTGAAATTGTAAAAAAAGAAATTATCAAAGAAGTCGAAGTAAAGGTTGAGAAAATAAGAAAAGAGAAAAAGGAAAAGAAAATCAAAGCCAAATTAGAAGAAGAAACCAAACCACAAGTAATTTTAAAGGTTGGTGATAGGGTTCGCATGAGAGATGGCAAAGCAATTGGAACCATTGATAGTATTGAAAAGACAAAAGCAACTGTCAATTATGGTATTTTCACTTCAAAAGTTAGTTTAAGTGAATTAGAATATGTGCAACCTGTTTAGATTGAAGATTAACGATTGTAAATTGTAGAATTAAAAAAAAAATGAATCAAATAAAAACCCTAGAAGATTTACCAAAAGATAAAAAAATCATACTTTTTGATGGTGTTTGCAATTTGTGTGATACATCTGTTCAATTAATTATTAAAAAAGATATAAATGATGTTTTTCGATTTGTGCCTTTACAATCTGATTTAGGTGAAAAAATAGTAAAACATATTGGAATTGATCGTACCAAAACCGATTCCATTATTTTATATATCCCAGGAAGTGCTTATTATTATAAATCTCAAGCGGCTTTGAAAATTGCTAAAGATATGGGTGGAATTTATAATTTATTAAGTCTGTTTGAATATTTTCCAACCAAATTAGGAGACAGTATTTATGATTATATAGCCAAAAACCGATACAAGTGGTATGGCAAAAAAGATCAATGTATGATTCCTACTAAAGAGACTTTGAATAAATTTTTATAAAAAAAGCCGATACAAATTAAAGTATCGGCTTTTTGAGTGAATATAGAAAGTATTATTCTTTTACAATTTTCTTTGAGAATGTTTCTTTTTCAGAGATAACGTTCATAACATAAACGCCACTTGCTAAATCAGAAATATTAATTTGAGCTTCAGTAACGCCGTCAAAATTTACATTTTTAACAACTCTTCCGTTTAAATCAACAATAGAAATAGAGTTGAATGAATTGATTGAACTGTTAACATTGATAACATCTTTTGATGGGTTTGGATAAACTGAAATTACTTCCTCGCTTATTGTAGCAAACTCGTCAGTTCCTAATAGAGAGTCTGTAGCACTAGCTCTTACAAATAAATTGTCGAATATCACAGGAGCTACAAGTGTATTAGACGCTGGTACAACATGAACAAAATCTACTTCCTCAGGAGAAAATGGCCCAGTCCAAGCAGCAGAGGCAACAGAACCCGAAGTTGTGGTTGTATTATATCTCCAATATGGTTGACCTGTAGTAGTATTATAACCAAAGGCAACAGTGTACCAAGTATTAGGATCAAGTATTACACCACCAGTCTGTAATGTAACTAAGTAAGTCCCAAGAGTTCCTGCGTTATTAAGATATGCTACTCCTTGTAAAACTCTCGTATTCATGTTATATACATATCCATTTAAAGTTCTAGAGTTTGTTCCGTCAGCTCCATACAATCTCATTCCAACTTGAGCTGTACTTGTTGTTACTGGTCCAGTAAAAAAATCATACTGCACTTCAACATTATTATTTCCAGAAGTTCTTGTTGCCCATGATGCCGCAAAACCTTCTTTCCACATAAACTGTCCACCTTTGTCACCATTTGGCCCTTCAATTCTAAGACCATTTGTAGTAACATTACCATTAACCACAATTTGATAATTAGCATTTCCTGCATTAGTTGTAGTTGTAGGAGCAGTACCATTTGTTGAGAATGTTCTCCAACCACCTTGACCATCTGTAGCACCAGTTATATCTGTACCCACATTACCAATTGTCAATGTGTTAAAATTTTCACTTTGTAAAACTTGCGCATTCATTGAGAATGATAAAGCTACAAAAGATAAAGAAAGTAATAGTTTTTTCATAATAGTTAATTTGATTAATTAAGTAACAAAATTAAAAAAAATAAACTTTACACCTAATGCTTTTAACTATAAAAAAAATAAAAACAAAAAATTTAACATATGACATTTATCATGTGATAAAATCTCTACTTCCAATATTTTTGTTTCATAAAACAATTAACACAAAATGAGAAATTATATTTTACCCTTGTATTCATGGAACAACGGAGCTTTTATGATGATTATTATGTTTAGTATGGTAGTATTGGGTCTTGTTGGAGGTGTCTATTTATTGATGCGTACAGATAAGAAGAAAAAAGAAGACGAATAAAACAAGTTGTTTTCTTTATTCACTAAGTGTACATTTTAGCAAGCAAATAATTATCAGCAACAACTAAAGCTGCCATAGCTTCTACTATAGGCACAGCTCTTGGTAATACACAAGGATCATGTCTGCCTTTTCCTTGTTGTTCGATAATTTCATTAGAATTTGTTAAAACTTCTTGTTTTTGAAGTAAAGTTGCAACTGGTTTAAATGCTATTCTAAAATAAATATCCATACCATTACTGATACCGCCTTGGATGCCTCCTGATAAATTAGTTTTGGTGGTTCCGTCTTCATTGTACAAATCGTTGTGCTCACTTCCTTTCATTTTAGCGCCACAAAATCCACTGCCAAACTCAATTCCTTTAACGGCATTTATAGATAACATGGCTTTTCCTAAATCAGCGTGTAACTTGTCAAATACTGGTTCACCTAAACCTATTGGTACGTTTTTTATTATACATAGTATAGTTCCACCCACAGAGTCGCCTTGCTTTTTTATTTCTTTGATGTAGTTTTCCATTCTTATAGCCGTGGCTTCATCTGGACAACGAACAGCATTGCTCTCTATTTTTGAAAAATCTAACTCTTGATACGGTTTATCAATAAATATATCTCCAACTGACGATACAAAAGCTGTAATTTCAATCGCTGGAATAATTTGTTTGGCTATGGCACCTGCTACTACTCTACTTGCTGTTTCTCTTGCAGAACTCCTTCCTCCTCCTCGATAGTCTCTTATGCCATATTTTTTCTCATAAACATAATCAGCATGACTGGGACGATAAGTATCTTTTATCTCTGAATAATCTTTTGATTTTTGATTGGTGTTTGGAATTATAAAACCAATTGGGGTTCCCGTTGTTTTTCCTTCAAAAATTCCTGATAAAAATTGTACTTCGTCTTCTTCTTTTCTTTGAGTAACTATGGCTGATTGTCCCGGTTTTCTTCGCTGCATTTCACTTCTAACAGCATTAAAATCAAGCTTTATTCCTGCTGGACATCCATCTATAATGCCTCCAATGGCTTCTCCGTGTGATTCTCCAAAAGTGGTTACCTTAAATATTTTTCCAAAAGTGTTTCCTGACATAGTTTCAAATTAAATAACAAATATAAAATTTATACCGCTAATATGATTATTTTTGAATGAACTTATTTTTATTATATTAGCAAAAAATATCTCAATGAAATCAAAATTAATTCTTTTTCTAGGTCTATCTTTTTTTTATTTATCATGCAGTTCAGATGATGCTGCAACTGAAGATAACGGCTTACCAGCAACTTCTTTCCCTTTAACATCCAACAATTATTGGACTTATGATGTTTTTAATCATGCTACAACTAATACTCCTGAATCTTTTGCTAGAGATTCTGTATATACAGGTAATGATACCATCATAAGTAATATTACTTTTAAAAAAATGAAAACCTTAGGTTTTGCCAACGGATTTTTCTCTGGAACTTTAAAAGATAATGGTTTGCGAATTGATGGCAATAAAATCAGAATCTCTGGAGCTGTAAACTTCTCTGCAGGATTACCTACTCCACTATCTTTCTCGGTATCAGATTTTATTATTTTAAAAGAAACTGCTCCTGTAGGAGAAGAATTAAGTATCGTTAATGGATCTTTTGAACAGACCATTAATGGATATCCTTTAACCTTTGAATATGTTTTGAAATCTATTGCTGATGGATCACAAAGTTCTTTAAATTCAAATGGAACTACTTACAATGACATTACAAAAACAAAAGTGATTTTGAATTTAAAAATTTCGACTGTTTTCTCTGGTTTTTCCGTACCAATTATGAACGCCCAAGATGTCTTAGTTTCTATTCAATATTACAGTAAGAATATCGGTTTGGTGTATAATAACACCCAAATTAATTATAATTTAATTGATTTATCTAGCTTTAACATTACTCTGCCCATTCCTCAATCTGGCAGTCAAACGCAAGAGGAGTTTTTGGACGTTTATCTTGTAAATTGAGTAATACATCGATTATGTGAATTTTATAATCTTAAAAGCATATTCTGTAAATCAACTTTAACAAAAACAACTATATTTGCAGTATAAATTATAAATTTTAAAACATGAAAAAAGTATTTTTATCAGCTTTAATGCTATTAGGTTTAGCAATTAGCGGTCAAGCACAAGACATTTCTAAAAATGCATTAGGTTTAAGATTAGGTGATAATGATGGTTTTGGTGGTGAATTATCTTATCAAAGAGGTTTAGGCGATAACAATCGTTTAGAGCTTGATTTAGGTTGGAGAAATAGTAATGATGTAGATGCATTTAAATTGACTGGTTTATACCAATGGGTATGGAATATTGAAGGAGGATTCAATTGGTATGCTGGTGTTGGTGGTGGAATTGGCAGTTGGAGTTATGACAGAAGAATTGGAAATGACAGATTTGAAGATAGTGGAACTTTCTTATTTGCAGCAGGAGATATTGGTATTGAGTACAACTTTGAAGAAGCTCCAATTCAATTGTCATTAGATTTAAGACCTGAACTATATTTCAATTCTGATGATTATAGAAGTGATAATTTTGGACCAGATATCGCTTTGGGAATTAGATACAGATTTTAATACATGTATATATTACAAAAAAAACCACTCTGCGGAGTGGTTTTTTTTGGATCAAACTTTTTGTTGATAAATTGATATTGCTTCTTGGTATATTTTCTCATACATAGGAACAATCTGTAAAATATCGAATCGGGAAGAAACTTCTTTAGCATTTGATTTAAATTGTTTCAACTTGGTTTCATCACTTAAAATAGAAATAGCATTTCTACTCATAGAATCCACATCTCCCACAGGGCTTAAATAACCGGAATAACCGTCAATATTAACTTCTGGCAATCCTCCAGAATTACTGGAAATAACGGGAACTCCGCAAGCCATGGCTTCTAATGCTGCAAGTCCAAAACTTTCTGTTTCTGAGGGCAATAAGAATAAATCCGAATAACATAAAATTTTATCAATCTCTGAACTATTGCCAAAAAAGATAACTTTATCTTGAATACCTAATGAGTGGCATAAATCTTCTGCCATTTGCTTTTCAGGACCTTCACCAACCATCATCAATTTAGAGGGAACTTCTTTTTGGATAGCATAGAAAATCTTAACAATATCATCGATACGCTTAACCTTTCTAAAATTTGAAATATGAGTCACAATTTTTTCATGCTGCTGAGCCATCATGTTTCTATCGCATTTTTTTACTTCATCAGAGGCTGACTTGTTTGGTTCAATGAAATTAGGAATTACAACAATTTCTTTTTTGATATCAAAGAGTCGATAGGTATCGTCTTTCAAACTTTTGGATACACTGGTAACCATATCCGATTTATTGATACTAAAACTAACTGCTGGTTTATAGAAAGGGTGATTGCCAACCAAAGTGATATCTGTTCCATGAAGTGTAGTGATCATAGGTATTCTTATGCCTTCATCTTCTAACATTTTTTTTGCCATATATCCAGCATAAGCATGAGGAATGGCATAATGAACATGTAGCACATCGATTCCATATAATTTAACCATATCTACTAACTTGCTAGATAATGCTAACTCATAGGGCTGATAGTGAAATAAAGGATATTCTGGAACGTGAACTTCATGATAATGCAAATTACTATTTAAAAGGGCTAAACGAACTGGTTGGCTGTAGGTTATAAAATGTATTTCATGACCTCTTTTGGCTAGTTCTAGACCTAATTCGGTAGCTACAACTCCACTACCTCCAAAGGTTGGGTAACAAACAATGGCTATTTTCATGCAATAAAATATTTGCTATAAAAATACAATTATTAAAAAGAGGATAAAGTAAAAGTTTGTTAAATTATCTTTTTAAGTTAGCTTCATAACAATTGATCCAATCGCTAACCGACATTTTTTGTACTAATTTCCCAATCAATTCAAAGGGTATATGCTCACTCTTTTTAAAACGGACACAACTTTTTCCCATGTCTAATTTAACATTGGTATATTTTGGATATTCAGCTGTAAACCAGTTTAACAATTCTGGCTGTGCATAAATCCCCATATGATAAAAGTTGATGCTGTTTTTTTGAGAAGCAAAACTCATGAAAGGCAAAGGTAAATTAGGAGAACAATGATAACCCGCTGGATAAATTGAATGAGGCACAACATATCCAATCATACCATAACTCATGACTTCTTTAAAACCTTCTGGTAAATTTTCATTAATTACTTTGCGAAGTTTTGTGATAGCTTCTACTCTATCTTCTGGTAATTCTTGAATATATTGTTCAGGTGATGTTGCTTTTGAAGTCATTTTCAGGATATTTTAAGAATTTAAGATTCACTTTTAAAGTGTAAATTTATAAAAAATTAGTCTCTTATACTTTCATAAATAATTTTTTGAATATTCTCTCTAACATTAGCTTTTGACAAACGATTTGAGGCATTAGAATCAGGATAAGTTCTATTGGATAAAAATACATAAACAATTTCTTTTTCAGGATCTGCCCATGCCATGGTTCCAGTAAAACCCGTATGTCCAAAACTCATCATGGAAACACAACCACATGTTGGTCCAGCTGTTCCCAACTGTGGCTTGTCAAATCCTGCACCTCTTCTATTATCTTCTTCACAATAATAGCACGTATTGAAGGCATTCATGGTTCTTTCTGAGAAAAACCTATTATTTCCATAAACACCATTTTGCAAATACATTTGCATCATTTTAGCCACATCCAAAGCATTTGAAAATAAACCGGCATGCCCTGAAACTCCACCTTGCATGGCAGCAGCCATATCATGCACATTACCATGAATAGTTTGATATCTATAATACTTGTCTTCTTCAGTAGGTACTATTTGATGTAACGGAAATTTATCTAAAGGTTTGTATGTTGTATGATTCATTCCCATGAGGGAATAAAAATTTTCATTAGCCAAAACATCTAACTTTTTCTGGGTTTTAAGTTCCAAATATTCTTTTAATAAAATAAAAGAAAAATCACTGTATTTGTATTGTTTGGTGGGTAATAATTTACTTTTGACAATGGCATTAATTATAGTGTCGTTTAAATCTTTCCTCAGGTATAAACTCTCAGCTACCTTGTAAGGAAAATCTTTTGATGAAACTGTGCGATAATATTTAGGATTTGGACGTTTATTTTCGTCCAAAGTTTTTAAATAAAAAGCTTCCCATGGTTGAAATCTAGCTTGATGTGTCAACATGTCTAACAATGTAGCTTCTTCCTTATTTGAACCTTTAAAAACAGGCAGCATATCACCCAATTTATCATTTAATGCAATTTGTCCTTTGTCATAAACTTGCATTAAACTGGGCAAAGTAGCCAATATTTTAGTCAAAGAGGCTACATCATACAAATCAACGTCCTTTACAGGTATGTCGTTGGTATAAGTGTGATAACCAAATGACTTTTGATAAACTACTTTTCCTCTTCTGGCGATTACAATTTGTGCTCCTGGAGTCATTTTTTGAGCTATAGCCATCTTCATAATGGAATCAATTTTAGATAAATTATCTCCGTCAATTCCTTGATTTTCTGGAACATCAAACCCCAATCTCTTAATGTCTTTTGTGTCTAAACCTGAATTCACACCGAAAATTGTATTGATAGAAACGGGTATTCTACCTTTTGAAGCGGTGGAACCAAAAATAATATCTGGTACAATTTTTTGGGTAAAAGCATTATTCTGATAAGCCATTATAATTCCCTCAAGAGTTGTGTAATCTAAAGTGGATGGCAATGAATAGGGTCTTGTGAAAAAAGTTAAAATTGTTTTCTTCTGTTTAGATATAGAATTCATCCATCTGATTTCGTCAGAAGTGGGATTGTTTTTTCGCCAAATGTTATCTGCTTTATGAAAACCGATGATAACTTTAGTGTAATCCTGCAATTGAGCCAATACTTCTTCAATAGTATTCCCTTTTATGGCTGTAACTTCTGTATATTCATTTAATGAATTAATGAACACATCATTGAAATCATCTCCAATCTTTACGTAAGCAATTTTTTCATTTTTTAGGGAAGAAATTGGAATAATCTCATCTTTATTTTGAAGTGTTGTTATGGCATGTTCAAACAATTTTTCATTCAAAGCATCATATTCCTCTTTGTTTAAATCTTTTTGCAAATTATTCAGCTCAATAGGCTTATAATTTTTTAATCCAGCCTTAAATTTATATTTCAATATTTTTTTTACGGAATGAGCCAAACGCTTTTCAGTGAATATTTTCTTTTTAAAGGCTTCTTTAAATTTTGCTACAGCTTTGGGAACATCTTCAGCAAAAAGGAGTACATCATTTCCTGCTAGAAAAGCAGCCAAATCAATATCTCCTGGTTGCTTAAAATTACTAGCTCCCTTCATGTTAAGTGCATCCGTAAAAATTAAACCTTCGAACTTCAATTCATTTTTCAAAAAATCGGTGATGACTTTTTTGGAGAGTGATGAAGGCAAATTAGTTTCAGGCTCTATACTTGGTACATTCAGATGAGCGACCATTACACTTGATAGCCCTTTTTCGATTAGTTTCTTGTAAGGATATATTTCAACACTGTCAATACGTTGCTTGGAGAAAGCTATGGTAGGCAAAATGTTATGTGAGTCTGATGCAGTATCGCCATGACCAGGGAAATGTTTTGCTGTAGCATATATACCATTATTTTGAAGACCATTCATATAGGCCAAAGCTTTTTCTGTTACAATTTCTCTAGTTTCTCCAAAGGAGCGATTACCTATAATTGGGTTATCAGGATTTGTATTGATATCTACTACTGGTGAAAATGTAAAATTGATGCCCAAACGCTTTGACTGTTCAGCCATTTGTTCTCCCATTTTTTCTATTAAAGTGTTGTCTTTAATGGCTCCAAGTGTCATGTTCCAAGGATATTTATAAGTAGAATCTAAACGCATACTCATTCCCCATTCGGCGTCAATACCTACAAGTAATGGTAGTTTGGATTTACTTTGATAACGATTGGTCAGTATTGCTTGACGAACTGGTCCGCCCTGAAAAAATATTAAACCTCCAATTTTATAATCGGTTACTAATTTATCTATACTTTTATAATGTGCCTCATCTTTGTTGGAATAAGCTGCTACCATAAACAACTGCCCTACTTTTTCTTCAAAAGTCATTTTCTTATAGATGCTGTCTATCCATCGCTGTTCTTCATATACATCATCAATAGCTGTTCTTTCAACTTTGGAAAAGGAAATTGGTTTTTCATAATTCAAAAATGAAACCAGTATAAATAAAAAGAATAAATTATATTTTAGCATATCTATAAATTAAAAAAATCATCATAAAGTAAGCGAATAATGATGATTGAATGAGTGATTTTTTTTAGAAAAACCGACTGTGCCAGCTCTCACTAGCAGGAACTTCCCAAAAATCTTGCCATTCTTCGACAGTATTAACTAAATTATTGAAAACTATAGTGTTTTCTGAAACAGCTTTATTTTTAGCCAATTGTTTAAACTCTAGAAGTGTTTTAAATGTTATGAATTCGCCTGTTTTGTAGGTAACATTCATTTTATCTAATAAATCAATTTCATATTTAGCTTCTAAACCTTGTATAAATTGAACAGAACTATCTATAGAACAACCTGTAGCTGATTGAACTTCTTGATTAACGGCTAATATTATAAATCGATTGTATTTTATAACAAATGAAGCTTCTAAAGAATGACCATGAGCTGCCCAGTTCTCCACAAATTGATGCGTAGCATCAGTTATTGCTAGTACTTCATCATCGGATAATTTTCTATTGGATTGATAAATCCAGATTCTTGAATGACCTGGTAAATCTTCAAAAGGTATATACATTTTATTGTTTTATTATGTCTAGTACTACATTATAGGGTACGAACTTTTTAATTTTAGCATCATATAATGTCGCTTCATAGTAGGAAACTTCTACTTTTTCTGTAGGTTGTATTATTGAATCTAGCAATAAATAAGAATTGTCAAAATCTTCTAAGACCAAAAAAGTTACTATTTTTCCTGAATCTTGTTTCAATTTAAAGGTCATAAATTGATCTGAGTTTACGGCAATAATTTTTCCAGAATACGATAAATACTCTTCATCCATGGCTTCGTCTTCATAAGTCATATCACTGATTAAATTGGTAAATTTTGAACATTCTAAAGCTAGTTGAACTCCTATAGATTCAGCTATTTCTGTCATATTATCCTCATCAGAAAGGATATTTTTTCCAAAATACTTTTCTACCTCTTCTTTGTTTTTTTGAATAGACTGTATGATACAAACACCTAGGGTAAGTTCTAAATTTGTTTCCGTTAAGTCTTTGGTGTTCAAACAATCACATGTTTGATTAGAAAGCAAATCAATCACCTCTTCTTTTGAATTTACCTGAGCAAAAGAAAAATTGGTTAAAAACAATATGAATACTATTTTCTTCATCTTACAAATCTTGTGCATTGGCAATTAACTCTGCAATATCTAATACTTTAACTGACTCTTCTTTTTCTTTATTTTTTACACCATCAGTCATCATGGTGTTACAAAATGGACAACCAGCAGCAATAATATCTGGTTTAGTTGCCATTGCATCTTCTGTACGTTCAATGTTTACTTCTTTATTGCCTGGTTCAGCATCTTTAAACATTTGAGCACCTCCAGCTCCACAACAAAGACCGTTGGCACGAGAACGCTTCATTTCAACCAATTCTACATCTAATTTTTGAATCAAATCTCTTGGAGCTTCATACACATTATTAGCTCTTCCTAAATAACAAGGGTCATGAAAAGTAATACGTTTTCCTTTAAATTGACCACCTTCAATAGTCAAACGGCCATCATCCAATAAAGACTTTAAAAACTGGGTGTGGTGCATCACGTCATATTTTCCGCCTAATTCAGGATATTCATTCTTAAGCGTATTGAAACAATGTGGACAAGCAGTCACAATTTTTCCCACCTCATAACCATTCAAAACTTCTATATTCATCATGGCTTGCATCTGAAACAGAAACTCATTTCCTGCTCTCTTTGCTGGATCTCCTGTGCAACTTTCTTCTGTTCCTAAAACGGCAAAATCGACTTTGGCACGATTTAGAATCCTAACAAATGCTTTTGTTATTTTCTTGGCTCTGTCGTCAAAGCTTCCAGAGCAACCTACCCAAAATAATACTTCAGGTTTCTTGCCTTGGGCTAACATTTCTGCCATGGTTGGAACTACTAAATTTTCTGACATATTTTTTATATGTTTAAATGTTAAACTATTCAATTGCTATCAAACAGTTTGAAAATATTATTCGTGGTGTTCGTCGTCAAAAACCTGAATCGTAACTTCTTTTTCTACTAAATCTGTAAATTTACCTCTGTAGCGAGTAGCTTTAACCAAATGGTTATCAATCCAATGGTAATTTCCTCCTCTAGGTTTTCCCATTAGCATTCCGTGGTATTTGAAGCCGTGTTTTTTTAGCCATTCTTCAGTTACTGTTCTGTGCGCTTCTGTTCTCGAAGTAAAGAAGAAAATAATATGCCCTTCATCATACCAATTGTTCAATGTTTTCAGAGCGTCTGGATAAACGGCTGCTGTGACCATTCGTTCTGGTTCTTCGTTTGGAATATCATCACAGATAGTTCCATCAATATCTATCAAATAATTTTTAATACCTTCTGGTAAAATTGGACTTAATTTTTCACCATTGAAGGTTAATTCTTTTAGATTTTTGTCGATGTCTTCTGATTTCATTTTTTGTTAATTAATTGTTTCCATTTATATTAACATTTCCAAAGCTCACTTTTATGAAAATATTGTTTTTTTAGTTTTCGTCTTTCCAGTTTAATCGATCTTGCTGGTTATACTGCCATGGTGCACCATTATTTTCAATATTAGACATCATAGCATTCAGTGACATTGGTGCTGCACTTTGCTCCATTACTAAATACCTTCTCATATCGATAATGATAGATAACGGACTGATATTGACAGGACATTCTTCCACACAAGCATTACATGATGTACAAGCCCAAAGCTCTTCTGTAGTGATATAATCGTTTAATAACGATTTGTTATCATCAACAAAAACGCCTTTGTTTGCATCGATATTTTTCCCTACTTCTTCTAGTCTATCTCTTGTATCCATCATGATTTTTCTAGGAGACAATTTTTTACCTGTTTGATTTGCTGGGCAAGAAGAGGTGCAACGACCACATTCTGTACAAGTATAGGCATTTAGCAATTGCACCCAGTTTAAATCTTGTACGTCACTAGCTCCAAATTTTGCAGGAACGGCCTCAGGATTTGCTGGTGCTGCAAAAGGATCTGCAGTAGGATCCATCATTAATTTTACTTCATGGGTTACACTTTCTAAATTGTCTAATTCTCCTTTAGGGTTTAAATCAGCAAAATATGTATTTGGGAAAGCCAATAGAATATGAAGGTGTTTAGAAAAATATAGATAATTAAGGAAAACTAATATTCCCGCAATATGCAACCACCATGCTCCTCTTTCAATCAGATGCAATGTAGCTGTTGAAAAGTTAGAAAAAAGTGGTGCAATGAATTGTGAAACTACATTTCCTGAATGGTTGGTCTGAAAATCAACATCTGTTGCATTCATTACTAAAAATAACGTCATCAAAACAATCTCAAAATACAAAATGATATTTCCGTCACTTTTAGGCCATCCTTTCATTTCTGCATTCCAAAAACGTTTTAATTTAACAACATTTCTTCTAGCCCAAAAGATAATAACTGTTATTAATACCAAAAGTGCTAATACTTCAAATGAGCCTATTAAAAAATCATAAAAACCACCTAAAAATGAAAATACTCGGTGTGTTCCAAACAGACCATCAATTATGATTTCTAAAACTTCTAAATTAATAATTATGAATCCTGCATAAACAATAATATGCAAAAAACCTGCAATTGGTCTTTTTACCATTTTAGATTGACCTAAAGCAATCATTGCCATGTTTTTCCATCGGGCTGATGGATTGTCTTTTCGATTAATTTCTTTTCCAAGCTTGATGTTTCGAATTAACTTTTTGACATTCGTGGCAAAATATCCAATGCCAATACACAAAATAACAGCGAATAAAATATTGTCTATGTAACTCATTTCAAAAGTATGTTTTTATTCTTTATTAGTTTCTTCTTCTTTTGGGGCAACATATGGTTTTTCTTTCTTACCAAATAACGAAACATTAACATATCTTGTAGGATGTAAACGCAAATCTTGTAATAATAATTCCAATTCTTTGGAAGCATTGGTGAAGTTTGTGTACATTTTATCGTCTTTCATCAATTTGCCCATGGTACCGTTTCCAGCTTGCATGTCGGCCATAATTTTATCTACAGAAGATAATGTCTTTTCAAGGTTTTTAACCGTTTGTCCTAAATTAGCTTTTGCTAAGGAATCCGATATAACAGCAAAGTTAGCAGATGTTTTATCAAAATTAGTTAGCGTTGAATTTAATTTTGATTTATTCTCTGTCAACATTTGATTAGTTGTTTTTGAGATTTGACTAAACTCTGCCAATGTTTTATTCAATTCAGCTAAACTGCTTTTAATATTGGCTTGTGTGGATGCATCTAACACTTGATTGATGTTTGTCAACATTACATTAGCATTGTCCAAAAGCAATTGTATTTTTTTCTCTAACGGTTCTAACTTAGCAGCAATGTTATCGGTTAAACCTAATTTGCGAGATGGTTTTAAAAAATCACCATCATCAATTACAGATTTATCTTCAAGATTAGGAATTATGGCTATCTCTTTTCCTCCCACTAAACCTGAATCGTATATTTCTGCTTTGCTTGACTTTGAGATAGGAAACTCATTTTGAATTTGAAGTTCTACTAATAACTTTCCATCAGGATTAATTTTGATATTATCTACTTTCCCAATTCTAAAACCATTTAAAGTAACAGGTGCAGATGGTGCTAATCCTAAAATATTGTCATAAACTACAAAAACATTTTTGTCGGAAGTAAAAAGGTCTTTCCCTTTTAAAAAGCTATAACCCCAAATAAATAACAAAATGGATGAAATAACTAAAATGGCTGTCTTAATTTCTCTTGATAATTTCAACGTATCTTTTTTAGCAAATTTATTATTAAAAAACTACAAAGCAAACTTTATTTTAAAGCTTCTAGAATATTTATCTTTTCTCTAAATCAATGGCTTCTGAAATATTTATTTTTTCGCCATTTTTAAAAGCCACTATAAAAGCAGATTCAAAGCCTTTTTCTTTTGCCGTTTCAAGGTTTTTTTTGGCTTCTGCATATGTTTTAGCTTCCTCATAGTAATATTTATAAATCACGGAACCTTTTTCTTTGGTGATGTTTTTCAAGCCTTTGAAATTTGAAGGAGATGTTTCTAAATTTCTACTGCTTGCAGAGATTTGAACCTTAAAAATAATTTTATCTTTATTGGAAGAAACGGGAACTACTTTTGTTTCTTCTTTCTTAACTATAATTTCTTTTGGCTCTTCTTTTGTTTTTTCATCTTCTTTTCTAACATCAGTTGTAGAGGATGATGAATTAAAGTATTCCTTTTTGTATTCTATGATGGAATTTGCTATTGCTTCAGCTAATTTTTTTTGTCCGTTTTCAGAATTCAAAAAAGCTCCTTCTTCTTTATTGGATACAAATCCCATTTCTATTAAGACTCTTGGCATTGTAATTTTTCGCAATACTAAAAATCCTGCTTCTTTTACACCTCTGTTTTTGAAGCTAGTTTTCTTGGTAAAAGCTTGTTGTACTTTTGCGGCCAATTCAACACTCAATTCACGATACTCTTCTTGCAAGATTGAAATTCCAATCACAGATTCTGGTGAGTTAGGATCGAAGCCTTCATATTTAATTTCATAATTATCTTCCAAAGTTACTACTGAGTTTTCTTTCTTAGCTACTTCTAAGTTTGATGCATTTCTAGTGATACCCATTACATAAGTTTCGTTTCCAGAAGCATTGATATTAGCATTAGCGTTACAGTGCATGGAAACAAATATATCGGCTTTTGATTTATTGGCAATGGTGGCTCTATCGTCTAATTCTACAAAAACATCTTTATTTCTGGTATAGATTACTGAAATAGTAGGATCTTTCTCTAAAATTTCTCCTACTTTAAGTACTGTTTTCAAAGCAATGTTTTTTTCAACGTTACCATGATATGTTGCCCCATAATCTTTTCCTCCATGACCTGCATCCAAAACTACTTTAAACTTAGCATTTTGTGCATAACAAATACTAACCAAAAAAAGCATTGTCAGTGAAAAAAATGATTTAGGATGTAAAATTCTCATAATTTGAAAAATATTGAATGTTATAATTTTACTAACACTATAATTTTTAAAAAAAATATATGTAAGTTTGACCCTTCAAAAACTAAGCCACATTTGTACAAAAATAGCATAAAAGCATTGTATTTAAAGACTATCCATATCGTTTTTTTTTCCATTTTTCTAACAATAGGAACTTCTGTGTCTTTTTCTCAAGAGATTACTACAAAAGAGACTTTACAGGTAAATGCAAATGAGTTATTAACAATTAAAGAAGCTCCCAAAGGAGATACTCTCAAGAAAAAGAAAGCATTTCTTGAAGGCATTGTACACCGTAAATCTAAAGGATATGAAAAAATAGATCTACGCAAGAAGGAAATGACTTTGTATGATGAAGCTGAACTGTATTACAAAGACATTGAATTAAAAGCTGGAATTATAGTGTTAAATTATGAGACTAATGAAGTATATGCTGGACGCTTGAAAGATTCTCTTGGACAATATATTCAATATCCTTACTTCAAACAAGGAACGAATGTGGTGGAACCTGACTCAATTAGATTCAATACAAAAACAAAAAAAGCGATCATTTGGAATTCAAAATCACAACAAGGGGAATTGAATTTTAAGGCTGATATTTCAAAACGAGAAAATGATTCAGTTATCTTCATGAAAGATGTTAGGTTTACAACTGCTAAAGACATCAATGATCCTGAATATTATTTTTTAGCCCGAAGAATTAAATTTGTACCTGGAAAAAAGGTCGTAGCTGGTTTAACTAATCTAGTAATAGCTGATGTTCCAACGCCAATTGGTGTGCCATTTGCTTATTTCCCAATGTCAGAGGAAAGTATTTCTGGTTTTATTCTTCCGACACCTGGACAAAGCAATTTACAAGGATATTTTTTACAAAATGGAGGTTATTATTTTGCGTTGAGTAAATTTTATGATTTGGCCATCTTAGGCGATTATTACACTAATGGAAGTTATGGGTTACGAGCCGAAAGTAGCTATGCACTAAGATATAAATTTAACGGTAGAGTAAATCTACGTTATGAGAATCAAATTCAAAGTGAAAGAGGCTTTCCTGATTATGTAAATTCAAAACAGTATAACATTCAGTGGAGTCATAGTCAAGATGCTAAAGCTGCTGCCAATTCTAGATTTTCTGCTTCAGTGAATGTTTCTAGTAGTCAATATTTTAGAAATTCACTGAACTTGGCCAATATTGGAGCTACCTTGAATAATAATTTATCTTCGTCTATATCTTATTCAAAAACTATTCCGACATTACCACAAGTAAATCTGTCGGTTACTGCTACGCATTCGCAAAATACAAATACTGAACAAATAAACATGACTCTACCTACTTTTCAAGGTAGCGTTGACAGAATTTATCCTTTTGCTCCAAAAAATGGTTCAAAAAAGGGAATTTTTCAAAATATCAACTTACAGTATAATTTAAATGCTAAAAATGATATTGTAACTTCAGATTCTTTATTCTTTAAGTCTGAAATGTTTAAAAACGGTAGAGCTGGTCTTCAACATTCTATTCCTTTGAACACTAATTTTAAAATTTTCAAGTATTTCAGTGTGAGTGCTAGCACTAGTTTCAATGAAACATGGGTCTTTAATACGGTTAGAAAATCTTATAACCCTCTACAAAATCAAGTAGTTGACACTAGAGTTAATGAATTTGGTGCTTTTAGAACTTATAATTTTAGTTCAAGTTTAGGAACTACATTGTATGGCACTTTTGAATTTGGTGCAGATAAAAAAATTCAAGCTATTAGACATGTGATGCGTCCTTCTGTTTCCTACAGCTATAATCCTAGTTTTGAACAGTATTATGATACATATGCCATTGATGCAACTGGAACTACTATGGCTGAATATACGCGTTTTGAAGGTGGTCTCTACGGAATTCCTGGTTCCAATAGAGCTAGTAGTGTAGGAATAGGTATTGGAAATACTTTAGAAGCAAAAGTTAAAAAGATTGATAAAGAAACAGGGAAAGAAGAAATTAAAAAGGTGATGCTATTGAATAATTTAAACCTTTCAACATCATATAACATAACCGCTGACTCTCTAGCTTTACAACCACTATCGGTAAGTGGTGGAACAACTTTGCTAAAAGATAAAATGAACATCAATTTTGCCACTAATTTAGATCCCTATGCCATTGACAATGGTGGCAGGAGAATAAATACTTTCAATATTGATAATGGTGGTAGCCTTTTTAGAATGACCAGTGCTAACATGCAAATCAATTATTCATTAACCAGTAGTGGTGTTGATGGTAATAAAAATGGTAAATCGCAAAACGAATTAAACGGAGGAAGAGCTGACGATTTATTTGGAAAAGCTACTGACTTGAGTGATAATCGACAAAGTCTTTTTGACAAGGATAAAGATGAAAATGACGATAACACCGTAACTGAATTTTACAACACAAAACTACCTTGGGATATACAGTTTGCTTACTCTTTGACTTATAATAACAGTAATAGACAGAGTGAAATTAGCAACAATTCTTTAATGGTTTCTGGAAACATAGAATTAGCACCTCGATGGAAAGTAGGTGTATCAACTGGATATGATTTTGCACAAAATGGTGTTACATTTACTCAATTCCGATTTGAACGAGATTTAGAAAGTTGGAGAATGAGTTTCAATTGGGTTCCTTATGGTACCAATGCATATTGGGGCTTTTACATAGGAATTAGCTCTTCTATCCTAAGCGATATCAAATGGGATAAAAACCGTGTTCCTGACAGGGTTTTAAGATAACAAATCATCTAATTCATTACACATGAAAAAAATTATATTTACAGATAAGGCTCCTGCTCCTATTGGTCCTTATAACCAAGCTATCATGGTAGGAAACACGCTTTATACTTCTGGTCAAATTGCAATAGATCCAGCAACTGGTGAGCTGGTTTTAGATTCTATTGAACAAGAAACCAAACAAGTCATGGAAAACATGAAAGCCGTTTTAGAAGCTGTTGATATGACTTTTGAAAATGTAATAAAAACTACTATTTTCATTATGAATATGGGAGACTTTGCAAAAATTAATGCCGTTTACGGAACTTATTTTGATGAAAAAACAGCTCCAGCTCGTGAAACCGTTCAAGTAGCCTGTTTACCGAAGAATGTAAACATTGAAATTTCAATGCTAGCTATAAAATAAAAAAAACGTTACAGTTTGACATAATCTTGCTGTAACGTATTGTTTTTATTTGATAAGTTTACTTAATCCAATTTCTTGGCATTTTTTACTTTTTGATTTAAAATAGCTAGGTCAATAACTTCACTCATTTTGTCAACATAATGAAAAGTAAGTCCTTTTAAATAATCTGGATTGATTTCTTCAATGTCTCTTTTATTTTCAGTACAAAGGATTATTTCTTTAATATTAGCTCTTTTTGCGGCTAGAATCTTTTCTTTAATTCCACCAACTGGGAGCACTCTTCCTCTTAAAGTAATTTCTCCTGTCATGGCTAAATTTTTCTTTACTCGTTTTTGGGTGTAAGAAGATACCATTGAAGTCAACATAGCAATTCCAGCACTAGGCCCATCTTTTGGTGTAGCTCCTTCAGGAACGTGAATATGTATATTGTAATTGGAAACTACATTTTCTTTTATACCTAATAATTCAGCATTTGCCTTAATATATTCTAAAGCGATTGTAACTGATTCTTTCATTACTGTTCCTAAATTACCTGTCATAGTCATTGTACCCTTTCCTTTGGAAATCAATGATTCAATGAATAAAATATCACCACCAACTGATGTCCAAGCCAAACCTGTAACAACACCCGCTGAATCATTATTCTCATATTTATCTCTTTCTAATCTTGGTGATTTTAAAACTCTGATAATGTCTTCAGCAGTTACCTTTACATTATATTCTTCCTCCATTGCAATTGATTTGGCAGCATTTCTAACCATTTCAGCAATTTTCTTTTCTAAACCACGAACTCCAGACTCTCTGGTGTAACCAACTATTATTTTTTCCAATTCTTTTTTACCAATAGTAAGATGTTTATTGGTTAATCCATGTTCTTTCAATTGTTTGGGCAACAAATGTCTGTGAGCAATTTCAATCTTTTCTTCGATAGTGTAGCCCGACATTTTTATGATTTCCATTCTATCTTTCAAAGCTGGTTGAATGGTTGATAAACTATTGGATGTTGCTATAAACATTACCTTAGATAAATCATATCCCATTTCAAGGAAATTATCATAAAACTCTCCATTTTGTTCAGGATCTAAAACTTCTAAAAGTGCTGATGATGGATCTCCATTATGGCTTGAACTTAATTTATCTATCTCGTCCAAGACAAATACAGGATTTGAAGTTTTTGCTTTTTTGATGGATTGAATGATTCTACCTGGCATAGCACCAATATAAGTTTTTCTATGCCCACGAATCTCAGCTTCATCTCTCAAACCACCTAATGAGATTCTGACATATTCTCTACCTAAAGCTTCTGCCACAGATTTTCCAATAGACGTTTTCCCTACACCTGGAGGTCCATACAAACAAAGAATTGGAGATTTCATATCATTTCTTAACTTTAAAACTGCTAAGTGTTCAATGATACGCTTTTTTACATCGTCCAATCCAAAATGATCTCTATCGATGATTTTTTGAGCACGCTTTAAATCAAAATTATCTTTAGTTACTTCATCCCAAGGCAACTCCAAATATAATTCCAAATAATTGCGTTGAATTCCAAAATCAGGAGCATTTGGGTTGGTTCTTTGTAATTTTGATAATTCTTTTTCAAAATGCTTGGCCACCTTTTCATTCCACTTTTTAGTTTTAGCCTTGGTTCGCATTTCCTCTATTTCCTGCTCATAAGAAACTCCACCTAATTCTTCTTGAATGGTTTTCATTTGTTGTTGCAAGAAATATTCTCTTTGTTGTTGGTCTAAATCTGTTCTGACTTTGGATTGAATATCATTTTTAAGTTCCAATTTTTGCAACTCTAAATTCATGAATCTAAGAGTCTCAAGTGCTCTTTCTTTGAGGTTTCCAATTTGTAACAAATCTTGTTTCTCTTTTACATTTAAATTCATGTTAGAGGAAACAAAATTGATTAAAAAAGGATTACTGTCAATGTTTTTAATAGCAAAAGTGGCTTCTGAAGGGATATTAGGACTTTCATTGATAATCTCAATAGCCAAATCTTTTATAGAATCAACTATAGTCTTAAACTCTTCATCATCAGCCTTTGGTCGTTTTTCAACCACTTCTTTGATAGTAGCTCTTAAGTAGGGCTCTTCTTGTGTAAAGGTATCAATTTCAAAACGTTTTTTTCCTTGAAGGATAACTGTTGTATTCCCATCAGGCATTTTTAAGACACGCATAATTTGAGCTACTGTCCCAATCTTATGGATGTCTTTAGCGGTTGGCTCCTCTACTCCTTCATCAATCTGTGCTACAACACCAATTATTTTACCTTTGGCATTAGCATCGTTTAACAATTTTATAGATTTATCTCTACCTGCTGTAATAGGAATTACAACTCCTGGAAATAAAACTGTATTTCTTAGAGGAAGGATGGCTAAATCTTCTGGTAAGGATTCATTGTTCATTTCTTCCTCATCTTCTGGAGTCATCAAGGGAATTAATTCGGCATCGGATTGAATTTCTTGTAGTGACAAGTTGTCAATTGAAAATATTTTTTGATTTGACATAGTTATATTAGGTCATTTTGTCATTAAACATGGTGTTTTTGAAGTTTTATTACAGTATAAAAATACTGTAAAACACTGAATATCAGAAATTATATTATTTTAATAGTTGAACTTCACCTATTAAAATCAAGTTTTGTGCCATAAAAAAATCCCGAAAATTTCGGGATTTAATATTATTATATAAAAAAATCTAAAACAGAGAATAATCTACTAAAATAGCTTGTGAAACAGTACCTCCTTGGGAAGTAGTAACTGTTTTTATTGGACCCACATCTTTAGAAAACCAGTACTCTGTAGAAGTAGACGTTACTGTTCCAGCAATATTTGTGTTTTGAACAATTTTGGATTTTAAAACATTTGTATAAGATACACCATCAACAGTCTCTGTAGCATCCTTAGCCAAAATAGTTCCTGTATAATTGGTTGTTTGGCTAATTGATGGAATTCCTGTAAAAGTAGTTGTTTGATTATAACTACCGGTCCAAGTTTGATTAACTGCTAAATCATCTCTCAAAACAAGAACTTCAAAACCTGAAATAGAACCTGATAAACCTCCAGCATTTAATATAATATCATCATATTTTAATGTATAATTAGAACCATTTTTATTTAACCATGTCACAACATCAGTTGCAGTAGTTGTAGAACCACTTGCTGAGATAGGATTAAATCTATAATAAGTTTGATTATTAAATACATCAGTACCAACCATTTTATAAATTAAATCTGTGGTACCTGTTTGTTCAAAAACCCACTCATTGTTGATAGCCGTTGGCCAATAATCACCAGTGGAAGTGCCTGGATTGTTAGGATTGTTAGGGTTATTAGAATCTGTAGGATTTTGAAAATCACTTAAATCAAGCTCAGGGTCTAAAGGTTCTGTTTCACAAGAAACAAAAGAAATAATCGAAAATAAAACGATTAAACTTTTAAAAATTAATGATTTCTTCATTTTTAGTGTGTTAATTTTTTTCAAATATATACTTTTTATTTTTTTGACACAATTTTTTGGACTCTAGTTAGCAGAAAAACACCTATTATAAAGAAAATAGCTAAAAAAACAATAGCATTTCGCATAGAACCTGAAATTTGATCTATAGTAGCAAATATTCCCATCCCAATTACAATACCTACTTTTTCAGCCACATCATAAAAACTAAAAAAAGAGGCTGTGTCCTTTGTTTCAGGCAAAAATTTTGAATATGTTGAACGAGATAAAGATTGAATACCTCCCATAACTAAGCCTACAAAACCAGCTGTAGCATAAAATTGAATTGGACTAACCACAAAAAAAGCATAAACACAAATTACTACCCAAATGGAATTTATGATAATTAATGTCTTTATATTGCCTATTTTTTCTGAAATATAAGACGTTAGAAAAGCTCCTAATATGGCTACAATTTGAATAATCAAAATACTAATGATTAATCCCATGGTTCTTCCATCATCATCTGTCCATTTAATTTCTTGTTCTCCAAAATAAGTGGCCACTAACATAACAGTTTGAACGGCCATACTATATACAAAAAAACTTCTCAAATATTTTTTTAAAAGTATATTTTCCTCTAACTGATGCCAAACTTTTCTAAGCTCTTTATATCCATTAAAAATAACATTTTTAGTCACTTTATTGTTCAACGTGCTTTTGGGTAAATAATAGAAAGTATATTGACTAAAAACGATCCACCAAATACCAACAGATATAAAGGAATATTGCATAGCTTTCATAGAAGCTTTGCTTTTTGCTAATTCTTTTGCTTCTTCAATTTCTGATACTATTCCTGATTCTATTATCTCTTTTGATATGGATAAATCAAATCCAAACCATTCAGGCTTCATTATGATTAATAGGTTAAATCCCAAAAGAAGAACACTGCCAACATATCCAAATGAATACCCTTTAGCACTCAAACTATCTTGTTGTTCTGGATAAGCAATATCGGGTAAATAAGAGTTATAAAATACTAAACTTCCCCAAAACCCAATTAATCCAAAAAAGAAACAAAGAATTCCGAAATATAAATTCTCTAAAGTAAAAAAAGATAATCCAATACACGATAAGGCTCCCAAATAGCAAAAGAATTGCATAAAACGCTTTTTGTTTCCTGCAAAATCTGCAATGCCTGAAAGTAAAGGAGACATGACGGCAACAATCAAAAAAGCAAAGGCAGTAACAAAGCTAATTAATGCTGTATTTTTAACTTCAAAGCCTAAAAAATGTACTGAGCTTATCCCTTTAATTTTAAACAATGCTCCATAATAAATAGGAAATATAGCGGATGATATTACCAAACTATACACTGAATTTGCCCAATCGTAAAAAGCCCAAGCATTACCTAGCTTCTTACTTCCTTTTTCTAAATTTGCCATAAGTTTATATTAAAAAAGTCCCAAACAATTGGGACTTCGAATATACATTTATTTTTTTATTCTATTTAAATGTTACACCAAATTTTGCCGCTTCAGTTAAGGCATCAGGAATTTGAGCTGTTAATTTTTGAATACGTGTTTGATTACTTGGATGTGTGCTAAGTATCTCTGGTGGTGCTTGTCCATTAGATAAAGCTGACATTCTCTCCCACACAGCTACTGCATTCGATGGATGATAACCTGCAATTGCCATCAACGTTAAACCTATCATATCGGCTTCACTTTCATGAGCACGACTGAATGGTAACATACCTCCTACTTGTGAACCTACTCCATAGGCCTGCATTACTAAAGCTTGTGTTTCTTGACTTTTATTACCAACCGCTACAGCTGCTCCTACTTGACCTAATTGTTGCAATAAACCTGCACTCATTCGTTGTTGTCCATGATTAGCCAAAGCATGAGCAACTTCGTGTCCCATAACTGCAGCTATACCTGCATCGTCTTTACAAATAGGTAAAATTCCTGTGTAAAAAACAATTTTACCTCCTGGCATACACCAAGCATTAACCGTAGAATCATCTACTAAATTATACTCCCATTGGTAATCTTTTAAATAACTTGCATTGCCATTAGCTGTTAAATAGCGTTCTGCTGCTGTCTTAATTTTCAAACCAATATTTTCTATTCTTTTTGCATCTGTTGTTCCTTTAACCACTTTATTTTCAGCCAAAAACTGATCATATTGTTGAAAAGCCATTGGAAAAATCTGACTGTTTGGCACAAAAGCCATAGTGTTTTTTCCTGTAAAAGGATTTTTCGCACATGAAATAATCAAAAGCAATAAAACACCTAAACCAAATTTAATTTTGTTGTTCATAATCGTTTAATTTAATAGGGTATAAAATTACAAAAAAATAGCAATAATAATGATGCCTAAGGTAAATTGTGTGTTTTTTAGATAAAGAGTTTTAAAACAACGTTAATCTTCACTTAGTGTAACAAAATAATGGTAAATTTGTCCTCTAATGTGCTACTATGTCTAAAAAAGAATCTAAAAACAAACAAGGAATTGAAATCCCTACTTTCATTCTCAACACAGGTAAAATTCTTCAAATTATATCAACACGTTTAACCATTCGTTTTGCTGCAAAACTGTTTACTACTCCCATTAAATATAAAACCCCAAAAAGAGAAAGACCAATGCTTGCAGCTAGCGTTCAAGAAAATATTTTCATTGAAAGTCTTAAAAAAAGTGTGGTAATCTATAAATATGGTCATGGAACTAAGAAAGTATTGCTAGTACATGGATGGTCTGGAAGAGGCACACAGTTATTTAGAATTGCAGATGTGATGGTCGCGAAAGGATACGAAGTGATAAGTTTTGATGCTCCAGCACATGGAAAATCTGAAGGAAAAGAATCCATGATGCCTGAGTTTATTGAATGTATCTTGTCTTTTGAAAAAAAAATAGGTCCTTTTGAGTATGCCATAGGACATTCCTTAGGAGGAATGGCTATTATGAATGCTTTGCCAAAAGGATTTAATGTCAAAAAAATTGTTACTATTGGCAGTGGTGATAAGATAACCGATATCGTTAAGGATTTTATTCATCAACTGCAATTAAAACCAACCTTAGCTCCTAAACTAATATCTTATTTTGAAAAAAAATTGAATGACACTATGGCAAACTATGACTCTAATTATGTTATTCAAAATTTCGACATTCCCCACTTAATCATTCATGACAAAGATGATGCTGAAGTAGGTGTTTATTGTGCTGAAAATATTCATAAATTTTCAAAAAACAGCACTTTATTTTTGACGGAAGGATTTGGACATCGAAAAATTTTAGGAAGTGATGAAGTCATTGAAAAAATTAATCTGTTTATTAATTAGTTTTTTCAGCTTTCATTTCAGCCGTTTTTTCTTTCCAAGTAGCAATTAATTTATCCAAATCTATAGGCACTTTTGCTTCTTGTCTTGGCAAAGCATAATTTTGAAAAGCTGTAAGTAATATGCTTTCTATATTAAAATCTTCAAGTGAAGTGTAGGGCTTGTATTCCGTTTTTAGGTTTATATCAAACAAACGGGCAGTATTGTTAGACCAGAATGCTTTCCATCCACTTTTGAAGTCTTTTATTAAATCATATGTAGTTGTTCCTGTTTGCCTGTGGATTAATTTAACCAAAATCTGACCATCTTTTCTAGATAATTTTTTAAGTTTAGCTTCAAATTCTTCCGTTAAGTACTTTTCTACGATTTTAAAATATTTCTTTTTTTCCTTTTCCGATTTTAATTTGCTCATCATATCATTCATGGCAACTAATTTTTCAGAAGCAATTTTGGCATAAGGATAAGTTTTGTACACCCGTCTTTTCAAAATGGCCATTCTCTTTTGCTCTTCTGTCAAGGTATAGACTCCATCTTCCGTTAACACAACTTCTTCCAACTCAATAGTATATCTTATCGTATCAGTAGATGTAACAATGGAATCCTTATCTTGAGAAAAAGCAAGAACGGAATAAAGCAACAAAGCTATTTTCGTGATTTTTTTCATGTACAAATTACTTGTTTTTTAATGCCATCAAATAATAGACCAAAAATAGAGAATAAATGTGTAAGTATAATTACTTATTCTTATTTTAGCAAAAATTTAAATCGTTATGAGTACAACATCAATTTTAAACAAAGCCTCTCTTACTTTTTTAGAGAAATATTTAAATAATGCATCACCAACTGGCTATGAATCTGAAGGTCAAAAACTTTGGATGGATTATTTAAAACCTTATGTAGATACCTTTACTACAGACACTTATGGGACGGCTGTAGGAATTATAAACCCAGACGCCAAATACAAAGTAGTTATTGAAGGGCATTCTGATGAAATTTCATGGTATGTAAATTACATCACGGAGGATGGATTCATCTATGTAATTAGAAATGGTGGAAGTGACCATATGATTGCTCCATCAAAACGGGTTCATATTCACACCAAAAAAGGAATTGTAAAAGGTGTTTTTGGATGGCCTGCTATTCACACCAGAAACAGAGACAAAGAAGAAGCTGCCAAAATCAGTAACATTTTTATTGATTGTGGTTGCGAAACTAAAGAACAAGTGGAACAACTTGGGGTTCATGTAGGTTGTGTGGTAACTTATCCTGACGGTTTCGAGATTTTAAACGAAAATAAGTTTATTTGCCGTGCTATTGACAATAGAATGGGTGGATTTATGATTGCCGAAGTGGCTCGTTTGTTAAAAGAAAATAAAAAGCAATTACCTTTTGGCTTGTATATTGTGAATTCCGTTCAAGAAGAAATTGGACTTCGTGGTGCCGAAATGATTACCCAAAGCATCAAGCCTAATGTAGCTATAGTAACCGATGTTTGTCATGATACCAACACACCAATGATTGACAAAAAAATTGAAGGTGATTTAAAAATGGGTAAAGGACCAGTAATTGCTTATGCTCCAGCTACACAAAATGTTTTACGTGAAATGATTGTAGATACGGCTGTTGAAAATAAAATTCCGTTTCAAAGACATGCTTCTTCAAGAGTAACAGGAACTGATACGGATGCATTTGCTTACAGTAATGGTGGTGTAGCTTCTGCTTTAATATCCTTGCCATTACGTTATATGCATACTACGGTTGAAATGGTACACAGAGAAGATGTAGAAAACGTAATCAAACTAATTTATGAAAGTCTTTTAAAAATTGAGAATAACGAAACGTTTTCTTATTTTAAGTAATTAATTTAAAACAAATGATATATTTATAAATATGTCATAATGATAAAAAAAAGCTCCTTTTAGGAGCTTTTTAATTTTGAAAATGGATGACTATTTTCGTTTTTTTGATTGCTTTAAAATTTCTAAAACAGCTGTTGAACCTGTGGCTTTTGCATGATCTAAAGCAGTGCTTCCAGATTTGTCTTTTTTGCTTAAATCTGCACCTTTCTCAAGCAATAACTTGGCAATTTCGGTTTGATTGTAAATAGCGGCATACATCAGTGGTGTCATTCCTCTGTTTGTTGAGTCATTCACATCCACACCATAAGCGATTATTTGTTTGACAGTAGCAACATCTCCTTTACTGATTGCCATACACAATGGATTTACATCTGAGGCAATTTCATAATGGAATGAATTTTTTGATGAATGATTTGTACTCTTTGAAGCTAATGCAACGTTTCCTAACATTACCAAAGCTAAACTGAAATAACTGATTGATTTTTTCATGATTAATGATTTTTAATGATTGATGATTTATAGAAGAATAGACGTGTAAAAGAAAAATTAGTTACTGATTTTTAAATAAATAACATTTTTTTAACATTTTTTGCCTTAACCACTACAAAGCACAAAAAAACCACGCAAAACGTGGTTAATTGGATATTATAACAAAGTTACCTTATTTATTTTAAATAGTTTAAAACATTTTCTTCTATTCTAGCGTGAATGTTTGAAATATCTGCTTTTATAAATTTTTCACCTATAATATTTTCATACAATTCGATATATCGATCCGAAACACTAGCAATATATTCATCTGACATTTCAGGAATTTGTTGCCCTTCTTTACCTTGAAAACCATTTTCAATCAACCAACGACGTACGAATTCTTTAGATAATTGCTTTTGCTCTTCATTGTTATGTTGTCTTTCTTCATAACCATCTGCATAAAAATAACGAGAAGAATCTGGTGTGTGAATTTCGTCTATTAGAACAATTTGACCATCTTTAGTTTTCCCAAATTCGTATTTTGTATCTACTAAAATTAAGCCTCTTGAAGCTGCAATTTCAGTACCTCTTTGATACAAAGCTCTAGTATATTGTTCTAAAACCAAATAATCTTCTTCAGAAACAATTCCTTTGGCTAAAATATCTTCACGAGAAATATCTTCATCATGTTCTCCATTATCTGCTTTGGTTGAAGGAGTTATAATTGGTGTTGGAAGTTTATCATTTTCTTTTAGCCCTTCTGGCAAGACTACACCACAAAGCATTCTTTTTCCTAAAGCATATTCTCTAGCAGCATGTCCAGCTAGATAACCTCTAATTACCATTTCCACTTTAAAAGGTTCACACAAATATCCTACTGCTACGTTAGGATCTGGAGTAGCCACTAACCAATTTGGTACAATGTCTGCGGTTAATTCCATAAACTTGGTAGCAATTTGATTTAAAATCTGACCTTTGTACGGAATTCCCTTAGGCATAACTACATCAAAAGCAGAAAGTCTATCTGTAGCCACCATAACTAATAAGTCATTATTGATGTTATAAACTTCTCTGACTTTTCCGTGATATACTGATTTTTGATTTGGAAAATTAAAATGGGTTGTTGTGATTGTGTTCATTAATTGTAGTGTGTTGTTTGTTTTGCAAATGTAATTTGTTTACTAATGCCAAACAATACATTCATAAAAAAAGGAGAAATATAATTTCTCCTTTCTTAATCAGCTTAACTTAACTAAACAAAACTAATTATTTGAAACGAATATTATAGGTTGCTCCTATTCCAACTGTTTGTAAATCAACGTTGTTTTCTGCAAATGTATTTTGATAGAAGGCATAAATATTCCAATCTCTGTTGTGGTATCCAATTTGCGGATTAATGTACAAACCTCCTTCATTATTTTCAACATTCGTTAAAAATCCATACCCTAGATCAGTTCCTAAAAATAGTCCATTAGGTGTAAAATAATAACGAAAGAAACCAGCTACAGGTACCATACCAAAATCTTCAAATTGATCTTTTGCAAAAAAATGGTTATATCCTGAAGCTAAACCAATAGCAAAGTTGGGGTTGAACAAATATTGTCCTCTTACCTCTGCTCCTAGGGTGAAAGAAGAAATATCACTGGCATCACCCACAGGAATTCCTGCCGTTAAACCTGCTTTTAACCAAGAATTATCTGGCGTAATATCAATCTCCTTTTGTTGAGCAAAAATTGGACTTAATCCTAACAATCCAATCATTAAAAATAATTTTTTCATAATTTTTTTATTTATTTAATAATACAAATTTAGTGCAGTTCCTAAAATGAAATCTTACAAGATTTTTGATAAAACTTACATAATTTGTTGGAAAAATTATCGAAATCAAATGTTATAATGATTGATGAAACCTTTCTTTTTTTACATATTTATGGACCAAACAGAATATCCTTTTGGAGGACATTGAATTTTGACCCAACTATCGCCTTGAGTGGTTGGATACCAACTTGAATTTCCTGTAAAGTCTTTAATTTGGGTATTACTCCAATTGGTCGGAATCCATCGTTCTTGCCACGAGTTGGAATTGTTTAAATAGACAATTAATCCTGGATTTCCATTGTAACCGTTTCTTCTTGCAATGTATTCATCCGTATCAGCATATAATATAGAGGTGTTACCTGTTGCCTTGTTGTTGTGTATCCAAATCAAGTTATTCAACTTATTTTTATCCAACCATTCCTCGTAATCTCTATAAAAAATTGTTGGATAGCCTTCATGTGTCAAAATATAGGCATAAGCTAAATTCTTATTATAAATTTCATCGGTATCGTGATTGGCTACAAAAGTTACTGCTTTGTAGGGGTTTCTTTTCCACATCATATCATCATTCAGTATTGCCAAATTATTCCCATCAAAAGCATCATTCATTTTGTAATAGCAAGCAAAATCAAACACAGAACTATTAGCGTTGTTAGCCCACCATTCTAGAGTATTAACATTGGCATCCCAATACTCTCCAACTGAAAATCCACCTACGTTAGCATTCCATTGACTGACAACCCAAGGTCCAAATCCCTTTACATAGTCAAAACGCCAACCATCAAATTTCATGGTATTTTTATAATATTTTCCAACAGCATCTGGTCTGCCCCAAAGCCAATCTTGTACATATGGATTGGCATGACATAAATCAGGAAAACCGCCAAAAGAACCTTCATCATTGTTTCCATAACTATTTTTGTAAAAATCATTATATCCTCTTAAAAACTTTCCAGAAGCTACACCTGAAAAATCTGTCCAAGTATTAGTTCCTGTAAATGGATTGGCTTGTGATTGGCCTCCACTGTTATGATTGATTACGATATCTGCATAGACTTTCATCGATTGTCCGTGTGCCGCTGTGATAAGATTAGTCAACTCTGTTTTAGAGCCAAACCTTGTTTCAACAGTTCCATTTTGATTGTAATTTCCAAAATCATAATAATCTGTAGGATCATACCCCATTGAAAAGGGACCATTTTGTGCTTTGGATACTGGTGGCAGCCAGATGGACTCTATACCTGCATTTCCCCATGCGGTTACTTTGCTGCTTACAACATTCCACCAAGTACCTCCAGCTGGTACATCCCAATAAAAAGCTTGCATCATTACACCTCCTCCTGGCCCAGCAGCATATTTGCCTACAATACTAGATGTTCCTGTATCAAATGGTTTTCCATCGTGATTCGTTACTTGAATGACTTTAAACTCTCTTGATGAAGCTTCATTAGCTCCTTCAGTAATCTCATTTTTCTCACAGGATGTTAAAGAAAAAACAATGCCTACTGCCCAAAAGACAAATTGAATTTTTTGTTTCATAATTTGTTGTTTTATTATTAATTTTCCTAAATTAATTTAAATATCACAATAAAATAAATGAAAAATTGATAAAACAACAACTAAAACGTTTTCGTGTTGATAAGTTGAAAAAAAAATGCGGTAAAGCCGTAAAAAAAAACCACTTGTGCACACAAGTGGTTTTTTTCTTTTTGGTAATTTACTCTTATACAGCACGATAGAGAAATGGTCTTCTACTAGTCGTGATTTTCAATACTTTTATAAGCGTCGATAACTTTTTTAACCAATCGATGACGTACTATGTCTTTGTCGTCTAGGTAAATAATTCCTATGCCTTCAATATCTTTTAGAACTAAGATAGCTTCCTTCAGACCAGAAATTGTTCGTCTTGGCAAATCAACTTGTCCTGGATCACCTGTAATCATGAATTTAGCATTTTTACCCATTCGAGTTAAAAACATTTTCATTTGATTGTGGGTCGTATTTTGAGCTTCATCTAAAATTACAAAGGCATTGTCTAATGTGCGGCCACGCATAAAAGCTAAGGGAGCAATTTGAATAATTCCTTTTAAAATATAATCTTCTAAAGTTTGAGGTGGCAGCATATCGCGAAGAGCATCATACAAAGGTTGCATGTATGGATCTAGTTTTTCTTTCATGTCTCCCGGTAAAAAACCCAAATTTTCTCCAGCTTCTACGGCTGGTCTTGTCAAAATAATACGTTTGACTTGTTTTTCTTTTAAGGCTTTGACTGCCATAGCCACACCTGTGTAAGTCTTCCCTGTTCCAGCTGGTCCAATGGCGAAAACCATATCATTTTTATTGACATAATCTACCAACTTCTGTTGATTGGGTGTCATGGCTTTAATCAACTTTCCGCCTATTCCATGGACTAAAATTTTATCTCTGTTATCCATTACTTGTGATTCTTGGGCATCACTTTCAAGAACTCTCAAGATGACATTATCATCAATACGGTTGTAACGTGTAAAATGTTGCATTAATCGCCTAAAACGGGTTTCAAACTCATTTAAAACTTCTTCTTCTCCATACGCTTTTAAAATAGTCCCTCTTGCGACAATTTTTAATTTAGGATAATATTTTTTGATGGCTTCAAGATGGGCATCTTGTGTTCCCCAAAATTCTTTTGGAGCAATGTCGATTAATTCAATAATTCTTTCGTTCAAGGGCTTTCTTTTTTAATTATTTTTGGTACGCTAAAAAATACATTAGCTTTGCATTCAAATTTAAGAAAAATAATGCCTGTTTTATTTTAAGTTATAAACAAATTTATGTCAATAATTACCCTTACATCTGATTTTGGATACAAAGACCATTTTATTGGTGCTTTGAAAGGGAAAATAGTATCTCAGTTTTTGGAGGCTAAAATTATTGACATAACGCATCAGATTGACTATTTTAATGTGTTTGATGCGGCTTACATCATCGATGCTTCTTATAAAAGTTTTCCAAAAAATACGGTACACATTATTTGTGTGAATACGGAGCGTATTGAAGGCATTGAACATATTGTAATGCAATGGGAAGATCAGTTTTTCATCACTGCAGATAATGGAATATTAAATTTATTAACTCAAAAGAAAAGGGCTCAAAAAATTGCAGTTATAAACATTCACGATAGATTGGCAGATTCTTCAGATATGAATGTTTTTGCTACTGTAGCTTGTCATTTAGCGAAAGGAGGAAATATTAGTGTTATTGGCAAAGA
Organism: uncultured Flavobacterium sp.; assembly: GCA_964643105.1. Taxonomy (GTDB): domain Bacteria; phylum Bacteroidota; class Bacteroidia; order Flavobacteriales; family Flavobacteriaceae; genus Flavobacterium. The sequence continues at coordinate 34,384 of CAZXPF010000017.1, read as the reverse complement.
AATTGAAACTTTAAAAGAATTTCACACAACACCCGTAATTGTCTCTGAGGATTTGAGCGAAATTAAAGGTACTGTAATTTATATTGATCATTTTGGAAATTGTGTGACTAACATATCCCAAAAAGTTTATCAAGAAATTGCTAAGAACAGAAGTTTTGAAATTAGATTCAAAAATAAAACCATATCGCGAATTAATACCAGCTATACTGATTTCAAAATAACTTCAACCAAAACCTTAAAAGATTATGAAGGGGAATATTTAGCACTCTTTAACGAAGCTGGTTATTTAGAAATAGCGATATACAATGGAAATCCTGAAACAGTAGGTTCGGCCACTTCCTTATTGGGATTAAAATTCAGGGATATTGTTTCCATTAAATTTAAAAATTAAAAAATAGATTTCCGCTTTCGTGGAAAAAAACAGAAGTATTTATGTTTGTACGAATAGTCAAAATGCGTTTTCAAGAAGATAAAGTCCCGGCTTTCCTAGAAAATTTTGAAACAGTTAAAAATCACATACGAAATTTTGAAGGAAACCGTTTATTAGAATTGTATCAAGATAAAAACGACCCACAAATTTTCTTTACATACAGTTACTGGGAAAACGAGTCAGACCTAGAAAGGTATAGAAATTCTGAACTATTCAAAGGTGTTTGGAAGTTTACTAAATCTTTGTTTAGTGATAAACCAGAAGCCTGGAGCGTGGATAAATTAGTTTCTTTGGTTTAAAAATTTAAAGGGTTTAGAGGTTAAAAGTTACTTTAACTTTCTAAATTTGCAACAATTCTACGATTAAACAAATATAAAGTTTAACAATTAAAACAATACATGAAAGCATTACTCCTTAGAGAAATAAAATCTTTTTTTGGTTCACCCATTGGCTATCTCGTTATTGCCATTTTTTTAGTTTTAAATGGATTATTTTTATGGGTTTTTGAAGGTGATTTTAACATTCCAAATTCTGGATTTGCTGATATGAGTCCGTTTTTTAAATTATCGCCTTGGATTTTAATTTTTTTAATTCCTGCTGTAACCATGAGGAGTTTTTCTGACGAGAAAAAGCAAGGCACAATAGAGCTTTTGTTAACCAAGCCTTTATCCATTTGGGAAATTGTAAATGGTAAATTTTTTGGGGCTTTGTTATTGATTATTATTGCCATTATTCCAACATTGATTTATGTGGTTATGATTTCTTATTTTGGATATCCTCAAGGAAATATTGATATGGGCAGTACAATAGGATCATACTTTGGACTTCTATTTTTAATTGGTGGCTACACCGCCATTGGTGTTTTCACTTCTACTCTTTCAGAAAATCAAATTGTTGCTTTTATCATTGCTGTTTTCTTGTGTTTCTTTTTCTATTTTGGCTTTGAGGGCATTGCCAGTTTTATGGGAGAATTTAGTAGTTTATTTGCTTCATTTGGAATGGATTATCATTTCAAGAGTATGAGTCGTGGAGTACTTGATACAAGAGATATTTTATATTTTGTCAGTGTTACGATTTTATTCTTAGCCGCAACTGTTTACCAACTTAAATCTTTAAAAGGATAATGGAAGCCAACCCAAAAAACAACCTAAAACAATTAGGTATCATAGCAGGTATTATAGTAGCCATTAATATATTAGGAAACTACTTCTTCAAACGATTTGATTTAACCAAAGATAAGCGCTATACTTTATCAGAAAGTACATTAAACATCATAGAAACTGTTGACTCACCATTGTATATTGATGTATTTTTAGAAGGAAAATTTCCTCCGGAATTTAAACGTCTTCAAACCGAAACCAAACAGCTTTTAGAGGAATTTTCTGCTTATAATTCAAACATCATTTTCCAATTTGTCAATCCCATTGAGAAAGAGGAAGAGCGTGTAGAAATTATGAAAAAATTCTATGAAAGAGGATTAATGCCTTTGAGCATTACGGTTGAAGACAAAGGCAAGCAGTCACAAGAAGTTGTTTTCCCTTGGGCAGTAGCTACTTATGGCGATAAAAGTTCAAAAGTGGGATTGTTAAAAAATTTAATGGGTGCCAGCACTGAGGAAAAAGTGATAAGTTCTGTGCAACATATGGAGTTTGCTTTTGCTGATGCACTGAATAAAATTACCAAAGAAAAACAAAAGAAAATTGCCATTCTCAGAGGAAATGGAGAACTAGAAGACCCATATTTAGCTGATTTTATTAAAACGGTTAGAGAAAGTTACTATGTAGGTCCATTTACCTTAGATTCTGTAGCCAAAAAACCTATTGAAACCATGGAAGCTTTGCAAAAATATGATATGGCTATCCTTGCAAAACCTACAGAAGCTTTCACTGATGAGGAAAAACAAGTTTTGGATCAATTCATTATGAATGGTGGAAAGACATTGTGGCTTGTTGATGCTGTAAAAGCAGATATGGATAGTCTTTACACTCAGCCTGAAATTCTGGCTTATCCCTTGGATTTGAATCTGACAGATCAACTGTTTCAATATGGAATTCGTGTAAACAGTCAATTGGTTAAAGACGAGCAAGCTACAGCCATCAAATTAGCTACAGGTCAAGAAGGCAGCCAAACCCAATACCAAGAATTTGTTTGGCGTTATGCTCCTTTTATTTATCCTGCTTCTAACAATCCTATTGTCAAGAACATGGAAGGTATTAAATTTGATTTTACTAATCCTATTGAAATCCTTAAAAACGACATTCAAAAAACCGTTCTATTAACCAGTTCTGAATATTCAAAACCTGTAGGAACTCCTATCACTGTTGCATTAGATATTGTTACCGAAGAAACTAAACCTACAGATTACCCAAATGGTGGGTTAATTCCTGTTGCCGTTTTGTTGGAAGGGAAATTTAAATCTGTTTACAAAAACAGAGTTTTACCCATTAAAGACCCGAAATTTAAAGACATTAGCAAGGATTCTAAGATGATATTCATTTCTGATGGTGATGTCATTAAAAATCAATTGGACAAAGATGGATATCCTGTGGAGCTTGGCTTTGATAAGTTTACCAACAATTTGTATGGCAACAAAGAGTTTTTGATGAACTGTACCAATTATCTATTGGATGACACAGGTTTGATTAACATTCGAAGTAAGGATGTGGATCTACCGCTTTTAGACAAAGAAAAGGTATATAAAAACTATACTTTTGCTCAACTGATTACTATTGGGTTACCTTTGTTGATATTGGGGATTTTTGGGTTGTTGTTTGGCTTTTTAAGAAAAAGAAAATATGTCAAATAATACCTGTATTAGAGTTCAGTAAAACGCTGTCAAGTACAATCTTTTTGAGTTTTAGTGTTGATTTTATTAAAAAGCCAATCGCACAAAATACGAACATCCAGAGAAAATAAAGATTGTATTTTCAAAATTTAAAATTATATTTGTAATCCTTAAAATCAACAAGGATTTTTAAAACAAAAGAAGATGAAGTTTATCGTATCTAGCTCTTATTTATTAAAGCAATTACAAGTTTTGGGTAGTGTTATCAACAACAGCAATACCTTACCTATTTTAGATAATTTTTTATTCGAATTGGACAACAATTCTCTTAAAGTTTCGGCTTCGGATTTAGAAACTACCATGACAGCTTCTTTAGAAATTGATTCTAAAAGTACTGGAAGTGTAGCTTTACCTGCGAAATTGTTATTGGAAACTTTAAAAACATTTCCTGAACAGCCATTAACTTTTACGGTGGAAGATAACAATACGGTTGAAATCAGTTCTAATTCAGGAAAATATGCTTTAGCTTTTGCTCCCGGTGAAGAATTTCCTAAATCAGTTGCATTAGAAGATCCTTCTTCAACCTTAGTTCCTGCTGAAGTATTATCAACAGCTATCAACAAAACTATTTTTGCTGCTGGTAACGATGATTTAAGACCTGTGATGAGTGGTGTGTTTTTCCAATTTTCTCCTCAAAGTTTAATTTTTGTTGCTACAGATGCTCATAAATTAGTAAAATATGCTAGAACTGATGTAGTAGCTTCTGAGGTAGCTGATTTTATCATGCCCAAAAAACCTTTGAACATTTTAAAAGGAATCTTAGGTGCCACAGATGGTGAAGTTAAAATTGAATATAACGATTCAAATGCTACTTTTTCTATAGAAAATTATGTTTTAACTTGTCGTTTGATTGATGGAAAATATCCTAATTACGATGCGGTTATTCCAAAAGAAAATCCAAATAAATTAATCATCAATAGAGTACAGTTTTTAAATTCTGTTCGACGTGTGGCTATCTTTGCCAATAAAACCACTCATCAAATTCGTTTGAAAATTGCTGGTACTGAATTAAACATTTCTGCGGAAGATATTGATTACTCTAACAAAGCTGACGAACGTTTGACTTGTGATTACCAAGGTGATGACATCCAAATCGGATTCAACTCAAGATTCTTAACGGAAATGCTAACTAACTTGACTTCTGATGAAATTCAATTAGAAATGTCTATGCCAAATAGAGCTGGAATTCTAACACCAATTGATGGTTTAGATGAAGGTGAAACAGTTACTATGCTTGTGATGCCTGTTATGTTGAACAGCTAATTTTACTCAACTCAATTATAGGAAAGCCATAAGTCTATTGATTTGTGGCTTTTTTTTGAATGCTTAGTTCTTGTCATGCTGAACTTAATTCAGCATCTATTTTTTTAACGCAAAGCCCAAATGTTTTTTGCAAAGTTTGCAAACCAAATCTTAAAGATTTCTATAATTTCTTAAATCTGTGTTCCCCTAAAAAATACCAAAGCAAAAAACGACGAGATAACAAAAGTTGTGAAACTTAGTGCCTGCCATTGACAAACATTGTGCTGCCAATAAATCATAACGCAAAAACTTATTATCTTTGCCAACCAAACCGTTCAACAATTCAACAGTTAAATCCTAAGAAATGATTAACCAAGAAACTATTGTAGCCTTAGCAACACCTTCTGGAGCTGGTGCTATTGCCATTATTCGATTATCAGGAAATGAAGCTATATCGATTGCTTCGGAAGTATTTGAATCGGTTTCTGGGAAAAATATTGCTACCCAAAAAACACATACCATTCATTTGGGACATATTATTGATAATGGAAAAGTCTATGATCAGGTTTTACTGTCTATTTTCAAAAATCCACATTCTTATACAGGTGAAGATGTAGTTGAAATTTCTTGTCACGGTTCAACCTTTATCCAACAACAAATTATTCAATTATTGCTACGCAAAGGAGCTAAAATGGCTCAAGCTGGTGAATTTACCTTGAGAGCTTTTTTGAACGGGAAACTTGATTTATCGCAGGCAGAAGCGGTTGCTGATTTAATTTCGTCTGATAACGAAGCTTCTCATCAAATTGCGATGCAACAAATGCGTGGTGGTTTTAGTAATGAGATTGCCAAACTGAGAGAAGAATTACTAAATTTTGCTTCTTTAATTGAGTTGGAATTAGATTTTGCGGAAGAAGATGTAGAATTTGCCGATAGAACCCAGTTTGCTGAATTGTTAAACCGAATTGAATTTGTGTTAAAACGTTTAATCGACTCTTTTGCGGTTGGCAATGTCATTAAAAATGGTATTCCAGTAGCGATTGTAGGAGAACCTAACGTAGGAAAATCGACTTTGCTGAATGCATTATTAAATGAAGAACGTGCCATAGTTTCTGATATTGCTGGAACTACACGCGATACCATTGAAGATGAATTGGTTATTGAAGGTATTGGGTTTAGATTCATTGATACTGCTGGAATTCGTGAAACCAAAGATGTAGTAGAAACCATCGGAATTCAGAAAACTTTTGAAAAAATTGAGCAAGCACAAGTGGTTTTACTTTTAGTGGACAGTTCTAAGTTAACTGTTGACAGTTTACCTAAAGTTAAGATTGAAATTGAGAAAATTAAAAATAAATTCCCTTTAAAACCTTTGGTTATTGTTTTAAACAAAGTGGATGCTTTAGATCAAGAAAAAATAAATAACTATATTCATCAACTAACCGATAATCAACAAACAACAGACAACCGAAAACTGATAACTCTTTCCGCTAAAGAAAAAACGGGTATCGAAGAACTTAAAGACACCCTACTCTCTTTTGTAAACACTGGAGCTTTGAGAAATAATGAAACGATAGTAACCAATACCCGTCATTATGATTCGTTGTTAAAAGCTTTGGAAGAGATTACTAAAGTACGTTTTGGTTTAAACCAAAATTTATCGTCTGATTTAATGGCGATTGACATTCGACAAGCCTTGTTTCATTTTGGAGAAATCACAGGACAAGTGTCTAACGATGAGCTACTGGGTAATATTTTTGCTAATTTCTGTATTGGAAAATGACTACTGAAAACATCGGATAGAAAAAGAAAGAAAAAGCACTGTATATCAGTTAGTTAAAAACAAATAATTTTCTGAAATTTTCACATTTATAGTTGTTGTGTCAAAATAATTGTTTAATTTTGGACACAAATTTAATGGTGTGCCATTTTTTGTGACAGTCTTGGTTTTTAAAAAACAGCATTGTCCACTTATGTCCCATCTGTATCGTAACTTGTCCGATTCTTATGCTTTTAACTGGCAAAACGTACAATAAAATATGCCTATTCTGTAGGAAAGAATTTGAAGCACAAAAAAGGACTACTAAATATTGTAGTCATCAATGTAATTCAAGGGCGTATAAAGTGCGGAAGCGTGATGAAAAAGATGTTGAGGTCAATTTTGAAGAATTTGTAAAAAGGGAACTACAATACCAACGTGAATTAATGAGTCAAATTCAGGTTACTTTGAGTGAACTTATCGAATCTCAAAAATTTTCTTCAAAAGATTTTATCACACCTACTGAATACTGTAATCATTATGGTATAAGTAGAAAAACTTTAAGCCGATATATAAAAGACAATAAGGTAATCGTACATAAGCTCAGCAATCGGAAATTTTTAATTAAAAAATCATCTTATTATGACAGTAAGAACGTATTACCGTGAAACAAAGGACGGTAGAAAAGTAGTTTATGTGGATTATTCCATTGATGGCAATCGCAAAAGAGAACGAACAGTAATGTTTTATTACTCACAGCCAAAAAACAGTGCGGAACGAGAACACAACAAGGAAACAAAAAAGTTAGAAGAAAATTATGTTTCTAAACTGACTTTGAAAATTCAAAGTGGAGAGTTGGGTATTCAAGTTTCAAAACACAAGAACAAAAATTTTATCGAATTTTTTAGCTACCTGACTCAAAAGCGTGAAAATACAGATAAAAATTATAGCACTTGGAGGTCAGCATTAAAACATTTAAAAGAATTTTGTCCAGACGGATTAAGTTTTAAGCAGATGGATAAACATTGGTTGGAGGATTTTAAACATTTCTTGAGTGTTACACAAGGTTTAAAAAGTTCATCAGCCAATAATTATTTTAATGTTGTAAAACATGGCATTCACGATGCTTTTAGAGAGCGATTAATCCCTATTGATTTTGCTACTTTGGTTTCAGCCCCTACTGTTGAACATGCAATTAGAGTGTTTTTAACTCAAGAGGAAATTCAAAAATTAAAAGAAACCGAATGTAAAAATCCAATACTTAAAAAAGCATTTCTTTTTTCTTGTATGACAGGAATGGCTTATGCTGACATCAAAAAATTAGAATGGAAAGATTTTAGAAAAGATGATGAGGGTAATTATTTTATAGATTTTCATCGTAAAAAAACAAAAGGGTTACAAAATCATCCAATTTCTAAAGAAGCAAGAGAATTTTTAGGTGTTGCAAGTAAATTGCCAAACGAAAAAGTTTTCAGAGAATTAAACTATAATAGTTGGATGAATATGCAATTACGAGAATGGGTTTATAGTGCTGGAATTCAGAAAACTATAACATTCCATTGTGCGAGACATAGTTATGCAACGCTACTTTTACACAAAAAAGCAGATATAACTGTTGTGAAAGAACTTTTAGGGCATAATGATTTGAAAACAACGATGATTTATGCTAAAGTTATGGATATTGACAAGCGAAATGCAGCCGACCTGATTCATTTCGGAATTTAATTTTTTGGGCTTTTTTTACATATAGTTAAATGGATAAAATGAACAATAGAGAAATACAAGACAAGTCAGAAGTTATCATAAGAGAAATTATTACCTCCAATCAGAGTGTGAAAACTTATGAAAGTAGAGCAAAAGAAATAATTGATAAAAACTACAGAAAGCATCAGTTATTGAAGCAGAAAAAAGCTAACGTTAAAAGTTCTGTTATTATTGACAATAGTAACCTTGGTTATATATTAATTAACAATCAAGACGATACTTTTTTGAGACAATTATTTAATTTTCTTACTGATGCTAATAATAAATTTATTAGCAAGACAAGTTTTGATAATTTTTCTTGTTCATTTAAAGAAATTTTACCTAAAAAATTCAAAAAAATTGTTTGGAACGCAGATAAAGCTATTTTGTATAAACTAATTGTTTTCCTTAAAGAAGTAGAAATTATTGAAGGAAGTATTTGGATTGCTACAAAAAACATATTTACAGACACTCATGGAGGTGTTTTAAACCTCAGTAATTCCAATCGTATTTCTGAAAATAATTCGGATTACAAAAAACTCTATAATGGGTTCATTAAACCATTTAAAGAAAAATAAGGCACGTTTATAGATTAAGGTATTTTTATTATCTTTAAGTATTACAAATAAAAGGAAAAACAATGAATTTAGTTCAGATTCAAAAAAAGTTTAACACACAAGACAAGTGCTTAAAATACTTGGAAAAATTACGTTGGGGTAAAAACGTAACTTGCAGTTATTGTGATTCTGAAAAAACAATTAAAGCGAAAAGCGAGAAAGGACGGCATTATTGCTATAATTGTAAACGTTCATTTACGGTCTTTGTAGGTACTATTTTTGAGGGAACAAGATTACCATTACCAACATGGTTTTTAACCATTGGTTTGATGTTAAATGCTAAAACTGGCAAATCTGCTCAAGAAATAAAAAGACAAACGGGAGTTACATTAAAAACCGCTTGGCTTAACGCAATGAAAATTCGTTGTGCTATGATTTCAAAAGACACTCAATTAAGTGGTGTTTTAGAAATGGACGAAAGTTATTTTGGAAACCGAAAAAAACGATTGACAAAAGAAACAAAAGACAACGTTCCTGTATTAGCTTCGGTAACAGAAAAAAGAGGTAGAGGAACAAGAAAAGTGCCTGTTGTTGGAATTGTAGAGAAAGGCGGTAATGTAAAAACTAAAATAGTTGAAAAATTAACCGCACGTAATTTAATGGCAATGCTAAACCATTACGTTAAGACAGAAGAATCGGTATTAATTACTGATGGTTTCCGCTCTTATTCACGAATGGAAGAAGAAATAGAACATATAACTGTAAAGCACTCTGAAAGGTCAAGAAAAGCCAACACAAACACAATTGAGGGTTATTGGGGATTGATTAAAAATGGCATCAAAGGTAATTACAAATCTTTAAGTAAAAAATATCTTCCGTTTTATCTTGTGCATTATGATTACATGTACAATAACAGAAAAAATGATAATTTGTTTGAGGATTTTATGAAAGATGCTCTAACAAATGAAAACAATATGCTGAATTATAAACCGATTAAAGAACCAAAAAAGATTGTTTATGGGTAATTGAAAATACTTTTAAAAAAGCAAGCCGAACTTACAGAAGAACGGCTTAAAACAATAAAAGCTCAGGCTACTTGTTGTTTTTCCCTTGATGATATATGATAAGTCCTGCAAAGAACATTATTTCAAAAATCAGAGGAGCATAACTTAAAGGAATTACAAGTTGTGGTTCGTTATTCCTTAATAAGAAATTTGCTTTCATAATATTAAAATTTAGGAGTTAATAAATATGAAACCTGTCGACAAATTTCGAGAAAAGCAAATATAGCAAAGTATTTTCAATATACCTTTAAATAAAATAAATATAATACCTTAATCTATAAACGTGCCAAAAATAATTTTTAAGAAAAGTAAAATTTATTATTCAGCAATTTTCGAGACTTTAGAAATTTAGACTCTAACATCACTCTAACGCCACTCTATAGTGGCGTTTTTTTGTTTTTATACAATATAATTTTACGCCAGTTAAACAAAATAAATATTTAAAATATGTCAACCGAACAATTAAAACAAGAAATGGAAAGTATTAAATCAATGCTTTCAGAAATGAGTCTAAACACTAAAGAATATTTAGATGTTGAGGAAACGGCAAGATTTTTACACTTGTCTGTATCTTCTGTCTACAAGTTAACGCATAACGGAAAAATTAGGTATTCAAAATCGGGAGGTAAAAAAATCCTATTTAGGCGAAGCGATTTAGTGGAATATATTGAGAACGGATTTTCCTCAACTAATGAAGAATATCAAAAAGTAATGGATAAAATGATTGATAAAACACTCAAAAAGCGTAGATGATATGCTTTGTAAGTCTATTTGCAATTATTGATGATTATAATGATTATTTATGTAGTAACGAAACAAGATTTGTAGAAGGTATCGTGCATAATTCTCAAAAACCAATTGAATATTTTTGGTATCATAATCCTAAAACTCATGGAAAGACAAGAATCGGATATCGCAACTGGTTGTCGCATAGAGTTTCATTAGCAAAACATTGGTATCATAATAATGTATGGGATTTAACCTATTCTGACCTTGGTTGTGCAATATATGATTTAAGCGAAACACTTAAACTGCACCCAAAGAATCTTTCTATTAGGAGTTTAGAAACAGGACTAAATATTCCATTGATTTTAGACTTTAATGCTCTTAAATTGACAGAAACAGCGTTATTTTTTGGTTCAAAACATTTCGAGGACATGACCAATAGCAATTCGGAAACAAGTATAGGTAAAAGATGTAACCTAAATGAATTTGCCATTAAATTATATAGTAAAACAAAGGAATCATATTTAACAGAGGAACTTTTACGATACGAAGTTAAGGTAAAGAAGATGAATTATTTAAAAAGGGCGAACATACGAAACCTTGAAGATTTATTGGACAAAAACAACCTACTCTACTTAAAGAAAATTTTAATCGAAAATTTAGAAAAAATAGTGTTTTTTGATAATACTGTTCCTATTTCGGAGTTGAAACCAAGCGAAAGGGCAATTTACATGAATTGGCAAAGTGAATTTTATAGGAAAGAATTGTTTGAAGCCGATTCACGACATCGAAAATTTAATTACCAAAAGCAAAAGTTTGAAGAAATTATTGAAAAACACGGAAAATATAAAATTAAATCAACGCTTATAAATCAAGTTTCAGATAAATGGAACAATTTATTAGAATCTTAAATAATAAATATCATGCAACAAATTGACCTTTTTAAAAATTATCTAAACAATCATTACAATTTCAGATTTAATGAAATTAATAGTAAAGTAGAATTTAAACCTATAAACAGAAGTCATTTTAAGTATATGACAGACAGAGATTTGAATTCATTATTACTCAAAATGAATCATGATAATTGCAAAATAAAATCTCATGATTTGGAAACAATTATTGAATCCGACTTTGTTCCAATTTTCAATCCAATTAAAAATTATTTTGAGTCTTTGCCTCAATTGACTGGAAATGAAAACATCAAAAAACTACTTAAAACCATAGACACTCACGATAATGATTTTTTTGAGTGGGCGTTTACAAAATGGTTGGTGGCTTGGGTAGCTTGTATGGTTGAAGATAATACAATTAATCAACAATGTGTAATATTAGCAGGAAATCAAGGTATCGGAAAAAGCACTTGGGTTGAAAAATTGATACCTAACGAATTAATGCCTTATTACTTTGCTGGAAACATCAAATTGGGAAATAAAGACACACTTGGTTTTCTTTCAGAAAAATGCTTAATTAATTTAGACGAATTAGCGAATATGACCTACAACAATGTTGCCGAATTAAAAGAATTGGTAACAAAAAGTAAAATAAGTTTTCGTAAAGCGTATGGTAAATTCACAGATAATTTTATACGGAGAGCATCATTTATAGGTTCAGTAAACGGAACAGAGTTTTTGTATGACCTTACAGGAAATCGTAGATTTTTATCATTTGAAGTAAGTCGTTTTGAAAATTACGGAAATCACAATGTCGATATGAATTTAGTATTAGCAGAGGTTTATAATCTTTTTAAATCAGGGTTTCAATACTGGTTTGATGCAAACGACCAAAAAAGGGTTGAGAAAAACAATGAAAATTTCAGAGTAATTTCGCCCGAAGAAGTAAAAATTTTAGAATTATTTTCATGCACTCCACTTGAAGATAATGTAATTGAAAGTATAAAAGAAAAACATTTAAGCAGTATAGGAAGAAATAGATTTGAATCGGCAAATAGAATTTCACTCCGTAAAGAGCAAGTAGAAGAAGAAATAAACAATTTAAAAAACCCGAAATTCAAATTACCTTTCGAAATATATCAACTCATAACCAAAAGGACACCAACACAAGGCGAATTAGTGAAATTTGGTAAAATACTCACTAAAATTGGGTTTAAAAGAAAACGTTCGAGTAGAGGAACTTTGTACGAAGTATATTATTTAAAACCTGACTTATCAAATTTAGATTAGTGTAAGAAGTGTAAGAACTTCAACGCAACTTTTTAAAAACTCTATTGTTAAACAAAGCAGTAGAGTTTTTTTATAGAGGTTGTTCGGGCAAAAAATCTTTTGGCGAACATTCCAAAACATCAGCCAATTTATTCAAGTGAGAAATATTATACTTTGCTCTCGATTTTGGACTTTCAACATCGCCAATAAATCCGATGGATAAATTTAACATAAAAGCAAGGTCTTTTTGAGAAATACCTTTTTCCATTCTTATTTTTCTAACAGTATCAATTACAAACTGTTCAATTGGTTCTAACTCAATGTTTTCCATTGTTAAAAAATTTTGAGTTAAATTCCCTTATTAAGTACAATAATTCACTCGTACAGGTGCGAGTGTTTTTGATTTTTTGTTTAGATTTGCTTCATAAAAAGCAAATTATGACAGCAAAGACCTTAAAATTTCTATTTCTTCTATCGTTTTCAATTACTATCAATGCTCAAAACGATACAATCCAAAGCAACGATTCTATTCAAATTTTAGAATGGAAAGCACCAGTAAAAAAATATGCTCCTTCAATTAAAAAAGAAGAAAAAGAAGCATTAGCCGAATTTGTGAAGTTTTGTAAAACTCAATTTGAAATAGATAACCTTTACAAAGACAATCAACATTATTCCGTAATAATTTTGAATGCTTTGGGTTATGATACTGGTGCTATTAATGTAACAAAAAGCGAAGTTTTCAAAAAATTAGATGAAGTATTAAAAAATGATGATACAAGAAAATCATTCTTATCATTCTTTGCAAAAATTGGAAACAACGATTACAACCTAATTTATTTTTCAATAAAACCCGCAACCAATAGTTATTACCGAAGTAAAATTGAGTTAAGTACAAAAAATGCAGATATTTTAACTACTTACATTATCAACCACTACTATTACATTCCAGAAACGCCGAAACAAGCCGAATCCGAAACTAAAAAGCGAGAATCAATAAAATATATTGCGATTGAAAAAGAAGCGGTTTTTAAAGGTGGAGATAAAAAACTACAAGAATATATTTTCCAAAACCTCAATATACCCGAATCAGCACAAAACTTTTCGGGCAAGGTTAATGTAAACTTTGTAATAATGGAAGATGGCAGTATTGATAACATAGATATTAAGCCAAAAGTTCCTAATGAGTTACAAACAGAAATTGAAAGGGTTTTTAAAAATATGCCGAATTGGACACCTGCACAATCACAAGGAAAAAATATAAAAATGAAAAAATCATTTCCTCTAACTTTTAGATAATCAATTTAAACTCAACAAATATGAAACATTTAAAACTTTTATCCTTTGTATTTATTCTAACATTAGCGTTTGGTTGTAGTTCTGATGATGATAACAACAATCAAAATCCTAATCAAACTTGCAAAATTTCAAAAATAACATACGGTTTTGGTTCGGGTAATGAAACCTTTGATGTGAGTTATAATAATGGAAATATCTCGCAATTTTTGTCAAATACGACTAAAGTAAATTTTACATAAAATTCAAATCAATTAACTACACGAGAAACTATCAATTTATCCAACAACCAAACTGAATTTAAAAGTGAATTCATTACCACCAATGGAAAAATTACAGAAGAAAGAACCTATGAATATTTTAGTGGAGCATTGAATTACACAGGAAAAGACACTTTTGAATATTCGGAAAATAATTTGACTTTGATACAGCATTACGACAGTAATAATGCGTATTCGGGCAAAACCATAATTAATTGGACGAACAACAACCCAACTTCCACTTCATTCTACGACGAAAACAACGTATTAGAATGCACGATTACACTTAACCATGATAATACCCAAGTTAATAAATTTAATGCTGAATTTACGCTGTTTCTGTTTCAAGATATTTTTGATGAAGATTTTTCACAATATTTGTTTTTAGGAAACAATAACCTTTCAAGTACAGTAAATTCATGTTCGGGAAATACAACCAACTACACCATTACCAATAATTCTACTGGTTATACAAGCGAAATAAAGCAAGGCACAAATTCTCTATATAAATTTGAGTACACTTGCCAATAAGGTAAGTCGTGTAAATTTTCAAAAAGAGGTATAGAAGAAATTCTGTGCCTTTTTTAGTGTCATAAATTGTAAAACCGAATATTTCAATATGCCAAAATGGCACAAAATCAAATGTTTTAGTTTTAATTTAAACACTAAATCCTATAATTATGTCATTCGTAATTAACTGGTACTGTTATTGTTTTGATGATTAATAATTAAAATCCAATTCTTATGGCAGTAGATAAACCAAAACACCTGAATCAAGTATTAGAAACTCACAGAATGTCTCACATTAACGATTTACTTGATAAATACACAAAGAAAAGAGACGAAGTTAAAGAAGCTCTTGAAGAAAAGTATGGGAGCAAAATATATAGTCCTATCAATTCAGGTTCCTATGCTAAACATACTGCTATCAATATAAAATTTGATTTGGATATTGTTACTCCATTTAAGAGAAACTCTTTTGCTACATTAGAAGAAATGTTTGATGATGTTTATAATTTTCTAAATGAGAAGTATAAAGACGATGCAGAGGTTATTCCTCAAAAAGTTTCTATAGGAATTAAGTTTTTTGAAGACGAAGATGGACACAAAATAGATATTGACGTTGTGCCAGGTAGAGAATTAAATGATAATCAATATTCAGATGACAAAAACCTTAACCTATTTGTCAATTCAAAATATGGTTTATTGGAAGAGAAAACTTATGTACAAACTAATATTCAGGCACAAATAGACCACATAAAAGGGAAGAATGATGAAAGAAGTATAATTCGTTTATTAAAAATTTGGAAAGCTACTAACAATGAGTCTTATAAATCATTCTTTTTAGAGTTAGCAACAATAAAAGCATTTGATAAAGAGGATGTGTCTGGAAATTTATGGGAAAAACTTAAAAAAGTAATGGAATATATTAGAGACAATGTTACTAAAGATAATTTCACATTAAAAGACCCCGGAAATAGTAATAACGATGTTGCAGACACATTAGATTCATGGGGTAAAAGCAGTTTATCAAACAAAATGTCAAATATGATTGATAACATTGAACGAAATAGCGAAAATATAAAAACATATTTTCCTGTCAATGAAAATTTTGAAGAAGAAAATAAGAGCGAAAATAAGTATGGTTTGAAAGATGCAAGTATTATTGCTCCATCAATTCCTTCTAAAAGCCAACAATTTGGATAATGGAGTTTCACAACGTAAGTGAGATAAACGAATTAGTATCAAAAATTCCCTTTGTAAAAATAATAGATGAGTTTAAAAACGAAGTATTTGCAAAGGGAAAAATTTTAGTACATAACATTCAAGGTTTAAATGAAAATTTAGAGTTTGAGGTTATGATTTTCCCACAATATCCTCTCAAATCACATGATTCCGAAGCTATAAAATTCATTAATAAGGATTTAATCCCCTACAAGCATGTTATGGGGGATGGTGCTATATGTATTCATACTTTACATAGCCCGAATTTGAAACAAAAACTAAATGCTGATTTTGAATCATTAAAAAATTGGGTTATAAAATACTATGTAAATAAAGAAAATGATACACATTATGAGCATATAATAATAAGTGAACAAACTTTTAATGATTTTTATTATTCTTACCAATTCACAGATGTTAAAGACTCATTTAGAAAAGGAGAATTTGGACAAGTTGAGCTAATTCATCTGAAAAACGGAATTTATAAAGGGAAAACAATTTCAAATTATCTTGTAAAATCTTTTAATTCATACAATCCACGTAAAAAAAGAAACTGCAATTGGAGTGAATTTTATTTAAAATTAGAAGCAACAAATTCGGGTTTATTTGTTTTTTTAAAAGATGTTCCTGCAATACATAATCGGTTTGCATTTTCAAATTGGTTAGAATTGAAAGAATACCTTCCTAATGATTTTCTGAAATTTCTAACAGATTTTCAGAAAAAGGAAAAAAAACACAAAAATGCTCTTTTACCAATTCTTTTTGGATATAATACAATTGATGATGAAATTCATTGGATTACAACATTAATAAAACTGAATGAACTACCAACAATCGGGATTCCAATAAAAGATACCAATGGAATAAAAGTTAAAGGTCAATGGGAAAGTAAATTAATTGACAAAGAAATTGATTGGGCAATAACAAGAAATTCCTCATATAAATATCTTTTTGGTAGAGGTACTTTTTCAAATGAAATTACAAATGCCAAAATTCTTATTATTGGAATTGGTGCAATAGGAAGTTTAGTTGCAAAAACACTTGTAAAATGCGGAGTAAAAGATATTAGTCTTATAGACTTTGATGTAAAAGAACCTGAAAATGTTTGTCGTTCTGAATATGAATTTCAAAACGGTTTATATGACAAAACTTTTGAATTAATGGATGTTTTGCGTAAAAACTCGCCATTTGTTGATGTGAAATTTCACAACAATAATGAGTATTTTGAATCCTATATTAAGGTTTTACATAAAGATAAAACTGAACGAAAATCTTATGAACAATCTTTAAATCAGTTCGACATTATTTTCAATTGCTCGGCAGATAGTGATTTAATGTATGTTTTAGACCAATTAAAGCTAAATACCGATTTAATTAATTTATCAATAACCAACCATGCCAACGATTTGGTTTGTGCATTTTATCCCAACATTTATAAATTTGTTCAAAATCAATTTGTAAATGTTTTAGACAATGATGTAGATGATTTATATAAACCTACTGGCTGTTGGAGTCCAACATTTAAAGCATCTTATAATGATATAAATCTATTAGTCCAATTTGCTTTAAAAGAAATAAATCAAATATATAAACAGAAAAGAAACAAAGACAACTTTACGCTTTCGTTTGATTCAGAAAATAATTTGAATATCAAAATGATTAAATATTGAAAATAAAAAACCTACATAAAGAATTACATTTAGAATACGATGAAAAATTAATTTCTAAAATTGAACAAATTGCTTTAGAACATTACCCTAATGAATTTGGAGGTTTTTTGATTGGATATTATTCTGAAGATTTAAAAACGTTGATAATAACGGATTTACTAATTCCTAATGAGTATAAGAGTTATAGAACGCTTTTTGAAAGAGGAACAAAAGGAATTTCAGAAAAACTAATAGAGTTGTTTAAACTTAAAGAAAAACGCTATTATGTGGGTGAATGGCATTCTCATCCAAATGCTTCTTCAAGATTTAGTTCTACGGATTTAAATGCGATGAAAAATATTGCAAAAAGTGAATCCGTAAGAATTGAAAACCCTATTTTATTGATAGTAAGCATAAGCAGTCAAAAATTAATCGAGTACACATTTTATTTATTTGATAACGATAAACTTTTAGAATATGGCAAAAATTGACTTGAAAGAATTATTTGCAAGTATGCAAAATCAAATGTCAGCACAATTAAGCACTAATAGAGCAAATATAACACATTCAGGTTCTAAAGGAGATGCTTTAGAAAATGCTTGGATTGAATGGTTAAGAAAATATTTACCAAGTAGATATAGTGTAGATAAAGCAATTGTAATTGATTTTGAAGGTAATATCAGTCATCAAATGGATATAGTGATTTATGATAATTGGTTTACTCCTTTCATTTTTACTCAAAATGGTTTTCATTACATACCCGCAGAAGGTGTTTATGCAGTTTTTGAAGTGAAACCTGATATTTCTGATTTTTCAGATAGCAAACATAATATAGCATATACTGGAGAGAAAATAGAAAGTGTTAGACAATTAAATAGAGGTTCAGCTAAATTTATTAATGGCGGAATGAGTGGCGGACCAAGACCACTTACTAAAATTATTGGGGGTATATTAACATCTACTAAGTCAGGCGAACGTGAAAATAACAATACATTGGTAAAACATTTCAAAGAACAAACTGGTCTTAAAAGTTTAGATATTGGCTGTATAGCAGATTATGGTAGTTTTTATATTGACTACGAACCTAAACAAGAAATTATTGAAAAAGGTCAAGAAGCGTACTTGAAATATTACAATGAAAGAACTTATAAAGATTCATATTTCAGTTCAACAGAAAATTCATTAGTAACGTTTTTTATGCAATTAACTAGACACCTCCAGCAATCTATTGGAACTGTACCAGCTATTAATCTAAATAAATATCTTGAAAATATTGGAGAAAGAGTAGATGAAGATATTTAATATAGTTTTTTTAATTTTTGAGTTTAATTTAAAATAAATCTCTATGTTTCAAGTATATGATGATATGTCCGAAGCTGAATTATTGGTATGTGATTATTTAAAACAGATGCGTGTGTTTTGGATTTTTGAACAACCTGTATTTTTATCTGATAATGCCAATAGACCAAGAATATTTGCACCTGACTTTTATTTACCTGAACTTGGTGTTTACATTGAAGTTATGGGAAATCCGCATAAGTCAGATTATGAAAGAAGAAGTATAATTTATCAAAAAAATAATATTCCTATATTATTTATTGCTCCTTTTCATGATAGAAACTGGCAAATGAATATCATTGATTTTATTGAAAAAATACATCAGGAGCGATATGAAAAGGTAAAGAGAATACGAGCAAATATTTTTTGATAATATCAAATGATACTATCAAAACAACATATAATAATTTTATGGGAAGTAAAAAAAACAAAAATAAGTATCAAAAAGAGGATTTGATAAATACTCTAAACAAATTGTATAGATGCCGAGATTTGGAAATTTCTAATCTTTGGCAAAGGTCTATCTTTCTATCTGTTTTTCTAATTCTTTGCTTTACTGCCTACGGATATTTAATGTTGGATTTAGTCAAAGCAAATTATAAAGTGAATATTCTAAATAAGTATAATATTGCTTGTTTGTTGCTGTCTTCAATAAGCATAATATTTTCGGTAATATGGATATTAATGGCAAAAGCATCAAAAGCTTGGTATGAAGTTTATGAGTCTGCAATTTCAAAGTTTGAGTATCAACATTTTAAAAAAATAAATCTTCCGTATGAAAATATTATGGGAGAAATGGTATTTCAAAAAGACCAAAGAAACGATAATATTTTTACAACGAAAGGAGGTGCGTTTTCGCCATCAAAGATAAATATCGCTATTGGACAAATTAGTTTAATAATTTGGATTATTGTAATGGTTTATCATTCAGTATATAATTTTACTCTTATATATTTAACAGAAAATCATATAATAAATACAGTTTTGACAATTTCAATACCTTTAATTACAATTATAATTGTATTATATATTAACTTGTCAAAATACGTAAAAAGTGGATTTTTAATACATAACCAATAGTTCATTTTTTAACCAATATTTTCGCCTATTTTCAAAGCTTTTGACAATCATTTGGCACACGAACCCTTACAATGCTGAAAATTTCAAAATAATGCAAATTTTGTTTCGGAAAATAAGTTGTCATTAAATCAACTAAACCCTTTTTCTCCTTTTGTTATATTCAACATAATTTTCTGTTGTAGAAATGTAAATTAATACTCCTACTCTATTATTATAATTGCATTTCTTCTAATTATCTTTTAGTCAAAAATACCTTTCTCTGTAAAATAAAATCATGTGTTGATTAGACTACATGTAAAACGCTGATAATATTTTTGCAACATGTAAATAAATTTGTTTGTATTGGTTCTATGAGTTTTGAATTTGAAAAATATAAAGGCATTCATCTGGGAATCATTTGAAAGCGTTTATTAGCAGAAAAGAAATTTCTCAACATTCTTTCGCTCTTTCCATAAAAATGCCCCCAAATAGCATCTAACTTTTTGAGGGCAGTGCAGTTTAACTACCTTTTTAATCTTTAGTTTCTTTTAATCTTTCCATCCATGAATTCTAGAGGCTACTTGGAATTGAAAACTTACGTCTTTTCAAACTAAGTAGGCTCTAATTTTGCTGGTGTCTAATTAATTTTAACACTTATTCTGGCCTGACTAATTTCTCCTTTAACGGCAACAGGCTTGGCTTCTAAAATAATTTCATAATTGCCTTTTGGGATTTCAGAAACCGCATCGTCTGTGTTGTCTTTGAGGTAGGACAACATGGAAATGAAATCAAAGGTTTCAACAGGCATAAACATATCGCCTGGAAAAAACGGCATGGGACTTCTTTTACTTGTAGTGATAATTTTACCATCTTTTTTTAAAGTAGTTGTAAATACAAACGACACAACTGCTTTTTTATCTGAATTTAATGGCAATGAATTTCCTGTGAATGTAAATTGTATGGGAAACTTGTTTTCTCTAAAATCGGCAAATAGATTTACTGCTTTATTTGATTTTAAAATGATTTCTAATTTTGATTGTTCTTTTACGCTTATTTCTCCTTGCACGTATTGAGCAAAACTGCTTGTGGTGGTTAGTAAAAGCAATAATAGTATAGCTGATTTTTTAAGTATGCTCATTTTATGGGTTTTTAACGGTTTCATAATTTTCTTCTAAAACTTTAGTAGGTCTTTTGTCGTGATAAATGTATGTGGCTTTGATGTATCCCAAATAATAATTGGTTTGACGGTAGTGTGTGTAACTGATTTCAAAAACTCGTTTGGCCACATTATCAACTGATTCAACTGTCATCTTGTATTTTGTTTTTCCATCGCCATTATAAATTTGTGAAGCGGTTTTATTAAAAACATAAGTGGGTTTGGTCTCATATCCAACTTTTGAATAAATGGTTGTTTTTTCTCCCCATTTTACCTCAAACAAAGGCATGTTGGATGTCGCATTAGTGTTCCAAAATTGCAACTGTGCTTGAGCGGCGATCCCTACAAACAAAGTAATTATTAAAAATGTTTTTTTCATTTTACTGTAACTTTGCTGTTATAATTAATTTTGCACTTGTTATACAAGCTTCTTGGTTTTTAGCCTCATTGCCTAAGTTGGCATAAACCTGAAACTCCAAGCCTTTATAAAACACTTTTAGGTTTTTATCTTTATTGTTCCAAACGGCATAATCTCCAACATTGGGAATCTCTGTAAAACTCAATCCTTCACCCAGTGATTTTGCCATTTCTTTTGCCATCTTCCCTTGTGCAGAAGTTGCTTTTCCAGAATTTTGCATTTCTTCCATTTTTGCATCCATTGCTTGTGAAGCTTTTGCTAATTCCTCGGTTGTTGGTGTGTGATAATTGTGTTTGAATTCTTTTAAAGTTGTAGTTTTTACCCATGAAACCTCAACATAATCAGTTGTCGGAATTTCCATAGGTTTGCCTGTAATTGGGTTTTTAACTTTATCAGAAACCTCAACTCTACCCTTATCCCATCTGTATTGTATGCTGTGCATTTGCGAATTTTTCAGTACTTGATTGTAGTCTTTTGTAGCCTCTGAACTTGGATATCCTGTTGCTTGAGCAGCCATTTCGAGGGTAAACAATTCATCTAATTTTCCGTTCCACACATCAGCGGTTTTGCCTGCGGATGATTCAATTGCCGTTTCTAATTGATTTTCTAATTCTTCTTTATTCTCTTCTTGGCATGAAAAAGCGAGAAGAAAAAGACTAATCGTTGCTAGTAGAATAGTTTTCATAGTTTTCTAATTTTTATTTTAACATATGATTTACTGTTGGGTGTCAAATGATTTTCTTTAACCACTCCGTTTACACAAGCTTTTCCTATAAAAACCTCACTCAACTCCACATAACGCTCGAGTGTGAAAGTTTGAGAAATTTTTTCCCAGTCGTAGTTTGATCCTGAGACTTTTCCTTTAAAATGATGCCAAACGACTACTTCAATGTCCACATTGGGATTATTAATATCGCTGTCTAAGATCTCAAAATCTCTATAATATTCAGGAGTCTCAGGAATTTCAAATTTACTATCATTTGAAAAGGCTTGATTTTCTGTTAGGTTGAAAAAATAATCCCCTTTGTTTCCAAAACTGTTGATTTTTTCTCTACCATTGCTTGTTACTCTATACAATTGAATTCCAACAAAGCCATACAATTCAGGATTCCTAAAGGAGCTGTATGCTCCACCTGAAAAATCTTTTAGATGAAATCTGTATTTAGTTTTTTTACTGGTATTGGTATTGGTTGAAGCGGTTAAACTTTGTGTGCTGCTGGAAATTGCTATTTGTTTGTTTGTTTTAACTGCTTTTGTGCCATCCCATTTTCCTTCTGTCATTGCGGTATTCCAACCCCATTTTCCTTTGAAAGAATTACCTTCAAATTCAAACTCAAAATATCCTTTGTCGCCTTTATTGGTAAAAGTTCCTTTTAGTTTTTTGGCTGTTTTATCAAATATTCCTTCAAGGGTTCCTACTGTACTGTATAACCCTGAAACTTTTGCACCTATTTGCTCCAATGAAATATCTCCAAATGTAGTAGTCCATTTACCGTTCCAAACAGCAGATTGCAAATCATTTGGCTTAGTAGTTGAAGTTCTGCTTCCCGTCCATTTCCATTCGTTGGATTGATTTGGAAATTGATTTGTTTCAAAATACATTCCTTCTTGTTTCACTTTAACAAGCGTAGCATTGGCATCATAAGCATAAAACCCTTCTATTTTAATTTCAATTGTGTTTTGCAGTTGACTTACATTTTTCCAAATAAATTTACCTGTTTGGTTGCCGTTAAAGAAAACACCATGCAACTGAGTTCTTCCACCACTAGCAAATTCATAAGCTAAAAGGGTACCGTTGTTGGCATAATCTCCATAGACTATTCCGTTTTCAGTTACTAACTTTACGGTTCCAAAATTGGTTTGATAAGTACCGTCCCAATATTGAGCATTCATGGCGAGAGCTAACAATAGTAGAATTGCTGTTGTTATTTTTTTCATTGTTTTACTATTTTTAATGTCGTTGCTTTATTGTTTTGTTTGTTATTGATTTTAAGCAGATATGTACCTTGCGATAAAGCTGAAAAATCCAATTGCTTATTTTCAATCCTAACAGGCAATAGCTGCCCTGAGAGGTTATACACTTCAACTTTGTAATCAAAATTATTTTCCATGATTAGGTTTACAACATCGCTAGTAGGATTGGGATAAAACTGAATTGAATTACTTTCTTCAAAGTCAAAAGTGCTTAACGCTTCTTGTCCCAATTTGTACATTTTATTGTTTCCTTGTCCTTCAATTTGTCCTGAAAAATACAGTTCGTCATTGAACACAAAATAATCAAAGGTCAAAAAGCCTGAAGTCCCTACATTATAATCTTGAACCATACTGTTTTCTCCATTTGAAAGATTTAATTTCCAAACTTCATATCCGTTAGCATTTGTGATTTTATTATAAAAGATATGGTTGCTGAGAATAGGTATTTTATTTAGGATAGATCCAAAACTATACAATGTCTCTCCCAAAGGGTTATTTGTAAGCTGAAAAGTACCTGTTTCCGTGCCATCTGATTCCCATATCTTTAGGTTTTCACCATCGTTAGCTACAAAATACAGCTTGCCGTTATAACTGGTGCAGTGCTCAATGAGTGCATTATTGTTGGGATTTATGATTTTAACTATTGTTGCTCCAGTGCCGCTTGACTTGTAAAGTTGTCTGCCTTGTGGACCATACAATGGATTTCCTGCCTCAAAAAAGAGGGTACTTCCTACTACTTCAAAATTGGATGGTGAAGCACAATTAGCGCAATTGGTACTTCCTAAGACATTGCTTTGAATATCTGCAACTAGTGTTGTACCTGATGTTGAACCGTCAGTTTTCCATAACTCATAACCATTAGCTGTTGAATACCCGCTAAAATACAGCTCTCCATTAAATAGGATGGATTCACCTATTTGTTGAATGTTAGCGTTTCCTGCATCAATATCAGCAACAAATGACAAAGTCGAACCGTTTGTTCTCCAGATTTCCCAATGATTTGTTCCAGAAACTTTTACATTGAATAAAACATTACTACTGTTTAATCTGTGAAAACTAGAAACATCAACCATAGTAGCTGTACTCAATTGTTCATGGCTATTTGGTGTCGCTTGCATTTTCCATAACTTTCTATCATTGTTTACACCACTTCTAAATAAAATAAAACTACCCACTTTAGTAAAATCTCTGGGATCATTTAACCCCGAAGAAATCATTGTATAGGTTCCGCCTGAAGTGCCATCTGTTCGCCAAATTTCATTGGTACTCGTTGCTTGAAAATAAACTACATCATCAATAACTGTTAGATAATTTGGATTTGAACTTCCAGCACCAGGCACAATATCAAATAAGATATTGGTTCCTGCCGTTGTGCCATCACTTGCCCAAATTTCAGTCCCATGAACAGGATCAAACTTTTGAAAAATAAACTTCCCATTCACATAAATGTTTTGCCAAGGAGTATCATATATCTCTGTAATTTGTGACCAACTAAAAACGGATATTAAAACAACAATTAGAGTAATTTTAAGCTTCATTTTTTTACTATTTTTTTGTAGATAATTTGGTTTTCATTCTTAAACAATACATAATATTGACCTGATGCCAAACTTGACAAATCAATTGAATGTTGTACTTTTTCTTTACTTAACATGATTCTTCCAGAATTGTCATAAACTGTTACATCCCATGGGAAACTTTCATTATGGTTGAAATTAAGTACCTCAACTATAGGATTTGGAAAAATGTTTAATTCCATATCTTGAATATTTGTCTCTTCTGTTGACAACGCAGTAAAATGTGCTATTTGAAAAAGAATAGATTCATGAAGTTCTATAACACCAGAAGTAGATCTGTTAAATGTTTCGCCAACCATGGCAACACCATTGCTCGACGAAATACAACCTCCACTAAAGGTTTGACGATACAATTGCTGAGAAAAGCAATTTACCGATAAGAAAAGGAATAATACTATTGCTTTCATATTATTCTTGATATGTTATTACAACACTTAAAAACCTTAAATCAACAGAGCCTGATTGTAAAGGCCATTCATCAGATGACAAAGCCAATGTATATGTTTTATTTAAATTGTCTATTGTTTTTGTAATCGGCGTATTTTGAACTTGATTTGAAGCAAGAGTCGGATAAATAGAAGAATCAAAAAAAGTAATAAACGAAAAAGCCGTTGCTCCAGAATTATTATCAACCTCTACAATTCCTAATTTAAAATTTCTAGTAGAATTATCATAAAAAGTTACTTTGAAATTTGTAATAGTAGCACCGTGAGGTAAAATTAATGGATATGGATTATATATACTTGTAAGTACACTTCCACTTGTGTTACTTAAATGGAGTACTTGATATAATCCATTTCCAACAAAAGCTGCTCCAGAAATACTTAAATATTTAGTTTGAACTGGTTTTCTTTGTAATTGACCATTAACGTCGGCAACTACTTCTCTTGTTTCTATTCCAGCAAGGTCACTTATTTTTAATCCGTTGGGATTTACTTCAACTTCATTAGTTCCATTGGTCCAAATGTTTACTTTATTTTCTCCGTCAATTACAATTCCGTTATTGCCTAAAGGTGTGATTTGATTGAAACCGTCCGTAACGTTTCCTGCATAAGTGGCTGCATTTGCAAAAGGAACTGCTTTGGGAAAATCGTCTGAAAGTGTTACAAATCCTGAACCTGTATCTACTTCGACTTTTAATTTTAAATTTGATACCGTGTAACGCAAACTTGAACCTGCTTGCAATACGGTTCCTTGGCCTATGTTTGCCGATACGAATCCACTGTTATCTGTAGTTTTATTATGTTGCTCACTATATAATGTGGTGCTACCGTTATCAGTATAAGTAAATTTTAAAATGATGGTTGCGTTATTTAATGGGTTTCCTGAATTGTCGGTTATGATCCCAGACCAGGCATCAGCTTTAGGTACTATTTGTCCGATGCTTATCCAGCAAAATAACAAGGCTGTGAAAGTTACTATTTGTTTCATAAATTAAATTTTAAAAAATTATTGTAAGGTTATTGTTTAATGAATTCTACGCGTCTGTTTTTTGCCTTATCAGCTGGTGTTGTATTTTTATTTAAGGACATGCTTTCACCTTTTCCGTCGGTTATTAATCGATTTGCATCAATCCCAAATTCATTGGCTAAGGCTCTCTTGACTGATTCTGCTCTTTTTTGAGATAGAATTAGGTTGTCTGTGTCTTTTCCATCACTATCGGTATGTCCCACAATTTTTATATTTCCTTCAATGGCTTGAATACTTTCGGCAACTTGTTTCAAGGTAGCATACGAATTTGGACGAATAACAGCTGAGTTTATATCGAAATAGATGTTCTGGGTTACAAATTTATTTTTGGTGGTGATGTCATTTTTGGGATTGGCCACTCCTGAAGCTAGCCTGAAATTGGTCAAATACATCCTGTTTTCTGCCACAAAGTAATTTTGCAAATGGAAGGCTAATAGGTAGTCGCGATTGTTTTGAAAAAGTTCAATGTTTTCGAGAGCTTTTTCTTTGTTTATCCATAGTGATATTTTATCATTCGCACGGACAATACTAATTCGTGCATAATAATTACCTAATTCTGGTTGCCAACTAAAAAACTCAAACTGATTTTGTGGACTGATGATATCGTTGTTAACTTTTTGCTCATAGCCTCCCAAACCTGTCTTTGGCGTTTGTGTAATTGGACTCAAATGAACCAATGAGGAATTATCTAACCAAGGATCTGCTAGTGAGTTAGCTTGTGATTTGTCTAAAAATCGAATGTCTAAAGTTCCGGTATTATTATCAGGTGTGTAAATATCAAACTCTAAAGTGAAGTCTTTGGGTAATACTTTTAATCCTACAGGAAAAAAACTGCCTGACTTCGCTTCCAACCAATTTTTCCCTTCATTATTTATTATGTTTAGCTCATTTGTATCATAAGCTCCCCAACGTTTTTTAGAATTATCGGTAAAATCATCAAAAAAAAGGATATTCTCGCCTGCCACAAAATCAAAATTTTTATAGGAAGAGTAATCTGTATTTCCTTGACTATCTGTTTTAGTCTGTGGAGCATCATACCCTACATTTTCGGTGTTTTTGTCTTTTTCACTTCCTTTTTTATTCTTATCTTTTTTCTTAAACAGGTTGTTGATTTTTTCTTCTGCTTTGCTTAAAGCTTTATCTATGGTTTCATCACCCTTTTGCTCCCCTTTAGTGTAGGTTTTGTCTTTGGCATTTTTGAGTACACGTCCACCAACTGTTTCTTGTGCATTTGAATACATAAAACTCATTGAAAGTAAAACTAGAGCTACTACATTTTTTTTCATAATTGTCTTTTTATTGTTGATATTTCTATTTAGTGTAACTTCAAAAAAAAAGTAAACATGCTTTTTAAAATTTGTTTACTTTTGAAGAAACGATACACTAATGAATAGAGAATCAAATTTGATACGACTGGTTAAACAAAATGATAGCAGTACCATCAAAAAGATTTATGAAGACCATCGAACAAAATTTATTGCCTTTGCTTCTCAGTATAATTTAAATGAGGATCTCGTTTTAGATGTTTATCAAGATGCTATTATTGCTTTGTGTGAAAACATCAAAAAAGGGAAACTTGACAATTTACAAAGCTCCGTTGGTACTTATCTGTTTAGCATAGGAAAATTTATGATTTTTCAACTGCTTAAAAAACGTAAGAAAATGCATGCTGTTGAGGATTTGAATTTGATTGATTTTGAATTTGAAAGTTATGATGAAGAAAAAGATGATGCGGAAGTTAAAGCACTGCGAAGGGCTATTGAGTTGTTAGGCGAACAGTGTAAAAAAGTGATTCAACTCTTTTATTATGAAGAAAAAAAATTAGATGAAATTTTAACTCTTTTGAAGTACACCAATAAAGACGTTTTAAAAAGTCAGAAATCGAGATGCATGAAACAGCTCAAAGACTTAATTCAAAAAAATAAAAACTAATGAATAAAGATATATTATTGAATAACTATTTTGAAGGCAAGCTTTCTGAAAAAGAGAGGCTAGAATTTGAAGAATTGCTTTCTACTGATTCGGAATTTCAATCAGAATTTGAATTTCAAAAGAAAACCAAAATTGCTTTTACTCTAAATGAAAGGGAACGATTGAAGAGTGAACTCCAACAACTTGAAAACAATAGAAAGCCTAAGCGTACCAAAACAGCTTGGTTATCAATTGCGGCTGGCATAGTTGTACTTTTTAGTTTGGGTCTTTTCTTATGGAATAATACAAACTCAAACGAGAAATTATATGCTGATTTCTATGAAACATTTCCAAACATTGAAGCACCAACAACTAGAGGTGAGACAACTCAGAATATTAAAAGTGAAGCTTTTTTTGCCTATGATTCCAAGGATTATAAAAAAGCAATTGAGCTGTTTTCAGAAATATATAAAATAGAAAAAACCGATTATGCCATTTTTTATATCGGATTATCTGAAATGGAATTAAATGAACATAAAAAAGCTATAGACACATTTTCACTTTTTCAAGGTGATTCCAATAACAACTTTTATTTCTACATAAAATGGTACAAAGCCTTATGTTATTTAAAAGAAAATGATATTGAAAATTCTAAAAAGCTATTAAACGAAGTAGTTAAAACCACAAATCCTTTTCAGTTAAAATCGAAAGAATTATTATCTAAGTTGGATTAATTTTTTTCTGAATAAAATTAAAAGTGTAAATACCCCAAATCCTATTATATAAAACCAATAATAGGATTTTGTTTTTAATGCACTGTTGTTTCCATTTAAAACAAAACCTGACCAATAATATGGATGGGATTTTAAAGGATTTTGCTTTAAAAATTCCAATTTAGCCAATTGCAATGCTTCATCTTTATTTAGTCCTTTTTCTAAATTTTCATAAAACAAAATCATCAAATCAGCTGTTTCTTTATCTGGAACTTGCCATAAACTTACTACTGCACTTTTAACTCCACTATAAGTAAAAGCTCTTGACAAACTCATAATACCTTCTCCATTAATTAGCGTGCCATTTCCCGTGTCACAAGCACTTAAAACTACCAAATCAGCAGGAAGAAAATGCTGATAGAGTTCATAAAAATACAAAGGCTCGTTGTTTGAAAACAACAAACATGATTTTTCAAAATCATTGGCATACAAATAGGAATGCATGGCCAAATGATAAGTGGAATAGTTTGAAAAAGAGTTAAGAAAATTTGATTTTGTAGCTTGTGCTCCTGAAAATAAGGTACCGTTTGCAATCGTACAAATTTTTTCAGATTCTTGTTTGGCAAACGGCAAATTAACCACACTATTTGACTGGAATTTACTTTGATTGTATTTAGGAGCAAAACTAACCAAATTGAATTCAGACTTGCTTTTATTCTCTTTTGAAAGTATCCAAAGAGGAAAAGAATAGGCATAGGTAATTTGTGCTTCTTCTATCCATAACTTATCATTTACCCTCAAACTTTCAAATGGTAAATAGTTTAAAAACTTATCTGGAATGATAGTGATTTTACCCTTTGCCTTGAAAGGAACCAAGCGTTTTGAAAATTGGTCGTTAGCTGTTTTTTGATTAATATTAGGTGTTTTGTATTCTTTGATTACTTGTTCCAATTCTTTTGAAATTTTATCCGCTCTGTCTATTTTTCGTATTTCTATGTTAGTTTTATCAATCATTAAGGCATAGACATTATCGAATGCTACATAATATTTTATTAAACTTGCTTCTTCGATTTTATTCTTAATTGTAGTGATGTCAAAATCGGTATCGACTTCAATAAAATTAGGGAACTTCTTTTGTATTGTTTTTTTTAAAGCATCAAGTCTATTGGAGATGGCTTCTATATCCTTATTGGATTTTTCTTTTTTTTCAGTGATGCCTTCTAGGTATTTTTTCTTATCTTCTAATTCTACAAATTCATCATATTTTTTGGATAAGGAATCATTAGCTAAGAGAAATTTTTTTTGTACCTCTTTGAATAAATGTTGAGAAGCATTTCGCTCAATCGAATTGAGTAATTCAATTTTTTTGGTTTCATTTTTTGGATATTTTTCTAAAATAATAAAAAGTAAACTTTCGGAAATTTTGTCTTGTAACTTATTTAATGTCGGATTATAAGTTCCGTTTAAATAGAACTCATTAAACATTTCCGCTGCAATTACACTTAACTTTTCGGCTTTATTCAGAGCATCAATATTCTTTTTTTTATGGTAGCTTTCCTTAAAAATAAGTGCTGATGTTGCAAAAATATTGATATAATTGTGTGAATTTAAATCTCTGAAACTATTGAAATCCAACTGAGAAATAGTTGCTTTTGCTTGGGTATGATTTTCAACGATAGCGAGAATATTTTGCTCTACTAAATTACAAGCTTCAGAAAACTTCTGTAAACCAGCTAAATTCATAGCTTTTATGGTTTCTAAGGAATATTTACTGGAATTGTACTGGTCAAATTCAATGGTATTCAATGCAACTTCAATTTTATGTACTCCTTCATCAAATCGTTTTAAAAAATAATAAACAGAACCCAGTAAAGCATTAGATTTCATGCTATAAAAAGGGAAATTATAGGTTATTGCCTGTGAATTAAATTGATTTAGGTGCTTTTCTGCCAAATGAAATTGTTTTGATTCATATAACTTGTAACAAAACTCATCATATGATGATAAATAAAAATTTAAATTTTCAGTTAATTCAACATCATTCTCTAGTGAAAAATGCAAAAATTCTTGTAGCTTATCTTCAATGATTTTCTGTTGAGTATTTACATCCAAACGAGATATTTCCATTCTATAAAATACCCTCATGGCATAAATTGCATCCTTTAGACTTAAAGTTACTTTACCCTCATTGATTTTATCTATATATTGTTCAAAATTCCTGATGGTTTTATTTGCACTTTTTACATCTCCATAATTTTGTTGAAAAGCATATAAATTGTTGTAAGCAGTTATATAATCTGTCGTTGTAATTAATCCTTTTCTTTCAGCAATTTCAATTGCCTTTTTGGTATAAACTAATTCATATTTTTGATTGTGGATACTCGAATAATTGAATGACAGATCCAAATATACATTAACTAACTCCTTTGGGTTTTTCTCTATGAGGTAATCTTCATAATTGGCAACTATTTTTTTTAGCACAAAAATTGCTTCTCGGTATTTAAATTCACTACTGAAGTCCTGTGCTTCTTTAAATAATTGGTTTAAAGAAATTGTATCCTGCACATGCTTTTTGGGGGTTGCTTTGTAAGAAATCGTAGAAGGTAATTGCTCTTTGTTTTCGGAAAAATGACAGGAACAAACTATTAAAAATACAAATAGAGCAACTAAAATGCCTGTGGTTGTATTTTTAAAAATTAGCTTCATTTTCATTTGATAATTGATAATGATAAATGTAATGAATTAAGTCAAATCTAGCCTAAAAGTTAACCAAAAAAATGTGTTACTAAACATTATCGCTGCGAAATACAAACTAACCTCAAAAGCAACCAATTAATAACTATTTTATGCTTAACTTCTGTTGCAAAAGTATGGCATCATTTTGCTTAACGACTACTATATAAACACCTGCTTGATAACTACTAGTGTTCAACTGTAAATCGCCTGTTGACGAAGTTACTAAATTTTTGTAGATAGCTCTACCTGATAAGTCATACAACACTAATGTAGCATTACTAAAACCTAAATCATACTGAATAGTAACCTCATCCTTGGCTGGATTGGGGTACATGGAAAAAACACTATTCCTTTCAAAACTAGGATTTGACAAAGTGGCCACACAAATATTTGGTGATTGTTGCGGGGCATTGTAAAAATTTAAATCATAACTAGTACCATTCCCAAATTCTCCATAATAATTAGCTCCCCAATACCAAACCGTGCCATCTGTTTTTGTTGCCATAGTAGTTAAACTACCTCTAGTTTCAACTGAATTCCAATCAGAATCTGTTCCTATTTGCACAGGAAGTAATCTATTTAAAGTTGTACCATCTCCTAATTGACCATTATTATTTTTTCCCCAAGCCCATAATGTACCATCATTTTTAATTCCAAATGACATGTTTGTTCCTGCAGAAAAACTTTTCCAAGTATCATTAGAAATTAATTGTGGAGTAGTTGTTGAAATAGTAATGCCATTTCCTAACCCTCCAGAGTTTCCACTTCCCCATGACCATAAAGTGCCATCTTGTTTTTGAGCCAATATGTGAGAAGATCCTAACCTCATTTTTATCCAATCAGAACTGGAATTTATTTGAGTTGGAGTTGAAACTGTGGTAATATTTGAATCTGGGAACAATAAATAGCCTGTATTAGATCCCCAACCCCAAATCGTACCATCTGTTTTTAAGGCAAATGAAGTATCTCCTGAGCTAGTAGCTATTTGATCCCAATCATTAGAAACCCCAATTTGAATTGGAAAAAGCTGTTGAGCTGTTGCAGGAGAATTACCTAATTGATAATTGTTATTTTGTCCCCATCCCCAAATTGTACCGTCTGATTTTAGGGCAATCGTAAAAAAATGTGAAGGAGCTACTTTTACACAATTACTAGTAGTGGTAATCTGTTGAAAAGTATTGAATTGCTGTGTAGTTGAATTTACTCCTAATGAACCTAACTGATTACTACCGCAACCCCAAAGCGTTCCATCGTTTTTTATAGCAAAAGTATTGGCTACTCCATTTTTGAAAAAAACCCAATCGGTTGCTGTTCCTATTTGTATGGGTAGTGGCTCTAACTCATTTCCATTATTAGTACATAAATTACCCCAACTTGAACTCCCCCAACCCCACAAGGTACCATCTGCTTTTTGAGCTGTTGTATGACCTCCTCCAAAATGCAGACTTTCATAACACTGTGCAAAGCTTGAAACAGAATAAATAAATAGTAAAATAAATAGTAGTTTTTTCTTCATAGTTGTATGATTTAAAAAGAGGCAGGCAATGCCTACCTCTTTAAAGTTATATGCTCTGATTTTTCAGAATCACTCAATAATTAACTTCTGTTGCAAAAGTATGGCATCATTTTGCTTAACGACTACTATGTAAACACCTGCTTGATAACTACTAGTGTTCAACTGTAAATCGCCTGTTGACGAAGTTACTAAATTTTTGTAGATAGCTCTACCTGATAAGTCATACAACACTAATGTAGCATTACTAAAACCTAAATCATACTGAATAGTAACCTCATCCTTGGCTGGATTGGGGTACATCGAAAAAACACTATTCTTTTCAAAACTAGGATTTGACAAAGTGGCCACACAAATATTTGGTGATTGTTGAGGGGTATTGTAAAAATTTAAATCAAAGTCAGTTCCATTTCCAAACTCTCCATAATAATTTCTACCCCAATACCAAACCGTTCCATCCGTTTTAGTTGCCATAATTGTAAAAAAATTTCTGGCCTGAACCGTATCCCAATTTGAATCTGTTCCTATTTGCGTTGGTATTGATCGATTTGTTGTAGTACCGTCTCCTAACTGACCTTCATTGTTAACACCCCATGCCCATAATGTTCCATCAGATTTTACTCCGAATGACATACCAGTTCCAGCACAAAAATCTTTCCAAATATCCGCTGAAATTTGTTGAGGGATATTTGTTACATTAGGAGTCCCACCTACTCCAAGAGCAATACCTCCGCCCCATGACCACAAAGTACCATCTTGCTTTTGAGCCAAAATATGTGCACCACCTAAACTCATTTTTACCCAATCCGTATCAGTTCCTACTTGAGTGGGCGTACTTACACTTGAAGTACTAGAACCTAACACTATGATGGAAGAAGGGTTTGAACCCCAGCCCCAAATTGTACCATTTGCTTTTATGGCAAAGGCAGTTCTGTTGGTGCCTGTAGCTATTTCTACCCAATCTGTGTCTGTTCCTACTTGTATGGGAAATAACTGCTGAGCGGTAGCTGGTGAATTACCCAATTGGTAAGTGTCATTTTGACCCCAAGCCCATATTGTACCGT
>CAZXPF010000016.1:0-79852 GCA_964643105.1 uncultured Flavobacterium sp. | reverse complement strand
AAACCAAAAAAACTTCTGATAAAATCATAAAAAAACCATCTCACAATTGAGATGGCTTTTTTGTATTAACTAACTAATTCTATTTTTTAATAAAAATATTCGTGTAGAACTTCTGTCCAATTTCATTCTCACGAATAGAAATTCCAAAATGGGTATAATCACCTTCAATGTTATTTTTGTGACTAACACTGTTCAACCAAGCTTTAAATGCTAATTCAGGTGAATTGTAATTGAAAGCTACGTTTTCTCCAACCTTTAAAGCTCCCAAAGCTGCGTGAAGATTGGCTTGTCTTTGAGCAAAATTAGCATGTCCGATTATATTAGTTTCAACCATGTATTCAGTGTGTTCAAAAGACTTATAAGAAATATGATTAATCTTGTCCAACTTGTTAAGACCTATAGAATCCCTATACCTATTAATCAAATCCAAAGTTGTTTCTTCAGATTCATTGTAATCATAATGTTGAACAATTTCAATTGATTCAATTGAAGCTTCTTCTGGTGTAGAACAAGAAACTGCTGTGAATATAGCAACTGTCAAAGCTGCTACAATTCGTAAGAATTTTGCATTCATAGTAGGTTAAGGTTTAATAGAGATTTAAAGGTTAGGGGGAACTTTTAAATCCAGTTAATATTATCATTTGTTTTGTTAGTCTAAATTATAAAATATTAACCTGCTAAAAAAACCTCATTAAAAGATATGCATAGAAACAGTAAAAAATTTACGGTAAAACCATATTAAGGAGCTAATCGTTGAATTTTCCAGTAAAAATTATCAAAAAGAGTATAAATAATTCTATCATGAAGTCGGTTTGGACGACCTTGCCAAAATTCTACAGAAACTGGTTTAACGATAAATCCACCCCAATTTTGAGGACGAGGAATTTCTTTTCCCTCAAAATTAGATTCTAATTCTTTTAGTTTTGATTCCAAAAAAGTTCTATCGGGAATAACTTCACTTTGTGGCGATACTAAGGCACCTAATTTACTTCCATCAGGACGAGAAGCGAAATAATTATCTGAAATAACTTGAGGTGTTTTCTCCGCAATTCCTTTAATAATCACTTGTCGTTCAGCTATTGGCCAAAAAAAAGACAAACAAACATTGGGATTTTGTAATAAAGCTTTTCCTTTTTCAGAATTATAATTGGTGTAAAAAATAAAACCTTCTTCATTGAACTGTTTCAAGAGCACTACTCTACTTTTAGGAAAACCATCTAAACCAATTGTTGCAATTGTCATGGCATTTACTTCTCCTGCTCCATCAAATTCTTCTACTTCATGAAACCATTTGTGAAATAAATTGATAGGATCTTCTGGAATTGAAGTTTCCAGTAGTTCACTTTTTTCATATGATTTTCTGTAGTTTCCTAAATCTTTCATGGTATAGCTATAATTAATTGAAACAAATTTACGAAGAATATACTTTATAAGTATACCAACAAAAGTTAAATAGCCCTCTGATGGAAATAGCATCTCCCGATTTATCAAGAATAGAATAAACAACAGGAAAATGGCAGCTAGATAAAAACGAAAAAATTACATCTAAAAAAGATTCTGAATCAAGTTCAGAATAACAGAAAAACAAAACTTTTAAAACTCAAAACTTTTTCCATCATCCGCTAAATGAATGCTCTCAAAGATAGTTTGTGCCTCTTCTTTAAACAATTCAATATTACCATAACGAGTGGAATAATGTCCCATTATAAGGTTTTTGACATTGGCTTTTCTTGCAATTTCAGCGGCTTGTTTGGCTGTAGTGTGCATGGTTTTTTCAGCTAAGTGAGCTTCAGTTTCTAAGAAAGTGCTTTCGTGATACAACACATCTACATCTTTAATTATAGGTAAAATATCTTCGTTATAAACCGTGTCACTGCAAAAAGCATAACTCTTTTCGTAATCTGGTTCAAAGGAAAGTTCAGCATTTGGAATGATTCTTCCATCTTCTAAAGTCACATCACCACCAAATTGTATTTTTTGGTAATAACAAGTATCAATATTGTAACTTTCTACAGCTTCTATGTTTAATTTGCGTTTTATGTTTTTTTCTTTGAATAAATAACCATTGGTGTAAACTCTATGCTTTAAAGGAATAGTTTTGACTTGCACTTTTTCGTCTTCAAAAATAATTTCACTTTCGGTAGCACTTAATTCATGAAAAAATAAGTTATAACCCGTATAAGAATTGGAAATTTTAAGCTGTAACAAAATGATTTCTTTAATACCAACTGGACCATAAACATGTAAATCGTTCTCTCTGTTTAATAAGGTAAAAGTTGAAATTAAACCAATTAATCCATAAAAGTGATCTCCGTGCAAATGTGAAATAAAAATATGATTGATGCGTGAAAATTTAATTTTTTGTTTACGCAATTGCACTTGTGTTCCTTCTCCACAATCTATTAAAAAATGTTGGTTTTTGAGTTCTAAAACTTGAGAGGTTGGATTGGTTAATGTTCTTGGAGTGGCTGCGTAACAACCTAAAATATGTATTTTCAATATGTTTAATTTCTAAATTTTGATTTTTTAAATTCTAACTTCTAAAAGCCTAAATCACGTTCAATTTCTTCCATTTCTATGATATCATGAGCCTCTAATACCGATGGAACAACTAGTAAATCATTCGGAATTTTGTTAAAATCAAGATTTTCAGCTACGAAAACTATTGTCTTTTTCTCTTTTTTATGTTTTTTCACTAAATCTTTAGCTGATTTTAAATCTGTAATTGTTAGACTTTCATCTTTTGAAACATCCAAAATTAGATTCTGTTCTTTAAAAGAATTGAATTGCTCAGTAAGTTTCTCAATGAAATTAGGAAAGTTACCTTGTGTATCTTTTATTATTGTAGTATGTCCTTTTTGTTCAACTTTCATGTTAAAAGTTATGATTTAGAAATTAGACTTCAGTACGTTTTAAGTTGTCTAAATTTTATTGTTTTATCTTACTGGCTAAAAGATAAATTACAGCCATTCGAACGGCTACTCCATTTTCAACTTGATTTAAAATTACCGAATGATTTGAATCAGCTACATCAGAAGTAATTTCGACTCCTCTATTGATTGGTCCAGGATGCATAATTACGATTTCTTTATTTAAAGAATCTAACAACGTTTTATCCAAACCATATTGCTGAGCATATTCACGTGTTGAAGGAAAATAATTCACATCCAAACGTTCGTTTTGTACACGAAGCATGTTAGCAACATCACACCATTCTAGGGCTTTTCTTAAATTTGGTTCGACCTTAACTCCTAATGAATCAATATATTTTGGAATTAATGTGTTTGGACCACAAACTTTTACTTCTGCTCCTTGCATCTGCAAAGCATATATGTTAGACAAAGCCACTCTTGAATGCAATATATCACCAACAATGACTACTTTTTTTCCTGCAACATCACCTAATTTTTCCCTTATTGTAAAACTATCCAATAAAGCTTGGGTAGGATGTTCGTGTGCTCCATCACCAGCATTTACAATGCTTGCTTTTACATTATTAGCTAAAAAATGAGCTGCTCCAGGATTACTGTGTCGCATTACAACCAAATCCACTTTCATAGAAAGAATATTGTTCACCGTATCAATAAGCGTTTCTCCTTTTTTAACCGAAGATTGAGCCGCTGAAAAACTAATCACATCTGCAGAAAGTCTTTTTTGAGCTAATTCGAAAGATAATTTGGTTCTTGTACTGTTTTCAAAGAAAATGTTAGCAATAGTAATATCTCTTAGAGAAGGTACTTTTTTTATGGGACGATTGATAACTTCTTTGAATTGATCTGCCGTTTCAAAAATTAAATCAATATCGTTTTTATTGATGTATTTTATGCCTAGTAAATGATTTACTGATAGTTCTTTCATTATTTTTTATTTTTTGCCACAAAGACACTAAGTCACAAAGATTTTAATTTAACTATTTTATTTTTAAATTGATTTGTTCTGCCAACTAAAATCTGTCGGCTGAACATTTGAAACTATTTTCTTTCTAAATAAACCGCATCTTCTCCATCATTTTCTTGCCATTTCACTAAAACTTTTTCATTGTTGATAGCATCTACTTGTCTTCCTCTATAATCAGGTTGAATAGGCAAATGACGACTAAAACGTCTATCAATAAGAGTTAAAAGTTCTATTTCTGATGGTCTTCCAAACGATTGAATAGCTGTTAAAGCCGAACGAATACTTCTTCCAGTATAAAGCACATCATCTATAAAAACGATTTTTTTATCTTCAACAATAAAATTAATTTCAGTTCTATTGGCTTCTAAAGGTTTTTCATTTCTCCTGAAATCATCTCTAAAAAAAGTAATGTCTAAAAAACCAACTTTTAAATCTTTGATTTGATATTCTTTTCTTAAAATTGAAGCTAATCTATTGGCTAAAAAGGTTCCTCTTGGTTGAATGCCAATAAGAATTGTATTTGAAAAATCGAGATGGTTTTCAATTAACTGACAAGCCAAACGATGCAATATGATATTGACTTCCTTTGCAGTGAGCAATATTTTTTGACTCATAATGTAGTGTTGTGTTTGGTGGGTAAAAATACATAAAATTTTGGATATTTGGATAGCAGATATTCAGATTTTAAGAAAGAGAAATTTACAATAAACAAATGGTCTGAAAATCCACTATCCTAAAATCTGAAAATCCAAAAAAAATCTTCTATTTTTGTGCCATGGGAAAAAGACGTACAGAAAAAATAATTTTCGAAAATATTAAAGTCCTTGATGCTGGTGCCAAAGGAGTTTCGGTAGCAAAAGCACCAGAAGGTCAAGTGATATTTTTGCCAAATGTTGTGCCTGGTGATGTGGTTGATGTGCAAACTTTGAAAAAAAGAAAAGCATATTTTGAAGGAAAAGCTATAAAAATTCATACATATTCTGAACACAGAACTGAACCTGTTTGCCAACATTTTGGTGTTTGTGGAGGATGCAAATGGCAAAACATGAAATATAGCCAACAACTGTTCTATAAAAATCAGGAAGTCTTTAATAATTTGAAAAGAATTGGTAAGATTGAATTGCCTGAATTTGAAGCTATTCTAGGTTCGGAAAAACAATTGTTTTACAGAAATAAAATGGAGTTTGGTTTTTCAGATTCCCGTTGGATGACTGATGAAGAAATTCAATCTGGAAAAGAATTTGACAATAAAAATGCTTTAGGATTTCATATTCCAAGAATGTGGGATAAAATTTTAGATATTGAAAAATGTCACTTGCAAGAAGATCCTTCCAACGCTATTAGAAATGAAATTAGAAGTTTTGCCAATGCCAATAACATGACTTTCTTTAACCCTAGAAATCACGAAGGTTTATTGCGAACATTAATGATTAGAACAGCTTCCACTGGAGAAATTATGGTGTTGATTCAGTTTTTTGAAGACGATAAAGCTAATCGTGATTTGATGATGAATCATTTGGCTGAAACTTTTCCTGAAATTACTGCTTTACTATATGTAATTAACAGCAAACCAAACGATACTATTTACGATCAAGATATTAAATTATTCAAAGGTCGTGAATACATTTTAGAAGCAATGGAAGGCTTACATTTCAGTATAAATGCAAAATCTTTCTATCAAACTAATTCAGCTCAAGCTTATGAATTATATAAAATCACTAGAGATTTTGCTGGTTTAACTGGAAATGAATTGGTTTACGATTTATATACTGGAACAGGAACAATTGCACAATTTGTCTCTAAAAAAGCTAAGAAAGTAATTGGTGTTGAAGCTGTTCCTGAAGCTATTTTAGATGCAAAAGCTAATGCTGAACGCAATAACATAACCAATTGTGAGTTTTATGTTGGTGACATGAAGAATGTCTTTAACGATGATTTTATTGCTCAACATGGTCAACCTGATGTGATTATCACTGATCCACCAAGAGATGGAATGCATAAAGATGTTGTGGCCCAAATTCTAAAAATTGCTCCTGAAAAAGTAGTTTATGTAAGTTGCAACAGTGCTACACAAGCTAGAGATTTAGCTTTGATGGATGAACAATACAAAGTTACACGTGTTAGACCAGTTGATATGTTTCCTCAAACGCATCATGTGGAAAATGTTGTCCTTTTAGAAAAAAGATAAGTTAGAATTGAGAAGTTAGCATTTAGAAAATCAATATGAAAAAATATATAATTCCCTCTTTATTGTTGATTTTTGCCGTTTCATTTTGGAATTGCGAAAAAGATGATATTTGTGCAGAAACAACTCCTACTACTCCAAAACTTGTAATTAATTTTTATGATGCTTCTAATCCTACCGTTTTAAAAAATGTAACTAATCTTGGAGTTGTTGAGCCTACTTTCACAACTGGTTTTTCATTTAACGCCGTAAATTCAATAGCAATTCCCCTGAGAACTAATCAAAACAGTACAACCATTCGTTTTGTTTTAAATGGAAGTGATACTGACACTACAAATGATTTGTTTAACGATATAACTTTTGATTATACTACCCAACAAATATATATATCTCGTGCTTGTGGCTACAAGTCAAATTTTAATATTGAGAATACTATCCTTACTGATGTTGCTGCTTTACCTAATTGGATTTCATCTGTAGAAATTATTCAACCTAATGTAGAAAATGAAAATGAAACACATGTCAAAATATTATTTTAGTCTAATTTGTCTTTGTTTTTCACTTCACTCGATTTCGCAAGTAAAAGACACCATCAAACAAAAAGAAAGCTATGGTGTTCGAGTTGGAATTGATTTGCATCGATTGACAAAGTCGTTCTATGACAAAAATTATCAAGGATTAGAATTTGCTGGAGACTATCGCATTACCAAAAAAATTTACATTGCAGGAGAATTAGGTAATGAAGAAAAAACGGTTGATGATGATCGGTTTAACTTTACCACATCTGGAACTTATTTCAAAGTAGGTATAGATTACAATTCCTATGAGAACTGGTTGGATATGGAAAACATGATTTTTGTGGGTATGCGTTACGGTGTTAGTTCGTTTAATCATACCTTAAACACTTATACCATTTATGATACTTCAAACTACTATGGAGTTACTACACTAGAATCTGGAGAGAAGTTTGATGTTTTAAATGCCAGTTGGATAGAAATAGTAGGAGGATTAAAAGCAGAAATATTTAATAATTTATATTTGGGATTTTCTGTCCGATTAAATTATTTGGTTTC
The DNA here is from genome assembly GCA_964643105.1 of uncultured Flavobacterium sp. Classification (GTDB taxonomy): domain Bacteria; phylum Bacteroidota; class Bacteroidia; order Flavobacteriales; family Flavobacteriaceae; genus Flavobacterium. Next base: position 72,697 of record CAZXPF010000016.1, on the reverse strand, counting down.
AAACAAAAAGCCTGACAATTTTGATAATCTTTTCATTCCTGGTTTCAACAGAACCTATGATGGGAAATTTGGGACAGGACTTAATTATACAGTGAGTTATATGATTCCTATTTTCAAGAAAAATAAATAATAAGCTTTTTTTAATTAAAAATTATAAATAACTTAGCTTTTTATAGTAATTTCAAAAAGAAAAAGAATGATAAACTTAGGGAAAATCAATGAGTTTAGAAGAATAATTACCAATTCTCTTACAAATTCTTTAGGTAAACCCCTAACTTCGATTTCAGATTTGAAGCGAATTAATGATGTTTCAAGTATTAAAAAAATCTTGATTATAAGACCCAATCATCGTTTGGGAAACATGCTTCTGATTACACCTTTAGTGCAAGAAGTGCAAGAAATTTTTCCAGATGCTTCGCTTTCTTTCTTCGTAAAAGGTGGTTTATCTCCCATTTTATTTCAAAATTATGATCGTATCGATCAATATTACATTCTTCCCAAAAAACACTTTAAAGAATTATTTACATATTTAAAAAGCTGGTTTTCAATATTTTCAAAAAAATATGATTTAGTTGTCAATGTAGCCCAAATTTCCTCCTCAGGGAAATTAGCCACAAAAATTTCAAGAAGTAAGTACAAATTTTTTGGCAATGAATTTGATAATTTAATTGAATTTTCTGAAGAACAGAGTCATTTTGCTAAATTGCCTGTTTATAAATTTAGAAACTTTATCTACAGTTCAACAGAAGAAATTTATACCAAGCCCATCAGTCAGATTAACATTAAACTTAGTGCAAGCGAACTATACAAAGGAAAATCTCTAGTTACCGAAATTATACCAGACAAAACTAAGGATACAATTGCTATTTTTACATTCGCTACTGGTAACAAATGCTATTCAGAAAACTGGTGGATGGATTTTTATGATGCCCTAATTGCAAACTTTCCAGATTATAACATCATTGAAGTACTTCCAGTTGAAAACGTTTCGCAAATTAATTTTAAAGCTCCTACATTTTACAGCAAAGACATAAGAGAAATAGCTGCTTTTATTTCCAATACAAAATTATTTATTGGAGCTGATAGTGGTATGATGCACTTGGCTTGTGCAACAAAAACAAACGTAATTGGGCTATTTGCTGTAACCCCAAAAGAAAAATATGGCCCTTTTGGTGCTCACAAAATAGGAATTGATACAAACGAAATTTCAAAAGATGAAATGATAGAGAAAATTAAGACGATTTTGAAAATTGAGGCTATTTAAGCTCTCTAAAACCTTTAATAAAAATCCATTTCATAAATATTTTTTCTCCTTCACTAGTTTTAACAGCTTGAAATTTAGGAGCCAAAATAGTGGAAATCACAAAACTTGTAGCTGCAATCCACAAGCCTTGTAAAGCACCAAATGTCATGATTAAAGCATAAAAAATAATATAGAAAAAAGAAAAACCTAAAAGGTTAAATAAAAATGCTTTGGTTTTTTTACTCATTTTAAAGGATTTATTGTTTGTGGTTAATCGTTTATTATTTTCTGAAAATCTAATATAATCTTTTTAATTTTCCATTGGCTGAAGCAAGACGACTATTCATTTACTTGAAATTTCGTTCTCTTGCTTCCAGCATACATTTCGTATTTTACCAATCTTGCTTCCAATTTTCCATTGAATAACTTGATTTTTCTTGAAGGTCTTAATCCTACAAATTTTAAGGCTTCTAAATTAGCTGTAATAAACCACGCATTTGTGTTGGAATAATTGTTCTTCAAGGTATCTCCTATTTCTCTATAAAAACGCTCCATTTCAATGTTCAAACGTTCTCCATAAGGAGGATTGAAAACCATGTGTAAAGGTCCTTCAGTTTGTTTTTCTGTATCAAAGAAATTGGCTTCTCTAATTTTTACAAACTCATCTAAATTGGCATTTTTAATATTGTCTTTAGCTTTCATTACTGCACTTGGAGCTTTATCATAACCTGTGATGGTGTAATGAAAATCACGTGTTTTCTTTAGTAAGGATTCTAAAATTTTATCAAACAATTCACTATCCCAATCGTTCCATTTTTCAAACGCAAATTCTTTTCTGTTAATATTTGCTGGAATATTACAAGCAATCATGGCTGCTTCGGCTAAAATAGTTCCACTTCCACACATGGGATCGATGAAATGTGAAGTTCCATCCCAACCTGATAATAACAACATTCCTGCTGCTAAAACTTCGTTGATAGGTGCAATGTTTGTGGCTGCTTTATATCCTCTTCTGTGCAAAGATTCTCCTGAAGTATCTAATGAAACCGTAACCAAATCTCTATCAATATGGACATGAATTTTCACATCTGGAAAATCTTTATCAATATCAGGTCGTGAACCTGTTTTCTCTCTAAACTGATCCACAATCGCATCTTTAGATTTTAAAGCTACAAATTGACTGTGATTAAAATGATCGGAATGCAAAGTGGTTTCGATTACAAATGTTTGGTGTTGGGTCAAATACTTACTCCAGTCAATTCTTTGAATTCCATCATATAAAGACTTATCATTATACGCCTTGAATTCGTATATTGGTTTTAAAATTTTTAAAGCTGTTCGCAAAGCTAAATTGGCTTTGTACATGAAGCCTTTATCCCCATAAAAAGTCACAACACGAGTTCCTGCTTTTACTTTTTGAGCCCCTAATTGTAGTAGTTCTTTTTCTAACAGTTCCTCAAATCCAAATAAGGTTTTGGCAACCATTTTAAAATTATCTTCCATCCTATAAAATTCCAAATATTAAAATTCCAAATTCCAAAAAGCATAAATCTTATACATCAACTCTAAATTTTGGAATAAGTTGAGCAAAAATACACTAATTTTGCCACTTGAAAGAAATGAAATCAGAATAAATGTCAGAAATCAACAATCAGCAATCAGCAATGAGCAATCAACAATCATCCAGTTGGTTTGCTTCATGGTTTGACACGAAGTATTATCACATTTTATATAAAGATAGAGATTATAAGGAAGCACAGACTTTCATGGATAATTTGACGCATTATTTAAACTTACCAGAAGAAGCCAAAATATTGGATTTAGCTTGTGGCAAAGGTCGTCATTCTGTGTATTTGAATTCATTAGGATATGATGTTACTGGCGCAGATTTATCCGAAAATAGCATAAAAGAAGCTTCTAAATTTGAAAATGAAAAATTACATTTCAAAGTGCATGACATGCGTGATGTTTGTGATTCAAAGTATGATGCGATTTTTAATCTATTTACCAGTTTTGGCTATTTTGAAAATGATGCTGATAATCTTACCACTTTAAAAGCTATCAAACATAGTTTAACCGAATATGGTTTCGCTTGTATCGATTTTATGAATGTGGATTATGTGCTTGAAAACTTAGTTCCTGAAGAAGTAAAAACGGTAGAAAATATTGATTTTCAAATCAAAAGATATGTAAAAGACAATCACATCTACAAAGAAATTTCTTTTGAAGATGATGGAGAACAATTTCATTTTACTGAACGAGTTCAAGCTTTGCGATTAGTTGATTTCGAAAAAATGATGGAAGAAGCTGACATCTATTTGTTGGATATTTTTGGAAATTACAAATTACAACCTTTTTACAAAAATCAATCTGAACGTTTAATCATGATTTTTAAATAATGAATTACGCCATTTATTTATTTCCACTGCTTTCTGTTGTTCTTGGCTATTTGATTGCTAATGTCATCCAACCCAAAAACAAAAAAAATCTAAAATTACTTTTAGCCTTTAGTGGTGCTTTTTTGCTTTCTTTGACCGTAATGCATTTGTTGCCGGAAGTTTATGCTGCAGAAGCTCTTCTACACGAAGGGCACAATCACAATCATGAAGGACATTCCCATGGTACAAATACAATTGGACTTTTCATTATGATTGGAATTGTGTTTCAAATCATTTTGGAATATTTCTCTAAAGGAGCTGAACACGGACACGTTCATGGTCATGATAAAATGAATACGATTCCTTGGTTGTTGTTTTTTAGCTTGTGTTTACACGCTTTACTTGAAGGAATGCCAATAAGCCAACACAACGAATTAGCTTATGGAATTGCGATTCACCACTTCCCTATTGCCATTATTTTGACCCTATTTTTTAATAACGCTGAATTGAATAAAAAAGCCATCTTATTCTTTATGTTGGTTTTTGCTTTCATGACACCTTTAGGCACTTATGTTTCCTCAAATTTAGGTTTCTTAACGCAATATTACACACAAATTTCTGGAGTTGTAATTGGTATTTTATTCCATATTTCTTCAACTATCATCTTTGAAAGTAGCGAAGGTCATAAATTCAATTTAGCAAAATTAATTGCTATCGTTTTAGGGATTACATTGGCTGTCTTTGTGTAATTATTTTTACCACAAAAACGTTAGACATAAAGTTTTTTTTATTCATTATATTTGGATTAATAATACTAATTTTGTGTTTAGGACTTTTAATTAACCTTCTTGGCTAAATCAAAAATATGAACTTTACCAAAACCACAGAACAAGCTTCCAAATATGACCATTTAGAAAAAATGGCAGTTTCGGAATTGCTTTCTAATATCAATAACGAAGATAAAACGGTTCCTTTTGCCGTTGAAAAAGCGTTACCTCAAATTGAAAAATTAGTTGAAAAAGTGGTGGCTAACATGAAACAAGGTGGTCGTTTATTCTACATTGGAGCAGGAACTTCAGGAAGATTAGGTATTTTAGATGCTTCGGAGTGTCCTCCAACTTTTGGTGTTCCTTTTGATAGGGTAATCGGATTAATTGCTGGTCGTGATGTAGCTATAAGAAGAGCTGTTGAAAATGCAGAAGATGATACCGAACAAGCATGGCACGATTTAAACGAATGCATGATTACTGACAAAGATATAGTCGTTGGAATTGCAGCTTCAGGAACAACTCCTTATGTAATTGGTGGTTTAGAAAAATGCAACGAAAACAACATCACTACTGCTTGTATTACTTGTAACGAAGGAAGTCCATTAGCCAAAGTGGCTAAATTCCCAATTGAAGTTGTAGTTGGACCAGAATTCGTTACAGGAAGTAGCCGAATGAAAGCTGGAACCGCTCAAAAATTGGTTTTAAACATGATTTCTACAGCTACTATGATTCAGTTGGGAAAAGTGAAAGGCAACAAAATGGTTGACATGCAATTGAGTAATGATAAACTAGTCGATAGAGGTGTAAAAATGATCATGGATGAAATTGATGTAGATTATAAATTAGCCTCTATCCTTCTTAAAAAATATGGCAGTGTAAGAAGTGCTGTTGAAAATTATAAACCTTGACTTAATTAATGATTAAAAGAAGAAAGACAAATTTTAAAATTACCCTTTTTATTGCGATAGCTATTTTGCTTTCAGTTTGTAGTTTTCTTATTTTTCAAAATAAATCTTTTAAATACTGCTCTAATGAAAAACATCTATTAGGTATCAACGATTCTAAAAAAGAAATTAAATTAGATTTAAAACAAACAAAAGAAAAGTTACTAGAAGATATAGAAAAACAATATGATTATGATATTTCTGACAAGCTATTAGATTGTAAACTAGAATTGTCTAATGATGAATTTATTGGTTTTAATTTTATAAAATCCAAAAGTATTCCTTTTTGTGGTATTAATTCCACATATATCTTAATCAATCGAAATGATCTGTTATTCTTGGAAGAAAATATAATTAAACCCGATGAATTAAAAAATAAAATATTTAATTTACTTCTAAAACAAAATTATTATGATAGGTTTAATCTATCTTTAGAATGGGAAAGAACATCTTCATTAGAAACAATTGAAAATGTATTAATTCAAATTAAAGAAGCATATCAACTATATTATCAAACCAAAGCGAAAGAAAAATTTAATAAAAATATTTGCGAGTTGAATGATGAAGAATTATCAGATATAAATAAAATTAGATATAGTTTAAATTTAGTTCGAATTATACCTAAACCTTCCATACTTAAATTTAATTAAAAATATGCCAACAAACAGAAAAATACTAGCTAAAGGAATAAAATACCTATCAGGTGCTTTGCCTTTGCTATTTATGGGACCAGTAGTAATTAATAGCTCTTTTAAAAACCAAGATAATCCTTATTATGAAATAGTGTTAGGAGTTGGAATATTACTATGTGGATTAGCCATCTTTTTCATGTTTAAAGGTGTCAATACAATTGTAAAAAGTTTGTTTGATGGAGATAAAAATCAATAAAAAATTCAATATCAAGAGCAAAAATCAATATCAATTATAAGCAGAAAATTTGATTATGAAATTCAATATACAATTTACAATATACAGTTTACTATCACTAATTTTACTAACTTCTTGCTACAACCAAGAACGCAACTGCCAAGATTTTAAAACGGGTAAATTCAAATCGGAAATAGAAGTTGATGGTGAAAAATTAATCACAACGTTTGAACGCAATGATTCTATTCAAATTGAAACTTTTAAAGGTGTAACTGATAATTATGATGTGCGTTGGACAAATGATTGCGAATACATCATTAAAAACAGCAAACCCAAGAATATGGCTGAGAAAAAAGCCGTTCATGTAAAAATATTGACTACTTCAAATAAATCTTATACATTTGAATACAATTATGTAGGAGAATCTTTAAAACAAAAAGGAATTGTTTATAAATTAGATTGAAAATAATAACCTAAACCCTCAAGCAAATGGAAGTTTTTTTAAATGCTGATGCCTGGATTGCTTTATTAACCTTAACTTTTTTAGAAATTATTCTTGGAATAGATAATATCATTTTTATTTCTATTGTTACTGGCAAATTACCCGAAGAAAAACGAAAAAAGGCTACTAGAATTGGATTATTTCTAGCGATGTTCATGCGTATCGGTTTGCTATTTGGGATAACACTATTAATTGCCATGAAAGCTCCTTGGTTTAGCTTTGATTGGGGTTGGTTTTCAGCCGAAATTACTGGTCAAGCCATGATTCTATTATTGGGTGGACTATTCTTAATCTACAAGAGTACCAAAGAAATCCATGAAAAAGTGGATCACAAAGGTGAAGACGAAAAAGAATTAAAAACTTCTGCCGCCAAATCATTTGGCAGTGTAATTGGACAAATTTTACTAATTGACTTGATTTTCTCCGTGGATAGTATTTTAACAGCTGTAGGTATGACCAATGGACTAGAAGGTGCTTTAGTCATTATGATTACTGCTGTTGTAATCTCTGTTGGGGTAATGATGCTTTTTGCTGTTCCTGTTGGCACTTTTGTCAATAAAAACCCTTCTATTCAAATTTTGGGGTTAGCTTTCTTAATCTTAATTGGTTTCATGTTAATTACTGAAAGTATGCATTTATCCAATGCACAACTAGCGGGTCAACATGTTGGTGCAGTTCCCAAAGGATATTTATATTTTGCTATTGCCTTCTCTTTAGCAGTTGAATTTATTAACATGAAAATGAGAAGTAAAAAATAATTTTAAAAAATACAGTAAAATCTATGTAACAATTTTTATAGTGATGAATCAAAAGGTAAAACTTTAAAATCTCATCTTATGAAAACTGTTACATTTTTTATTTTAACCCTAGTTAGTGCCTTACTAACATCTACTTTCGCACAAGAATCATTTGAAGTTACTGTAAAAGGTAAAGGTGAACCCATCTTACTATTCTCAGGTTTTGGATGCACGGGTGACATCTGGAACGATACCGTTGCCGAATTAGCTAAAACTAATGAGTGTCACGTATTTACTTTTGCTGGTTTTGGTACTGTCAAACCTATTGAGACTCCTTGGTTGTCCAAAATAAAGGAAGATGTAATAGCCTACGTGAAAACCAACGAACTAAATAAATCCACATTAATTGGTCACAGTTTAGGAGGTACATTGAGTTATTGGCTTGCTGCTTCTGAACCAGATTTATTTAATAAAGTTATTGCTGTAGATGCTCTTCCTTGTTCTGCGGCGCTTATGATTCCAAACTACCATGGAGAAATTATCCCATATGATAATCCCCAAAGCAAAATGATGCTGGGAATGGATGAAGAATCGTTTCAAAAAATGAACAGTCAAACCATAAGTTATATGTGTTTGAACACCGACAAACAAAAAGAACTAATTGAGATGATGAACAAAGTTGACAGAGAAACTTTCGTTTATGGTTATATAGATATGCTAAATTTAGATTTAAGAGAAGAAATTGCAAAAATTAAAATTCCTGTTGTTATATTAGCAGCAACATTTCCAGATAAAGCAACCGTAGCAAAAACCTATCAATCACAATTTGAAAAATTACCAACCGTCAAAATTATTTATGCTGATAATGCCGCTCACTTTGTGATGTTTGACCAACCTGAATGGTTCATGAAAAATCTTAATGAAAATTTAAATTAAATTGGAAAAAGAGGCTCAATTTAACGAATTATTTCACCAACATTACCATAAAGTTCTCAGACTTTGTAGAGGTTATTTTAATGGTGAAAATGATATGGCTTCAGATGCTACTCAAGAAGTATTTATAAAAATATGGGAGAATTTAGATTCGTTCAGAAATGAATCTGCTATAAGTACTTGGATTTTCAGAATTTCAGTAAACACTTGTTTGATGTATTTAAGGAAAAAATCTAGCCAAAAAGAAATACATTCAACGCTTTTTCCCCATATTGAAACTGATACCTACTCTACTGAAATTGAAGAGAAAATGAATAAAATGTATGCTTGTATTCAAACTTTAGAAGAAACCAATAAAATGATCATACTGATGGTCTTGGAAAATTTAGCATACGCAGAAATTGCTAATGTAATTGGTATCAACGAAGAAACACTCAGAGTAAGAATTCACAGGATAAAAAACAGTTTAACTAAATGTGTACAAAATGAACGATTTTAATCAAATGCAAGAAATTTGGGATTCACAAAAAGTCGCAAAACCTCAATACACCGTTAACGAATTAATTAACCGGTCAAAAAAACAAACCCAAAAACTAAAACTAAATCACTATACAACCATTACTATAATTTCTTTGACCAGTTTTATTTTATTATTTTACTTTATTTGGACAAGGTCATATCAGTTTAACTCCCTAACCGTTGGATTAACTTTAATGATTGTAATGCTAGTTATACGGATTGTCTTGGAAATAGATAGTGCTAAAAAACTCAGAAATATTAAACCTAATCTATCATTGATGAATTATTCTATTGCTGTAAAACGATTCTATGAATGGCGAAAAAAAATTCATTATGTCTTTACGCCTATTATTTACATTACTTATTTTATAGGCTTTACAATGCTCCTACCTACGTTTAAAGTCAATTTTAGTAACTGGTTTTTTATCTATTGTTTGGTAACTGGTTACGGTTTTTTTATCGTGTTTGGTATTTTCTTATTAATTCAAATAAAAAAAGAAATAAGGTTAATTGAATTTTTAAAAAGTATAAAATAAAACTGCAATTACAGGAAAACAAAAATCTCATTTGCTTCAAACAAATGAGATTTTTATTTTGGTACAGCCACTTAATTAATGGCTTACATTAGAAGAATTTACCACTACTTTAAACATTGAACTTAATACTTGATTAATCTCCTTTTGAAGATTCTCTCCAGAACCTCTCCACCTTTTGAGTATGACACCACTTTTATCAATCAAAATTTTCTGAGGAATTGAGTTTACAAAATAAGCTTCTAACAAAGGAAAATCATTCATAATAACTGGAATATTTTTAAACATTTCAATTTTATGATAATCAATAGCTTTCCTTAATGTTTCGATACTTTCATCGATGGAAACATTTACTATTTCAACACCATACTGATTGTACTTTAAATGAATATCTTTTAAAAATAGCATTTCTTCTGCGGCTAACTTTGATGTACTGTTCCAAAAAGTCAATAAAACATATTTGCTGTTTTTGTATGAAGACAAACTAGTAGTTGTATTTCTGATATCTTTAACTATAAAATCTGGTGCATCACTTCCAATGTCACTGTTCTTAAAATTAACCAATAGCTCTCTCATTTCAAGCCCTTTTGGACTATTTTGCAAATCAAATGTCAGAGCACTGTAAAGTGAATGAAATGCTTCATACTTATCACTGGCCTCACGCATTGTAACTTTATGATATAAAATATCTAAAGAGATAGGATTTGAAGGATATTGCCTGATAAAACCAAACTCATTGTCTAATTCTTTGTTAGCGTTTCTATCAGATACAACGTCCAATTCTTGAATTTTCTTGTACAAATTTCTTTTTATGACTGTATCGGTTGTATAACCAATCTTTTCATAAATCGCTTTGTAAATCGTGGTTAAAGAATCTCTAGTCTTAAAGGTTGGCTTGTGAATTTCGTTTAACTTACTGATAATCTCTTTTTGTTGTTTGGCATCTTGCGCTTTGATACTTAATGATGCTAAAAAAATAAATGAAAAAAAATACTTTAGTTTTATGACTTTCATGTTATTTTAGATTTGAGTTTTTGAATTGCTTATCAACAATAAAAATAAATGATTTATTAACAACTAAATATCTTAAATCAATGAATTATTTGTAAATTATTAACAATTTAAAGCTACTTTATTAACACTTTATCAATATAAAAATCCAACAAAACCTTTATTCTAAAGACAGTGTAATTTGGCCATCATCTTCCAAGTCTGTCTTGATATCTTCTGAAACATTATCTTCTCCTTCCACTTCCATTTCTTCTGGAATTTCTGGAATAGGCTCTTCATAAGGTAATGGCTCTAATAAATTGATTTGTTTTACTTTATCGGTTGTCAATTGATTTCCTTGCGCTTTTATACCTTTCACGGCAATAAATTCCTCTAAATTAACCTGAATTGTTTCTTTTTGTTCGCCTTTAACTTTGGCAAAAATAACCTCAGCCATAGGCTTCCAATCGGTTGAAACAATTTCTAGTTGTGATTTATCATGTTCAGAAATGAAAATCTCTTCCTTGTTTTCATTTTCCACTAAGAAACGTTTCACATAATAACGCTCTTTTTCTCCATCATAATAAATAGCAGAAATAGGCTTAGTAGGATTCCATTTTTCCAAAACAATCATATCTTCCTCAAAATGAGTGGATAATTCTGGTATAATGGTTTTTAGTTTTCCAGCTTGATTGATGATTAACAACCTGTCATTAGGTCTAAATTCCCCTAACAACTCCCCTCTTCCATCTACATTAAGTCTTTGAACCGTGTCATCAAACCACACTTTTCTTGGTCTTAAAGTCGAAATTCCTTTCTCTTTCAACTCAATTTTCTTGATGGGATATTTGGTAACCGTATTTCCTTTGGAACTTCTTCCTTTGATGAGAATTTCTGAAAAATCCATGTCCCATTTCAATTTCTTGACACTTCCTACTTGACGTAACAAAATAGTAACTGTTTCCGCTTCACCATTAGGATTGGCTGTGAAATATAAAATTTGAGAACCTGGTTTTTCTTGGGTTAAATGATAATCTTTATCACGTGTAACACCAGAAACATTGAAACGTTTTACAAAAGAAGCTCCGTTTTTTCCATCTCGATAAATCACGTTATAAATCGTACGTTTATCATTTTTATCAAAAACAGCTATATGAATGATGTCTTTACCCACAAACTTTTTCTCATCAACTTTGGTGATAATCATTCGACCATCACGCAAGAAAACAATTACATCATCTATATCAGAACATTCGCCAACATATTCATCTTTTTTCAACCCTGTTCCTAAGAAACCTTCTTCTTTATTGACATACAGTTTCGTATTTCTTAAAACTACTTTGGTAGCTTCTATGGTATCAAAACTTCTCAATTCGGTTTGGCGTTCACGACCTTTTCCGTATTTGTCTTTCAAATTTTGGAAAAAAGCAATCGTAAAATCGATAATGTTGTCTAAATCATGTTTCACCTTTTCCATGTCAGCTTCTAACTTAGCAATGGCATCATCTGCTTTATCAGAGTCAAATCGCGTGATACGAATCATTGGAATTTGGGTTAACTTCTGCAGGTCTTCATCGTTAATTTCGCGCACAAAATCCTTTTTGAAAGGCTCAAAACTCTTATATAAATAGTGGTATAAAGATTCTCTGTCGGAATATAATTTGAAATCAATGTACATTTCCTCACGAATGAAGATTTTCTCTAAAGTAGAAAAATGCCATTTATTTTCTAATTCATCTAATTGAATTTCTAATTCTCTTTTCAGTAGTTGAACCGTTCTGTTGGTCGAAATTTTCAACATGTCAGAAACGCCAATAAACAAAGGCTTATTGTTTTCAATTACACAACCTAAAGGAGCAATCGATGTTTCACAAGCGGTAAAAGCATAAAGAGCATCAATTGTTTTATCAGGAGAAACACCAGGATGCAAATGAATTAAGATTTCAACCTCAGCGGCTGTGTTGTCTTCAATCTTTTTGACTTTAATTTTTCCTTTTTCATTGGCTTTCAAAATACTATCAATCAAAGTGCCTGTATTGGTTGAAAACGGAATTTGATTGATGACTAAAGTCTGTTTATCCAATTGCGAAATTTTAGCACGAACACGAACTCTTCCACCACGCATTCCATCGTTGTAATTGGAAACATCAGCAATTCCAGCGGTTGGAAAATCGGGATAAAGGGTAAAAGGTTTTCCTTTTAATATTTTGATAGAAGAATCTATTAATTCATTGAAATTGTGAGGCAAAACTTTTGTGGAAAGTCCAACCGCAATTCCTTCTGCACCTTGAGCTAAAAGCAATGGAAATTTTACGGGAAGATTAATAGGTTCAGCTCGACGACCGTCATAAGACAAACCCCATTCAGTAATTTTTGGAGAAAATAAGATATCGTGACCTAATTTTGAAATTCGAGCTTCGATATAACGAGAAGCTGCTGCAGAATCACCGGTTAAGATATTTCCCCAGTTTCCTTGCATATCAATAATCAAATCTTTCTGACCAATTTGCACCATAGCATCACCAATACTGGCATCACCATGAGGATGATATTGCATCGTATGTCCTACAATATTCGCTACTTTATTGTAACGACCATCATCCAACTCTTTCATGGAGTGCATAATTCGTCGCTGTACAGGTTTAAAACCGTCTTCAATAGCAGGAACAGCACGTTCTAGAATTACATACGAAGCATAATCCAAAAACCAATCCTTATACATTCCAGTTACTTTGGTAATCGTATCTTCTGGATTGTCATTATTTTCATAGAAATGATGGCCTGATGAAACGTGAATATCATCAAAACCTTCTTCGTTTGTAGATTGGTCTTGGTTATCGAAATTTTCGTCTTCGTTTGGAATGATGTTATCTTCTTCTTCGTCTTTCATTTTTATGCTGAATTATTCAGTAATTTAATTTTCAATCAAACGTTTAAATTCTTCTTTTGTTGGAAGGATGGTTTTGTATTTACTGGCAAATATTTGTTCGTTATTATCTGGCAATGTATATTCTACTACCAAATCACTTTTATTTTGACAAAGTATAATTCCTATGGTTTTGTTTTCATCTTCTAAACGTTTATTTCGATCATAAAAGTTTACATACATTTGCATTTGACCTATATCTTGATGTTTTAACTCACCTATCTTCAAATCAATTAATACAAAACTTTTAAGAATTCTGTTGTAAAAAACTAAATCTATTCTAAAATGTTTTTCATCAAATGTTATTCTTTGTTGACGAGCTACAAACGCAAAACCTTGTCCTAATTCTAATAAAAAATGTTCTAATTTATTTATGATTCTTTCCTCTAATTCGCTTTCAGAATATTGATGCAACTCAGGCAAACCTAAAAACTCTAAAATATAAGGATCTTTAATAATATCTTTTGGTTTTTCTATAATTTGACCATCTTTGGCTAATTTTAAAATACCTTCTTTATCTCTGCTTAATGCTAATCTGGTAAATAATGCCGAATCGTATTGTCTTTTTAATTCTCTAACACTCCAATTGTTTTTAATGGATTCAATTTCATAAAAATTTCTTTCGTTTTCATCCTCAATTCGCATCAGAAAAACATAGTGTGTCCAACTTAATTTGAAAAAAGAAATTAATCTCTGCACTTTTGAATTTTCCAATTCCCCAGTCACTGACTGCGTTATTTGTAATTCCAATTCCGCAGACAGTGATTGCGTTTTTTGTATGTTAAAAATACGCAACAATGTCTCTGATTTAGAATAGGTCAAATAAAACTGTCGGATTTGCTCTAAATTTCTCAAAGAAAATCCTTTTCCAAACTCTTTTGTTAATTGTTCTGAAAGCCCTTTTAACACTTTTTTTCCGTACTCTGCTCGTTCTTTTCCGTTTTGTTCTTCTTCTACAATCATTCTTCCTATTTCAAAATAGGTAAAAACCATTGTTGAATTTATGGTACGCAAGACTTGTTGCTGTGCATTTTTTAATAAAACAGCAACTTGTTGGAATAAATTGGTATTTTGAACTTCTTTTGTCATTTACTCCTTTTCAATCACATCCAATTCCACTTTCAAGTTATTAATAATAAACTCTTGTCGGTCTGGTGTGTTTTTACCCATGTAGAATTCTAGTAATGTTTCAATTGATGTGGCTTTATCTAACATAATTGGATCTAAACGAATGTCTTCTCCAATGAAATGTTTAAACTCATCTGGTGAAATTTCTCCCAAACCTTTGAATCGGGTGATTTCTGGTTTTGGTTTTAACTTTTCAATAGCATTTACTCGTTCTTCTTCACTGTAACAATAAATGGTTTCTTTTTTGTTTCGAACTCTGAATAAAGGCGTTTGCAAAATATATAAATGTCCGTCTTTAATTAACTCTGGGAAAAACTGCAAGAAAAACGTTATCAATAACAAACGAATATGCATTCCATCGACATCGGCATCGGTTGCAATTACGATATTGTTGTAACGCAAATCGCCCATATCTTCTTCAATATTTAGAGCCGCTTGCAACAAATTGAATTCTTCGTTTTCATACACAATTTTCTTGGTCATTCCATACGAATTCAAAGGTTTTCCACGCAAACTGAAAACCGCTTGTGTATTTACATCACGACTTTTAGTAATGGAACCTGAAGCCGAATCTCCCTCAGTGATGAAAAGTGTACTTTCTAAACTTCTTGGGTTTTTGGCATCGGTTAAATGCACTCTGCAATCTCTTAATTTTTTATTGTGAAGACTCGCTTTTTTGGCTCTGTCTTTGGCTAACTTACGAATACCTGATAACTCCTTACGTTCTCTTTCGGCTTGCAAAATTTTACGCAATAAAGCATCAGCAACTTCTGGATTTTTGTGTAAGTAATTATCAAATTTAGTTTTGATGAAATCATTTACAAAAGTTCGCACCGTTGGACCATTCGGACCAATATCTGTAGAACCCAATTTGGTTTTCGTCTGACTTTCAAAAACAGGTTCTTCTACTTTCACCGAAATAGCCGAAACAATCGATTTACGAATGTCTGAAGCTTCAAAAGGTTTGTTATAAAATTCCTTGATGACTTTAACAATCGCTTCTCTAAAAGCACTTAAATGCGTTCCACCTTGCGTGGTATTTTGTCCGTTTACAAACGAATGGTATTCTTCTGAATATTGCGATTTACTGTGCGTTACGGCAATTTCGATATCATCACCTTCTAAGTGAATGATTGGATAGACCATATCTTCTTCAGCAATATTTTCATCCAATAAATCCTTTAAACCATGTTCTGAAACGTATTTTTCACCGTTGTAATAAATGGTCAAACCACGATTTAAGTAACAATAATTTTTAAGCATCTTGATGATGTACTCATTGCGATACTTGTAATTTTTGAATATGGTTTCATCGGCTACGAAAGAGACTTTTGTTCCTTTTCGTTTCGTAGTTTCTTGAACTTCTTCTTCAATGGTAAGATTTCCAGCTGAAAATTCGGCTGCTTTTTGTTGGTTATCCCTAACCGATTCTACTCTGAAATAATTGGAAAGTGCATTTACGGCTTTGGTACCGACACCATTTAAACCTACAGATTTTTTGAAGGCTTTGGAATCGTATTTTCCACCGGTGTTCATTTTGGAAACTACATCTACTACTTTTCCTAAAGGAATTCCACGACCATAATCACGAACGGTTACCATTTTATCTTTGATGGTGACTTCAATAGTTTTTCCTGCACCCATTACAAATTCATCGATACAGTTGTCGATTACCTCTTTGATAAGAATGTAAATACCATCATCTGGAGACGAACCATCACCGAGTTTTCCGATGTACATACCAGGACGCATACGGATATGCTCTTTCCAATCGAGTGAACGTATGTTGTCTTCGTCGTATCTAGTTTCTACTGCCATGTGTTGTATAGGAATTTGTGCTAATATACTCAAAATGACTCCAATTTTAAAGGCTTGAAACTATAAGATATTAAGAATGTTATTCACAATTTTGAAGTGAGAAGTCAGAAGTTTGAATTTAGAAAATGTAAGAAAATAGAATAAAGAATATAGAGAAAAGATTTTTGGATTGGAAATTTGTTTATATTTGATGAACCATTTAAAGAAGATTTCTAAATTATAAAGTTTGATGTTTATTTATGAAATCCAGTTGCAATTTGAACATAATTTATGTTAGATAAAATTGAATTTTCTGATTTATACAAATTTCTGACTTCAGTTGGACTAATAATTATTGCATCTTCATTTATAATTCCTTGGCTTTTTATGAAACAAGATATTGGACTTTTAATTTCAACTAAAGAATATAGTGACTTAATTGAAAGTTCCAAAAATCTAACAGATAACAGAATCAAACTTGGAATATTTATTACAAAAGCAATTC
The DNA here is from genome assembly GCA_964643105.1 of uncultured Flavobacterium sp. GTDB lineage: Bacteria > Bacteroidota > Bacteroidia > Flavobacteriales > Flavobacteriaceae > Flavobacterium. The sequence continues at coordinate 55,925 of CAZXPF010000016.1, read as the reverse complement.
CATTTATATCTGGAATACTATTTATTTTAGGTAGTATTATTAGTGGTATAGGATTATATAAATGGAAAAAGAAACAAGAAAGCGTTGACGAAACTGACAATTTAAAATTAACAGAATTAAAAGCAAAAGTTAAAGAACTTGATAGAGAAGAAATTCTTGAAAAAGCTGAATTAGAAGTAAAAAATGAAATTTTATTAGATTTAGATAATGGCAAAAACAATTCTATTGAAATTGAAACTAAAGAAGAAACTTTAAATATTGAAAAATTAAGATCTCAACTCATCAATATGGAAAGATTGTTTTTCGATAAAATAATTGAATTTAACTCATTTATTTACAATACAAAATCAAACGTTAAAATTGATGAAAAATATGATATAGATATCTTGTTAAAATCAAATGATAACATAAAATATCCTGATATTTTCATAGAGGTAAAATATATCCAGAATAAATTAAATTTTTCATTAGTCAAAGATGGATTTGGACAATTAATAAGAGCATATAGTCAATACACTAAAGGTAACAATCGAAAAGTACAAACAATTTTAATAGTCGTATATAAATCTGACATTGCAGAGCCAAATGAAATCAGTCGTTTTGCAAAAGCAATTTATGATTATGAACATAAATTCAGAGTAAGTTCTCACAAAATCTTATTAATGAGTGATATTGAAGCAAAATCATTTGATATTAAAAAAATTATTAAATAAAAACCTCTACTATTATCTAAAACAAATTTTGGCTTTCTTTATGATTAATTTAAAAGTTTCGTTTCTTAAGCTTTACAATTAACATACAAACCAAAAAATTATCAAACGTAAAAAACCTGCAATAAAATCACAGGTTTTTCTATTTTCTATTCTCTTTATTCTATATTCTAAAAACCACCCATTAAAACAAGTTTTAAAAAACTCATTCGTAATGATAAAAAATTCCTTTATCTAAAACCGTCCAAAGGGCTGCTTTTTGTTGGGCTGCTTTTAAAGCTTGATTGGCCCAAGAATTACAAGTGTAAAACAAACTATAACTTCCTTTGGCTTCATAAAAAATATCGTTTTCACCATAAGAATGTGTACCGACACGTTGTATTTTATTTGTTGTGTTCAACTGAAAACTATCTTCTATGTATTGGATCATCTTTTTATATTGACTTTCTGAAATTAAAATCTTTTTACAATATTCATTTTCTTTCAAATTTTTATAAAAAGTAACATGCATGGCTGATGAGCTTAAACCTGTAACTGCTTTTGCTGCTGTAGAAAATTTTAAATCTGCCCACGTTGGTGTATCCAAATAAAATCCTTTATCGCCCCAACCAAAAGCTAATAAGTTTTTGGTACTATCTTTTGCTTTGGTATCTAAATAAGTGATCTCTTTAGACCAATCTTTTATTTTATTTTTTACTGGCACTACAATGTCTGTATGGACTCCATTTGATAGAATATATATGGGAATGTTTTTATCTTCAATTTCATCAGTATCATTAACTGAAATTATTGAAGTAAAGAATATAGCAATAGCATAAACTAGTAGAAAAACAACTACTCCTAAAACTAATTTAAAAAGTGTTTTAAAAACTTTTTTTAGTGTTTTCATGATTTTATTCTCTTAAATTCAATGTCATGTCCAAAATCTTTCAATTTAAAAAACTGCTTAAACTCTGCACGAGTTGGTGTAATAATAAAAGTTATAGAGTCTATCTTTTTTGCTTTTATTTTAGTAATTGAATCCATTTTCTTTAAATCTTCTTCAGCATATAATTGTTTTAGTACTAAACTATTTTCATTTAATGTCAAAAGCTTTATTTTCCAATAAATAGAGTCTTTTTTACTAATGACTATATTTCCATTTATTCTTTTCATTTTCTGGGAATCTGAAAAATTAAAAATAGTATCTATGTTCTTATTTAGAACTTCTATTGAATCTTTGAGTTTTCTATAGGAAAATTTTAGTTTTCCTTTTTTGGAAATAATTTCATTGTTAGTAATGTTAAAATCTACCTTTAAAGAATCTAAATCCGTATTAGGTATTTTATTCTTACTCAATAAATCAACTGTAATTACATTTCTATTAATATTGATGTAAACTGAATCTGAATTCATATATAAACCATGAAACTTAGTTGGAATTGATTTTAATTCCCTATCATTAATAGGTTGCGGATTTTCAAAATAATAGGTATTCCCATCAGGAAGTTCCATTTCTAGATTTACTTCTTTGCATGAATAGAATGCATAAATCACTGAGAGGAGTAAGATTATTTTTTTCATAAGTAGTTTTAAAAACCTTATCAAATATCAAACCAAAAAAAAACCTGCAATCAAAATCGCAGGTTTTTAGTCTTAATATTTAATACTCTAATCTTAATACTAATTACACATTAAAACGGAAATGCATCACATCACCATCTTTAACGATATATTCTTTTCCTTCTACTCTTAGTTTTCCGGCTTCTTTTACTTTGGCTTCTGTTCCGTAAGTTACATAGTCTTCGTAGGCAATTACTTCTGCTCTAATGAATCCTTTTTCAAAATCAGTATGAATCACTCCTGCAGCTTGTGGTGCTGTGTCTCCAACGTTGATGGTCCAAGCACGAACTTCTTTTACACCAGCTGTGAAATAAGTTTGCAAGTTTAATAATTTGTAAGCAGCACGAATTAAAACCGCTGAACCTGGTTCCGTCAATCCCATATCTTCTAAGAAAACTTGTCTTTCTTCGTAGCTTTCTAATTCTGTGATATCAGCTTCTGCTCCTACTGAAAGTACAATAACTTCTGCTTGTTCGTCTTTTACCAATTCACGCACTTGATCAACATATTTGTTTCCGTTTACTGCACTTGCTTCATCTACATTACAAACATATAAAACTGGTTTTGTAGTGATTAATTGAAATTCTTGCATCAAAGCTTCTTCATCAGCGTTTTGAGGAATTACTGTTCTTGCTGATTTGGCTTGCAATAAAGCTTCTCTAATTCTATCTAATAGGGCTTTTTCAGCTTGCGCTTCTTTGTTTCCTGTTTTGGCTGCACGATTGGTTTTTTCTAAACGTTTTTCAACCGTTTCCAAATCTTTTAATTGCAATTCAATATCAATGGTTTCTTTATCGCGAATTGGATTTACGTTTCCGTCAACGTGTACAATATTATCGTTATCAAAACAACGTAACACATGAATGATTGCGTTACACTCTCTAATATTTCCTAAGAATTGATTGCCTAAACCTTCCCCTTTGCTAGCTCCTTTTACTAGACCAGCAATATCTACGATATCAACCGTTGCCATTTGCACACGTTCTGGTTTTACTAATTCTTCTAGTTTTGCGATTCTTGGATCAGGTACGTTTACTACTCCAATATTAGGTTCTATGGTACAAAAAGGAAAGTTAGCACTTTGCGCTTTTGCGTTTGATAAACAATTAAATAAAGTTGATTTTCCTACGTTTGGTAATCCTACAATTCCTGCTTTCATATTTTTAGTTTTCAGTTAACCGTTTAGCGTTAACAGTTTTAAATCCTTTTTTGAAATAAAAGTCTGCAAATATAGAAAATGTAATTTTACTTTCTCAAGTTATTGATAATATCTTTTTCCGTTTTGGTCAACAAAACTCCTGTGTCGATTTCCCAATATTCGGTGAGTACACTATCTTTTTTGTTCAGTAGGGTTTTGTCTTTGAAAATCTCTGTGTCTTTGTACTTAAAGATGGTTGTTCTAAATTCTGTAGTGATCAAATAATTGGTTACTTCAAACGTTACTTCTTTTTTATTTTTATCCATTTTGAATCCAATTTCTTCTTTTGAATTGGCTAAATAATAATCTTTGGATTCTAATCTGTAAGTAGTTTTAAAATTGGATTTGTAGATTTTTCTATTTTTGAAGTCCAATAAACCTGAGTTTTTTTGAGCTCTATCCGCTGGAAGATAGGAAGAAACTTCCAAAATCAACTTTCTTTTGCTTTCGTAAAGAATACTGTATTCAGACAAAAATCCATCAACAGTTGAATAGGGTTTCACTCGAATAACCAAATAGTCTTCGTTTTGAGGATAAGTTACCAATTGAAAATCGTATTTCTTTTTAGCTTTAGGATCTAAAATGTCATTCAAATATTTGAATTGGTAATAGTTTTCCATCAAATTATTGAGGTTGTAGCCCAATAAATCTTTGTCAAATTCATCTACCAAACCTATGGTTCTGTTTTGCTCTACCAAGATATCTGTTTTAACGGCTTTTTTATCTTCTAGGATTTGAAAATTAACCAAACCATCGTTGTAAAAGGAATAAGCATTGTCTCGTTTAAAAAACTCTCTGGTATAAACCCTCAAATTAGCTGGAATTGTTAATTTTTTCAGTGAGTTTTTAATCAAATCTTTTAGAATATCTTGTGGATGCTTGTCAGTTAAAATGACGTCCTCTAATACTTCGGTAACTCTTTCAAGGGTAATGATATTGACGCCTTCTTGAATTAAAGTATTTGACTTGACTTGGTATTTTTTGTAAGAAGTATGAGCAATTTCAATCATGGAAGGTCTCGTTAAATTTAATTTAAAGACTCCTTCTGCATTGCTAATTAGCCCTTGGTTGGTTCTTAAAACAGTAACTATAGCATCTGCTATGGGCAAATCTGTATCAGCATCTTTTAGAATAACAGTGATTTCAGATTGAGAAAAGCTTAAAACAGAAAACAACAGTATAAAAACTGAAAATAACTTCTTGATATGCCTTTCAATTCTACTCAAATCATTTTTTTTAAATCCTTGCTAATTTATTATATTTTAAAGGATTAATCCTAAAAAAAACAAATACTTTTTTAACAATAATAAGTAGAGTAATTAACAATTGAAGTGGTAATTATATAACGAATTCAAAAAATAATAAAACATAAAGTTCTGATTATGAAGTATATTTGTAGTGTTATAAATTATTAAAACCATGAAACCATGAAAAATCTAATCATAACTTTATCCTTAATTTTAAGTACAAGTTTTGCACTTGCTCAAAACAAAAACGTACAGAAGGAAGAAAAAACTACCGTTAAAACCATAAAAGATTCAGACGGAGAGAAAAAAATTGTAAAGAAACAAGAAGTAAAAGAGGTTCAGAATATTGAATTTGAAAACGCTGATGAGAACACATTAAACAAAGAAGTAAAACAAACACCTGTGGAAGTTACATCCACCACAGAAGTCAGTGTTGATGGTGTTACCCGTTCTATTGATATTGACAGATCTGCTTATTACAATTTAGAAGGCATAAAGTACGAGATTGCTGTTGACAAAACAGGATATAGCTTAAAAGATACTGAAGGTAATAGCATTGGACTACTAAGAAAAACCTCAAACAACAACTATATAGTAGTGGCTAAAGAAAAAGTTTCTATTGGATATTTTGATAAAAATGGTAATCTTATTGTAGAAACTTACGACGATACAAATGATGCGTTGATTGTAGAAAAGTATTTAGTGGTTAAATAAACATTTTATAATCAAACAAAGTGAAAAATCCTGAAGTTGCCTTCAGGATTTTTCTTATTCATTATGCAAGAAAGCTTGTCTGTTTAAAAGTGTTTCTTCACTTTCCACATGATTGTCATCTGGCACACAACAATCCACTGGACAAACAGCAGCACACTGAGGCTCTTCATGAAACCCTTTACATTCGGTACATTTTCCTGGAACAATATAATATAAATCATCTGAAATTGGCGTTTGTGCTGCATCAGCATCAACTTCAGTTCCGTCTGGTAAAATTATTTTCCCTGAAAGACTTGTTCCATCTTTATACCTCCAATCATCTGCACCTTCATAAATTGCTGTATTTGGACACTCTGGTTCGCAAGCTCCACAATTGATGCATTCGTCTGTTATAATAATTGCCATTATCTTAAGTGTTAGAAATTAGAAGCGGAAAGCATAAGTATTTTAACATACTTCTTAACCATCCAACTTTATTACTTATTTTTGCACAAAATTACAATGTTATCTACTTAAAAACAAGTTACAAATGGTACAAATGTCTAAAACAGAAATAAAAAATTGTTTTGTTGAATTGGGAAAGTTCTTAAGTCAGTTTTCTATTGAAGGAAATTCAAGAAAAGAAGCTGTTTTAAACAACGATTTATTTTTCGATGCATTTGTAGATTTAATTGCTGCCTCACAATCGCATAACGGTTGGTTCACTCCAGAACAAGTACACCATGCCATTCAGTCTTGGGCAACCAGTTTAACCGATGAAAACCTTTCAAACTGGCTTTCTAGCTATAAATTAGAAGAAAAGTCTCCTAAAAAAATTGGACTAATATTAGCTGGAAATATTCCTTTGGTAGGCTTTCATGATTTCTTAACCGTTTTGATTACAGGAAACGATGTTCTGGTAAAAACATCTTCCAATGACCAACACCTAATTCAATTTTTAGCCAAGTATTTAATTCATTTAAACAAAGAATTTTCTAAAAAAATAACATTTGTTGAAGGAAAACTGGACGGTTTTGATGCAGTAATTGCCACAGGAAGCAATAATACATCCAGATATTTTGAGTATTATTTCAAAAATGTGCCAAGCATAATCCGAAAAAACAGAAATTCTGTTGCTGTGTTAAAGGGCAATGAAACCAAAGAAGATTTAATTAACCTTGGTGAAGACATTTTTAGGTATTTTGGTTTAGGTTGTAGAAATGTTTCTAAACTATTTGTACCTAAAGGTTATGATTTCAAAGCTTTTTTTGAAGCTATTTACGTTTACAAAGACGTTATTTTTTATGAAAAATATGCCAATAATTATGATTACAACAAAGCTGTTTTCCTAATGAGCATGTATAAACTATTAGACAACGAATTTTTAACTTTAAAAGAAGATACTAATTACTCTTCTCCTATTTCTAGTGTTTTCTATGAATTTTATGATGATTTAGAACAAGTACAATCAAGGTTGAAAGCAGACGATGAAAAAATACAGTGTATAGTTTCAAATGACTTCATTGAAAACAGTATTCCTTTTGGGACTACTCAAAAACCCCAACTGCATGATTATGCAGATCATATAGACACAATTGATTTTTTAAACAATCTATAAAAAAGAAAAGAGCCTCCTTTCGGAAAACTCTTCTCTAACAAAAAACAAATCTAAACTAAAACTATGCTTTAGGTGTAACGACAGCGTCAATTACGTGAATAACACCATTCGATTGATTTACATCTGAAATAGTAACCTTCGCAGAAGCACCATTCTCATCTGTCAAATAGATATCTTTACCTTTCATCCAAGCGGTTAATGTTCCTCCACTTACAGTTGTTAAAGATGCTTTACCATTTCCTTTTTTAATAGCAGCCGTTAAATCTTTTGCATTCATTTTTCCAGCAACTACGTGGTAGGTTAACACGGTTTGTAACAATTTCTTGTTTTCTGGTTTTAATAAAGCCTCTACAGTTCCAGCAGGTAATTTTTCAAACGCAGTATTTGTTGGGGCAAAAACGGTGAATGGACCTTCAGACATTAAGGTTTCGACTAAATCTGCTGCTTTAACAGCTGCTACTAAAGTGGTGTGGTCTTTTGAGTTGATTGCGTTTTCAACAATATTTTTAGAAGGATACATGGGAGCACCACCCACAGTTACCGTCTTTTCTTTTTGTGCAAAAGCATTTCCCGTCAATAATAAAGTAAAAGCAATCACAGCCACTGATAAAATTTTTCTTGTTTTCATAACTATTTTAATTAAGTTTTTTATATTTATATTGACATTTACGATAGAAGTCTAGATTTGGTTTTGAAAATTTGATTTTTTTTTCAGTCCACATCTTTTTTCAAAAGCTACAACGTTATTGTTAACAACAAAGCCTTTTTACAGACCAATAGACGTTTCGATATTACTATCAATTTCCGAAATTTGCCTATTACAATTAACTACTATACAACACAAAATGAAAAAACACAATTACAGTGCTGGTCCGTGCATTCTTCCGCAAGAAGTCTTTGAAAAAGCAGCTCAAGCCGTTTTAAATTACAATAATTCTGGTCTTTCTATTTTAGAAATTTCTCATAGAAGTAAAGACTTTATTGCGATTATGGACGAAGCAAGAGCTTTAGCATTAGAATTATTAGGTCTTGAAGGTAAAGGATATCAAACACTTTTTTTGCAAGGAGGTGCCAGTTTAGAATTTTTAAGAGTTCCTTATAATCTGATGAAAGTTGATGGAAAAGCTGCGTATTTAGATACTGGAACATGGGCAAATGGTGCCATCAAAGAAGCCAAATCTTTTGGAGAAACTATTGTTGTAGCCTCTTCAAAAGAATCCAATTATACTTTTATTCCGAAAGATTATACCGTTCCATCTGATGTTGATTACTTTCACTGCACATCAAACAATACTATATTTGGTACGCAAATGAAATCTTTTCCAACCACCACTGTTCCCGTAGCTTGCGATATGAGTTCAGATATTTTCTCCAGATCCTTGGATTTTTCTAAATTTGATTTGATTTATGCAGGGGCACAAAAAAATATGGGGCCAGCTGGAGCAACTTTAGTAGTAATTAAAGAAGATATTTTAGGTAAAACAGGAAGAGCCATACCTAACATATTGAATTATCAGCAACACATTGATAAAGAAAGTATGTATAACACACCACCTGTTTTTGCAGTTTATACTTCTTTACTTACCTTGCAATGGTTAAAAAACAAAGGTGGAATTGCTGCTGTAGAAAAAGAAAATGAAGCAAAAGCAGCCTTATTATACGCAGAAATTGACAGAAATCCTTTGTTTAATGGAGTTGTAGCCATAGAAGACAGAAGTATCATGAATGCAACATTTACTTTAAAAGATAACAATCACCAAGAAAAATTTGATAGCTTGTGGAAAGTCGCTGGAATTTCAGGCATAAACGGACATCGTTCTGTAGGAGGTTACAGAGCTTCTATGTACAATGCACTGCCAATTGAAAGTGTTCAAGTTTTAGTTGATGTCATGAAAGAATTAGAAAAAAGTGTTTAGTAAACAGTCACCTTTTTTAGAAAAAATAGTTAAAATAAAAATACATAGAACCATAGTGTCTTTGTAGCAAAAAACAGTAAAAAATGAAAGTATTAGCCAACGACGGAATTTCTACCAGTGGAATAAAAGCCTTAGAAAAAGCAGGTTTTGAAGTAATAACAACAAAAGTAGCACAAGAGCAAGTAGAAAACTACATCAATGCACATCAAATAAGTGTAATTTTAGTAAGAAGTGCCACAAAAGTCAGGAAAGATATAATTGACAATTGTCCAAGTTTAAAAATTATTGGTCGTGGTGGTGTTGGCATGGACAATATTGATGTTGATTATGCCAGAAGCAAGGGCTTACATGTGATTAATACTCCAGCCTCATCCTCTGAATCAGTGGCCGAATTAGTTTTTGCTCATTTATTTACTGGTGTTCGTTTTCTTCATGATTCCAACAGAAATATGCCTTTAGAAGGTGATACTAACTTTGATGGTTTAAAAAAAGCTTATGCCAATGGTGTTGAGCTAAGAGGAAAAACACTTGGAATCATAGGTTTTGGAAGGATTGGTCAAGCTGTGGCAAAAATAGCTTTAGGATTAGGTATGAAAGTAATTGCCTCAGATAAATATGTAGGTCAAGCTATAATTAGAGTTGATTTTTACAACGGTCAATTCATCAATGTTGATATTGTTACTGAACCTTTAGAAGATTTATTAAAGCATTCTGATTTCATTACGCTTCATGTTCCTGCACAAGATGGATATGTAATAGGAAGAGAAGAGTTAAAAATCATGAAAGATGATATTGGTATTGTTAACGCTGCCCGCGGTGGTGTGATTGATGAAGTAGCACTTGTAGAAGCTTTAGATGAAGGAAAAGTTTTATTTGCAGGATTGGATGTTTTTGAAAATGAGCCTACACCAGAGATGAAAATTTTAATGCATACAAAAATATCATTAACACCTCATATTGGTGCAGCTACAAATGAAGCACAAGACCGAATTGGCACAGAACTTGCAGAGCAGATTATCAGTTTACTAAAAAACAATTAATTTTTTTAGTATATTTAACCTAATTTAACTCTCAAAAAACAAAATTATGTCAGGAATTTCAGATTTATTAAATAGCGACTTAGGAAAACAATTAGTCAAAAACATTTCAGAGAAAACAGGAATCAATCCTACTCAAGCAAATGATGTAGTTTCATCAAGTGTTCCAGCTCTTTTAGGTCAAATGCAAAACAATGTGCTTTCTGGTGAAGGTGCTAGTGGATTATTAAGTGCTTTAACCAGTGGAAAACACGATGGCAGTATTTTAGACAATTTAAGCGGATTTTTAAATGGTGAAGATTTCTCAGACGGAAATAAAATCCTTAATCACGTGGCAGGAAATAATCAAGAGACCATGGTGCAAAATTTGAGTGCAAAAACAGGTGTTGATTCAAGTATAATTTCTAAAATTTTACCAATGCTTGCGCCAATCATTATGGGTTATTTGGGAAAACAAACTAAAAACAAAGGTGTTTCTTCAACTCCTGATTTAGGTGGATTACTTGGTGGACTTTTAGGTGGTGGAAACCATACAACTGGTGGCTCTATCCTAACTTCTGTTTTAGATCAAAATGGTGATGGTAAACTGGATGTTAGTGATGCCATGTCTGCTCTTAGTGGTAAGAAAAAAGGTGGTCTTGGAGGACTTTTAGGTGGTCTTTTTGGAAAAAAATAATTCTTTAAAAAAAATACAAATGTTAAAAGCATCGGCAATGTCGATGCTTTTTTTTATCTTTATACTCAAAATTCATCATACCATGAAAACATATTTAATCATACTCACACTAGTATTTATTATGCTTTTCAGTTGCAATTCTAGCAATCAATTGGTAGCTAATGACAACCCTAAATTAGAAAGTGACACCATTCGTATTGCTAATGATGAAATTGAGTATGAAGTCATTATCATTGATCCTGGATTTACTAGTTGGTTCAATTCTTATGCAAGGCCCAGAAATTATTATTCGCAACGTTATCTTGAAGCACGAAATCAATTTTGGGTTATGGAATGGAACAGAAGAGCTAATTTACCAACACAGTACAATGCTAATTTGTATCAAATGCCCATAAATTACAACAACAATACTGATTATGGCTATGAAGTCAATTATATGATTTACAATTATATGGTGTATTTTCAATTAACAAATAAACAACAACTGGGAAGTTTTCCTGCTCGATTATAATACAATGAATAAACTCAAACAACGCTGGAATATTACTTCAAACTGGCAATTAATTATAATATTTATCGTTTTTGCAATTACGGGTTCCACAGCTGCTTACCTCTCAAAACCTTTTACCAATCTCATAGGTATTACCAAAGAATCCATGTCACTTTGGTTATATTGGCCTTTGCGCTTGATATTAATTTTCCCTATCTATCAAGTTTTACTTGTGTTAATTGGTGCTCTGTTTGGGCAATTTAATTTCTTTTGGGAATTTGAAAAAAAAATGTTGACTCGAATGAAATTAGACTTTATAGTTGATTTTGTAGATAATAAATTAAACAAAAAAGACATATCGTAACAATATGTCTTTTTTGTTATTTTATAATTTTGAGATTTATGCTTCTTTTTTTATAACATATTTATAAATCCATGTTAACGTAAATGTTGGAATAAAGTCTATGAAGGGAAAAGCCTCTTCTACAAAACTAATTATACCTGCCACTTTTCCAACGGTTCCTTTGTACATGGCTGACATGATAACAACAGAAAGAGGTGCCCAAAAAGCATCTGTAATTTCAGCAAAAACTGGCACTAAGTAAGATAGCATTCCAATCAAATCAAAAACAATTCCCAAAATCAATTTGGTTTTTTTATCACTTTTGGCTTTTGATTGAAGCACTTCAACTTGATTATTTGACATTTGACATAATTTTAAATTCTCCTACTAATGTACAAATAAGATGCCAAATTGAAATTACATTTCTTTATTGATTAAACGATAAAAATCGTCTCTATATTCTTTTTGATTAAAAACGCCTCCATACTGTAGAGTTGAAGTGTAACTACTCTCATCTTTTATACCTCTACTGGATACGCACAAATGAGTTGCTTCAACAATTATCATTACGTTTTCTGTTTCCAAAACTGTTTTCAATTCGTTGAAAATTTGCATAATCATTCGCTCTTGCACTTGTGGTCTTCTGGCATAATAATCTACAATTCTATTCAATTTGGATAAACCTATAACTTTACCCGAAGAAATGTAGCCTACATGAGCTTTTCCTACGATGGGTAAGAAATGATGTTCGCAAGTAGAATTGAAACTAATATTCGCTTCCACCAACATTTTATCGTAGTGATAAGAATTATCAAATACTGATATTTTAGGTTTGTTGGCTGGATTTAAACCTGAAAATATTTCTTGAACAAACATCTTGGCCACTCTGTGTGGTGTTCCTTTCAAGCTGTCATCAGTTAAATCTAGACCTAATTCTTTCATGATGATTTCAAAATGCTCTTCAATAACAGCCATTTTATCTTCATCAGACTTATCAAAAGCATCTTCTCTCAAAGGTGTTTCAGCAGAAGTCATTTGGTGATTATCACCTATAATCTCAAATAATTCTTTTTCAATAGTGGTATTCATAGCAATTTTTCCCTTCTATTTTAATTTAGATTTGTAATATTTTCTTAGTTTTTCAAGCTTTGGTGCAATTACCATTTGGCAATAACCTTGTGAGCTGTTTTCATTGTAATAATTTTGATGATAATCTTCTGCAACATAAAACACTACTGCTGAAGAAACTTTAGTAACTATAGGATCATCATATAATTTTTCTTTTTCTATGAGAGCGATGTAATCTTCAGCTTCTTTCTTCTGTTCTTCCGAATGATAGAAAATTTCACTTCTGTATTGTGTTCCCACATCTGCACCTTGTCTGTTTAACGTTGTGGGATTGTGTGAACTGAAAAAGATTTCTAACAAATCTTTGTAAGCAACTAACTTGGGGTCATAGGTAATTTGAATAGCTTCAGCATGGCCAGTTGTGCCATTGCAAACTTCTCTGTATGATGGATTTTTGACTGTTCCTCCTGTGTAACCTGAAACTACTTTTTCAACTCCTTTTAGCTCTAAAAAGACAGCTTCTGTACACCAAAAACATCCACCAGCAAATGTGGCAATTTCTTTTCCTTCCTCTAAATTCATGGGTATGGGTTCTTTAAATTCTTCTTTTATCATTTTTACTTGAGATTCATTGGATTTACAAAACCCAAGTGACAATAATGATACTAACAAAAATATTTTCATAAAGCAATGGTGTTTTTTTTGTTTAACAAATATACACAAATATTAAACAAATATATGGTTTTAACTTTTATTTATAAAAATATTTACGGGATTACCAACTGATTGGTTTAAGAATTGGTAAACGGAACTGGTTTAAAGTTTAATTGGCACAGCAATGGAAATAGTATAATCAAAACGTAAAATTTTGTAATTTAATCACTTAAGAGACATCTAACTTTGTAATGTGATAATTATCTAACGGTCTATTATCATTAAAACAAAAAACAAATACTAACTAAAAACTAATTATTATGTTAAGATGGACGGTGATTTTTATAATTCTGGCAATTGTTGCAGGAATTTTTGGATTTGGTGGAATTGCAGCTGGTGCGGCAAGTATTGCTAAAGTATTATTCTTTATTTTCATTGTACTTTTTATTTTGTCTCTCATTAGAGGTAAAAAAGTATAATTAACAAATAAGCCAACTGAAGTTCTAGAGTTGGCTTATATTTTTATTTGTGTATTAAAATTCATTGTAAATTAATGTAGCTATTTTTTCTTATCACAAAAAAATCTTTGTTTCTTTGTATAAATAGTCAAAAATGATAGCAGTTACCCAATTACATAAATACTATGGTGATTTACAAGTTTTAAAAGGAGTTGATCTAACCATAAAATCAGGTGAAATCGTTTCTATAGTTGGCGCTTCTGGTGCTGGAAAAACTACTTTATTACAACTTTTAGGTACTTTAGATAAACCTACTCTAAAAAACGATTCGTCCTTGTGGATTGATGGAATTGATGTTTTAAAATTGAAGGATAAAGAATTGTCTAAGTTTCGAAATTTGAATTTGGGATTCATTTTTCAGTTTCACCAATTGTTGCCTGAATTTACAGCTTTAGAAAATGTTTGTATTCCAGCTTTTATTGCTAACAAAAATAAAACTGAAACAGAAGCTGAAGCGAAACGCTTGTTAGAATACCTAGGATTGAAAGAACGAATACATCACAAACCCAATGAGCTATCGGGTGGAGAACAACAACGTGTTGCTGTGGCGAGAGCATTGATCAATAAACCCAAAATTATTTTTGCTGACGAACCTTCAGGAAATTTAGATACGCAATCGGCAGAACATTTGCACCAATTGTTTTTTAAATTGCGTGATGAATTTGGACAAACCTTTGTGATTGTTACCCATAACGAAGAGTTGGCTGACATGGCTGATAGAAAATTAGTCATGAAAGATGGTAATATTATGACTTGATGTTATTAATTGTAATTTATTGGTTCCTGCTTTTTCTTTTTGCTTCTTTATCTGGAGTTGCATCACAGCATTTTTTTGGACTATCAAAAAAAAGCACAGCATTTACCTTACTTTATGGAATTATTTTCCAAACTTTACTCACCAGTATTTTTGCTTTTTTTTACAAAATAAATGTTGCATTTTTACTCTTCAACCTAATTCTTCAAATTGTTTTTTTTGTAAAATTTAGACCTGAATTTTTATTGTTTTTCAAGAATGTATTTCTTCATTTTTCAAAACTTAAAAGACTTTTATTTTTAGGGTTAGTAGTATTTGCTGCTTTTAAATCTTCTCAACTACCTTCCATTTTTGACAATGAAAGTTATTATATACAAACCATAAAGTGGTTGAATGAGTATGGCTTCGTAAAAGGGGTTGCCAATGTGCATCCCTTTTTAGGTCAGTTTTCATTTTGGCATGTACTACAAAGTGGTTTTAGTTTTTCATTTTTTCCAATTCAGTTTAATGATTTTAATGGTTTCCTATTACTGATAGGATGTCATTATTTCATAGAAAAAGAACAATTTACCCCTGAAAATTGGTCTTTTTTCAGTGTAGTTTTTCTAGTGTTTTACTTTCAATTTCTTGATGCTCCTTCTCCTGATTTGGCAATTTTAGTTTTTTCTGCGATTGTTTTTAATGAATTCATTGAGGATTCAAAGCAAGAAAAATCAATGGTACTCTTCATTATTTACATGATTTTCTTGAAATTGACAGTGGCTCCTTTTCTAATTTTAGCATGGGTTTACCTGTGGAAAGACAGAAAGTTAATCCCTTTTTTCGGCATAACATCTTTCTTTTTGGGCTTTATTTGGATTGCTAAAAACACTGTTATAACAGGATATCCTTTGTTTCCTTTATCCTTGTTAGAAACTGATTTTGATTGGAAAATGAGTAAATCTGTGTTAAACAAATTAGCACAAATTACTGTTGATGCTGGTTATACTGAAAATTTAATTGCCACTGAACATCTTTCCTTAATTGAAAAATTACAACTTTGGTTTCATCTAAAAGGAATCAATGCCTTTTTTAACAAAGGAATTATTGTCTTATTTTTAATCATTCCTCTAACTCAATTTTTTAAAAAGTATCAAAACTTCAAAATTTTATACTTGATTTTGTTCATTCATTTTGTGCTTTTAGCAGTAACATCACCTCAATATCGTTTTTTCTTACCTTCATTTATACTTTTCTCTACAGTGATTATCTATGAAATTCTACCTTACACAAAATTTGAAATACAAAAAATCTATTTAGCTTTCTCATTGTTTTTGGTTGGAATTAGCTTGTTTTGGAACCTAAAAAAAACATCTACAGGAATTACAATAAATGCAAATCAAATTGTTTTTCCTGAATCTATTACAAAATATAATACTACTCTATTTCAACAAAAAAAGACTGGTGATTTTATGTTTTATGAAGCCCTTTTCCCTAACATCCATGAGACTGGAAATGGAAATTTACCTTGTGTGAATCCAAAAGTTTTTGAGTATTACAACTATTTACCTCAACAAAGATCAACTGACTTAAAAAATGGCTTTATAGCTACAAAATTAAACCATGAATAAATCCGAATTAAAAGAATTTTTAGACGAAAAAGTCATTCAATACAATACTTTTGATTTTATCGAAAGTGATCCCATACAAATTCCGCATTTATATTCTTTAAAAGAAGATATTGAAATAGCAGGTTTTTTGTGTGCTACAATTGCTTGGGGCAATCGAAAAATGATTATCAATAATGCTAAAAAACTAATGAATTTAATGGGTAATTCTCCTTATGATTTTGTGATGAGTCATTCGCAAGATCATTTAGAGTCTTTGGATAATTTTGTGCATCGAACTTTCAATTCAATAGATACCAAAACATTTATGAGAGGTTTGCGACACATTTACATGAATCATGAGGGTTTAGAAACTGTTTTCTCCATAAATCAAGAAGAACATAGCTTGCAAAAAAGCATTCATGAATTTAAAAAGGTCTTTTTTGAAATTGAGCATTTGCAGCGCACTCAAAAACACATTTCCGATCCTTTGAATAATAGTGCTGCAAAGAGAATCAACATGTATTTGCGTTGGATGGTTAGAAACGATAACAAAGTTGATTTCGGGATTTGGAAAACGATTCCAACTTCAAAACTATCTTGTCCATTGGATGTGCATTCTGGAAATGTAGCTCGAAAACTTGGTTTACTGAAGAGAAAACAAAATGATGCAAAAGCTTTAGAAGAATTAGATTTGGCTTTACGAAAGTTAGATAAAAACGATCCTGTAAAGTATGATTTTGCTTTATTTGGATTGGGTGTTTTTGAAGGATTTTAAAAAAAAACCCTAAACAAGTTTAGGATTTTTATAATAGTTTGGTTGGTTGGTTGAGGAGAATCTTATTTGTAAACAGATTCTTTTTTGAAATGAACAGCAAGTAAATAATACACTACTACTCTATATTTATTTTTGTTTGATCTGCCATATTTTTCAATAACAGCATCAATAGCTTTGTCTAATTCTGGACCATCTTTCAGTCCTAATTTTTTCACTAGGAAATTATTTTTAACCGTTGCTAACTCCTTTTCATCAGAGCCTGCAATGGTTGCAGAGTCTGCATTGTAAATTGAAGGTCCACATCCAATAGTAACTTTTGTCAATAAATCCATGTCTGGAGTTACACCACACTTATCTTTTAAATCTGCAGCGTATTTGGTGATTAATTCGTCTCTTTTACTCATTTTTATATAGTTTTTTATAATTATTGATACCAAATTTAGTTAAAAAAATTAACATTTAAAATAGTTTAGTAATATTTTATCATTAATTTTTTCAGGTGTAAAAACTTCTAACAGGCAAGGCTCATTATTTTCGTTCACAAATTTTTGCCATTCGCTTTGTAAACTTTTTTCATCGTTTGCACTGAAATAATTTAAACCAAACATGGCTGCTAAATGAGAAGCATTCAATTGATGAGACGTTTCAAAAAAAGTAGTAAAAACTTCGGTTTCTTGATGTCCTGGTAAAATTCTGAAAATGCCACCTCCAGAATTATTAATCAAAATTATTTTAAAATTCTTAGGAATATAATTGTTCCATAAGGCATTGCTGTCATAAAAAAAACTAATATCACCAGTGATTAAAAAGGTTTGTTTATTTGTTTGTAAAGCCGCTCCAATGGCAGTTGAAGTAGATCCATCAATTCCACTGGTGCCACGATTGCAAAACACTTCTATAGATTTATCAACTTTAACTAATTGCAAATAACGAATAGCAGAGCTATTGCTAACTTGCAACTGAATATTTTGAGGCAATTGATGGCTTAAAAATTCAAACACTTTAAAATCTGAAAATGGAATTTCAGTTACATACTGAACATGTTTGCTTTTTCTTATTTCATTAATTTTCAAATACATTTCTTTATAGTTGCTTTCCGTTTCTTTTGAACCTCTTAATAATGTCTTAAAAAAAGTATTTGGAGTAGTTTCAAAATGCTTTGATAAGGTTCCAAAAGTATCATAAGCTCTCAAAGTATCAATATGCCAATGCTCTTGAGATTGGTATTTTCTCAAAAAAGCTTTTATTCTTTTGGAAACGACCATTCCTCCAAAAGTGATTAATATTTCTGGTTGAAATTTTATAAAATCTTCATTGGTAAAAGGAGTAATTAGGGTATCTATAGTATCAATAAACGTTTCGTGATGTATGTTTGATGTTTTCTCTGTCAAAACAACTATTGATTGGTCTTTGGCTAGTTGTACTAGGATTTCTTCATCAATCGTATTTGGTTTTAGTTCTCCAACTAGAATTAGTTTCTTTTTAGCTGCATTCCACTTTTGTATGAAGGTTTCTGTTAAAGTGAAATCATTTATTTTATCTTCAAATTCTAATAATGATGGCGGTGTGGAAAGTTCAGAAACTAATTCATACAAAGGCTCTTCAAAAGGAATATTAATGTGTGTTGGTCCTTTCTTTGAAATAGCCTCATGTATAGCAACATTAATCTTTATATCATTATCTTTTGAAGCATATTCGGTTAAGTTAGCATTATACAAACAATGATTGGCAAAAACATTTTCTTGTCGAATGGTTTGTCCATCTCCAATATCAATTTTATTTTGTGGTCTGTCAGCACTAACTACAAGTAGCGGAATTTGACTGTAAAAAGCTTCAGCAACTGCAGGATAATAATTCAACAATGCGGAACCAGATGTACAAACAACAGCCACAGGTTTGTTTAATTGTTGAGCCATTCCTAATGCAAAAAAAGCAGCACAACGCTCATCTGCAATACTATAACACTTAAAAGTATCTTGTTGATTAGAGAAACCAATGGTTAATGGAGCATTTCTAGAACCAGGAGAAATTACTATATGATGTATTCCTTTAGCTTTAAAAATTTCAATTAAACTTTGTGCTAAAGGTATTTTTGGATAAATCATTGTATTGGGCTGAACTTGATTCAGTTTATATTATTAACTACAAAGATACAAAGTTGTGCTTGTTTTTACTTTTATTCGAGAAACTTTTTACCTTTGACAAATACTAAATTTTTATGAATTTTAGAGCTCGAAATACAACTATTGAAGATTTAGATGGAATATTAACTATCGTTAATTATAACATTCTAAATACAACTTCCATTTATGACTATGAACCTAGAACTTTAGCACAACAGCAAGCTATTTTTGAGGATAAAATGAAACATAATTTTCCGCTAATTGTTGTTGAAGTTGATGGTGAGATTGCTGGTTTTGGAACGTATGGAACTTTTCGTTTTAAGGAAGGTTACAAATATACCGTTGAGCATTCGGTTTATGTTGCTGTAAAATATCAAGGAAAAGGTTTAGGTAAATTATTGCTAACTGAACTAATTGCAATAGCAACAAAACAAAAACTCCACACCATGATTGCGGTTATTGATGCCGAAAATCAAAGTAGTGTGGAATTTCATAAACAGTTTGGCTTTGAAACTGTTGGTATTATTAAGGAATCTGCATATAAATTTGATAAATGGTTAGACACTGTTTTTATGCAGTTGATTCTGTAAGTCAGAATTTAATTTTTCCTGTTTTTAGATATTCTAAGGTATTCTCAATAGATTTTTCAGTAGCTCTTTCTACAATTTTTTTATAATCTCTCTCAGAATAATCTGATTCACCAATTACATAAAATTCGGCAAAAGCCTTTTTGGAACCTTTATCGTAAACCTTTACTCTGCTCCTAACTGAACTCTTTTTCTTGTCAGAGTTTCCTAAATTAACTGCATAACTATTGTTTTGCGAACTTTCAAAAAAAGCAGCAATTTTTAAATCTTCAATCGAAATTATGTAATCAACAGTTTCATTTGAAAAAATTGTTTCAATATCAGATTTCCCTTCTAATGGAAGAACTTCTTTGAAAAGATTTTTTGTCCTTAATTGTTGTTTAAAATTAGTTGTGTAATAATCCGAAAATTCTTTTTTGTTTGTAAAATGCTTGGAAAATTCTTTATCGAATTCATACAATAGGACTTCATCTTTAGAAATCACAACTACCGATTTTGACGCATCAGCAATAGGAGTTGTAGGCTTTTTTAATTCCTCAACAAACTTTCTTGAGCATGATAAACTCAGCGTAACTAACACTAAAAGAAACAAAAAATTACTAATTCTAACCATCTATTTAAATTTTAAATTATCCTTCTATCCAAGAAGTAACGGAACTATCTGTTGGCAAGACTCTTGGCGAAATTACTTTTTCCAGTTCTCCTTTTTCGTTAATTAAATATTTTTGAAAATTCCATTCAACGCTACTGTCTTGCAAACCATTTTTACTTTTTTGTGTCAAAAACTGATACACTTGATGCATATCGCTTCCTTTTACAGATATTTTTGCCATCATTGGAAAAGATACTCCATAATTCTTCTCACAAAAAGTGGCAATTTCTTGATTGGAACCTGGTTCTTGTGAGCCAAAATTATTAGCTGGAAAACCAACAATTACAAAATTTTTATCTTTGTATTTCTCATAAATGGCTTGTAAATCTTTGTATTGAGGAGTTAATCCACATTCAGAAGCCGTGTTTACAATCATGATTTTCTTTCCTTTTAAAGTAGAAAAATCAAATTCTTCTCCATACAAATCAGTAACTTTAAATTGATAAATGTTTTGTTTTGTCATAGTGGTTGGGTTTGCTGCTACTGAACTAACGTTATCTTGTGCTTTATTTTGACAGCTGAATAAAAATGCGGTTAGAACAAATGCAATTAATGATTTTTTCATAATTCTATTTTTATTTCAAATATACACAATCAAAACTTTTTTAGCTGTTAACAAATGATAAATTATTCCAAAAAACGAAAGCTTTGATTACCTTTGCAAAAAATAATCAAATGTCAAATAATTATATAGGTTATCATTTTACTATTAGTCCAAAAGAATTAGGAAGTGAAATACTTGTTGCGGAATTGGAGGATAAAGCTTTTGAGAGTTTTATGGAAACTGAAGCGGGAATTTCTGCTTATGTTCAAAAGGAATGTTGGACAGAAGATATCTTAAATGGCGTTGAAATTTTGCAAAATGGTGCCTTTGAAATTTCCTATACTATCGAAGAAATTGAGCAAGTAAATTGGAATGAAGAATGGGAAAAAAACTTCGAACCCATTGATGTAGATGGAAAATGTCATGTCAGAGCTCCTTTTCATGCGATAACTGATGCTGATTTTGACATAGTAATTGAACCCAAAATGAGTTTTGGAACAGGTCATCATGAAACAACTCACATGATGATTCAACATTTATTAGAAACTGATGTTACTGACATGAAGACATTAGATATGGGCTGTGGAACAGCCATTTTAGCCATTTTAGCTGAAATGAAAGGAGCAAAACCCATTGATGCTATTGATATTGATAATTGGTGTTATTTAAATTCTATTGAAAATGTCGAACGAAACCATTGCAAAGAAATTACGGTTTATGAAGGAGATGCATCTTTATTAGTTGGTAAAAAATATGATTTAATCATTGCCAACATCAACCGCAATATATTGTTGAACGACATGCAGCAGTATGTTGATTGCCTGAATCCGAAAGGAATTATTTTATTTAGTGGTTTTTACACGGAAGACATTCCGTTTATAGACGATTCATGCACCAGCAAAGGCTTGACATTTGTTAAAAAGTTGGAAAGAAACAATTGGGTATCCTTAAAATATGTAAATTAGCAGTTATAAACCTATTACCCATAACCCATTACCAAAAAGAAATGAGTACTAGAGAAAAAATACAAGAAGAAGTTGCCGTTTTAGAAGATATTTCTAACAACAACGAAATTGTATTGTACAACGATGATGTCAATACATTTGATCACGTGATTGATACCTTGATTAGAGTTTGCGATCACACGAATGAACAAGCTGAACAGTGTGCTATTCTGGTACATTACAAAGGAAAATGCACTGTAAAAACAGGAAGTTATGACGAACTTAAGCCACAATGTTCTTCATTACTAGAAGCGGGTTTAAGTGCTGAGATTGAATAAAAAAACCTTTCAAATTTGAAAGGTTTTTTAGGTTTATTTTCTGGTAAAAACTACAATAGCTTCTATATTAAAATCAGGGTCAGTTGCTTTAATCTTTAGGGTTGTATCAGAAAGTTCCAAAATTTTCCCATTTACCACTTCATCGGTATAACTTAAAGTAAAATTATCTCCATCTCTTGTCCAAGTACCATTGTCTATTTGTTCTACACATCCACTTCCTTGATCTTCAAAATAGTGATCTGTTAGCATTCCTCCTGATTTAACTTCAATAAAATCTTTGTTACATCCTGCTGTGTTTTCATAGTTTTCTAATTGTTCTACACCTCCAACAACAAAACCGGTTTTAGAAAACTCCCAACTTCCCTCTATTGAAGCCGAATCTCCATCATCATCCTTGTTACAAGAAACTAGTGTAACAGAAGCGACTAAAAAAAGTAGTACTAATTCTTTAATTTTTTTCATCATGATTTGTTTTTTTATAAATTAATTGCAACAAAAATATACTTTTTTCTTACATAACAAATAAAAAAACAAAAAAACAGAGGTTATCCAATTAATGAGGTAATTTATCTTTTAAAATTCCATAAATAAAATTGCCTACTAAAGCTCCAAAAAGAACAATTAAAATGGGGGCAACTCCTGCTCCCAACAAAACAAATATTGGTCCTGGACAACAACCTACTAAAGCCCAACCTAGGCCAAACATTATTCCTCCAATAATGTATCTAAAAGGAGCTCTTTCTTTATCTAAAATTTCAATCGTTTGTCCAGTGTAGTCTTTGATTTCTTTTTTCTTTAAAAACCTGATACCAATTACACCTGTTAGAATAGCTGTAAAAATAACACCATACATGTGAAAGGATTGAAAATGAAACATCTCATAAATTCTATACCATGAAATCGCTTCAGTTTTTGTTAAAACAACACCAAAAACAAATCCTACCAATACAAATTTTATTAACTTCATAACTAAAATAATAAGGGAATTATGAAATAAGAAGTAATTAATCCTCCAATAAAAAAGCCAATTACAGCTATTAATGAAGGTAATTGTAAATTACTCAATCCTGAAATGGCATGTCCAGATGTACAACCACCTGCATAAGGTGTTCCAAAACCAATAAACAATCCTCCTACTAGTAAAATAAAAAAAACTTTTGGGGTTTGAACAGCTTCAAGACTAAACAAAGCATTTGGAACAATTTTACCGTTGGGTTCATCAATATTTAATGCATGTAATTGCTCAATAGTTTTGGGATTTATCTGCACAACATCTGGGCTTGACAAAAATTGTGTGGCAAAATAGCCTCCTAAAATTGCTCCAAAGACCATAGCCAAATTCCACTTCTGCTCTCTCCAATCAAAATCAAAAAAACTGCTAAATCGTTTAGCTCCTCCAATGGTACATAATGTTCTCAAATTAGAAGACATGCCAAAAGATTTTCCAAAATAAACCAACAAAAGCATGATCATCCCAATCAAAAAACCAGAAATTGACCAATGCCAAGTGCCATAAATAAAATCCATTTTTTATAATTTTAAGCAAATATAATTAATGTATTTAATTCAGTTGGTAGATGTTTCCTTTTTATTTCATTGAAAATATCGTGGAAACATGGAATCATTAGATGGAAATTAAATTTTATAAATTATAATTAAACAAACATTTACTACTTTTATAGCGTAAAATTAAATACAATGGAAAAATTTAAAATCGAATTCAAATGGGCTGTTTACTTCTCAATCATCACATTAATTTGGATGTACTTTGAGAAAACAATGGGATGGCACAATGAAAAAATTCATTTGCAACAAATTTACACGATGCTTTTTGGGATAATAGCTATAATTATTTATGTTTTTGCTCTTTTGGATAAAAAGAAAAATTACTTCAACAACAGCATGAATTGGAAACAAGGTTTTATTTCTGGAGCTATACTTTCGTTGATTATTGCAGCCTTTACTCCTATTACCCAATTTATTACTTTAGAAATTATTTCTCCTGAATACTTCACAAATATTATCAATTATACCGTTGAAAAAAAGAGAATGACCTTGGAAGAGGCTAAAAATCATTTCACATTAGCAAGTTATATCTACATGAGTACATTTTTCGGACTATCATCAGGTATCGTAACGGCTGCAATTGTTGCTTTTTTTGTCAAATCCAAAAATTAAATTACTCATGAAAAAAATATTTTTTATTTTTTCGATACTATCACTTACAACCTCTTGCATTAGCACAAAATCAACCATAAAAAATATTGATAATGAAGCCATTAGGCCTGCAATAAAAAACGGAATGTTTCTTATTACCGAATATGCTACAGATTCAAAATATGGAATTGATGCCGATTATCCTGTCAATATAGGAATCATTGGACAAAACTCTGAGGAGCAATTTGTGAGCTATTTTTTTAATGGTTTGGAAGGTCCAAATGGTGAAAAAATCGAATTTAAAAAAACAGAAACATGTTGTCCATTTCCTACCAAGCATTCTAATATGGGTGCTGGTTTGTTATCTATGTATGAAGCAAATTTGGTAGGTTCTTCAAAAAAGCAAATTTTTTATTTCAATGTGTATGAAAAAGGAAAAATAGTTTGCCCAAAAGATTTTAAAATCAAGAAAGTACCTTAAAAATTAAATTTTTCTTAATTAAATACAAGTAGCCTTTTTAACTTCGGTTTAAAAGGTTTTTCTTTTTATCTTTGTACTTTCAAAATAATTCATAATGAATATAAAAAATATTCCTCAAATAAAGCACACTACTAGTGGTAATTTCTTTCTTTTAGCTGGACCATGTGCTATTGAAGGCGAAGAAATGGCTATGCGAATTGCAGAAAAGTTAGTAACTATTACTGATAAATTAGAAATTCCATATGTATTTAAAGGTTCTTTCAAAAAAGCCAATCGTTCAAGAATTGACAGTTTTTCAGGTATTGGTGATGAAAAAGCTTTAAAAATTTTACAAAAAGTGGCTAAGGAGTTTGATGTTCCAACTGTTACAGACATTCACACGAATGAAGACGCTCCCATGGCTGCTGAATATGTTGACGTTTTACAAATTCCTGCTTTTTTAGTTAGACAAACTGATTTAGTGGTTGCTGCTGCCAAAACAGGAAAAACCGTGAACCTAAAAAAAGGACAATTCATGAGTCCAGAAAGCATGAAACATGCTGTTCAAAAAGTCTTAGATTGCCAAAATGAGAACGTAATGGTAACTGATCGAGGAACGATGTTTGGCTACCAAGACATGATTGTGGATTTTCGCGGCATTCCAACGATGCAACAATATGCTACAACGGTTTTAGATGTAACTCACTCCTTACAACAACCCAATCAAACTGTTGGTGTAACTGGAGGAAGACCTGACATGATTGAAACCGTAGCTAAAGCTGGAATTGCAGTTGGAGTAGATGGAATTTTTATTGAAACTCATTTTGATCCTTCCAATGCAAAAAGTGATGGAGCCAATATGCTACATTTAGATTATTTTGAATCTTTAATGACTAAATTAGTCGCTATTCGTAAAACTATTAATCAATTCTAATTTATTTTTTTTAAAACTTCAATGAAGCAATCATTTTTAATGGTTGTACTAACTTTTTGTGTTTTTTCACAGTACACCTTTTCGCAAGAAACAGTTGAAAATCCTGAAAAATACACGGCAAATAACAAAGGGAAATTTTATATTTATTGGGGCGGAAATAGGGAGTCATATTCCGAATCAGACATTCGTTTTAAAGGAGCTGATTATGACTTTACCATTTATGATGTTGAAGCCCATGATAAACCTAAAGGATTGCACATCGATTACATCAATCCTGCCAGAATGACTATTCCTCAAACCAATTTAAGAATTGGCTATTTTATCAGTAATCATTACAACATTTCTATTGGAGTTGACCACATGAAATATGTAATGTTTCAAGACAGAAGGGTAAATTATTCTGGGTATTATCCAAACCCTGGAAGTTATAATGAAAACCCCTCAAATAATCAACTGACATTGGACGAACGTTTTCTAACTTTTGAACATACGGATGGTTTAAATTACATCAATACAGAAATTGCACGAGTGGATGACATTTCTTTTATTTTTAAACTTCCCAATACTGATAAATTTCAAATAAATACAGTTGCAGGAGTTGGTGCTGGTATTCTATATCCTAAAACCAATGCAAAAGTATTGACAATGGAACGTCATGATGATTTTCATGTGTCTGGTTTTGGAGCTTCAGCTAAAGTAGGTTTAAATTTCACTTTCTTCAAACACTTTTTTATTCAGGCAGAATATAAAACTGGTTACATTGAAATGAACGATATTAGAACAACCAACAATCCTGTTGATAAAGCGGAACAAAATTTCTGGTTTGTTCAAAGATTAATTAATGTAGGTGGAATTTTTAGAATTTAATTGCTTACCACTAAAAAAGAAAGTCGCTTTATTCATTAAAGCGACTTTCTTTTTACTTACAATTTGCTGATAAAATTACTGTACAAATCTTTATACTGATAACCTGAATCTACTCGGTTTTTAGTAAGTTTTTTATATTCCACTAAAGCCCAAAGAATGAATTCTTTCATAAAGTAAATATCTTCTTTTGGTGTATCAGGTTGGTATTTTTTGATTAAATCATCTAACGGTTTTACTTCGTCTAATATTTTCTGATATTCCAAATTACTTTCATCATCTAGTAATTCAAAACCACTTTCATTGAAAAACCATTCTAGTAAATCGGTGTAAGCATTTCTCTCGTTCTCTTTCTCTAACTTTTCAATCTTTGGAAAATATCCTGGAAATAAAGTATGAATTGCATCTCCAATTAAATATTGTGCAACGGTTGCTGCTCCTTCTTGTTCACCTTCATAAACCAATTCCACTTTTCCTGTAATGGCTGGAATTATGCCCATAAAATCAGATAATCTTACCGTTGTTTTATCTTCTCCAGCTAACAGGGCTCTTCGCTCTGCAGTAGAAATTAAATTCTCATAAGCGGTGATACTCATTCGAGCTGAAACACCACTCTTGGCATCAATAAACTCACTATCTCTAGCTTCAAAAGCTATTTGTTCCAATAAATCTTTAGCCAAAGCTGGTGCATAAACGGTTTCAGATTGATTTTGATCTAATTTTGATTCTTGTTGAGTTATGGTTCTAGCTATTTTAATGCTTTCCGGATAATGGGTTAAAATTTGTGAACCTATTCGGTCTTTCAAAGGCGTTACAATGCTTCCTCGATTGGTGTAATCTTCTGGATTAGCCGTGAAAATAAATTGCAAATCCAAAGGCATTCTCAATTTGAAACCTCGTATTTGAATATCTCCTTCTTGCAAAATATTGAACAAAGCTACTTGGATACGCGCTTGTAAATCGGGTAATTCATTAATCACAAAAATGCATCGATTGGCTCTGGGTATCATTCCAAAATGAATTACTCTTTCGTCTGCGTAATTTAGTTTCAAATTCGCTGCTTTGATAGGGTCAACATCTCCAATTAAATCGGCCACGGTAACGTCTGGAGTGGCTAATTTTTCAAAGAAACGCTCACTTCTATGCAACCAAGTGATAGGTGTTTCATCTCCTTTTTCTGCAATTAAATCTTTGGCAAAACTTGAAATCGGATTTAAGGGATCATCATTAATTTCTGAACCTGCTACAACTGGAATATACTCATCCAAAAGTTCAATCATTTTTCGAGCTAAACGCGTTTTGGCTTGACCACGAAGACCCAACAAATTGATGTTATGTCTAGACAAAATAGCACGCTCCAATTCAGGAATTACGGTATTTTCAAAACCATGAACTCCTTGAAAAGTAATTTCACCAGCTTTTATCTTGTTGCGTAAATTATTCCTTAATTCGTCTTTTATATTTTGGGATTTGTATCCTGATTTTTTTAATTCTCCTACTGTTTTTATTTCTTTCATTTTTAATTTTATTTTTTTTGGAACACAGATTATAGAAATTTGAATAATTTTTAAAATTTGCTTTTGCTATTTGTTATCCATTGGCTAAAGCCAAAGGCAATTTATTTTATTTTTTTCTTTCTATTCGCCTCATAATCTTGAAAAATCATCTCTCCTAAACCTTTTAGACCTGTATAAAAGGCTTTCCCTTGATTGGCTTCTGTGAAATGATTTACAAATTGTTGTAAATACGGATCACGTGCAATCATAAATGTGGTGATTGGAATGTGTAACTTTCTGGCTTGTGCAGCTTGATTATAGCATTTTTCAACAATATATCGGTCTAAACCATTGCTATTCATGTAATATTCACCGTTTTTCTCTCGCACACAACTTGGCTTTCCATCAGTAATCATGAAAATTTGTTTGTTGGTGTTTCTTTTTCTGCGAAGAATATCCATGGCCAATTGTAAACCAGCAACAGTATTGGTATGATAAGGTCCAACTTGCAAATAAGGTAAATCTTTGATTTTGATGGTCCAAGCATCGTTTCCAAATACTAAAATATCTAACGTATCTTTTGGATAACGAGTTGTAATTAATTCAGCCAAAGCCATGGCAACTTTTTTGGCTGGTGTAATTCGATCTTCACCATAAAGTATCATGCTGTGTGAAATATCAATCATCAAAACCGTGCTCATTTGGGATTTGTGGTGACTTTCCTCAACAATTAAATCGCGTTCAGTGAGTCTAAATTCTCCAATTCCATTGTTCACTTGAGCATTTTTAAGACTTTCCGTTAAAGAAATTTGTTCTACTGAATCACCAAAATTAAACTCTCGAAAATCACCTGTTTGCTCATCTCCTTTTCCAATATGTTTTGATTTATGATTTCCTGAAGATGCTTTTTTGAGATTTCCGAAAATTTGATTCAAAGCAGCTTGTCGGATGGCTCTTTCTGTTTTTGAAGTGATGCCCATTCCACCTGAACCATCTGGTTTTAGTTCTTCTCTGATATAGCCTTTTTTCTTTAAATCTTCTATAAAATCATCAATGGTATATTCGGGTGTTGTTAATTTGTATTCAACATCTAGTTGGCGCAACCAATCTATTGCTTCATCGAAATCTCCAGAAGTATGTGTAATTAATTCCTTAAAAATCGTAAACAACTTATCGAAAGGTGATTCGTAAGGTGCTTCGTAATTCTTAAAATAAAAACCTGACTTATTTGTTTTATTCATAATATAAAATTAGGAATAAATGAGCAAATAAAATTATAACGAATATTAATGTTTAGTTAAAGATAGTGTGACATGGCTTCTATTAAAACTTCACTTAAAATGGTGTTGTTGATTTTATTCAAATCATCATACCTGAGGGAAGCAACTAATTTCCTGTCCCTATCAATCATTATATCTCTATGGTTTTTCAGAAGATGTCCTTTCATAAAACACAAATCAATGGCATTTTCTTTTTTTAACACGTTCAGATAACAGAACGGTTTCTTTTTATAATAATAGAAAGGTAATTTCCACTTAAAAAGTAGTTCAGATTCTGGTGCAACTTGTTCAATCACTGCACAAAGATGCAATATAATAGCTTGAAAATGTTCAGGTTGGTTTAGAATATGTTGTTCCGCTGGTTTCATTTTGGTACAGTATCGCTACTCTTTTTAGATGCTTTTTGAATCATTTTTTCACTGAACTGGTACAATTTGTATGCTAGAAATCCAGCAAGTAGAATTATAAAAACTTGGCCCAAAATGTACTGGGTTTCTTCACCTTTATTTTTAATTTCAACTGGTACATTTCCTGTAAATATAGTGTAAATAGTTCTTACAATAGTGACAAAAATATACAAGCTCATGCCTTTTAAAACATATCCTAAAATCTTCATTTTTACTTTTCTTCAAAAATAATCAAAATAATTTGTTCAACATTAAAAAATATTTATTTACTTTGCAATTCAAAGTACTTTAAAATGGAAAACGAAAAATATCTTCAAGACATTGCTGAAATTAAAAACATGATGAACAAATCATCTCGTTTTTTATCGCTAAGTGGTTTATCTGGCATTTTAGCTGGTTTTTATGCTTTAATTGGAGCTTTTTTAGCCAATAACATTATCAAATATACTTATGACTCGAGATATGTTATTGTTAGAGGCAAAATGAATTCGGAATCAACGGAAAATGCAATTAAACAATTGTTTATAATTGCTGCAGTTGTTGTAATTTTATCTATTATAACCGGAATTGTTTTAAGTTCAGCGAAAGCCAAAAAATTAGGTGAAAATCTTTGGGATGTTTCTTCAAAGCGTTTGGTGGTTCAGTTTTCCATTCCCTTAATTAGTGGTGGTTTGTTTGCTTTGGCTTTACTCTACCAAGGTTATTATGGTTTGATTGCTCCTGTTACGTTAATTTTTTATGGTTTGGCTTGTGTGAATGCTAGTAAATATACGTTAGGTGATGTAAAATATTTGGGTTTAACAATGATTGTTTTAGGTTTAATTTCAACCTTTTTTGTGGGTTATGGCTTATTCTTTTGGGCAATTGGTTTCGGATTATGTCACATTGGTTATGGGTATGTGATGTATCGAAAATATGATAGGAAATAAGATATTTAGAACAGAATAGTAGAACAAAAAAGATACTGAAACAAGTTCAGCATAAAATGAAAAACATCATACAAAACATAAACAAAGCCTTTGATCACCGAATTCGTCTTGGGATAATGTCTGTATTGATGGTGAATGAAAGTGCTGATTTTTCTACTTTAAAGGAATTATTAGGAGTCACTGACGGAAATTTGGCCAGTCATGCTAAAGCTTTAGAAAATGAAAATTATATTACTGTGGAAAAACAATTTATTGGCAAAAAACCCAATACCAGTTACATAGCAACTAAAGAAGGACGAATTGCCTTCAAAAATCATATTGACGCACTTGAAAAATTAATCTCAAAATCATAAACATTTTTTTTATCTATTTACTTTGAATTTCAAAGTACTTTTTAATACTAAATTATGAAAGAAATCATCATCGAAAAATTGTACAGAATTGTAAAAGTTCCATACGAATACTTATTTAAAAATCAGAAAGCTTGGGATATTAGTATTTCAGATTGCATTAATCTACCGGAAGAAAGTTTAGGGTTTCACTTGGGTTGTTTTTTATTAAAATACAATTTAGAACCTCAACCAAGGTTAGAAGAACACGATATCTATCACGTTTTAACTAATACAGGTGTTTTGGTTACGGACGAAATTAACATGCAGTTTTATTTATTAGGAAATGGCAAGAGATCACTTTTTGTTTTTATGGTAATTGCAACTGGCTTAGTCTTCTACCCTTTCAGGATAAAAACCTATTTAGAATCTTATAGAAAAGGAAAACAAGCCCATCAATTTTATCATTTGGATTTTTTGAAGATGCTTCCTGTTTCATTGGCAAACCTTAAATCAACTTTTAATATCAAATAATCATGCAAACAATCCTCCAATTGTATTTTTCCAATAAAAGACTGAATAACTTGCTATTTATATTTGGATTCTTTTGTCTTTCTCTTTCCTTAATTCGAATAAAACTAACAACTTCAATCTATCTGATATTTTTAATTTGGAATTTATTCTTAGCAGTAATTCCTTTTCTATTGACGAGTTATTTAAAAACCATAAATCTTTTTGAAAACAAGTTTAAAACCCTACTATTTCTATCAATTTGGTTACTATTCTTACCCAATTCATTTTATATTATTACTGATTTTGTGCATTTATCTTTATCTAATGCTCATACATTTTGGTATGATTTATTATTGATTAGTTCCTATGCTTCACTTGGGTTTTTATTAGGAATCATTTCATTAAAAGATATCGAAGAATTGCTATCTCATAAATTAAATACTTCAATCAGTAGCCTTCTAATATTTAGCATTTCAATTTTATCGGGTTTTGGAATCTATTTGGGAAGAATACTTCGTTACAACAGTTGGGATATTTTAAAAAATCCGATTGACTTATTTACTGATTTATTTGAAGTTTTTATCACTTTAGAATCTATAGGATTTTCAATCTTATTTGGATGTTTCATTTATTTCATTTTCAGAATTTCTAAACATTTTTCAATAACTATAAAACAATAATATGATGGAAAAAATAATTAATAATCCTTTCTACATCAAAAATCATATCCCAATTATTTCATTCGTTTTAGGAACACTATTATTGATTTTACTCGCTTTAACAAGATTAGACTCCCTATTATACTATGGACTCTTGTTTGTTTTTATTGCAGTTTTAATTAATACTATTTATTCAGTTTATCTACTCATTGTTTTATATCAAAACAAAATAAGCAAAGAAGAAACAGTAGCACGGTTGGGAATTACAATGTTAAATATTCCAATTACAATTTTGTACATCTACATAGTTTTCAATATAATTCTATAATCACAGAATCTTTTAACCTTTTAAACTTAAAAAAAATGGAAAATCAAACACAAAACCTGCAACCAAAACCTTCGTTCTTTCAATCCAACACAGCCAAAATGATTATGGTTGGCTTGCTTTGTTTATTCTTATTAATTCCGCTAGAATTAGTCAAAGGATTAATTTCTGAACGTTCCCAACGCAAAAAAGAAATGACACAAGAAGTTAATACGCTTTGGGGTTCCGATATTAAATTTTATGGTCCAATATTGAGTATTCCTTATTATAGTTTTGAAACTATTGAGGTAGTTGATGCCAATTCGCAACGTACAACACAAACCAAAAAAGTAATAAAAAATGCTTATTTTTTTCCCGAAAAATTGAGCAACAACTCTATCATTAAAAAGAGTAAACCTTTAAAAAGAGGTTTGTATGAGAATGTAGTTTTTACTTCTACAATGGATTTTGAGGGTAATTTTGAAAAACCCAATTTTGAAAAACTGAATATCAATCCTGAAGCTGTCATTTGGGATAAGGCAACCGTTATCGTGAATACAACGAATCTAAAAAGCATAAAAAGTGATTTGAATATTAGTTTAAACAATCAAATTTTTTCGTTTGAATCTAAGGCAAATGAGCAATCTAATTATGGTATTTTAGCTTCTAGTATTTTTGATTATACTACTTTACAAAACGATGATAAAATCAATTTCAAATTTCAGATGAAGTTTAATGGCAGTGAAAGTGTTCAATTTATTCCGATTGGGAAAACTACCACTGCAAAAGTTGATTCTGATTGGAAATCACCTAGTTTAATTGGAAGTTTTGCAGCCAATGAGGAAAACAAAAAAATAGACCGTACTGGTTTTCATGCAGAATGGAAATTACTAGAAATCAATAGACCTTTTTCACAACAGTATGAAGAACAAGTGCCTAACTTGAATGACTATTTATTTGGTGTTAAATTATTGGAAACTGTAGATGAGTATCAACAAAACGAAAGAGCTTCAAAATACGGATTTTTAGTCATTGGATTAACCTTTTTAGTCTTCTTTTTGATACAATCTATTAGTAAAATAAACATTCATATTTTTCAATATACGATGATTGGTTTAGCATTAGTAATGTTTTATACTTTATTGATTTCTATCACTGAACATTCCACCTTTTCTGTAGCTTATCTAATTGCGGCTATTGCTGTAATCATTATGATTGTACTTTATTCGATTTCTATACTAAAGAATAAAAAATTTCCAATGTTTATTGGAGTTTCACTAGCTGCTTTGTACAGTTTCATTTTTGTGATTATTCAACTGGAAGATTATGCCTTGTTGGTTGGAAGTGTTGGTTTATTCTTAATTTTGGGTGCTGTGATGTATTTCTCAAAAAAAATAGATTGGAGTTCTAATTAACCTTTTAATTTTTAAAATATGAAACAACTGATGAATTCAATCAACCTAAAGAAAACAGTATTATTTGGCGCTTTAGGTTACTTAATTGCATTGGGAATTATACTTTCGATTATCTTAAGTGTAAATCAACCCAAACCCGAATGGGGAAACTATTGGTACATAAAACCATTAATTGTAACACCTTTGATAGGTGGCATTGGTGGCTTAGCTTTTTATTTTATTACTACCATTAAATCTCAAAATTATGGCTTACTTATTCTCAGAACTATTTTGAGTATAATTGTATTTCTATTCTTTTTATGGATAGGGATAATATTGGGATTGGATGGTACTTTATGGAATTAAAAAAAAGATAACCTGACTTTAAAATAAAACCACAGCGTCTTAGATTTGTTCTTTGAATCTGTGGTTTTTAAATTTAATTATCTAACTGCCAACTAAAAAGTAAAAACTGAACACTTATTTCCCATCAACATAGTCTTGTAAATAAGAAAAACGTGCTGTCAATTTTCCGTTTTCCGTTACTTTAGCTCTTGCTAAAACACCTTCTTTATCTTCATTAAAAAAAGCTGGAATTACTCGCTCCAAGAAAACTTCACCAAAACCTTCACTGGCATCTTTAGGTAGTTCACAAGGCAAATTATCAACAGCCATAACCACTACTGCTGATGGATGCGTAAACGGTACTTCTTTGTCTTCACTGGCTAAATAACCATATAAAGGTTCAGCAATTGTACTTGCTCTAATCGTGCAAGCAACTGGTCCGTTAATATCACAGGAAATATCTGCTACAACTTTTAATTTACATTTTGGAGATTTAAGCATTTCTTTGCTAAGAATTACTGGAGCTCCATTGCCATAGAAATGTCCAGCCATAAAAATATCAGAAACATTGGCAAAGCGTTCAAAATCTGATTCATATGCTTCTGGATGGTTGTAAAAATCATATTTATCCAATACTTTACCATCCTTTCTCTTGTTATAATCTAGTACATCAATCATGGTGTAAACAGGGACATCATAACTTTTTGACAGATAATCTTCAACTGAAACTTGTTTCATCTTCATGCCGTCTAACATTTCTTTAGCACCAAAGGCTACTTTTCCACTTCCTGTTAAAACGATTTTTATGTTTGGTAATTGATTTCTTTTTAAACGTTCAATTAAGGTTTTTTGATCGGGTAAAGTTTCGGCTTTAGCCAAATTGAACAATTCGTATTTCATGCCAAAAGCTCTGATTCCATTGTAAGCTCCTACGATTCCAGCATAACGTCCAAAACCAATTAAACGATGGTTGTCTTGATTAACTATAGTCTCATGATCGTATAGTTCAATATTTTTTTCTAGAATTGCCAGCAACAAACTTCTATTGTATGGTTGTTTTTTAATGGTATGTGAAAAGAAAAAATATTTTTTATTGGGAATTAAAGCATCTAAGGGCACTTCTTTAACACCAATTAAAACGTCACAATCATCCATATTTGAGATTACCTCAAATCCTTTAGCTCTATACTCTTCATCCGAAAAAATGCGAACATCAGATGCTTCAACCTTTATCTCTGCTTGAGGAAATTCATTCTTAAAAACTTCTAGTCTGTTGGGAGAAAACACCACTCTTCTATCGGGTGGATTTTTACGTTCTTTGATAATTCCGAATTTCATTGATGTTATTTATTGTTTCTGTTGAATAATATTTTACAAATATACCTTTAAGATAAACAATTCACAAAATATTTTTTAATTGATATTTTTGTGGTAATTTTGGCACAGATTTAGCAGAAAGATTATAAATTGTAAGGTTTATTTATCCTAAACTAAAGTCTGAACACTGCCAACTAAAATAAAAAGGGGTCGACTGGTTTTGACAGCGAGTGGAATTAACTAGTAAGCACGTCGAGCATTGTACTTTTTGCTCGTAAATCCAAAAGTACGAACTTATAAACGGCGAAAATAATTACGCTTTAGCTGCTTAATCCGAATTATAGTACGATTTGCCTAGTTCCTACAAGGTAGGAAAGCTAGATTCTCCACAAAAGCCTTGGTTTATGGCGTTTGGCTTTGGGGAACCGTAAAAGTAAACCTAGAAACGGTAATACTTTAAATCCGTTTTGAACTGGTAAAGTTAAGCAAAGAGTGGTTGTTTTTGACCTAGCTTTTTGTCGAAAATCTAATCAAAAACTAAACGTGTAGAAAGCTTTTTGATTGCTTGTTTGGACCCGAGTTCGATTCTCGGCGACTCCACTTAAGGAGACGTCTATATTTAGGCGTCTCTTTTTTTTATCAATTCAACATCTTGATTTACAATAAATTAATCCCAATAATATCTATTTCAAAAAGTGTTCGAGTTTTTTTGAATTTCTAATTGACTAAAATGTTTTAGCGTCAAATCTCATTGTATATGAGCCTTGCATGTTCGAAATCTCCCTGACCACTTATTTACCTAATACATCTTTGATATCATCTTTCTTGAAAGAACTGGCCAACAGATATAGAAAATCCAGAATAATGATTGCCTCGTCTTCATTAACTCTTATGCCTCTTTGTCTTAATATTTTTATTGCTTTCTCGACAGAAACCTCTCTGCTTGAAAAAGACTTCACAATTCTATTACTACTTTTTCTATGAACTTCAGAATTAGCTTGTTTTATATCTAAAACTAAGGTATTATAAATTACTATCTTTTTAATAGCTTGATCGATTTGCAACGGGTTAAAATCCCTTATTTGTACATTTATTGATGAAGGAGAAAATAGGCTCACAATGTGCCTTTTGCCTACAATGTCTTGGGCATTATAAAACTGGGAAATATTGATTTCGTTATCTGACGTAACACCTTTATTACTCGTTTCATATCCACTAAGTTTCTGTACGAGATGCTGCAATCTGCCGTTCAAATTATGAATATTTTGATTATATTCCTTTTTAATGCACTTGAAATCCTCAAAATCTATTTTTTCGGCAAGTAAGTGTCTTCTAGCTTTGGAGATTAACTCTTCATATTGAGAAATTTCAGTAAGAACTGCTTTTCTTTCATCCAAGCATTGCCTTCTAGCAGAGAAAATATTTTCATCTTCAAGCACCAAACCGAAAAGCTTGTATACAGACGGAGAAAGGGTTATTATCTTTAACTGATCTTCATACAGGGCTTCTAAAATATCAGCCCTAAATCTCCCCTTGCATCTTGATGTAGAGCAATGGTAATACCTGTATTTTGAAAACTTTCCTTGTGATATACTACCTGTAAATCTACATCTGCAGAATGGACAATATATAAATCCTCTTAGGGGAAATAAAAACTTTCTACAAAATTTTGCTTCTTTCTGTTTGCGTCTGCTTGTAAGCAGTATTTGGACTTTCCTAAAAAGTTCTTCGGATATGATTGGTTCATGTATAGCCTTTACAAATTGAATCTCTTCATCTTTCGTTGCACTAACTGTTATTATACCACAATAAATAGGGTTTCTCAATATCTTCCAAAAGTTATTCTTACTGCATTGAAGTCCTTTTTGACAAACCATTGTCCTAACTTGGCTAATAGAAAATGTACCCTTCGAAAACTGTTCAAAAGCCCATTTAATTAAATCTGCCTCTGGAAACTTTGCCACTATAATCTTTCTGCCTTCCTGAGTTGACTGATTACTATATCCCATCGGTGCCCGTCCAGGCCACCTACCCATTTTTCGAGATCTTCTCATGCCATCCGAAGCATTCCTACCCCTCCTACTGTTCTCCGCTTCTGGTATTGAAAGGTAAACTGCAAGCATCACTATGCTTTCAGGCACATCGAAATCAATAGGCTGATCGATTGCCATCGCCGTAGTATTAAGACCTCTCAATATCCTCAACATTTGGTAAGCAAATTCAATGTTTCTGCTGAATCGATCCCATTTTATAAACAGTATGCTATCTGGAGGGCTTTTTTTGTTCTTCTTTAATGTATTGATAATTTTCTTCCACTCTGGCCGATTAAAATCCTTAGCTGAAAAATCTTCCCTGAATATTCCCTTTACTGCAATTTGGTTCTGCTCGCAATACCTTAACAACCTATCCTCCTGCTCAGGAAGAGAATAACCTTTTCTCTTTTGTTCGTCAGTACTTACCCTGACATACAAATACGCTGATTTCATAATATTTAAACTTGATAATTTTAAGACAAAATTATCAATTAGTCTGCTGCTAGCCGTTTGTCAAAACTATATTCTATGTTCATTTTTGAATTTTAGGGTATCTCACATTTTTTGCACTTAAGATAAAAAATATGTCAAATGAAAACTGGATTTTTCTATCCTTATTTGAGTGTGCAAGGTTGATAAAGACAAAACATTATTCATATATCAAATCTAAATTAATCTCATTCAATTTAAAAAAAAGGATTTCCCCTAATTTCATCAAATTACCAAAATAATCTTCAATTAATTTTACGGTTATCCATATTTCAAGTAATAAAACATCAAAACAATTCCAATTACATATCTGTTCTACTAATTACACATCAATCACAATTCATTATATTCCTATCACAATCAACTATACAACTATTCCAATCATTTACATACCAATCAGTATCAATTAAACGACAATCCGCATCAATTACTCACCAATCCACTAATCTTTACTTAAAAAACTAACGATAAATTAAGCTTTCCAAAAGTCAAAAAGAGAAAAATAGTTTTCAAATCATTAAACTACATATAATTTTTAATTATATAATTTTACAATTAAAAGAAAATTTTATACATAAAAATACCTGAAATCAGGTATAATCAAAAAATCATGATTACCTATTTTTGCACTACTAATTAATTAATTATTACTTAAAATGAATAAATATTTATTTCTTTTCACCTTTTTAATAACAACTATATCAAATCTTCACAGTCAATGCTGGAAAAAAATCGAATCTGGAAATAGCCATGTTGTTGCAATAGCAAACGACAATACATTATGGAGCTGGGGAAGTAATTCCTTTGGAAAATTAGGAATAGCCAGTACCAGCACCACTCAAAACACACCACAACAAGTTGGAAATTCAAACAATTGGAAAGAAGTATCAGCAGGTTCAGATCATACACTAGCGATCAAAGAAGACGGAACGCTTTGGGCTTGGGGAAGAAACAATTCTTTTCAGTTAGGATTAGGAAGTTCTCCTCAAAGCATAAACACACCAACACAAGTTGGTAATGAAAACAATTGGTCAAAAGTATTTGCAGGTTACGAAACAAGCTTTGCTATAAAAACAAATGGAACGCTATGGGCTTGGGGTAAAAATAATTTAAGTCAATTAGGAAATGGCATGGCTACAGTTGTATCAGAACCACAACAAATAGGGACCAGCAATAGTTGGAAAGAAATTGCATCCGGTTTCGAAAATTTTACCATTGGCCTAAAACTTGATGGCACTCTATGGTCATGGGGGTTTAACGTAGCAGGTCAACTAGGATTAGGCGACAACTCCAACAGAACAATACCAACACAAATTGGTAACTTAACGAACTGGACAAAAATAACAACCACACAAATAACTGGTTTGGCATTAAATAATCAAGGTCAAATTTATTTCTTTGGTCAAGCTTTAGGAAGTAATAATTATTACAATTCACCAACACTATTGGGCACAGAGTCAGATTGGATTTCTATTGATGGCGGGTGGAACCATGCTACAGCAATTAAGCAAAATAATTCCATTTGGGCATGGGGAAATAATCAGGACTTTCAATTGTGCTCAAATCTTGCCTCCAATGAAGAGTCGCTCCCTATACAAACAAATTTTACAAACAATAGCGGCCTACAAATTTCTAATGGTCAAAACTTCAGCCTCGCAATACTTCAATACAATCAGTTAAAATCAATTGGTATTAATCAATTCGGAAATTTGGGGAATGGTGAATATAATACAACAACTACCGGTTTACTTTATACTATTAATTGTCCGAGTAGTTTAAACACAAATATTTATGAAGTATCAAACGAATTTGTCATATCCCCTAACCCATGTAAATCACATTTTGTGGTTAGTAATTCTGAAAAAGTAAAATCAATTTCAATCCTTGATATACAAGGCAAAAAAGTATTAGAAACTGAAAACTTCAATGGAGTTATTAATACGAATGATTTAACTAACGGAATTTATTTTGTAAAAATTGAGACAAATGATTATCACAACAAAACAATGAAATTAATTAAAATTTAAAATCTTTGGTATAATGACAGGAAAATTAATTTATAAAAAAGTAGATAATTACTTAAGTTATACTTTCTTGTTAGAATATAATATTTGTAAGTGAAACTGAGCTTCTAAATTTGGAGAAGATGGCATAAAACTTGGCAATCAAATCTTAAATGCGAATTCTACCTCTGAAAGAATTCAAATTGTTGAAGCCTTTCTTTTCAAACAATTAGCTGACAGAAAGTCCATTGACAATATCGTAAAATCAACTATTGAAACCATCTTCAACTCAAATGGACAATTTTCTGTAAATGAATTTTCAAAAAACAACAACATAAACCGAAGACAATTGTCTCGGAAATTTTCTTTTGCCATTGGGTTAAGTCCAAAGCAACTTGCAAAAACGATTAGAATTCAAACGACATTAAAAGCATTGTTAAATGAAGAGATTACAAACCTAACTGATTTGTCTCATGAGAACGAATATTTTGACCAAGCCCATTTTATTAAAGAATTTAAGGAGTTCACAGGTTTGACACCAAAGAAGTTTTTCGGTGACGACTTAAAAATGTCTTTGATTTTTGAAAAAAAATAGAGTTGTCCCATTTTTACAATTTTGCCGATTTATTTGACTCTACTTTTGTATTGAAATAGTACAAAAACTTAAAAATCATATTAAAATGACAAATGTAAATCCAGTTGGTTGGTTTGATATCAATGTAGCAAACTTAGACCGAGCAAAAAAATTCTACGAAACAGTTTTCAATGTAAAACTGACAGATGCACCTATCGAATGGGGCAAGCAATCATTTTTTCCTTTTAGCCCTGAAAGCCACGATATATCAGGTGTAATAGTGGAAAAAGCCGATTTTGTTCCAAGTAGCAATAATACGGTTGTCTATTTTGAAACCGAAGACAACATTAAAGAAGAACAAAGAATTGAAGCAGCAGGAGGAAAAGTTGTACAACCTAAAATGAATATTGGTGAATTTGGTTTCATCTCAATTTTCATTGACACAGAAGGCAACACAGTTGGACTTCATTCACGTAAATAATTTTCATTGATGGCTTACGACACAAATCTTGCAGACAGAGTTAGAGAATATCTTGCTGAAATACCAGGCATAGACATTGAAGAAAAAGAAATGTTCAATGTCCTAAACTTTATGGTAAATCACAAGACTTGTATTTGTGTAAGCGGTGAGAAGTTAATGTTGCGTTTTGACCCAAGCCGACAGGAAGAACTTTACGAAAAAGATGGTTATGAGACAATGTTGATGAAAGGCAAAGAATACAAAGGTTACTGCTATATAAATCCGGAAGGGTTCAAAGACAGAAAAGACTTTGACTACTTCTTAAGCTTATGCCTTGAATACAATAAAGTTGCGAAATCATCCAAAAAACTAAAGTCAAAAGCAGTAAAAAAATCTCAGCATTAAAATAGAAAAGTTTAAAAGCCTTTCATCTTTTTAAACTAACAATTTTTATTCAAGTAAAACATTTATTCATTTTACCTGATATCAGGTATTTCGATTTTTAAATTTAATAATAAATTTACTTACTTATAAAATCAAAATTTTAAAAATGAAAACGACTTTAAATTGGTGCCAAAAAATAATACTTATTTTTAGTTTATTTATCTTATTTTCTTGTAGTGAAAGTGACAATAATTCAAGTTCAAGTTTTAAAATAACCATAACTCTTAATGATGTTAATGCAACAAATGACTATGTGTCTGTAACTGTTGTTGGTAATAACCAATCCGGAAATGTTGCACTCCCATTATGGCGTATAAATGGTTCAGACCAAGCAAATTCTCAAACTGTTTCTCTTGATAAAAATGACTTTACAGGAACTACAAAAACATATGTAATAGAAACTATTAAACCAGTACAAATTTTCTCATCTAATTTTCAAATAATCAACTATGATAATCCATTAACTGGTATACTTAAAATAGAAAAAAATGGGAATATTATTATCAATGAAACACTTAATCTAGTTGGTGATAATAATGATTTTACAGAGAGCTACAATATCAATAATTAAAAAAAAAAAATGAAAATTAAAACAATTATAATCGTTTCAATTCTATCAATCGCTTGCAATCCTATTCGAAATGTAGATAGAATGGCTCAAAAAAATCAAAAAATAAGTCTTTATCCGCAAGTTACTTTTGACAAAGAACTAGCAAAAAATCAATTAGCTGTTGGAAAATCGACTATAAAAGGTATTGTTTATAAATCTACTAATAAGATATCCTTGGTTAATGCAAAAGCATATGGTGGTAATGTAAAAGTTGAACTATTCCCAGTAAATGAATATTTTATGGCATGGTATAACTTAAGAGAAAAAAAAGAAAATAAAAAAACCAATGTTTACATGTCTGAAGATGCGTACAGTATGCGAATTGAAACAACAACTGACGAATATGGTCGTTTTGAATTTAAAGAAATGAAACCTGGTAAATATTTTATTCAAGCTATAATGTCAGTCACTCGAGCGTATACAAGAGATGTTGTTGTGGGAACTAATTCTTACGGCACACAATATTATCAAAAGGAAAGATACAACAAAACCAAGTATCACAGAAATGAAAAGTTTATTGAAATTTTTAAAGATGGAGATATAGTTGAGGTTAAATTGAATTAACCATTATAGCAATTGATAAAAAGTAAAGTTCTTATGAAAAAAATACCCATTTTACAATAATTTACAGTTACATAATTTATTAATCTTTAAATAGAAAGTATATTAAAGTAAACTAATTAATATGAATACAAGAATAATAAGAGGTGGTGTGAAACAAATTACGTTTGTTTTTTTATTTTTTTTATGTTTTTTGTCATACGCTCAAAATACACCCAAAACAAAAGCAGATAATGCCCTAGTTGCTGCATCTTTACATGGTGATGTACAAGGTATTAAAAGAGCAATTAATGAAGGTGCATATATCAATGTACAAGACAAAGAAGGATTTACACCACTAAATAGAGCTGCTAAACTAAGTTATTATCACTTGGTTTATTATTTCTCAGAATTAGGTGCTGATGTAAACATTCCTAATAATGATAAAATAACACCTTTACATTATGGCGTTGAATACAACAATACTAAAATTATAAAACTATTATTAGCCAAAAATGCGAACATTGATGCAAGAGATGGTATTCAAGAATGTCCTCTACATTGGGCGGCTTGGACTGGTAACTATGAAGCAGCTAAACTTTTATTAAAGGCTGGTGCTAATCCTTATACAAAGAATAATACAGCAATAACACCAATCGATTTAACTATTCGCCAAGAACATAAAAAATTGGAAAAGTTGTTAAAAAGAAAAAAATATAGAAAATCAAATAATTATAAAGAGTGAAGAAAATATTATTTTCTTTATTTTTAGACATGAACATTACGAATTTGTCAAGATAAATAAGAAGATTTAGATAATCAAAAAAATTTAGAGCTTTTTTAAGATATCAAAAAAATAGATTACTATATATCATTAATTTTAAAACAATTGGCAAAGTAATGGTTGAAAAATATTTGGATTTTTGTTAAATGTAAATTAAAATTAAAGAGAGGACTAAAGAAATCTTTCATCACAAAAGTTTTATCTAGTGTAATGAGATTGTATATTCCTTTTTTCCTTGAAATTTTCATTTATCATATTTTATGGTTGAAGAAGTTTTTAGAAAGTATAATATGGCGGCGTTTCATATTTAGACAGATTTTATTAAACAATATATAATGAATAAATCAGTTACAAAATGGTTGGAAGATGGAGAATTTTTTAAATATAAATCTCATAAAATATTTTATAATCAGTTTGGTTTTGGCGATGACCTAATAATTATTCATGGTTACCCATATAGTTCATATGAATGGAAAGGAGTAATACCGATTTTATCACAAAAATTTAAAGTAACTGTTTTTGATTTATTAGGAATGGGATTTTCAGACAAACCCGAAAATTATACTTATTCATTTGAAGATTATAAAGATATTGTAAATAGATTAACACTTCTCTTAAAAATAGAAAAAGCTCATATTCTAGCTCATGATTTAGGTGTTAGTATCGCTCAAGAGCTTTTAAATAATGAAAAACAATATAATCTAAACTTTAGTATAAAAAGTATTTGTTTTATTAATGGGAATTTATTTCCTGATGTGTATAAACCTAGATTTATTCAGAAACTACTTTCTCAAACACCCACTTATATTGGAAAGTTTTTAAGTAAAAATATGTCAAAAAAAGCTATTCATAAAACTATACGAAGTTTATACGGTAAATTTTCACAACCCTCTAATGAATACCTCGATGAATTATGGGAGATATTAAATTATAACAATGGTAAAAATATATCATACGTTCTAGGTAGATTAATTTTTGAGAAAAAAAAACACCAAGAAAGATGGACTAAAGCAATGAATGATACAAACATACCACTATCTTACATATGTGGTTCAGCTGATCCAAATTCTGGTTTGGAAATGGGGATTACTTTTCATAAAAGAATTCCAAATG
Source organism: uncultured Flavobacterium sp. (assembly GCA_964643105.1). Classification (GTDB taxonomy): domain Bacteria; phylum Bacteroidota; class Bacteroidia; order Flavobacteriales; family Flavobacteriaceae; genus Flavobacterium. Next base: position 11,411 of record CAZXPF010000016.1, on the reverse strand, counting down.
GAAAATTAATTTGGATGGATGACGCTATCGGACATTGGCCAATGATTGAAAGTCCAGGGGCTTTTCTAGATGCTTATTTGAATTGGTTAAAAGAGTTTAATCAACCAGAACAATATCAAAAAGCAAATTGATAAAATAAAAATTTAAAATAAAAGGGAATTAATGCAACATTTATAATTTTTATAAGTCTTTAAATTTATAAATGATATTTTTTAAATCACTCATAAAAATTAAAAAAACTTAAATAAATAATCATGAAAACAAAAATTTTAACTTTTATTACAGCAATAAGTTTATTATTCTCATGTAGTTCAGATTCCAATGAAGAGAATAATAGTACTAATTACTTCATTAGTGCAAAAGTTAATGGGCAAACTATAAACGTAAACCACCTAGCCCAAGCCATTCAATTTGAAACAGTAAATAACTTAACATTAAAACTATATGCAGGAAATTCAATAGCAAATATATATCCTTTTTTCTCATTTCAAATTGACAATCTTACCCAAGTTTCTACTGGAACTTTTAATAGCTCCACACATACAAGTCTTTTTCAGTTTTATGATAGTAATCAAAAAGGATATAGTAATTATTTAATCAGCCCTGACAATTTCCAAATTCAAATAACTGAAGTAACTAATGACTTTGTAAAAGGAACTTTTCAAGGAGTACTAACTGGAGAAGCTAATCTTGAAGAAAATATAACAGTAACAGAAGGAAAATTTTATCTCCCTAGATATTATAATGAATATGGAAATACAACCCCAAGCAATTAAAAAATTAATAAAAAAGTTAATGGAAAACATAGAATCATGAAAATAAAAATTGTAACAATCCTTAATGTAATAATCGTAGTCTTCTCATCATGTAGTAATAATGATGATAATCCAAAAAATGGTCAAAACTTTTACATCAAAACAAAAGTTAACGGAGAATGGGCTGACTATAAATATGATGCTGTAGCTACTTTACCCTCTAATGGTAATACAATAGCAAGTTATGCAAAAGCTGTTCCAAATCAAACATTTCCCAGTTTTGATTTTGAAATTACTGACCCAACTGGTATTAAAGTTCAAAATTACACAGAGCCTAACAACGATATGATATTCAGACTTGCCATTGAAGGTATGGTTACTTACACATCGCAAAATGGTGATGCAGAAGATTTCAATATCAATATTACTGAAATTACAAATAATCATGTAAAAGGAACATTCAGCGGAAAAGTTTTTTTTGCACAAAGCACTGATGGCTCTAATTTTTCGTTAACCGAGGGTGAGTTTTTCTTAAAAAGAGAATTAAACTAGAAATTAAAGTATAACTATATAAATCATCAATTAAAAAAATAAAAATCATGGAAAACAATTTAGAACAAGAATTTTTAAAGTTAAAAAAATCACACGAAAGTTTTAAAAGAGCACATTTAAGATTTAAAAGAGCAACTGTAAGCATAATCATAACTTGTTTGGTTGGTATCCTAACGCTTTCATTCACAAAAACGAACAAATTTGATATCATCAGAGCAAAAGGAATAGTCATTGAAGATGCTAAAGGAAAAGACAGGATTCTTATTGGGGCTCCCATCCCACAATCAAAAGACAGAGTGCGAACAGATACTACTTTGGTTAGAAAACATTGGGCTAGTCAATTTGATGATCCAAATCAATACATGGGATGGTATAAAAGATACAAGAACACCTCTAATGGTATTGTGTTTATGAATGAAGAAGGTTTTGATGAAGTATTAGTTGGTGACGATTTAGCCGATCCAAATGTTGGGGTAAGAAATTATAAAATATCTGGCTTACTTGTAAATAATAAGAAAGGATGGGAACGTGTTGGAGCTGGTGTCAATACGCTTGAAAATGGTAAAACTAGACAAGGATTTGGTGTAGATGATGACTCTGGTGAAGCAATGCATATGGTAACTATTGAAGATGGCAGTAAAGCTTTAATCATTGCCGATGAAAATGGAAGTCTTCGAATAGGTATGGCTAAAAAAACAGGAGAACTGCTTCAAAACAAGGAAAAATTTACTGGAGTTAAGTATTTTAATAACAAGGGTGAATTAATTTGGGAACAACAAATGAATAAAAAGTAAAAAAATCATAAAATCAAAAATCATGGAAAACAATTTAGAACAAGAATTAATAGAATTAAAAAAAGCATAAGAAAGATTCAAAAGATAACATCAAAGATTTAAAAGAGCAACTGTAAGTATTATCATAATTGGTTTAGTATATTACTAACACAATTCTTTACATAAACTAATAAATTTGATATCTTCAGGGCAAAGGGAATAGTCATTGAAGGAACTAACAGAAGAACTAAATTTTAAGAATAAATGATTTAAAATGATAAAAACAATATTGACTATTACATTTTTTCAAATACTTATATGTCTAAATGCTCAAACTTTTAAACTGGCAGATGAAAATACTATAAAAAAATTAACCATTAACAATCGTGAATTTGAGATTATCAACGAAAACAACAATTCATATATAAGGTTTAATGAGGGAAAAACTGAAGGGACTATTTGGCTACCCATTGAAGACTTTGCCAATGGTATTGTGGAAATTAAGTTGAGGGGTAAAAATGTTGTTCAAAGAAGTTTTATTGGAATTGCTTTTCATGGCAAAAATGACACAACATACGATGCTGTCTATTGCAGACCTTTTAATTTTTACACAACAGATTCTATAAGAAAAGTTCATGCAATACAATATATTTCTCATCCAGTATATACATGGAAAAAATTAAGAGAAGAACAAAATGGGAAATATGAAAAAGAAATTTCAAATGCCCCTTTACCAAATGATTGGTTTACACTAAAACTTATAATTAAAAGAAATAAGATATTAGCTTATGTAAACGATAAAAAGGTTTTTTCTGTAAAAAAATTAAGTAAAATTTATAAGGGAAAAATTGGAATATTCATGGGGTCAAATAGTGGTGGTGATTTTGATTATGTTAAAATTTTAAATTATAAAAAATGGTAATTTTTAAATCCGTAAAAAGAGTACATAATATTTTCTTTTTGCTGTTATGTATGGAGGTTCTAATTTCCTGCTCTTCTAAAAACAATATGCTCTTAGATTACTCAAATAACTTGATTACTAAAGAGAACACAATGCAAATAAAAGGAAAATGATTTATTAGTTCCAAAAGAAAAATCATATATGAAAAATACTATGAAGGAAATCTAAAAGAAGGTTGGAGCAAAACTTCTGATATTGTTGACAAATTTCCTTATGGCTTTTTTTTCAAAAGAAACTTTCAAAAGATCACTCTATGAAAACATTGGAATTGAAATTGATGATGTGACTTCTAAAACATCTGATAAGTTTCAATTTACTATTTCAGATTCCATTAATACCTGGGTTGCATTTCGTGCTCAAACCTATATGGGTGAAAGTACTAATTATAAAATACTAGATAAAGTAGATTTTACAAAAGGAAAATTTCAAAAATCTGATTACAAGGTCATGTTAGTTTCTTCAAATGTTACACAAAATTCAAATTGGGTATTGGAACTTAAATACGAACGCGAAACTCCAAATGGTATGATACAAGCATATATGAATGAAGGCATGGCGATTGAAACCGGACAAATTTCTAATGGTACTGATACCATAATAATTAAGCAAATTTTTGTAAGAGGAAAGAAATTAGAGAATAATCAATATGCAGACATTGTAAAATTGTAGGTGGATATGAATTTGTAATGGATGATAGAACTTTGGAATGGTTGATTTATATAAGCAATCTATTAGTCTATTGGAAAAAAATAATCCACAAGTTTATTAATTACAACGGCAGCAACTACATTTTACTTCGTAATAAATAAATATGGTGAAACTACTTTTTTATTGCAACCAATTTCTATGTTAGCTGTCTAATAAAATATGGTCGAGAAAAACAATCATTTACACGATAAAATTATAATTACTAATATCCTGAATGGAAACATTCAGGATTTTGCTATTGTGATAAAAAACACTGAAAAACTCGTTACACAAATTGTATGTAAAATGATTTCTGATAAAGATGACCAAAAAGATGTTGTACAAGATATTTATATGAAAATTTACCAAAATTTAGCTTCATTTCAATACAAGTCTAAATTATCAACTTGGATAGCAAACATTGCTTACAATACAACGATAAATTATCTTCAAAAAAAGAAAATTTCATTTATAGAAATTGAAAATACAAGTGAAAATAAATTTAAATCAATAGAAAATCCAGAATTAGAAACAATAAAAACTGAAGCTATTGATATTCTTAACAAAGAAATAGAGAAACTTCCGCTATTATATAAAACACTAATCACACTATACCATCTGGAAGAATTATCAAATAAAGAAATTTCAGAAATTACTAATTTACCCGAAGGAACCATTAAAAATTACTTATATAGAGCAAGGAAAATTCTCAAAGATAATATCAATAATCATTATAAAAATAAAATGCTATGAAAGAGAACCATTTAACTGATGAAATTTTGCAAGCATATCTATTAAAAGATATAGAAAATAAAGAAGTAATTAAACATATTTCAGAGTGCTCTATATGTCAAAAAAAACTTGATAAGTATCAATTTCTTATTGACACTATAAGTAAAGTAAAATCTGAAACTTTTAGTTTTAATGTTGAAAATCTGGTAATGAATGAAATTAAAATTTATGAAAAGAAAAAGAACAAAAAACAAACGTTCTTTTTTTGGGGAATATTGATTTTTTTATTAATTGTAATTTCATCTTTCTCAATTCCTTTTATTCCAAAAGTGCTAATGCTTTTTAAATCAAAATCTATTTACATAACGCTATTTGTAATGGTTACCAGTTTAGTTATATCACTCTTTTTATTAGCAGAAACTATTGAGCAACACAAAATAAAAGAAAATAAAATATTCAAAAATAATTTGCAACCAATACTTTAAAAAACTGTCTAATAGAATATTATTAAATCAATTAAAAAATGAAAAAAACAATAACAAGTATCGCATTTCTATTTGCAACAGCTAAAACTTTTGCACAGACAGAACAAACAACAGAAGCTTTTTCAAATACGGTAAATACTTCAACAATGGAACCAATAGGTGATTTAATATTACCTATTTTATTTATTTTATTCTTAGTTTTTATGCTCGTCACTTTGATTAAGTATTTTTTAGATTATCGACTAAAAAATAAACTCATAGATAGAGGTATGGCTGAGCAGTTATCTGGCTATTTAATAGAAAAAAACAACCAAGAAAAGAAAAATGAAGTTATTAAAATGGCCATTTTATTTTGTGGTATTGGTTTTGGGCTATTATTAACCTATTTCTCTTCGCCTATTGACATTCATTCTTTAGCGATTATGACTCTCAGTATTGGATTAAGTTATTTACTGTATTTCTTCTACTTACGAAGACAAAACAACTAAAAATTTATCTCAACATTTTTTAACAAAATCTAACCCTCCACTTTGTGAGGCGAGAATTCTATTGCCAAAAAGTGAATAAACTATCTTATTTAAATTAAAAAAATAAATCAATGAAACATATATTAACTATTGCAACGCTTATAATTACTCAATTAATTTCGGGACAAAACCAAGTTCAAAAAATAGATAGTATTTTAAGCGAATTACATTCAAATAATAAATTTAATGGTAACATTTTAATAGCTGAAAAAGGCAAAATTCTTTATAAAAAAAGTTTTGGAATTGCAAATGAAGAAACTAAACAAAAACTCAATGAAAATTCAATATTTGAAATTGCTTCCTGTTCAAAATCATTTACTGCTATGGCAATAATGATACTTAATGAGAAAGGTAAACTAAACATAGATGATACAATTTCAAAATTTTTACCTGAGTTAAGTTTTTATAAAGGAATCACAATTAAACATTTATTAAATCATACTGGAGGTTTACCCGACTATTTTGAGATAATGGATAAGTTTTTTGATAAATCAAAAATTGCAACAAATAATGATATTATAAAATTCTTTGCCGAAAAACAACCAAAAATAATATTTGAACCTAATTCAAAATATGAATATAGCAATACAGGATATGCTCTATTAGCTTCTATTATTGAAAAAGCATCAGGAGAAAAATATGCTGATTTTTTACAGAAAAACATTTTTAAACCATTAAAAATGAAAAATACTTTCATATATAACCGAAGATTTACTCCAAAAAAAGTTAATAATTATGCTTTTGGTTATGTATATTCAGAAGACTTAAAAAAATACTCGCTACCAGATAATTTAGATGAGATAAATTTTGTGGTTTGGTTAGATGGAATTGTTGGTGATGGTTGTATAAATTCTACAACAAATGATCTACTAAAATGGGATAAAGCTTTATATACAAATAAGTTATTATCAAAAAAAGGAATGAATGAAATATTTCAAGTAGCAACACTAAATAATGACTCGCAAACTAAATATGGATTTGGATGGAAAATAGACAACAATCCTGAATTTGGAAAAATTGTTTCTCATGGTGGAGGTTGGCCTGGATATGTTTCATTTATTGACAGACATATCACAAATAAAAAAACAATAATTATTCTTCAAAATCATGATAATGTAGTTATTCCTATAAAATCAATTAGAAATATATTATATAATAAGCCTGAAAATATAGGATTAAAGATGAATACTGAACAATTGCAAAAATTTGTAGGTATTTATGAACTTCAACCCAATTTTCTCATTGAGATAGAAAAACAAAATAGCAATCTTTTTGCTAAAACCGAAGGACAACCAACTATTAAGCTTTCAACTGAAACTGAAAATAGTTTTGTAATTGAAGAAATAGGTGCTAAAATTATTTTTAATTTTAATGAGGATAGAACTGTAAAAAGTCTAATTTTCTCTCAAGGTGAAAACAAAATGGAAGGAAAAAAAATTAAATAAAAAAGTAGTTTAATAATGTATCGAATAATTTAAAAAAGATAAGAAAACATGTCAATAAAAATTCATTTAAGATTGTGTATAAAATAAAAAAAAATATTCTTCAAATAAAATATAATTTTGAAAAGTTCATATAATTTAGTAATTTTAAATTTAAATGAACAACTAAAATTCATTGATTTAGAAATAGATAACCAAATTAAAAAATGTGAAAAAGCAATAGAAATAATTCTCACATCAATTCCCAACTTAAAGAAGATAGCAATCAAGTCAGGTTTCAAATCTGAAACTGATAAAATCCATTTCTTCAAAGATTTAAAACCACTTTTATCTCAAAATTAATTTATTACTATATGGTTTATAAAATAGAAATGAAAAAGACCGAATAGTAGAAATCGAACTTTAAAGAAGTATTATAAGAATGAATTATAAAAGTTAAAAGCCTTTTTTTGATAACGAATTAGATTTTTACAAATATTACCTTTCTGGTATTTCCTACTTGGATTATAAATATTTCCTTAGAGAAAATACGACATCAAACTGGCATTAGATAGCTATTACTTTGAAACTGATAGTTCGTTTTCTACCTCTCACGATTTCAAAGTAGCAAGAATTCTAGCAAACGATTTTATACCTCAAAGACTAGTTGATTATTATAGAGAACAAAGTAATATTTTTATGTGGTCAATTTCAACTAGAAAATGGTGGCCAGTTTGACCAAAAATTTGGTAGTCAATTTTACCGTTTTTCCAGTTAAGTAAAACAAAGATGAATTGAGCTGAGCTGAATAATAATAAAAAAATTGGTATCTTGAATGTCTCTTAGAAAAGTAAGTGTTTTAGCAAATTTTTCTCCTGCTATTGCCTTAATCTTATAATTTTAACTTTTATTCTTATGATAAAATAAGTAAACATTATTGTAATGAAATTAATCCAGAAGGATTTCTTAAATGTTACTTCTTCATTTTCATTACAACTTAAACCCATTCAATCAAATAAAAATTCCGTATAAAAATATAAGTTAAACTTATTTTACCAATCCAGTCAAATACAATTAAGTATTTATCATTAGAATATTCTAATTATATTAATACATCATATCTCTTTGAACAACAAATAATTATCAAACTAAAAACTAATCAAATAGAACCCCTATAAACCAAATTATTTAACTACTCTTCATACTATCAAAAAAAGTTAATACTGGTATTAAGTGTTCGATTAAAGTCCCTTCCACCCACTTAAGGAGACGTCTATATTTAGGCGTCTCTTTTTTTTATCAATTTAACATATTAATTTACAACAAATTAAATCCAAAAACATCTACTTCAAAAAGTGTTCGAGTTATTTAAGTTTCTAATTGACTAAAATGTTTTGGCTTCAAATCTCACTGTATATGAGCATAGTGTGTTCGAAATCTCCCTGACCATTCATTCACCTCATCCATCTTTGATATCATCTTTCTTGAAAGAATAGCAAGCATACTTATTCACAACAGTTTGGAAGTAAACAACAAGGTGGTTTTATAGATATCGTTCAGACAATTCTAAATCGTACAATGCTAGATCGGGAAAAGGCAATATTAAATGTAGATTGGAATGTGGTTAAATTTAACGATACTGATGGTAATATAGGTGAAGATTTATGGAGTGTGGTTTCTGCTATTAGTTTTAGACCAAATAGTCAAACAGTTATTCGTTTAAATTATAGCTTACTAAAACAACGAGGTATACTATTAAATCCACCATCTATATCAGATGGATTCAATTTTGGGATATCAACTTATTTTTAAAATAATTGCCCGATTTGTAATTATTTTTATTTTTTTTGTAAAAATGTACTACATTTACAACGATGAAAATCTTAAATATCATATTATCAATATATATAGTTATGCTTACTGCCTATCCTTGTGCAGATAAGCATAATGATGTTACTACTATTTCATCACATTCACAAGTTCACTCACAACACAATCATTCGCACGATGAAGAAACAGATTTATGCTCTCCCTTTTGTGTTTGCAATTGTTGTGGTCAACAAACATTAACCTTTTTAGATGTTCATTCTTTTCAATTTTTAGTTCGATTTCAAGAAATAAAAACTTCAATTTCTTTTTATAAGTCAACTTCGTTTTCAAATTTCTACGGAAGCATTTGGCAACCACCACAGTTAGTGTAATGAAGCCCGAGTAATTTCGGGTTAATAAGTTGTGTCTTTTAAGCAACTAAAAAAAAATAACAGTTCTCTGTTTATTAATTCATTACACAAAATAAAATGTTAGATAAAATCATTCATTTTAGTATCAATAATAAATTTATTATTGGTCTTTTTACACTTGTATTAGTCATTGTAGGTAGTTATTCATTATATACTTTACCAATAGATGCTTTACCAGATATTACAAATAATCAAGTACAAATAATTACAAGTTCACCTACTTTAGCAACTCAAGAAGTAGAGCAGTTTATAACATATCCAATAGAGCAATCAGTTAAATCAATTCCTAATGTTGTGGAGCTTCGTTCCATAAGTCGTTTTGGTTTAAGTGTGGTTACCGTTGTTTTTGAAGAAGATGTCGATATTTATTGGGCAAGAGCACAAATAACAGAACGTATTAAAGAAGCAGAAAATACCATACCAAAAGGTGTTGGAACTCCTGAAATGGCTCCAGTAAGTACAGGTTTAGGCGAAATATACCAATATGTAGTATTTCCCAAAAAAGGGTACGAAGAAAAATACAACGCTACTGATTTAAGAACCATTCAAGATTGGATAATAAAGCCCCAATTAATTGGTACAAAAGGTGTAGCTGAAGTAAATACTTTAGGTGGAAACCTAAAACAATATGAAATAGCTGTTGTTCCAGACAAGCTAAGAAGTATGAATACAACCATCACTGAAATATTTGAAGCATTAGAAAATAATAATGAAAATACAGGTGGTGCATACATAGATAAAAAACCTTATGCTTATTTTATTAGAGGTGTCGGAATGGTTAGCAGCATCGACGATATAAATAAAATAGTGGTTAAAAATCAAAACGGAATACCTATTCTTATTCGTGATGTAGCCAATGTTCAAATAGGTAGTAGTATCAGATATGGAGCAGTAACCAAAGACGGAAAAGGCGAAGAAGTTTCGGGAATGGTGATGATGCTTAAAGGTGAGAACAGTGGCGAAGTTGTTAAGGTTGTGAAAGAAAAGATGGAACAAATCAAGAAATCACTTCCTGAAGGTGTAGAAATTGAAGCTTTCATGGACAGAACAGTTTTAGTTGACAAAGCTATAAATACAGTTCAAACTAACTTAATTGAAGGAGCATTAATAGTTATTTTCATTTTAGTATTACTACTTGGTAATTGGAGGGCAGGTTTAGTGGTTGCTTCGGTTATTCCATTGGCATTATTATTTGCCATTTCTATGATGAAACTTTTTGGAGTTAGTGGTAATTTAATGAGTTTAGGTGCTATCGATTTTGGGCTAATTGTAGATGGAGCAGTAATTATTGTTGAAGCGATAATACATCGACTCCAAGTAAGCAAAAAAGGCAAACTCACCACACAAGAAATGAATGATGAAGTATATCAAGCATCTTCAAAAATTAGAAGTAGTGCAGCTTTTGGAGAAATAATAATCTTAATTGTGTATCTTCCTATTTTAGCTTTAGTAGGTATCGAAGGAAAAATGTTTGGTCCAATGGCACAGACGGTTTCTTTTGCCATATTAGGAGCATTTATATTGTCTTTAACGTACGTCCCTATGATGTCGGCTTTGGCATTAAAAAAACAAACAGGACATAAAAAGAATTTTAGCGATAAAATAATAGATACAATTTACAATTTCTACACACCTCTTTTAGAAAAAGCATTACGAGTTAAAGAAGCAATTATTGGTGTTGCTATTGCATTATTTATAAGCTCATTGTTTTTATTTAATACTTTAGGTGGTGAATTCATTCCTACACTTGATGAAGGAGATATTGCAACGCATTTAATCATAGCTTCCGGTAGTTCATTATCTCAAGAAGTGGAAGCAACTACAAAAGCTGAACAAATTTTAAGAGCAAAATTTCCAGAAATTAAAATGATTGTAACCAAAATTGGTTCAGCTGAAATTCCTACAGACCCAATGCCTATTGAAGCAGGAGATATGATTATTCTCTTGAAGGATAAAAGTGAATGGACTTCCGCAGAAACGAAAGAGGAACTAATGGAAAAAATGGAACATGCTTTGTCGGATATTCCTGGTGCATTTACTGAGTTCTCCCAACCTATTCAAATGCGTTTTAATGAGTTAATGACTGGTGTAAGAAGTGATGTCGCCGTTAAAATTTTTGGTGATGATATTGATATGTTAGTTAGCAAAGGCGAGGAAGTTGTGCAATTAATTAATGGTATTGAAGGTGTTTCAGATGCTAAAGCAGAACGAGTTGCAGGTTTGCCACAAATAACAATTAGATACAATAAAGATAAATTAGCATTGTATGGTTTAAAAA
>CAZXPF010000015.1:0-87867 GCA_964643105.1 uncultured Flavobacterium sp. | reverse complement strand
TTCATACAACAAGAATGCAGAAAAAATAGCAGGTATTGGTTTTGTAATGGAAGATGGAAAAATAAATCCACAAGCATTTAAAAAATTACGCTCAAAAACAATAATTGAGGAAAAAGAGATTGAGCCTTACATGAAATCTGTTATAGACGAAAGTATAAATGTCAATCATCCAAGAGCTACTTACCAAAAAATGAGTGATGCTTACAATATGTATGGTGGCTATGAAGAGGATTATTATGAAGAGTAAAATTTAAAATATGACTACCAAAAACCGTTGCGCTTGGTGCGAAAAAGACGATCTATACCGAGATTATCACGATAACGAATGGGGAAAGCCTGTTTATGATGACGACAAATTGTTTGAATTTCTAATCTTAGAAACGTTCCAAGCGGGTTTGAGTTGGTACACTGTCTTAGTGAAAAGAGAAAATTTTAGAAAAGCGTTTGATAATTTCGATTGTAAAAAAATAGCAAAATATAATGATTCTAAAATTGAAGAGTTATTAGAAAACGAAGGAATTATTAGAAATAAATTAAAAGTAAGAGCAACCATCTCAAATGCAATTGCTTTTATGGAAGTGCAAAAAGAATTTGGCAGTTTCTCCAAATACATCTGGAATTTTGTAGATGGAAAACCTATAGACAACAAGCCTAAAAGTTTAAAAGATGTACCAGCTACTACTCCACTTTCGGATGCCATTAGCAAAGACTTGAAAAAACGCGGTTTTAAATTTGTTGGCTCAACCGTTATATATGCTCACATGCAAGCTACAGGAATGGTTAATGATCATGTAGAAGATTGTTGGACTAGGAATATATAGGAAGTATAAAAGGGAACATTAATCTGTTCCCTTTTATACTTTATTTTCTCTTCTTATTTTTAATCTTTTTCCCTTTTTTATAAGGTTTGCATTTGTATTTAACTTTATGCTCGTGGTAATGAGTATAAGGCTTCGAACCTCTGTAATCAAGTATAATGCGTTGTCCACGTCTAATATCATAATCCCTATAATAAACTGGTAAACTTCTTGATCTTACCCAACTATTATTTGAAAAATAAATATAAACAGCCGAATTTATATCAAAATAAGTTTCAATCTCTGGATAATAATAGTACGAAGGAGCTACAGTTTCAACATAACGAACAGTTTCTCTCGGAGCCGTATTAATATTTATACCTACTGAGATATTTTGTGCTTGAGTTTGTGTAGAGAACATGAACAAACAACATGCTAACATTAATTTAGTTAAGTTTTGGCATCCCTTTTTTAACGATTTTGTTTCCATGATATTCCATTTTAATGTTATTATCATATCTAAAAACAATTTCTATGCCAAAAAAAACAATAAAATTATAATGTGTTAAAAATCAATTACTTAATCTCATTATTCAAACAGCGAACATTTATTTGGTTTTCAAAATCTTAATAAAAGTTTCTCTAGAGATCTCAAAAGCTCCTAATTTTTCTAAATGATCATTATGCACTTGACAATCCAATAATTTATAGTTGTTTTCTTTTAGGTATTCTACCAATTTTACAAAAGCTACTTTGGATGCATTGGGTACTTTAGAAAACATGCTTTCGCCACAAAAAACAGTTCCTAAATCCACGCCATATAAACCCCCAACGAGTTCTTCATCTTGCCAAACCTCAACAGACATGGCAAATCCCTTATCATGAAGCTTGCAGTAAGCATCTATCATATCTTGTGTTATCCATGTACCGATTTGCCCTACTCTTTTTATTTGTTGGCAATTGGTAATTACTGCTCTAAACTGTTGGTTAAACGTAATTTTAAAAATACCTCTATTGATGATATTTCTCAAGCTTTTCTTCACTTTATAATCTTGTGGATTTACTACCATTCGATCGGAAGGCGACCACCATAGAATGGGTTCATCGGCTTCAAACCATGGGAAAATCCCATTTCTATAAGCTAAAAGCAATCGCTCAGTAGATAAATCGCCACCAACAGCTAAAATTCCTTCATAGGAAGCTTCTTCAACGGGTGGAAAATAAAGTTCTTTAGTTACGTAATACATTTTTGAAAAAGAAAATAGAACATAGACAAAAGTCAGAAACTCAAGTAAATTAACTCAAATTTCTGACTTCTAAATTTTAACTTCTAACTTCTTAGAAAGGCAAATCGTCGTGCTCTTCTTCATTGAAGTTTGAAGCTGGTTCAAAAGCATCAGCTGCAGGCATTGGAGGCACATTAGCTTGAGGTGCTTCTGATTGTAATTTTTCAATTCTCCATCCTTGAATGCTGTTGAAATATTTTGTTTCCCCTTGTGGATTAACCCATTCTCTACCTCTTAAATTGATAGAAACTTTTACTTGTTCTCCTGGTGTATAGGCATCCAACAAAGTTGTTTTATCTTGTGTAAACTCAATCATGATATGTTGAGGATATTGCTCGTCTGTAGTTACAACTAATTCTCTTTTTTTGAATGTTGCACTTACTTGTTGTTCTGGGTTGATAACCTTTACTCTTCCTAAAATTTCCATACTAATTACATTTATTGTTGAGCCAAAAGCACTTTCCAAGCACTAATCGCATCGTTATTATCTAAATATTCTTTTGCTTTTTGGTGTTTTTTCCCTTCATCGTCTGAACTCAAAACGCCTTTAACCGCAAAATTTTCTTTTACAAAGATAGCAATTTCTTCTTCATTTGGAATAGCTTCTATGTTTCCTAATTTACCCAAATCATTGCCATCAAAATAAGTACTTTCTTTAATAAATTCTGGGATAGCATCTACTCCAATTCCTAACGTTGTTAATGGCTTTTCAACTTCAAAAAGTCCGTTTATCGCTCTGCTGTACCAATTGCCTCCTAGTCTTGAAACTAAATCAATCTTCATTTGATCAATCAATCCGTTTTCGTCTAAAATTGCTTCACTTACATGAATTTTTACTACTTCACAAATTACTAAATTTCCTGCACCACCTTCTGTGCCAAGAGCAATTATGTTATTTACTTTGCATTCAAATTGCACGGGACTTTCAGCCACTCTAAAGGGTTTTACTATATCAGATTTTAACATCGAAAAACCAGCTTTTTCAAATTCATTCACACCATCAGGATATTCAGTGCTGGACAAAGACATTTGTTGCACCATGCTATAATCCACTATGTTAATCACAACTTCTTTTGTAGCTTCACAATTAATTAATGTGTGTTTGATGGTATTATTTCTAACTCTTCTTGCTGGTGAAAAAACCAAGATAGGAGGATTTGAACTAAACACATTAAAAAAACTAAAAGGAGACAAATTTGGAAGTCCATTAGCATCCATTGTACTTGCAAAAGCAATTGGTCTAGGAGCAATAGCACTTTGTAGATAACCTTGCAATTTTGCAGGAGAAACGTCTTTTGGATTAATACTTATCATTGCTAAACTTTTTTTACAAATATAATTTTTTAAGATTAAAATCGTTTACATTAGGGCTTAAATCTTTACTATAATTTTAGTACTTTTAGCAAAAAATTTGCATGCGGTTCACTGAAAGAAGCAACTCCACTAGATGGTTTATTATCGTATCTTCCTTTTTAATTGTTCTATTAATTTTATGGAACACCTATAACTTTTTTCAAATTTTTAAAAATGAAGAGCGTATTAAAATGGAACTTTTAGCACAAAGCATGAAGACCATTGAAAAAGCAAATCTAGAAAACGATGATATTGAATTACCACTTCAAATTACAAGTAACAACACCACCATTCCAGTTATTGTTGTGGATGAAAATGAAACAATAGTAAACCAAACGAACATTGAAGATGAAATTGCCTCTGACCCTTTGAAGTTAAAAAAGTATTTCAACACTTTAAAAAAAGAGAATCCACCCATAAAAATGGAAAATCAACTTCTGTATTATGGTAACTCTCCCTTGTTAACAAAACTAAAATATTATCCCGTTGCACTTTTACTAATTATAATTCTTTTTGGTGCAGTGGTATATAATTTTTACAGAGCCACAAAAATGGCAACTCAAAATAAATTATGGGCTGGAATGGCCAAAGAAACGGCTCATCAGATTGGCACACCTTTATCTTCCTTGATTGGTTGGTTAGAAATTCTAAAACTAGACAATGTAGAACCGTCAACTCTAGAAGAAATTGAAAAAGACATCAACCGTTTGCAAACCATAACCGACAGATTTTCTAAAGTGGGAAGTGAGCCTGCTCTGGAAATAAAAGATATTATTTCGGAAACCAAAACGTCATTTGATTATTTAAAGGACAGAAGTTCCAAACAAATAGACTTTAAATTTATTGCTCCTGACAAAACTATTAATGTAGCTATAAATCCTGCATTGCATAGTTGGACCATTGAAAATTTAGTTAAGAATGCTATTGATGCCATGAAAGGTAAAGGTGCACTTTCTCTGAGTATTGAAGAAAGGGAAGATTACATAAAAATCAAAGTTTCTGACACTGGAAAAGGAATTCCGAAATCTAGTTTCACTAAAGTTTTTGAGCCTGGTTTTACTACTAAAAAACGTGGCTGGGGCTTGGGTTTATCACTAACAAAAAGAATCGTTCAGGAATACCATAAAGGAAAAATAAAAGTAGCTCAATCTGAAATTGGCAAAGGAACAACGATGCAAATTAGTTATAAAAAAGCAACCTCTATTTCTTAATTAAAAACATTTTTTTTCGGTCTTTTGTGCTTTTCGTTAGATACTCTTTCACAAAAGTTTGATGCTTTTTGGTTTCTTCTATAATGCCAATTAAACCTCTTTTGAATTTATTCAAATCGTATAGATTTTCTTGTCCAACAAATCCCAATTTGTATATTTTATCATTACAATCTTCAAAAATAGCTAAAGGCGTTTCTATCATTTTTAAGATTTCATTATCTTCTTTTAAAGGTCTGAATTGAGCATTTCTATAATAGATGAATTCATTTAGTAAATTTATTCCTTCGTTGTATTTGTTAGTAATGTCATTAAATTCTTTGACACTTTTATTTAGTGAATAAACATCTAACTGTTTCTTTAAAATTTCGAAACGTTCTTTGGCTAATTTCGTGGTGACACCTGTTTGACTCATTCTTGATTTTAAAACCTCGAGTTGTTCGCTTTCTGAAAGCCCTTGAAAATTAGTTATAGCTTCCTTATAATCAAACGCTTCATGTTTAGCGTTCTGAGTAAAGTTGTTATTGATAAAATCCTTCTCAGTTATAGGATACTTCAAAAATTGCCACATAAAATCAAAAGGCATGTGCGATTGTATGCTTTCTAGAGGTTTCATTTTGTAATATTTTGACTGAATTCTTCTTACAAATTTTTTGTTTTGCTTATATCCAGAATCCCAAGTAGGATCAAAAACATACCAATTGTCATCATTCATTTTAATAGCATTCCAAGCATGAGATTGCTCTGCAATAACATCATTTCTCTTAGTATAGCCTGAAATAACTTGACAATTATAGCCTAATTGGGTAACAATATCTTTAAAAAATTTAGCATAATGAATACAAACCCCTTTTTTGGAAGCAATTGTTTCTGAAACCATTTCATCATCAGAAATTACTAAATTGACTGTAAATTCATGATTAACATCATAGGAGATTGTTGAAATTACATAATAATAAGCTGCTTTGATTTGAGTTTCTTCAGTAGAAAATTTACTTTGTATGAAATTGGCAATATCTTTTGATGTTTTTTTTTGACTCTCAGGCATTGATTGCATTGTTTTTTCCACATCAGTATAGATGCTTTTCACTTGAGTAAAAGCAATGGTTTGGAAAAATAGAAAACAAATTAAATATCGCATCAGAAGGAATTAAAACAAAAAAACACCAAAATGGTGCTTTTAGTATAAATTGGAAGAAATTTTTTGAGCAATAGCTTCAAACTCTTCTTTTTTCAAACTGACTTTTCGTTGAAAACGCATATCGTCCATATCTTGTAATGGAATTAAATGTACGTGAACATGAGGCACTTCTAAACCTACAACAGCAACTCCTACTCTTTTACAATCCACCGCTTTTTCAATGGCTTTGGCTACTTTTCTAGCAAATTGCATCAACCCTAGGTAATGGTCTTCTTCCATATCAAAAATTTTATTAATTTCTTCCTTTGGAATACATAAGGTATGTCCTTTCGCATTAGGATTAACATCTAAAAAAGCCAAATATTTTTCATCTTCAGCAATTTTATAACATGGAATTTCTCCATTAACAATTTTTGTAAAAATAGAAGCCATTTTTCTAGGTTATAGGTTTTGGTAATAGGAGAAAAATTATCTTGAAATCTCTAATATTTCGAATTTTAAAGTGCCGTTTGGAACCGTTATTTCTGCGATTTCACCAACTGATTTACCCAAAAGACCTTTCCCAATTGGAGAAGTAACAGAGATTTTACCTGACTTTAAATCGGCTTCACTTTCAGCAACTAAGGTATAGTTCATTTCCATACCATTTGCTTGATTTTTAATTTTCACTTTTGATAAAACTAATACCTTTGACAAATCCAATTGTGATTCATCAATCAGTCTAGCATTAGCCACAACTTCTTCAAGTTTAGAAATTTTCATTTCCAATAATCCTTGTGCTTCTTTTGCTGCGTCATATTCTGCGTTCTCAGATAAGTCGCCTTTATCTCTTGCATCTGCAATAGCTTGAGATGCTTTTGGTCTTTCTATACTTTTAAGTTGTTCTAATTCTTCTCTTAGATGTTTTAATCCTTCTGCGGTGTAATAAGATACTGTACTCATAACTTAAGTGGTTTATAAAAATAGAAAAAATCCCATACGAGTGGGATTCCTATATGCAAATATAACAAATATTTTGATTCCTAAATTTTTTAAGATATAATTTTGAGTATTAGTTCTTGAAATGTTTTAATTTTGAATTAAAAATAAGTTATGAAGAAATTTATCCTTGTACTTGTGCTTCCCTTTTTCATGGGTTGCGAGAAAGATAGTGTAGGAAGTAGAAATCCATTTTTACCTGATTATGCGGTAAATTATAATGTTAATTTGAGTTTACCTACATTTAGCAACTTACAATTTCCAAGTAATGGGGTTTTGATTACTACTGCTGGTGTTGGCATAAGGGGTATTTTCGTATTCAACACAGGCTCTGGCTTTGTTGCTTTTGATGCGGCATGTCCTAATCAAGCCTTGAGTGATTGTTCCTCTATGACTTTAAATGGAATTAATGCTATTTGTCCATGTGACAATGCTCAATATAATTTATTCACAGGTTTGTCTGAAGGAAAAACGTATCCTATGAAACCCTACCGAACAGAAGTAAATGGCAATATAATAAGAGTATATAACTAAAAAAGGGAAGCGATAAACTTCCCTTTTTGATATTTAGAATTTTAAAGTCATTCCTGCTAAGAAATTGATTCCAGCTTGTGGATAATAACCAGCTCCTTCATAAGTAATAACATTTCCAGAAGAATCATCATCATAAGTGTAGAAATAGCCATTTGATTCATATTCAACATCAAACAGATTATTGATCAATGCTGAAAACACAATGGATTTCAAACCTTTATTAATATTCCATTCATAATTTACATTTAAATCATTGATGAAATATGCATCTAAAGTAGATTTCTCTGAATCAATATTTCCCATATATTGTTCACCAACATATTTAGACAACAATGAAACTTGTAGTTTTTTCAATGGTAAAAAAGTAATATTTCCACCAGCAATTAAATCTGGAGAAAAAGCAATGTTGGTATTCCCTAGATTTTGCAATTGTCCATCACGTTGAAAGAAAAAATCTTTGTTTTTATTTTGGCTCAAAGTTACATTGGGTTGAAAAAACAACTTATCTGTTATCCCTATTTGAGCATCAATTTCAAGTCCAACTCTATAGCTTTTTCCACTGTTAGTAAAAATTGGTGAACCCACGTCGTTTAATGCACCTGTTAAAACCAACTGATTGGTGTAATCCATAAAAAAAGCATTGGTATTTACTTTTACTTTTTTAGAATTGTATTTCCAACCTAATTCAAAGTCTTTCAGACGTTCTGATTTCGTGCTTCCACTTTCATAATCATCTCTTCTTGGTTCTTTATTGGCAATTCCAAAATAACCATAGAACATGTTTTTAGCATTTAATTGATAATTCAACCCAACCTTTGGATTAAAGAAGCGAAAAGTATCATTAACATCCTCAAATCTAAAACTGTCTGCTTGATAAAAAACCATTCTGTATTGTAAATCAGCAAAAACATTCAGTTTACTCATTACTTCTTGAGATATTTTACCATATACATTTACATCCTCTTTATTCCCAAAATTATCATAATATCTATAATTTTCGGGAATTTCATATTGTGACCAAATTACTTCACCATAATGTTTCCCCAAATACCTATTTACTGCACCTCCAAGTTGGAAATTAGTTTTTTGAGTATTATAACTTATAGTCGCTGTCGCTCCAAAAAAGTCATTATCCAACCATCTCTTTCTAACATAGTCCATTGAAGTAATTGTTTGTCCGTTAACAATTAATGGTTCTAAACCTAAAAAAGCTAGAGAAGAATTATCTGAAAAGAGAACATTAGAATAATAATAATCGTCAACATATTGTTCGAAATAACCTTTACCTATTGTATAATGTAAAGCTACATTTGAATTCCATTTAGAATTCCATTTTTCAGACCAATGTAGTTGAAAATGGTTTTGCCAATAATTATCTGTTTCATTCTCATAATAACCTTCAATATTACCATCATCATCCGTTTGTATTCCGATAACATTGTATGTAGGGTTGTTTTGTAACATATTTGAATCTAATCCCAAAATGTCCAATGGAGCTTGATCTAAACCGTTCCAAGCTTGGTAGGTTTTCTCTTTTCCTCCGAAAGCTAAAAACTTTATTAGAGTATTTTCTTTTACATAATTGGCATTTAAAAAATAGCCAAACATATTTGTTGAAGCTCTATCAATAAAACCATCAGAAGCAATTTGAGACAACCTACCATTGATTTCAAAATTATTATGCAAACCAGTTCCAAAAGCTAAAGTGTGTTTTCGTGTCCCAAAACTTCCAGCAGAGTTAGCAATTTCAGCATAAGCTTCTTCTTGATATGATCTTGTTTCTACATTTAAACTGGCTCCAAAAGCTCCAGCTCCATTGGTAGATGTACCAACACCTCTTTGTAATTGAGCACTTTGAATCGATGACGCAAAATCAGGTAAGTTTACAAAAAATGTCCCTTGACTTTCGCTATCATTAAAAGGAACACCATTTAATGTGACATTTATTCTAGATCCATCAGAACCTCTAACTCTCATATAAGTGTACCCAACACCATTTCCAGCATCAGTTGTTGTAACCACAGAAGGTTGATAATTCAATAAAACAGGAATATCTTGTCCCAGATTTCGTTTAGCAATTTCCTCTTTTGAGATATTGGTAAAAGTGATGGGATCTTTTTCTTTTGCTCTCACGGCTGTTAAAACTACTTCTTTGAGTTGCGTAACTTTTGTAGAATCAGTTTGAGTTTCTTGCGAAAAAGAACTCAGACCATAGAAAATAGAAAATAGAAAATAGAAAACTGTTGAATTTTGTAAAAAAGTCTTTTCTCTTATCTCCTTTTTCTTTTCTCTTTTTTTAAATAATTGTTTCATTCGTAAATAAATTATACGAATAAAAGGGGTAATTATTCTTTGGTTAAAATTAAAATTGAAAACTCCAGACGCCAGTAACCGTGCACTTTTACTTTTGTCTTTTCCCTAAACAGCATTACCTGTTCTAGGTTCTATGGGTATAATCTCAGCTCGTTATTTAGAGCACCCCTTTGAGACGGTGCAAATATAGTAGAAAGTATTAAGATTTTTGTATTAAGTAGTAAGATTTTTTAAATTCCTTTTCAAGCTCATTTGTCTTAATACTTAATACTACAATTCGGGTTTCTTTCTATTTTGTTTTATTGCAGCAGTAGTTTTTTTAGCTTGTAGTCTTTTTTCTTTTACAGCTCTAGGAACTGCAGTTTCTTTTCTAACCTTAGGTTTTTTTAAGCCTTTTTCTAAAATCTCAAAAAAACGTTTGGTAACAATAGTTTTGTTTTTTAACTGGCTTCTATCTTCATCACAATTTAAGATTAAAATAAAATCTTGTGTGAGTTTTGAAGCTAATTTCTCTTTTAAATAGGCTTTTTCTTCTTCATCTAATCCTAAAGAATTCTCTAAATCAAAAGTCAGCATTATTTTGGAAGAGACCTTATTTACATTTTGTCCACCTGCACCACTACTTCTAACAGCTTTGAAGGTAAGCTCTTTTAATAAAGATTCTTTATTCATTTAACTATTTTTATCTTCTGGTTGATGGGATGGTTTTAAAAGGTCATTGACCGTTTTTACTGGATTAAAAGTGGATAATGGAACTTCTACAAAAAGTGTTATCCATTTGGCCATTGCTCCATTCCATAAACCTGGTAATTCGAAAGATTTTACGGGTTTTCCAAATTTATTTTTTTCTACAATGAAGCCTGTTTTGGGATCAATAAATTGATTTAAATCGAACGTATTGTTTTTATAATCTTTAATACCACAAACCAAGTCAACAGGATTAAAATGTGTAGCCAATTCAACTATTTTCTTTTGCTCTTTATCTTTCAAATTGATTTGTGAGGTTTCAACAATTTGTAAAGAAGACAAACCATTTTCATTTTTTACCCAAAAGGGGCCACCACCAGGTTCTCCTTCATTTTTAACCATTCCACAAACTCTAATAGGTTTATTCAATTCATTAAAAAGAAATTCTATTTTGTATTCTTTTTGAAATTTATCAAAATTTACAGGTAACGAAACGTTTAATTGGTCTTTTGCAAAAACTTTAATTTCTTCAATAAGCTCTTTATCTATTTTTTTTGTTTCTAATTGTTGTAAATACTCAAAGACTTGAGCTTGAGTTTTCAGTAACAATCCGCCTAAAACTTTTTTGTATTTGATTATATCAACAATGTGATTTTGCGAAACATTATCAATATTTTTAATAAAAATTATGTCAGATTGTAATTGATTTAAATTTTCAATCAGTGCACCATGTCCGCCTGGTCTAAAAAGCAAACTTCCATCTTGCATTCTAAAAGGAGTATTGTCTAAATTTACAGCTATCGTATCAGTAGATTCTTTCTGATAAGAGAATGAAACTTCAATCGCTGAGTATTTTTTAGTTATCAATTCAAAATCTTCTTGAAACTCTTTTGAAATGGTAAAATGAACTTTTGGTTTTAAATTTTCTTTTTTATAAAAAATTGTTTCATTAAGGTGTTCTTCAACAGGACTTAATATTAGACCATTTTTACTGTGAAATGGTAAAACTCCTTTGGGTTTGTTTGCGAAGTTAAAATATTCAGAAGAAAGAAGTGTTTTTATAAACAAATAGTCTCTTTCATCTTTTTCTAATTCGTAAAAATTAGGAGTAAATTCTAAAATCTTGTCTTTTACTTGTTTGTAAAAAGGAAAATTTCTTAATCCAACAAGAAACACTTGCAAATCATGGTCTTTTTTATGATTTATGTATGAATTAATGGTATCTTTTTCAAAATCAAATTCAGCTAGAAATTCACTCAAAAACTTAAACATCCTACTAGCTGCACCAGATGCAGGAACAAATTTTTTGATGGTTTTTTTCGCTTTATTTTGATCAAAAAAAACGATTAAATTTTCAATTTCACTGGGAGAAAAGGCTAAAATTCCATCACCAATTGTGGCTGATTTTTCAAGATTAACTTTGGCTATCCCATTAGAAAAAAAATGAAGTTGTTGTTCAATTTTCTCTAAAGAAATTCCTTTATCTTGAATTTGTTTTATATCTTTTTGACTAAATTTTTCTTCCATTCTTGATAACCATAAAATGCTATTACGGTAAATATTAAATATTGCACACTAGTAAATGTATATCCTTTATAAAAGTATAATGGCACCGAAACTAAATCTCCAACAATCCAAAGAATCCAGTTTTCTATTTTGCGTTTAGCCATCAACCACATGCCAACAAAAAATATTCCTGTTGTAAAAGTATCTACATAAGCTGTCCAATGGGTAAATTTATCAAAATATTTGTAAACTAGCACTACGAATGCAATCGTTATCGTAAAAATAATAATTCCGTAATAAATATCTTTCACATTAGTTGTTGAAATAGGAAATTCGGGTTTGTCCTCCTTTTTTCTACTCCAAGCATACCAACCATAAACACTCATGGTGGTATAATAAACATTTATCAACATATCACCTAGTAAACCCCATTTGTAGAGCAAATAAACAAACAATATTGTACTGATAATTCCGGTAGGAAACACTAGGATATTATTTTTTTTAGCAAAAAGTACACTAACAAGCCCAAATAGAATTGCAATAATCTCTAAAAAAACATCTATTGGTTCAGCATTGTAATATTGGGAAAACAAAAAATCAATCATCCTTCAAAAAAATTAGGGTCATTTTCAAAAGCAGTTCCAATGACTACCAAATCGGCTCCAGCTTTAAATGCGTTTTCAATTCCTAGCTTAGTTCTAATGCCTCCTCCAACAATTAGAGGAACATTTATTTTATAAGCAACTTCTTCAATCATTTTTAATGGAATTGGATTCTCAGCACCGCTTCCAGCTTCGAGATAAATTAATTTATTACCCATAAACTCCGCCGCTTTTGCTGTTTGGCAGATATAGTTGACATTATGGCTATCTAATGGTTTTGTTTGACTAACTCGTTCAACAGCCGTAGGTTTTCCACTCTCAATTAAAAGATAACCTGTAGGAATTATTTCTAAAGTAGAATTTTCCAAAATTGGTACAGCATTAATTTGATGCTCAATTAAATAATCAGGATTTCTACCTGAAACTAAATTCAGAAATAAAATACCATCAGCCAAAAGTGAAATTTGAGAAGGGTTACCTGGAAATAAAAGAATAGGTAAATTACAACAGGCTCTAATTTCCAAAATTAAAGCATCTATTTGATTGGTTTTAACCAAACTTCCTCCCAAAAAAATATGTGTAGCTGGCGAATGATTAATTTTTGTTGACAAAGCGGCAATATCACTTAAAGAAACTTTATCTGGATCGATGAGAATTGCTAAAAGCTTTTTCCCTTTTTCTTTAAAATTCAGTATTTCTTGATAAATTTCAGTCATGGATTAATTTTCAAAGGCACATACAAAAATATAGTCTTCCTCAACATTAAATTCAATATTAAATCTATCTTCTTTATCATTAAATCTCAATGTTGCCCTTGTTTTTTTATCTTTCAGATTGAAATCATCTTCAAAAATATGGTTCGGAAAACTTATTCCCTTTTCGTTTTTAATTTTAAAGATAGCTTCTTTAATACCCCAAATTACAGTTGCTTTTTTAATTTTATCGTCTTCACCAAGTCCTTCTAAATGCACTGAATTCATAAATTTTGGAGCAATTCTTAGAATCTTTTCTTTTAGAATTTCCATGTCAATTCCTATATTCTTTTCACTGATTGCAATAGCAGAAAACTCATTAGAATGTGAAATGGAAATATGCATGTCTTTTGTAGCACAACCCTGTGGTTTTAAATTGGGTTTACCATAAGCATCATAATACAAATCAAAATCATTATAGTCAATATGTTGCAGCAACTTTCTTACTGCCAAAAAACCCTTTTTATGACTTTCCGATTTCATAGATTCCAAGCGTAATAGAGAGGAATCTTTTAACCTAACATCTTTTAAGAGTTCGGTTAATTCTTCTGTTATCTTCCATAAATAGAGCTTAGTATTATTCGACAAATAAATAACTTTGTATAGCGGCATGAAAATATTTTATTGAATTTCAGTTGATTATCTTATTAAACAATTCACAAAATAAGCGAATCTATTATTAAAATAAAAAGGAATTACTTACCTTTGCACTTTCAAATTTATAATACAAATATACAATAGATGAGTACAAAAATCGCAAATTATGTACCTTATAAAGTTAAAGATATCACTTTAGCAGATTGGGGAAGAAAAGAAATTGAGTTAGCTGAAGCAGAAATGCCAGGTTTAATGGCTTTGAGAGAAGAGTATGGAGCAAGCCAACCTTTAAAAGGAGCTAGAATTGCTGGATGCTTACACATGACCATTCAAACGGCTGTTTTAATCGAAACTTTAGTAGCTCTTGGTGCTGATGTTACTTGGTCTTCTTGCAATATCTTTTCTACTCAAGATCACGCTGCTGCTGCTATTGCTGCTGCTGGAATTCCAGTGTATGCTTGGAAAGGATTAAATGAAGAAGAATTTGATTGGTGTATTGAACAAACGTTATGGTTTGGTGAAGACAGAAAACCATTAAACATGATTTTAGATGATGGTGGAGATTTAACTAATATGGTTTTTGATAGATTTCCTGAGTTAATTGCTGACATCAAAGGACTATCTGAAGAAACTACTACAGGAGTTCACCGTTTATATGAAAGAATGCAAAATGGAACTTTACATATTCCAGCAATCAATGTCAATGATTCTGTGACTAAATCTAAGTTTGACAACAAATATGGTTGTAAAGAATCGGCAGTTGATGCTGTGAGAAGAGCAACAGATATCATGTTAGCAGGAAAAAGAGTTGTAGTGTGTGGATATGGCGACGTTGGAAAAGGAACAGCGGCTTCATTTAGAGGAGCTGGTTCAATTGTAACCGTTACTGAGATTGATCCAATTTGTGCATTACAAGCTGCAATGGACGGTTTTGAAGTTAAAAAATTAGACACTGTAGTTTCAAACGCAGATATTATAATCACAACTACAGGCAACAAAGACATCGTTTTAGGTTCTCATTTTGAAAAAATGAAAGATAAAACTATCGTTTGTAATATTGGGCACTTTGACAATGAAATTGACATGGCCTGGTTGAATAAAAATCATGGTGCATCAAAAGTTGAAATCAAACCTCAAGTTGACAAATATACAATCAACGGAAACGATATTATCATTTTAGCGGAAGGTCGTTTAGTAAATTTGGGTTGTGCTACTGGTCACCCAAGTTTTGTAATGAGTAATTCATTTACTAACCAAACATTAGCTCAAATTGAACTATGGACAAATTCAGCAGCTTATAAGAATGAAGTGTATATGTTACCAAAACATTTAGATGAAAAAGTAGCTGCTCTACATTTAGCTAAATTAGGCGTTGAATTAGAAGAATTAAGACCCGATCAAGCAAAATATATTGGTGTACCGGTTGAAGGCCCTTTCAAACCAGAATATTATAGATATTAGTATTAAGACGAAAGTATTAAGTATTAAGACCTTAGAAACCCTTGCAGCGATGTGAGGGTTTTCTTTTGGGCAATTGCCAAGGCACCGCGCTATTCGTTATATCTTTTCTTTTTTAAAGAAAAAAAGAAAAGGATGCCACTACTATCACTATTGCAAAAACTCATTAACCATCAAAAATATTTTTCTCAACAAAATCCTAGTCTTGCTAAATACATTTCAGAATTTCAAATCGAATAGAAGAAACCCTAAAACACAAACAATAAACATTAAATTAAAAACAAAAATCCCAAACTCAAAAGAGTTTGGGATTTTTATAATTTTGAAGTTTCTAATCAATTATGCTTCAAAAGGAACTACAGATACAAATGATTTGTCATCTCCTTTTTTCTGAAACTTAACCACTCCGTCAACTTTTGCATGTAAAGTATGATCTTTACCCATGTAAACGTTTTCACCTGGATTGTGTTTAGAACCTCTTTGTCTAACGATGATATTACCAGCAATTGCAGCTTGACCACCATAAATCTTAACGCCTAAACGTTTCGATTCTGATTCTCTACCATTCTTAGAACTACCGACACCTTTCTTATGAGCCATGATGTTTTGGTTTTATAAGTTAATATTCAAATTAAACAGTTCTTCCTCCGTTCAATTCGTCTTGTAATTTCTTTAATTCATCCATTTTACCATCCGCAGCTAATTGAGCTTGTTGAGCCCAAGTCGTTGGATCTAAATGTTGTACTTTAGCATCAGCAGCGTCTAAAATTTCTTTTACACTTTCTGCAGAAGCTTTAGCCAATTTAGCGAAAGTATCAATTCCAGCAGCAACTAATACTTCAGCAGCTTTAGGACCAACACCTTCAATCAATTTTAAATCATCTCCTTTTTTTGAAGCTTTTGCTTTTGGAGCTTTTGCTTCTTCAGCTGGAGCATCTACAACTTTTTGAGCTTTAGCAGGTGCTTCTTTCTTAGCTTCTTCTTTTTTAGGAGCTGCCTTTTTAGAACCTGTTGCTAAAATTCCTTCAATTACGATTTGAGATAAAGATTGTCTATGACCGTTTTTCTTTTTGTAACCTTTTCTTCTTTTCTTTTTGAAAACGATTACCTTATCTCCTTTTAAGTGGCTTAACACTTTGGCTTCAACAGAAGCGCCTTCTATAGCTGGGGCGCCTAAAGTAACTGTACCATTGTCGTCTAATAAAAGAACTTTGTCGAAAGAAACTTTTGCTCCTTCGTCTTCCGCTAAACGGTGTACAAAAACTTTTTGGTCTTTGCTAACTTTAAATTGTTGCCCTGCTATCTCTACGATTGCGTACATAACAATATGTTTAAATTATTTTTTAAGGTTGCAAATATACAACTAATTACTATAACCACAACACATTAGCCGAAATATTTTTTAGTACATTTTTTTACATAAAAGTGTAACTTTTTTACGAAATTAGCAACTTATAAAAAAACAACAACTTCATTTTATGAAAAAATCATTAATAGCTTTAAGCGCAATGCTTATGATAGGAAGTATTTCTACCGCTCAAAACGTAGCTTTTGAAGAATTTGATTTAGACAATGGCTTACATGTTATTCTTCATCAAGACAATTCTGCACCAGTAATCATCACGTCAGTAATGTATCATGTGGGTGCTAAAGACGAACAACCTGATCGCACAGGTTTTGCTCACTTTTTTGAACACTTATTATTTGAAGGTACAAAAAATATTGAAAGAGGAGAATGGTTTAAAATTGTAACGGCTAATGGAGGACAAAACAATGCTAATACTTCTGATGACAGAACGTATTACTATGAGGTCTTCCCATCTAACAATTTAGAATTAGCCTTATGGATGGAATCAGAACGATTAATGCATCCTGTAATCAACCAAATTGGAGTTGACACTCAAAACGAAGTAGTTAAGGAAGAAAAAAGATTACGTGTTGACAATCAACCTTATGGAAATTTGATTAAGGCCGTAAAACAAAATTTATTCAAAACACATCCTTACCGATGGACTACTATTGGAGAAATGGAACATTTAGATGCTGCCACTTTAGAAGAGTTTCAAGCCTTTAATAAAAAATTCTATATCCCAAACAATGCTGTTTTAGTAGTAGCTGGACAATTTGAAAAAGGTCAAGCTAAAGAATGGATTCAAAAATATTTTGGAGCCATTCCTAAAGGCACTCCAATTCAGAGAAACAAAGTTGAAGAAGCTCCAATTACAAAGACAATTACTGCCACTTGGGAAGATCCAAACATCCAAAAACCAATGTATGTGCAAACCTACAGAACGCCTTCAATGAAAACAAGAGAGGCTAGAGTTCTTGATATGTTATCTACTTATTTATCTGACGGAAAAAGTTCTGTTCTCTACAAAAAAATTGTGGACGACAAAAAAATGGCACTTCAAATAGCTGCTTTCAATTTTAGTCAAGAAGATTATAGCATGTATATTTTGTTAGGAATCCCAATGGAAGGCTATACACAAGAAGATATCAATAGAGAAATTGATGAAGAAATTGTTAAAGTTCAAACAGAATTAATTTCTGATAAAGATTTAGAAAAACTGAGAAATATTTTTGAAAATCAATATGTAAACAGCAATACAAGTGTTGAAGGAGTTGCAAGCAATTTAGCAACTTACTATATGTTGTATGGTGATGTTAATTTAATCAATACAGAATTAGATATTTATAAATCTATTACTAAAGAAGAAATCAGAGATGTAGCAAAGAAATATTTGAATACCAACCAAAGATTACTTTTAAATTACATTCCTGCAACAGATAAAACTCAAAAATAAGAACACATATCATGAAAAAATTTTTATATATAGTAACTAGTTTGTTCTTTATGACAACAATGACGGCACAAGACAGACCGATGCCAAAATCTGGTCCAGCTCCAACTATAAACATCAAAAAACCTCAAACTTTTACCCTTAAAAATGGATTAAAAGTATTGGTTGTTGAAAACCCTAAGTTACCGAGAGTTTCTTACACCCTTACAATTGACAATGCTCCATACACTGAAGGCAACAAAAAAGGTGTAGATGATATGTTAAGTGCTATGATTGGAAATGAAACAGAGAAAACTTCCAAAGAGGCTTTCAATGAAGAAATTGATTTCTTAGGCGCAAACATTAACTTTTCATCAAGTGGAGCAAGAGCTAGTGGACTATCAAAATATTCAAACAGAATATTAGAACTAATGGTAGAAGGTTGTTTAGAGCCAAAGTTTACTCAAGAAGAATTTGACAAAGAAAAATCAAAAATGATTGAAGGTCTTAAATCTGAAGAGAAAAACGTTACAGCTAATGCAAGAAGAGTTGAAAACATCTTGGTATATGGGAAAAACCATCCAAGAGGAGAATATTTAAGCGAAGAAACTTTAAATAACGTTACTTTAGAAGATGTTAAACTAAACTACAATACTTACTTTTTGCCAGAGAAAGCTTACTTAGTAGTTATTGGTGATGTTAAATTCAAAGATGTTAAAAAACAAGTTGAAAAAGCATTTAAAGGATGGAAAAAAGGAACAGCTCCTCAACTTTCGTTTACAGAACCAACCGATGTTCAGTATAGCCAAATTAACTTTATTGATATGTCAAATGCCGTTCAATCAGAGATTGCAGTGATAAATACTACAAACTTAAAAATGACGGACAAAGAATATTTTGCGGCCCTTTTAGCTAACCAAATTTTAGGTGGTGGCGGTGAAGGTAGATTGTTCTTAAACTTACGTGAAAAACATGGTTGGACTTATGGTTCATATTCATCAATAGGTTCTGGAAAATACACTTCTAAATTTAGAGCAGGAGCTTCTGTAAGAAATTCAGTAACAGATAGTGCTATTGTTGAAATTCTTAATGAGGTTAAGAGAATGAGAACAGATTTGGTTTCTGATGAAGATTTAAAGAACGCAAAAGCTAAATACGTTGGAAACTTTGTAATGCAAATTGAAAAACCTGAAACAGTGGCTTTCTATGCTTTAAACAAAGAAACTCAAAGTTTACCAGATGATTTCTATGAAAATTACATCAAAAACATCAATGCAGTAACCGCAGAAGACATTAAAGCAGCTGCAAACAAATACTTTTTAGCTGACAACTTAAGAATTGTAGTTGTAGGAAAAGCGGCAGATGTGGTTCCTGGATTAGAAAAAACAGGAATCCCTGTTATGTATTTTGACCGTTTTGGTAATAAAGTGGACAAACCTGTTATTAAGAAAGAAATCCCAAAAGGAGTTACTGCTCAAACGGTCTTAGAAGGCTACATCAAAGCTATTGGTGGAGAAAAAGCGTTAAAAAATGCTAAAACTACAGCCATTTATGCTAAAGGTGAAATTCAAGGGCAAGAATTGGCTTTAACTATAAAAAACTCTAGTACTAATAAAATGTCTTTCATTCTTTCTGGAATGGGTATGGAATTAGGAGGTGTTAAAACCAATGGTAAAAAAGTTGTAGAAGTTCAACAAGGTCAGAAAAAAGAAGTTACTGACGCTGAAAAAATAAAAAGAATTACGGAAGTGGCTTACCCTTTTGTTGAGTTAGAATTATTAAAAAACAAAGACTTAACAGTTAGCAGTGTTGAAACTATCAACGGTTCAGATGCTTACGGCATCAAAGTTGGGAAAACAACTTATTTATATGATACAAAAACAGGTTACAAAGTAGCAGAAGCCAAAGAAGTAGAGCAAGGTGGACAAACAGCTACACAAACCATGTATTTTGAAGACTATAAAGATGTAAAAGGTATTAAATTCCCTTACAAAATGGTTATGAATGTTGGAATGGAATTAGAATTCATTACACAAGAAGTAAAAATCAATGAAGGTGTAACTGACGCTGATTTCGAATAAGCATCTTTTTATACAATACCAAAAAGCCATTCCGTAAAAAGAATGGCTTTTTCATTTCTATTGGATAAACTTATTTTCTACTAGAGAAATAGACCCCTAACAGTACAACTGAAGCCCCTACACCTTGCACAAAATTTAAAGTTTCATTCATCACAAAATAGCCTAATAATATTGCCACAACGGGAATTAAATAAGTAACCGAAGAGGCAAAAACTGGTGATGACAACTGAATCAATTTAAAAAACAAAATGTTAGACAAACCTGTACCAATAATTCCCAATATAGCTATATATCCCAATGAAGTAATCACTTTAGGCTCGTTAGCTATTTCAAAAAAATCGGAAAAATAAAGCACCAATAAAGTAGGAAAAAGCATTACCATAAAATTTCCAGTGCTAATGGTCAATGGTTTTAAATCGGATAAATATTTCTTGATTAAATTAACGTTTATACCATAAAAAACAGAGGCTAAAACCACCAATAAAGCATAATAATAATTCTCTGTAGTATTTTCACCTTCACCAAATAAAACCAACAACACACAACCCACAAAACCAATAATAACTCCAAAAATTTGCCTTCTTTGAACATCCATTTTAAACAATAAAATTCCAACAAGCAAAGTATTTAGCGGTGTAAGGGAATTTAAAATAGAACTAACTGAACCATCTATCTTTGACAAAGCAATAGCAAAAAGATAGACAGGCAAAAAAGTCCCAAACATAGATGTTAAAGCAATATATTTCCATTTATGCAAAGGAATTTTACTGATTTGTTTGAATCCCACAATAATTAAAAAAGCGGCTGCAAATAGAATTCTCAAACTTCCCATTTGGATTGAATTGACTCCTTTCAATCCTAATTTCATTAACAAAAAAGAACTTCCCCAAACACATCCCAAAAAGATAAGTAAATACCACTTTTTATTGTTTTCCATATTTATGCTACATTAATTTCAGTAATCAAAACTTATTAGATTGCAAAAGTGCGGCTTTATTTTCAAATTTTATTGATTATAGAATTCTTTTGTTTGTGATAATTGTAACATTTAAAAAATACAGAAGTTGTATATTTGTAAAACTTTTTAAAACAATTTTATCATGCATATACTAAAACAAACCTTTCTGGTAGCCTCATTAAGTCTTTTATTGGTTAGTTGTAAAAACGAAAACAATTCTTCTACAGAAGAAATTCAAGCTGTTGAACAAGACACTACAAATACTGTTGTAACTAATTCACAAACCACTTCTTTTGAAATTGAAGGCATGACCTGTGAAGTAGGTTGTGCAAATCTAATTGAAGGAAAATTAAACAAACTGGAAGGTATCACAGAAGCAAAAGTTGATTTTAAAACCAAAACCGCAACTGTCACTTATGATGCAGACAAAGTAAATCAAGAAAAAATCACTAAAACTGTTGAAGCAGTTGCTGGAGGAGAATTATATAAAGTTACTAAGGTGAAGTCATAATTGAATAGTAAGTATCAATTAAAAACTTATTTTTTTACTTTTTGAAGCTGCCAACTAAAAACTAAAAGTTACTTTTTCCACTTAATAGACTCCAACATAGTTTTCATGTCTTTAGTAATGTAGTTTGAAGCTGGTAAAATAGAATCAAAATTGGGCTTTGCGTAAAAATAAACACTTGCTGTTACGAAGTTTTTTGTACTATCAGTAGCATAAAACAAAGCATTTGAAGCCGCATCACCGCCAACAGTATAAAACATACCATAAACCTTTTTATCTGGATTAATGTATGGTTGTTCAATGATTTCATCAGCCTTCATCACATGAAGTTTATAGGTTAATTTTTGAGCATCTGTCAATAATTTTTCTAAATCATTATTTACTGGTTTATAGCTCAAATAAACAGTTGCTTTCATCTTAGGATAATGCACTTCCACTGCTCCATCGTCTTTAGAAGTCAGTGTGGAAAATTCGTTTATATCCAAAGAAAACGGATAGTTTGATTCTTTTGAACTATATTTTGGTGTTGGATATTCTAATCGCAATTGGCTAGTAGGTCTTGGAACCGCTTCGTCATTGCAAGCTTGCAAACCAATAGCTAATACGACAAGAGCAAAAAATTTCTTCATTTTAATCAGTTTGTTATGCTAACGTAACTTTTACTTGTTTTATTCTTCTGTTATCTAAATTTACGATAGTAAAAATATAGCTATCAAAGGTAAGCTTTGCATTTTTCTTAGGGAAATTACCCGATATCTCTAGCAAAAACCCCGCTAAGGTTTCAGCTTCTCCTTTGGCTTCTTCAAATCTATCTTCGTCCACTTTTATAACCCTATAAAAATCTTTTAAACTTACTTTTCCTTCGAAAAGGTAATTTTTGTCATCTAACTTGGTATAACTTATTTCTTCATCATCAAACTCATCACTGATATCTCCAACAATTTCCTCAAGAATATCCTCTAAAGAGACCAATCCAGAAGTTCCACCATATTCATCTACCACTATAGCTAAATGGTTTTTCATACCTTGAAATTCCTTCAAAAGATTATCTAGTTTCTTATTCTCAGGCACAAAAAAAGGTTCTCTCAAAAGAGTTTGCCATTCATAATCTTTGTAATCGATGTAAGGAATTAAATCTTTAATGAACAAAACTCCTTCAATATGATCAATACCTTCTTTGTAAACTGGAATTCTTGAATATCCTTTTTCTACAATTTTAGGCATAATATCTTTAAAACTCTCAGAAATTTCAAGTGCAAAAATATCTATTCTTGGACTCATTACCTGTTTAACATCTGTATTTCCAAAGGTTACGATGCCTTCAAGAATTTTTTGTTCGTCAGAAGTTGTTTCCTTTTGATCTGTAAGTTCCAAGGCTTGTGAAAGTTGGTCCACCGAAAAGTTTGACTTCTGAACGCTAAACTTCTTTTCAATGTAAATTGTAATGTTACGCATTGGCACACTAATAGGACTTAACAGTCTATTTAAAAATGCGATAGGGATACAAACCTTTTTTGAAAAAGAAACGTTATTTCTACTGGCATAAATTTTAGGAATAACTTCACCAAAAAGCAATATCAAGAAAGTAAGTAAAATAACTTCTACTAAGAATTGTAATAAAGGTGATGTTATAGCACCAAATAATTTTTCATTTATGGAAGAAAAAAGGATTACAACACCTATGTTTATGAAGTTATTAGCAATCAAAATAGTAGCTAAAAGCTTTTTTGGTCTGTCTAATAAATCAGCAATTATTTTCCCTTTGTGACTATCATCTGCCTCTAAATCATCTATATTTTTTTGATCCAACGAAAATAAAGCTACTTCTGAACCTGATATAAATGCAGAACACAACAATAAAAAGGCAACACCTATGAGCCCAAAAACTAAACTAAAATCTATTGTGTGTATAAAACTGGAAGGATCTGAGTCCAAATTTGTAGGTATTAGTTAAACATTAAAAAGGCAAATCGTCTTTGTGATTTGACTCTTCATTTTCAGGGTCAAAATTAGTCTTTTTTATGGCATCATTATCATTAGATGAAAAATTTTGCTTGTTAGCATCAGAATCTTTCTTTGTAGTTAGAAAAGTAAATTCTGTCACTTGAATCTCTGTTGTATATTTTGTAGTTCCATCTTCAGCTTGCCAATTCCTAGATTTTATCCTTCCTTCAACATAAATTTTATCTCCTTTGGATAAATACTTTTCACAAATTTCAGCCGCTTTGTTTCTTACTACTAAGTTATGCCATTCGGTAGAAGTAATCTTCTCGCCTGTACTTTTATTAATATAAATCTCATTAGTGGCTAATGGAAATCTACCAATACAATTTCCTCCATCAAAATAATGCATTTTTACTTCATCACCTAAATGACCTATTAACATAACTTTATTTAACGTTCCGCTCATGGCTTGTATTTTTAATTATATCAAATGTACTAAATATTTTAATTAGCTGAAATATCTTTCAATAAAATTATGGATTACAATAGGAAAAGGTAATTTTTTTAGCTCACCTATAGCAATAGCTCCATCCATAAAATTATTTATTTCAACCTTTACAAAACGGACGTGCAATGTTTGATGCGATAATTTATGAATAACATCAAAACTGGTTAGCATTGAAACACTCTTAACCTCAGAATATCTTTTACTTATTATAGCAATCACTTCCTCTTCTTCAATTGAATCTTCAGCTTCAATTACAGGAAATTCATATAAATTTTGCCAAATTCCTTTTTCTGTTCTCTGCTTCACCAAAGTATGTCCTTTCAAATCCTCAAAAACCAAATAGGTAAAAAATCGATTTGTAACTTTTGTTTTTTTAGATTTTACTGGCAAAACATTAACAAGCTTAAGCTTTAAAGCCTCACAACTATTAGCCAAAACACAAGTCTCACAATTCGGACTCTTGGGCACACACTGCAACGCTCCAAACTCCATTATAGCCTGATTGTGTGTAGCTACATTTTTCTGAGGAAGAACTTCTTTGGCTAATTCTTGAAAAACCTTTTTAGTGGAAGAAACAGAAATATCATTGTCAACATTGAAATATCTTGCTAAAACCCTGAACACATTTCCATCTAAAACGGCAACATTTTCATCTGCTGAAAAAGAAGCAACCGCAGCAGCTGTATATTCTCCAACACCTTTTAATGTAATTAATTTGTCGTAGGAAGTCGGAAAAACCCCATCATACTCATCTACTATTAATTTTGCCGTTGCATGAAGATTTCTAGCTCTTGAATAATACCCTAAACCTTGCCACAGCTTTAACACTTGCTCTTCTGAAGCTTTAGCCAAATCAAACACAGTAGGAAAAGCCTCTATAAAAGCCTCAAAATAAGGCAATCCTTGAGCAACTCTGGTCTGTTGCAAAATAATTTCTGAGAGCCAAATTGTGTAAGCGTCAGACGTATTTCGCCAAGGCAAATCCCTTTTATTTTGTAAATACCAATGAATTAAAGAGTTAGAAAAAGACATAAAAATTGTTGTTAGGGCAAAATTAACTTTTATTATATTAAAATTTAATTGATTATGCTTGAAATATTGTTTTTTTAATTCCTATATTTGCACTCTCAAAAAAAATTAGAATAAAATTAATACGTAAGAAAATGACGAAAGCAGATATCGTAGCAAAAATTTCTGACAGATTAGGACTTGAAAAAGGAGATGTTCAAGCTACTGTAGAAACGTTCATGGAAGAAGTAAAAGATTCATTAGAGTCTGGAGACAATGTTTACTTAAGAGGTTTTGGAAGTTTTATCATTAAAACAAGAGCTGAAAAAACAGGAAGAAACATTTCTAAAAATACAACAATAAAAATTCCAGCTCACAACATTCCGGCATTCAAGCCAGCTAAAGTTTTTGTAGAAGGAGTTAAAACAAAAACAGAGGTAACCGTATAATTATTTATTAATCTAAACTAACGACATTATGCCAAGTGGTAAAAAAAGAAAAAGACATAAGGTAGCAACGCACAAGCGTAAGAAAAGAGCGAGAGCTAACCGTCACAAGAAGAAAAAGTAGTATTTAACTACTTTTTCTTTTTTACAAAAAGAATATGTTCTTTGAAAAAAACCAATTTAAGAAATTGGTTATCGGGAAAAAATCCTGTAAAATTATTGTTTAATCCATCTGTGAAAAAGTTAGATGACAGATGTTTAGATGATGGATGATTTAAAAACATCAAGCATCAAAACATCAAACATCAAGCACAAACAGATAAAAATGTACTCTTTTGAACAAAGAATTAATTATTAGATCAAGTTCAGATGCTGTAGATTTTGCCTTATTAAAAGATGGAAAACTAATTGAACTTCACAAAGAAGAGGAAAACAGTAGCGGAAGTAACTTTGCTGTTGGCGATATTTTTATTTCAAAAATAAGAAAGCCAGTGGCTGGTTTAAATGCTGCTTTTGTAAATCTAGGTTATGAAAAAGATGCTTTTTTGCATTATCATGATTTGGGACCAAACCTTCCTTCTATGATGAAGTTTATAAAACTTGTAAGCGCAGGTAAAATAAAAGATTATTCACTCAAAAACTTTCCTTTTGAAAAAGAAATTGATAAAGATGGCAGTATAGCTGATATCATCAGTGCCAATCAATCGCTTCTTGTTCAAATAGTTAAAGAACCAATATCTACAAAAGGACCAAGAATTTCTTCGGAAATTTCATTAGCGGGTCGATTTGTGGTTTTAGTTCCTTTTTCGGATAGAGTTTCGATTTCACAAAAAATAGAATCTAAAGAAGAAAAAGAAAGACTAAAACGATTGGTTCAATCTATTAAACCAAAAGGATTTGGTGTTATTGTGAGAACAGTAGCCGAAGGCAAAAAAGTAGCTGAACTAAACAAAGATCTTCAAAACTTATTAGACAAATGGTCTAGTATGTGTAAGAAGTTGCAAACCGCTCATCATCCATCGAAAGTTTTAGGAGAAGTTAACAAAGCTTCCTCCATCTTAAGAGATGTTTTTAATGATACTTTTACTAGTATCCAAATTGATGATGAAGAATTGTATTTGCAAACAAAGGACTATTTGCAAGAAATAGCTCCAGATAGAGTCTCTATCGTAAAACACTATCAGTCTAAAGACCTGCCTTTATTTGAGAAATACAACGTGGAAAGACAAATTAAAACTTCCTTTGGAAAAACAGTTTCAATGAGTAAAGGAGCTTATTTGATTATTGAACATACTGAAGCACTACACGTGGTAGATGTCAACAGTGGAAACCGATCAAACAAAGCCAGAAACCAAGAAGATACTGCTTTAGAAGTAAACCTGATTGCAGCTGCTGAAATAGCGAGACAATTGAGATTACGTGACATGGGAGGAATTATAGTGGTGGATTTCATTGATATGCAAAATCCAGAAAACCGCAGAATCCTATACGATTTCTTGAAAGAAGAAATGAGTGACGATAAGGCCAAGCATAAAATCTTGCCTCCTAGCAAATTTGGATTAATTCAAATTACTAGACAAAGAGTTAGACCAGAAGTAAATATCAAAACAAGAGAAGAAGACCCAAATGAAAACGGGGAAATAGAAGCTCCAATTTTGATTATAGATAAAATTGCGTTTGACCTTGAAAAAATTATTAAATCCCATAAAAAAGTTACACTTCATGTGCATCCTTTTGTGGGAGCATACCTTGAAAAAGGTTTTCCATCAATACGTTCAAAATGGTTTTTTGAACATAAAAAATGGGTGAAAATTATACCTCGTGACGCTTACACGTATCTTGAATACCATTTCTTTGACGACAAAGGAAAGGAAATCAAGTAACACTGAATAAAATTAGTGTAAAAAAAATCAAACCGTTTAGATTCAGTTCTAAACGGTTTTTTTATTGCTCAAACTCAACCTTTCGTCTAATTTCATTACCCAATTCATCAACAACTGTTATCATATGAAAACCTGTTTTAGCTGAAATTGGCATTTCATGAAAAGTTTTGGTGTTGCCTAAATAAGTATCGTCTAAATACCAAAAAAGTTCTGTTTCTCTATTGGTATGGGCAACTTTAAAAATGGCTGGTTGTAGTTTACTTTCGAAATTCTTGGTTAAAATGATTTTAGTGTTCGCCTTTGGATAAATAAAATCCATTACTTTTTCATCTGCATTTGAAACACAATCTGCTCTAAATGGTGGTAAAATCATGTAATTTGGGTTGTTGCTTTTATAATACCATTCCATAACTGGCGGCAAAACAAACCATGATCTTGAAACCATAGCATCTACACTCTCACAAGTGGAATTCACTCTAAACTGTTCACTTTTATCCAAATGAATTAATTTATGATACGGACAATTTTCTGTTTTTTTAGCTGTTTTTGGAATCCATTGTTTTTTGGACGGACAATTTTCTTGAGCCAAATAGCCTGAAACGCTACAAACACTAGCTTCCTCTAAATCATTATAAGGAATTTCAAACCATTTGGATCTGGGCAACAAATGAAAAACATCAAATAAAACAGGTGCTGCACTTTCAACTCCAGTTAACAAAGGTCTTCCTTCACCAGTTGCGTTGCCTACCCAAACTCCAACAACATAATCTTGGGTTACTCCAATTGCCCAAGCATCTCTGCTCCCAAAACTGGTTCCTGTTTTCCAAGCTATTTCTAACGAAGAATCATAAAATTGCCAAGCTTCGTCACCTTCTGGTCGGTTGACTTCTTTCATGGCATTGAATGTTTGCCAAATGGCTCCAGCTCCAAACACATTTTTTTGTCGTGTTGGTTTACCAAAATCTATCTCATTGTTGGAATTAACATTTAAACCGCTCAATTCATTGGTTCGATATTCACCATTAAATTTTTTATAATGATTTAAGGTGCTTGACATATAGGCATAAGCATTGCACAAATCCCATAAACTCGATTCGGCACCACCTAAAATTAAAGACAAACCATAATTACTGGGTTGTCTGTTTACATCCTTTAATTTTAATTTTTGCAATTGCTCGTAAAACTTATTGACTGAATAGTCCTGAAGCATCAAAACAGCAGGAATATTCAATGAACGAGACAAAGCTCTACTTGCAGGAACAGCTCCGTCGAAAGTCAAATTATAATTTTGTGGAGAATATCCAGAAATTTGGGTTGGAATATCTGGAACTAAAGTATTGGGTAAAAGTTCCCCATCATCAAGCATGGAAGCATATAAAAAAGGCTTCAGAATACTTCCAGTACTTCTTGGAGCCGTAATAATATCTACATCTTTTTGGTGATTTTTGTCGGTTGGACTATTTCCAACGTAAGCTATTACATTTCTAGTTTTTACCTCAACAACTAACACCGAAATATTATACACTTGGTTTTGTTTGTACAAATTATAATATTGCCTTACAATTTCACTGGCTTGTTCTTGAACATGCGTATTGATTGTCGTTTTAATCTTTTCACCACGATTTGTTTTGGCTATTTTTTCGAGTAAATGAGGAGCAATTTGTGGTACATCAAAAGGTTTTTGTGGTAAAGTTTCTTCAAGTGCTAATTCATACGTCTCTTGGTCAATTACTTTATTTAAAAATAGCTTTTTAAGCAAAATATTTCGTTTTTTAAGCAATCGCTCTTGGTTTTTTCCTGGATAAATTAAACTTGGTGCATTGGGTAAAACCGCTAAAGTTGCGGCTTCTGCCCAAGACAATTGATTGGGTTGCAACCCAAAATATTTCCACGATGCCATTTCCAATCCTACAACATTACTTCCAAAAGGTGCGTGAGCCGTATATAATTGTAGAATTTCATCTTTTGAATGTCTAAACTCTAAACGAGTAGCTAAAATGAGTTCGATTATTTTTTCGAAATAACTTCTACTTTTTCCGTTTCGATGTAATCTGATGACTTGTTGTGTTAGTGTACTTCCACCTCGAACTACTTTATTGGCTTTTCGATTTTGCAAAAAAGCATGATACATAGAAACTGGATTAAATCCAAAATGTTGGGAGAAATGCTGGTCTTCAAAAGCAATGATACATTCTTTAAACTTTTTGGGAATACTATCACTTTCAGGAAAACGCCATTGTCCATCTTTAGCAATTTTAGCTCCTAATAATTGTCCGTCTTTACTCTCGATTACGGTTGCGTAATTGTCTTCAAATAATTTTCTGGGTAATGAAAAGTAATAAACTACCATCAAAATAAAGATGATGGTAGTTTTTATTTTGTTGTTTTGAATAAACCTAACAGGTTTTTTTAAGTTTTTACTCATTATTTTTTGATTAGACCTAACAGGTTTTGGAAACCTGTCAGGTCTTTCAATCTGTTAATCCTTTACAATTTTCACCCATTGTCCTTTTGTTCTAACTATATAATTATTGTCGTACATAGCTTCACATTGAATACCTGGGAAATAATAATCTCCTAAATAAGTAGCGTTTAATAAAACTGTAAAAGTTCTTGATTCATTGGCACGAAGTCCAAAATAGAATTGTGTTCCATCGTCACGAATATCGATATAATCAGCCTTATTTTGAGCAAAATCACCAAAATCTGTAAAACGTGAATTCATAATTTCAAATCCTGACGGAATGATTTGTGATAAAGCTACATTATCAATGTCATCATTCGATTGATTTCTGATAGTAACTTGAGCCACAATTTCGGTTCCTTGTTTGATTTCATTTAAAGAAATTGCGTTACCATTTCTAGTCTTGAATGTAATGTTTCCAAAGAAGTTATTTTGCATCACTTTCTCTTCGCCTACAGGCAAAATTCCGCTGTTTAGAACACGTATATAAATGGTGTTGTCTTTGTTGTTTTTGATGGTCACGCTATTAGAGCCATTTCTTACAATTAGTTTTCTATCAGCAATAGATTTATTAGAGTTTATAGTTTCTGATTTTCCATTATTTGTGAAAGATGCATTGATTCCTCT
Source organism: uncultured Flavobacterium sp. (assembly GCA_964643105.1). GTDB lineage: Bacteria > Bacteroidota > Bacteroidia > Flavobacteriales > Flavobacteriaceae > Flavobacterium. Next base: position 57,448 of record CAZXPF010000015.1, on the reverse strand, counting down.
TCCACCATTTTTAATAGCAAATTTAGACATGGCATACAAACAATACGCTGTGGTTTGTGTACTCATATAATTCTTAGACGAAAGTGAATTGGCAATTTTTGTAGCTAAACTGAACGCTTTTTGATTATCATTTACCAACAAATAAGTTTCTAAAAGCATAGCTTTATTTCTTTCAGAAGAACCGTAGTAATAATAATAGCTGTCATATGTATCATCAACCGAAGTTGCATTTAACAAAGCTAAAGCCGTGTTTTTTTGTCCTGTTAAAGCATAAGTTGCTGCTAGTCTTATTTTAGATTCATTAGAAATTCCAGAAGTTTCTCTTAAACGATTCATAGAACCCTTATCTGGAACACCTGCTAAAGCCAAAGTATATAACCTATAAGCTTGGGCAAAATCATTGTGATGTTGCTGATTAAACCTCCATTTTTTGGCTTCTGCTTGTTGGTATGAAATCCATTTTTGTTTGAAGGAAATTGGCAAAACATACCCTTTTTTCTCCGCTTCAATTAAGAAATGTCCTGCGTAAGAAGTTCCCCAATCGTCTGCACCAGAACTTCCTGGCCAATATGACAATCCGCCATTTACTTGTTGAAAGCCACCTAATTTTTGAATTCCAGCGTTGATGTTTTTTTGCATTTCAGCTTTTCTAGTGCTGTCTAAATCCATCACATCACCCAAATACAATTGAGGAAAAACACTAGATGTTGTTTGCTCTACACAACCATGAGGATATTGAATCAAATATTGAATTCGACCGTTAAAATCGATTGTTGGAAAAGAAGAAACTTCCAATCTGGCTTTGTTGCTGCCGTCCACTCCAAAGGTATTCCATTGAATGGTTTTACTTGAATTAGGCTCCACCACCACATCTACAAAATCATTGGTTATTGGATTTGGATTGGTAACATCTAATTCTACTTCGTAAGTAGCTTTTTCTTTTCCTGATGTGGCAATTACTTCTATTTTTCCGATTCCTAAAACATTGCCTACTTCTAAATCAAAATAGACCATTTTTTCATCTGGAGCACTAAAACTTACATTCTGTTTTGAAGCAGATAATAATCGAACCGCATTGTTGGTTTTCAATTGAACGGTTACATTTTTCACATGATTTTCCATTGCGAAAACAGTGATTGGCAACGTAACTTTTTCATTTGGAGAAATTTTTCTTGGTACAGAAGCCAGCACCATCAAAGGTTTTCTTACTGGAGTTGTTTTTTCGGCACTTCCATAAGCGTTTGTTTTAGCATCACCAGCTACAACCATCGTTCGAACTGAACCAATATAATTTGGCAAGGTAACTGTATGTGATTTTGTTTGTCCTTTTTCTAATTTGAAAGGGCCTAAATAAATTACAACTGGTTTAAATCTATTGGCTTTTTTAGCATTTCCACCACCTAAATCTTCATCACCACCAATACTGAAAATTTGGTTTATTTTCCCGCCATACGCACCAATTACATCGTCATAAACATCCCAAGTTTTTACGCCTAAAGCTTGTCGAGCATAAAATTTATCCCATGCATTTGGAGTTGTAAAACGGGTTAAATCTAATAAACCATCATCCACAATAGCTAGCGTGTAAGTCATTTCTTTTCCTTCTTTTTCACTTACTTTTATAGTAGTTTTAGTTTCAGGTTTCAAAACACTTGCCATCGTAATTTGAGGTTGAAGAACTGTGTTTTTATCAACCACTTCAATCGGTAAAATTCCATACATTCTAATTGGCGTATCATTTACAGTTGAAGCATGAGGTTTTAATAAAGAAATGTTTACATACACATTTGGAGCCATTTGTGATGTTACAGGAATTTCAACTTTTGTTTCTCCTTTCGTGGTCATTGCCCAAAAAGAAGAGATTACTTTAGAACCATTTTCAATAGAAATCAAAGCCCTTCCACCTTGACTTGATGGAAAGGAAACGGTTGCTTTTTCACCAACTGCATATTTTGTTTTATCGGAAGTAAAAACCAACATATTTGCGGTTGAAGCGTCTCCTGTTTTTGATTTTCCTGACCAAATTGGCCAATCGATAATTTCAGTTTTACTGGTGGCGTGACCTCCTTCATTATCGACCACTCTGATTAAATATCTTCCCCAATCGTTTTCGGAAACTTTAAATTGCACACTTGCTTTTCCTAAAGCATTTGTACTTACATTGAAATTCTTGTAAGCCGTTGTAACTTGTGAGGAATTATATTTAGACAGATCGTCTCCTGCACTATTCCACCACCAACGCCAATCTACTTTATAAACACGAACTTCAAGATTTTTTACTGCTTTTGGCTTACCATTTTCATCTACAGAAACAATATCGAAACGATTCAATTTTTCGGTTTCTAACATGCCGTATTTGTTGGGCTCTGGGCTTTTTATTCCTACATAAGTTTTATAAGGTGAAAAAGTTGCGGTTACCACATCTGTACTGAAATCTCCCCCATTTTCATAAGCTTTGGTTTGAAAAACAACTTTTAATTTACCAGGTGCTTGATTCGTTATTTTAGGCTGAATGGAGACATTTGTCTTTCCATAATCATCTACTTTTCCAGAAAAAACATTTACCTCTTCAGTCGAAAATTTTCGAACTTCATCATCAAAATCGTAGGTCGAAAAGCCTTTAAAAGTAGTCAGCTGTTGCATGAATTTAGCCTGCATATCTACTTTTAGGTTTTTTGCGATTGCACCATGCAACCAAGCTACTTCAATGGTTCCGTTATTAGTTTTATTACCAGATAAATTTCCATCAGCAAAACTATTTTTAATTTTTAGACGGTTGGGTTTTATGGTTTCAATCTTAATGCTTTTGTAAAAATGAACGCCACCAATAGATATTTTGGCTTCCCAATTCCCTGTAATATCGGAATCTTTAGTTATTACTTTGAACTTATAATGATTATTCTCATTGTACTTTTGAACTGCAACATACATTGCTTTTCCTTGTGGATTAGACAATTTGAATTTTATGGGGTGTGTTTTTTCTAATTTACTTTCATTGTCGTTTAACATAAATACAATGTGTAAAGTATCACCTGGACGCCAAACACCTCTTTCTCCATAGATGTAACCTTTTAGTCCTTTTTGCAATTGTTCACCACCCACATCAAAATTACTTACAGAAAGAGATTGTCCTTCATCTAATTTTACGTAAGTTGTACTTTTGTCTTTGGTGACTATGGCAAAATAAGCATATTTAGAAATATCTGCGTTAGCTAAACCGTCACCATTTGTGGCTGTTGAAGCTAATTTTTGTTGCTGAAAATTATATAAATCAATTGTGGCTCCAGAAACAGGTTCAGTAGATACTATATTATTTACTGCGAATGTATAAGAACCATTTTCTCCTCTTTTGGCAATAACTCCTAAATCAGTTGCAATTACATTGGTGAAAATTTTGTTGTTATAATAGTATGAATTTGAACAAGGATCGTCTCTCTCATTCCAATTGTAATCATCATAATAATAATCGTCATAATAATATTGATTGGTTCTCACTTCATCGTCTTCCTCTGTTTCTTCTTCCTCTTCTTCAACAGTAGATGTTGCACATTTATACAGGGAATATTTCCTTTTTATAGATAATTCAACTCTATAAATAGAACCTGGATCGACCGAAATAATTTTGGATAAATCCAATGCATAAGCATTCCAATTGCCATAGTTTGCTAGATTATTCGTTTTTAGGGTTATGGTTTGTTTTACAATTGGAAGTGCTACATTCCTTAGGTTTTGACTTCCGTTTATTTCGTTATATTGAAGGAATTGAAGTATGTTGTTTTTGTAAATTTGATATACTTTTACATCAACTGCTTTCAGATTAACGGCTTCGAAATTGATTTTTAAGTTGTTAGAGCTTGGCAATATTGTGCCACTTTTTACAAATCTAATTTCAGGTTTTACTTGATCAAAAGTTACTTTTTGAGCAAAATCTTTTTTCATTTTATAACCGTCTTCGCTCTGAATACCTTGAAAAACTTCCACCATAAGTTCACCTTTTAAAGATTCAGTAAAGAATACTTTTAAAAGATTTCCAGCTGTGGCAAATTTTAAATTTGAAGCCGATTCTACCTGAACCAAACCATCTAAATTCTGTCCTTTCTTTATAGGATCAGAAAAATTAATCCACAAGACTTGGGCGTTGTCTTGCTGGACTTCAGCTGCAATAACTTTAAAATTATTTTTCCCAGGAATTTCAAATTCTGCTTCCCCTTTTTGGTCAATATCCAAAGCCGAACCATCCCAAAGGATATTGATTTTACTATCTTCTACTTTTCTTTGAATACTATCAATGACAAACTTATACTCTTTTGGATTTGATAGTTCTTTATCAAATTTTATTTTTAAATCTTTATCACCTTGTTTGACTTTAATAATCTTTTTAGCCGATTCTATATCGATATTATCACTAAATGAAATAGTAGCATTTAGATATTGATATTCTTTGCTGTAAGACTGCAAATCTAGTGTATTGACTAAAAAATCTTGTTTAATAGTTTTTATAGTGAAGTTAAATTCTTCTATTTTTTTGGGAACATCTTTAACATCTTCTAAATGAAAAGTTATTTGATATTCTGTATCCTGTTCTAATTTTTTGGAGGGAACAAATGCAATAGTATTAGAAGAAAGTGCCACTACTTTCCCATCTATACTTGGTGAAATTGAAAACAAATCGCTGTCTAATTCTTGATTAGCTGTCCATTCTTTTTTATCAAAAGCTAAAACTACTCTAATGTCAGAATTTGCTGACACCAAACCTGAACTAAAATTGAGAATATAATCTTTATACAAATTAAAATCGGAATTGAAATTTTCTGATTTTTTTCCACAAGAAAAGCTTACAATTAACAATAGAATTAACTGTAAATAGCGATTTAGTTTCATGCTGATGAGATTTAAAGATTCAAAGATAAAAGAAACAATAACAAAACTTCACAAGGATATTATTATTGTCTAAAGATATAAAATTATTTAAAGCTTACCTTACAAAAATTATCTTTTAGTTCTAAAGAAAGCACGCATCAACAGCGCACAATCTTTTTCTAGAACACCTTGTACAACAGTTGTTCTCGGATGCAACTGAGTACCCATTCTTGTAAAACCTCTATTTTCATCGGAAGCACCAAATACAATTTTTGAAATCTGACTCCAATATAGAGCTCCAGCACACATTTGACAAGGCTCAAGTGTAACATAGAGTGTGCAATCTTTCAAATATTTTCCTCCCATAAAATTGGCTGCACTAGTTATGGCTTGCATTTCAGCATGAGCTGTAACGTCATTTAACATTTCAGTTAAATTATGCGTCCTTGCAATGATTTTATTGTCAATAACAATCACTGCTCCAACAGGAATTTCGCCTTTTTCAAAAGCAGTTTCAGCCTCTTGCAAAGCCTTCTTCATAAAATATTCGTCGGTGAAAATATCCATCATAATTGCAAAAATACAATTTCAAGTTAGTACTTTTGTGAAATGAAAGAAAATTTACTTTCGCAAATAAACAACCCTAATGATTTGAAGCTACTATCTCCAAATCAATTACCCCAACTTGCCAAAGAGTTGCGTGATTTTATTATTGATATTATTTCGCAAAGAGAAGGCCATTTAGGAGCAAGTTTAGGTGTTGTAGAATTAACAATTGCTCTTCATTATGTTTTTAACACTCCTAATGATTTACTGGTTTGGGACGTAGGTCATCAAGCTTATGGTCACAAAATTTTAACAGGAAGAAAAGATGTTTTTGAGACCAATAGAACTTTAAACGGCATCTCGGGTTTTCCAAAAAGAAGTGAAAGTGAGTTCGACACTTTTGGCGTTGGACATTCTTCTACTTCAATTTCTGCGGCTTTAGGAATGGCTATAGCTTCCCAAATAAAAGGTGATTTTGAAAAACAACATGTAGCAGTCATAGGAGATGCTTCAATTGCAAGTGGAATGGCTTTTGAAGGTCTAAATCATGCAGGAGTTACAAATGCTAATTTATTGGTGATTTTAAATGATAACGCTATCGGAATTGACCCAAGTGTTGGAGCTTTGAAAAATTATCTAACTGCTGTTAAAGAAGGGAAAAATCCAAAACAAAACAATATAATTAAGTCCTTAAATTTTGATTATTCAGGGCCAATTGATGGTCATGATTTACCTAAATTGTTATCTGAATTAGAACGATTAAAGAAGGTAAAAGGACCAAAATTTTTACATGTAATTACCACAAAAGGCAAAGGGTTACAATTAGCTGAAGAAGACCAAGTGAAATATCATGCTCCTGGTAAATTTGAAGCAAAAACAGGTAAAATTCACCCCAAAAATGAAGAAAATTTACCCCCAAAATTTCAAGATGTTTTTGGTCATACATTAGTTGAATTAGCCGAAAAAAATAAAAAAATTATTGGAATTACTCCTGCCATGCCCAGCGGAAGTTCCATGAAATACATGATGGATGCTTTTCCTGAAAGAGCTTTTGATGTAGGCATTGCCGAGCAACACGCTGTTACGCTAGCCGCTGGAATGGCTACTCAAGGAATGGTTGTTTTTTGTAACATCTATTCCACTTTTTTACAACGTGCTTATGATCAAATTATACACGATGTAGCACTGCAAAATTTACCAGTCATTTTTTGTTTAGATAGAGCTGGCTTGGTAGGTGAAGATGGAGCAACACATCATGGAGTTTTTGATTTAGCTTATTTAAATTGTATCCCTAATTTGATTATTTGCGCTCCAAAAGATGAAATTGAATTGCGAAATATTATGTTTACAGCTTCCAAAGGGTTAGATCATCCAATTGCTATTCGATACCCTAGAGGAAGAGGAGAAATTGTAGAATGGAAAAAACCTTTTGAGACTATAGCAATTGCGACTTCTAAATGCTTACAAAAAGGGACAGAAATTGCTATTCTTTCTACAGGAACTATTGCAACAAATGTTGAAAAAGCAATTGAAAAATTAGATAAAACTCATATTGTATCGCATTATCATTTTCCTTTTGTTAAACCTTTGGATGAAGCAAAACTAAACGTTATTTTTAATACATACCCAAAAGTAATAACTGTAGAAGATGGAGTTGTTACTGGTGGTTTTGGGAGCATGATTAATTCATATGTTTCTAGAAATACATTTAACAATAAAATCATAAATTTAGGTATTCCTGATAACTTCATAGAACAGGGAAAAATTTCTGAATTACAACAGATTTGCAAAATTGACGTTGTATCTATATTACATACCATTACAAAAATTTAATCATGTTTAAAAAAGCTCTTTTATTAGTTACATTTTTACTGTTCAATCATGTCTCTATAGCACAAATTATTCAAACTAAATTGCCCGACACCATAACTCATTGGGAATCGAAAAACAAAATTGGATTAGATATTTCTCAAATTTCATTTGTAAATTGGAATGCTGGTGGAAACAATTCAATTTCTGGTTTAATAAAAGGCAACTTCAACAGGGATTATGAAACGGACAAAGTGAACTGGAAAAACGAATTAATTATGCGCTATGGTATCAACAAACAAGAAGGTCAAGAACTAAGAAAAACAGATGATCAGTTTCAAATCAATTCCACATTTGGGTATAAAAAAGATTCTCTCACTCATTGGTACTATGCAGGCAAATTCAATTTTCAAACACAATTTGCTAATGGCTATTCCTATCCAAATACCAGTTTGGCCATTTCAAAACCTTTTGCTCCTGCGTATATCTTTTTAGGTATTGGATCAGAATACTCAAGAAAAGATTTAAATTTAAATTTATACTTATCTCCTTTGACACAAAAAACAACATTAGTATTTGATGAAAGGCTAGCCAATCAAGGTGCCTTTGGTGTTGACAAAGCTATCTATGATAGTAATGGCAATCTCCTTACTAAAGGAAAAAAATACCGCAATGAAATTGGTATTCTAATCAACAATCAATGGAAAAAAGAAGTTTATAAAAATATGGTTTTGGAGCATCGACTCACTTTATATTCTGATTATTTGAATAACTTTGGGAACATTGATGTTGACTGGCAGCTACAAGTTGAAATGACAATAAATGATTATGTAAAAGCCAGTTTAGGTACTCAGCTCATCTATGATGATGATATAAAAGCTAAAGAAGAACAAGATGGAATGCAAATTACAAAAGGCCCAAAAATTCAATTGAAACAAATCATGGGTATTGGTTTTGTTTATGAATTTAAGAAAAAAACCATCACTACCAATGGGTAAAGATGGTTTTTTAAAACTTATTTTATGGTATATTTAAGCTAATGCTTGTTCTAAATCAGCTAATAAATCATCTATATCTTCTACTCCAACACTTAAACGAACTAAATCATCTGTAATTCCGATTTCAGCTCTTTTCTCTGCAGGAACAGAAGCATGAGTCATAGTTGTTGGGTGATTTGCTAACGATTCCACACCACCTAATGATTCAGCTAAGGTAAATACTTTGACTTTTTCTAAAAATTTCACAGCATCTTCCATTTTTCCAGAATTGAATGTAAAAGTTACCATTCCTCCAAAACCGCCAATCATTTGTTTTTTAGCAATATCATGATTTGGGTGATTTTCTAAACCTGGATAATAAACTCTTTTTACTGCTGGATGACTGCTCAAGTATTGTGCTACTTTTTCACCATTTTCAGAATGACGTTGTACTCTTAAGTGTAAAGTTTTAATTCCTCTTAACACCAAATAACTGTCCATTGGACCTAGGGTTCCTCCTGTTGCAAATTGAGCAAAATGTAATTTCTCGCCTAATTCTTTGTCTTTAACCACTAAAGCACCAGCAATAACATCCGAATGACCGCCTAAATATTTTGTTGCTGAATGCATAACAATATCAGCTCCTAAATCTAATGGTTTTTGCAAATAAGGTGTAGCAAAAGTATTATCAACCGCAAAAAGTAAGTTATGTTTTTTAGTAATTTTTGAAATTTCAGCAATATCCGCTAACTTCATCAATGGATTAGTTGGCGTTTCTACCCATACTAATTTGGTGTTTTCGTTGATTAAAAATTCTAATTTCTCTAGATCAGTCATATCAACAAAATGGAATTTAATTCCAAAATCTTGATAAATTCTTGCAAACATTCTATATGTTCCACCGTATAAATCATCCATTGCAATAACTTCATCGTTTGGTTTAAGCAATTTCATTACTGAGTCTGTTGCTGCTAAACCTGACGCAAATGCCAATCCTCTTGTTCCATTTTCTATGCTCGCTAAAGCATCCTCTAAAGCGGTTCTAGTTGGGTTTGCTGCTCTTGAATACTCATATTCACCAACAGGTTTCCCTGGACTTGTTTGAGCGTAAGTTGATGTTTGAAAGACAGGTGGCATTACTGATCCTGTTACTTTTTCATGATGTTGACCTCCGTGTATAGTTTTGGTATTGAATTTCATTTTTCTTAATTTTAAGTTACAAAGGTATTAAGTTTGGAGGATTTTTTTTAATTTGCAACGAAACTTTAGTGCCAAAGTTTTCCTAAAGTTTTATTATCTATTCCTTAATATGAAAAAAATTCTTGTTGTAGAAGATGAAGTCTCGGTTGTTTCGTTTATTAAAAAAGGACTCACTGAAGAAGGGTTTGAAATAAGTATTGCCTTTGATGGAAAATCTGGTCTTCAACTAGCTTTAGATAATAATTTTGATTTGATTGTATTGGACATTATGCTTCCTGAGATGAATGGATTGGATGTTTGCAAAGCCATCCGTCAAAAAAACCAAGATGTTCCTATCTTATTTTTAACCGCTCTTGGAACCCCAGAAAATATCGTTTTAGGGCTGGAAAATGGTGCTGATGATTATTTGGTTAAACCTTTTAAATTCATAGAATTAGTAGCTAGAATAAAATCTTTATTGAGACGATCAAAAGCGAATCCAAAAAAAAATGATACCAACAACAAAAATTATACTTACTCCTTCAATGACTTGTTTTTAGACGATTACAGCAAAAGTGTCTCACGAAATGGTGAAGAAATCTCACTTACTTCGACGGAATATAAATTACTTTTTTTCTTTATGAAAAACAAAAACAAAGTTTTATCTAGGTTTGAAATTTTGGAAGCGGTTTGGGGAATAGATTATAATTTAGGCACAAATGTGGTTGACGTTTATGTAAATTATCTTAGAAAAAAAATTGATATCAATCAAAACGAAAAAATAATTCATACGGTAATTGGAATGGGTTATGTATTGAAAGAAAGTTAAAACTATCAGGTCAATGAAAAGACAATCCAAAAACATTCTCTTGTTACTTATCCCATTCTTGATAGTAATATTTCTTTTTAGCATTTTCATATACAATTCTGTATCTAAATATTCAGAAGATTACCTGTTTAAATTGTTAGAAGCAAGAGCTTTTAAAGTTGCTAAAGAGCAATTAGATAAAGAGAACGATGAAATCACTAGTGCAGTTTATGATTTGAGTACTGCCGAAAAACTTCCACACCAAAAAGATTTTTTTATTCCTATTAAAAAAAGGAATGACTTCATCAATGAATCCAAAAAAATTGGTCTTCCTGTTTCTTTTTTCAAAGAGGTTGTCGATAAGGGAAATGCCAAATTTGTTGATAAAAAATTCTTATACAAAGGCATTCGCTATGCATCAAATAATGAAAATTTTATTGTAATCACAGCTGCAGAAAATTATTTTGAGATGAACCAAGCTCAAAACTTAATTCAAACGCTACTTTTTGCTATTGGTGCTGCCTTTTTACTTTTGCTTTACATTTCTTTCTACTATTCCAAGAATATTTTTAAACCAATTACCATTATTAATGAAAAAGTAAAAGAAATCAGTTCTGAAAATCTTTATCTAAGACTAAACGACAACAACACTAATGATGAATTAAATGAATTGGTTAGAACATTCAATCAAATGTTGGACCGAATTGAAACTTCATTTGAAACCCAAAATAATTTTATCAGCAACGCCTCTCATGAACTTAGAACCCCTTTAACAGCAATTATTGGTGAAGCTGATGTTACACTTTCAAAGCCAAGAAATAGCGATGAGTATGTTGAATCCTTAAAAATTATATCTCAAGAAGCTGAAAAATTAGACAATAAGACTAAGGCTCTTTTATTTTTAGCCCAAACGGGTTTCAATGGCAAAGTACAAAAATTTGAAAAATTGAGAATTGATGAATTAATTTGGGATGTAAAAGAAAATTTAGAAACTTTAAATACCAAAAACAATATTTTCGTTAACATTGAGCTTCTCCCTGAAAATCCTATTAAATTAAAAGTAAATGGAAACAAGCAATTGCTTCATTTAGCCTTAAGTAACATTATAAGTAATGGTTGTAAATATTCCAACTTTAATACGGTAACTATTTCAATTGGAGCATCAGATGATTTTATCTATATCGTTATTAAAGATACTGGTATAGGTATTCCAATGAATGAAATAAAATATATCTACGATCCTTTTTTCAGAGCTTCAAACACCAAAAATTATGAAGGATATGGAATTGGACTTCCTCTATCAAGGAACATCATACGAATGCACAACGGAAAACTAATCGTTAATTCCATTGAAAACGAAGGAACAACGGTCCAAATAACCTTACCAACTTGGCAATCACTCGGTCTTTAAATCGCTGTTTTTAGAAAAAATTAAGACTATTAACTAAATTTTATAGTTTTCTAATTCTATTTTAATCTCAATCTCTATATTTTAATTACATTCTAATCCTGCATTAAAGTGACTCTAACTTCGTGCTTCTACATTTGTATCATAAATTTTAAACAATTTAGAAGCTATGAAAAAGACCATTTTAATTCCTACAGACTTTACGGTTCAATCGCTTAGTGTTTTAAAATCAATTTTAAGTGCCAATGCATCAAATAATACTTATGATATTATTCTTTTGCATGGATTTAGTCTAAATGATTCCATTATGGATTTGTTGTTTTTTTCTAAATTCCAACAAATAAATACACTATCGTCACCAGAATTTAAAGAAGCTTGTGAAGTAATTAAAAATAAATTTGCTTCTCAGATAAATTCGATAAAAACCGACTTGTTTTCTGGTTACACTGTTTCTTCATTTAATAACTACATTGAAGTTAACAAGGTGGATGAAATTATCATGACTGATGCAACCCCTTCATTCAGCCATAAAAACAGTTTCAGTTTATTGCGTTTCATAAAAAAGTGTAACATAAACCCCATCACAATTAACACCACTATCCAAACAGCTTCTCCTGAAAAAGGAAAAGTAGCAGAAGTATTTAGTCAAATTTCTATTGGATAGTAACAACCCTGAAATCATGAAGCTTGTGTATAAATATTTATCTTTTTTCGGCGTAGGTTTTATGCTATTTTTAGTCTTGATACACCTGTCAAAAAACCCAGAAAAGACTATTGAAGGCGAATGGAATGAATTAGTTTGGGAATACGAAAAAGTTTTAAAAAATGACACAGTTAGTGCTGACTACAAAGCAGTAAAAAACTATGTCAAGGATAGAATTGGAGAAAAATTAGTCATTCACAAAGCTGAAAAATGGATTTTTCAACCAGATGGCAAATTGCTATTAAAAGGAGTTGATTACACTAAAGAAGTAAATTGGTGTATGAAAGGAAGAGGTAACATTTTGGAGTTAAAATATGACGACAATAACGTTGAACATTATAACTTAACTGAACTCTCAGATAATAGGCTGGTTTTGAACTTTGACACAGATAAACACACAAGTGGCATTGCCCGTTTAACCTTTGAAAAAATAAATTAATATGTTAAGAAAATACAGCAACAGTAGATCATTAGCAGACAACATAAAATTAGGAACTCTAACTGCTTTTTCTGCTGGAATGGTAAATATTGGCTCTCTGTTATTATTTTTCTCTTTTTCCTCTAACGTAACAGGTCATTATGCCATTTTAGCTTCAGAGATTGTCAAAGGAAATTTTTATCAAATTGCCGTAGTTTTCTCTTGGATTTTTTTGTTCTTCTTAGGCAGTTTTGTTTCTAATCTTATTGTTATTCATTTCAACAAAAAAAACGCCTATTTAGCTCATTCTGTACCTATTCTATTAGAAATAATCTGTCTGGTAACTGTTGGTATTTATGGCCAATTATTCTATCAAGAAACATTGGTAGAAACGGAAACACTTTTAGCACTAATGCTTTTTGCTATGGGTTTACAAAATGGATTAACAGCAAGCATCTCTAATTTTACCGTAAAAACAACTCATTTAACAGGAACAACAACTGATTTAGGTATTTTATTCTCCATGTTTACCAAAAAAGAGTACAGAAACAATGAAGCCTTGAAAGGAAAAGCTAAATTATTACTAGCTATTGCTATTGCCTATTTATCTGGTGCCATTTTTGCTGGTTTCACCTATATGCAATTAGGTTTTAAAATGTTCTATCTAGTCAGTGTAGTACTAGTTATCATCATATTTTATGACATGTATAAGCTTCGATTTAAAAGATACATTAAAAAGCGTAAAAACATCAAAATAAACTGGATTCCTGTAAAAGAATACCTGATTATTGACAAAGAAAAAGAAGAATCTATAACTTCCTAAAAATTGATTTGTATAATTTTTGATTTGTGTAAAATCCTAAATATCAATTAAATTGGTGTTTGGGATTTTTTTATACAAACTTTTTAATTTGCATCATAATTCCATAGTGCAATCCTTCATGGTAATTATTAAATTCAATAGCTTCTTGTAGTGTAGCCAAATAAAATCCTGTTTTAGTTTGATAGGGATTAAATGCTTTAAAAATTCCATTCTCAAAATCAGATTTAGTTTGATTGATGGTTGAAATTAATAAACTTTTGATAGCATCTACTTCTTGTTGCGTAACTTTCCCATCAGGTCTTGATCCATTTTGATATTTTTCCATCATTTCTTGAGAAATGTGCATCGGTAAGCCTGACAAAGTATAAACTAATTTTTGTTGAGAAACAATCACATGAGCAATATTCCAAATTAAATTATTACTAAATCCTTCAGGAATTCTATTTAATTGCTCCAAAGAATAATTTTCAATATATTTCAAAAAAAGATTTCTGCTGGTTTCCCAAATCGTAAAAGTTGTTTTCATTTCTCTATTTTTTTATAAAATTACTAATTTATAGCCACTAAAGAGCGTATTTTTGCATTCAATTTAAAAATTTTAAACCCATGGATAAAATTTATTATTTAGCTTCATGCGATACTTGTAGAAAGATTATAAAATCGTTACCTAAAGGAATTGAATTAGCATTTCAAGATATTCGCCAAGACAAAATAACTGTTGAACAAGTAGAACAGATGCGAGAATTAGCAGGAAGTTATGAGGCTCTATTCAGTAAAAGAGCACAATTATATAAAGAAAGAGGTCTAAAAAATCAAACTTTAACAGAAGAAGATTATAAAGCCTTGATTTTGGAACATTATACTTTTTTAAGTCGTCCTGTTTTTATCCTAAAAAATGAAATTTTTATTGGAAACTCGCAACCCAACATTTTAAAAGTTATGAAAGCTCTGGAAAATGTCTAAAAGAACCTTAGCCATTATTGGAGCAACATTTGTAGCCTTAATTTACGGAACCAATTTCACGGTTGCCAAAGATGTAATGCCTACTTATGTGCAACCTTTCGGATTTATTTTAATTCGAGCTTTAGGGGCTTGCTTTTTATTTTGGTTGCTAACCTTTTTTGGTCCTAAAGAAAAAATTGATTTAAAAGATTTTCCGAGAATTATGGCAGCAGCTTTGTTTGGAGTTGCCATAAACCAATTGGCCTTTTTTAAAGGATTAAGTTATACTTCTCCCATTAGTGCTTCAGTAATCATGGTTACTACTCCCATTTTGGTGTTGATTTTATCTGCGATTTTAATCAAAGAAAAAATCGAACTCAAAAAAGTAATTGGAATTATAATTGGTTTAACAGGAACGTCAATTTTAATCCTTTACGGAAGAGACATTCAGAACAGTCCAAATGCAAGTTTCGGAAATTTTTTAGTGTTTGTAAATGCCTCTTCATATGGAATTTATCTAATTGTCGTTAAAAAATTAATTTCAAAATACCATCCTTTTACGTTTGTGAAATGGATTTACACCTTTGGATTGTTGTTTGTGATTCCCTTTGGCTATCGAGAATTTATCGAAATTAATTGGCAAACCATTCCAACAGCCATTTATTTTAATATTGGATTTGTAGTACTCTTTACCACATTCTTAGCCTATTTAATCAACTTAATGGCTTTAAAAGAATTGAAACCTACTACTCTATCCATTTTTATCTATTTACAACCTTTATTTGCAAGTATAATTGCGATTAGCCTACAAAAAGATGAGCTTACTTTTATCAAAATAATTTCAGCTATTTTAATTTTTGTAGGTGTCTTTTTAGTTACTTATAAAAAGCAATCAAAAACTACTGAACACTAAAAACTGAACACTGAACACTTTTTCTTATCTTTGAAACCAATTAAAAATTAGGAATGATACAATCAATGACCGGTTTTGGGAAAGCTTTTATGCAATTGCCAAACAAAAAAATAACCGTAGAAATTAAATCATTAAACAGCAAAGGATTAGACTTAAATGTTAGAACTCCTTCTATTTATAGGGAAATGGAATTACAAATTAGAAATTCTATTGCTCAGCGATTAGAACGTGGAAAAATTGATTTTTCTTTATATATCGAAGTAACTGGTGAAGAAACTTCAGCTAAGATAAATGTACCCATTGTAAAAGGATACATCAATCAAATGAAAGAAGTGATTCCAAATGCAGATGAAACAGAATTAATGAAAATGGCTGTGAGAATGCCAGATGCTTTAAAAACAGAACGCGAAGAACTTGATAAAAACGAATGGCTTCAAATTGAAAAGGTGATTAATGAAGCTTTAGATAATATTTCAACTTTTAGAAGTGATGAAGGAGTTTCTTTAGAAAAAGAATTTGAATTAAGAATTTCGAATATTGAAAACTTAATGAATGAAGCTGTTTCTTATGATTCAGAACGAGTTGAAACAGTAAAAACAAGACTTCGTACAGCTTTAGAAGAGTTAAAAGCTACTATTGATGAAAATCGTTTTGAACAAGAATTAATTTTCTATCTAGAAAAATATGATATTACAGAAGAAAGAGTGCGTTTAGGGAACCACTTAAACTATTTCTTAGAAACCATGAGAAACGAAGAAGCTCTTGGAAGAAAACTAGGCTTTATCACACAAGAAATTGGTAGAGAAATCAATACTATGGGCTCAAAATCCAATCATACAGAAATGCAAAAATTAGTAGTGCAAATGAAGGATGAATTAGAGAAAATTAAGGAGCAAGTTTTAAATGTGCTTTAAAGCATTAAGATTGAAGTATTAAGTATTAATATTTTAGAATGAAGAAAGGAATATTACTTTTAATTGCACTTGCTTTTGTGTCCTGTGGAACTGTGGTTAAAAATTTGGCAGGTTTCAAAAACCCTAAAGTTGAAAATAAACAAGAATTAAACAATTACTTTAAAGAAGTTTTACCTGATACTCCAACATATTTCATGAAAGTGGATGAAGCTGGAAACGAAGTGGAAATCATTAATAATATTGTTCTAGGTATGAATGCTGAATTATTACTTTTTAGTGCTTCAGGAGAAAAATATTGTTATTTAGGAACAGAAGAATGTGGCGGAATTCAGATGCAAAGTGCGTTCAATAACTTTAACACCAATTACTCACCTTGTAAGGATGAAAATTCTTTACAAATGGCTACTTATTTAAAAAAAATAGTAGATATAAATGGTACAACCATTACAAAAGAGCAATTGCCAAAAGCTGACTTTTATATCTTTCAAAATTGGAATAAATATTCTGGTTCAAAAAAGAAACTTAAAGAAGATGTAAATTGGTTATTAGATTTAAAGAAAAAATCAGATTTAAATGTAGCCTTGATTTTTGTAAATGGAGATATGTTAGAAGAATGGGGATTAGAAAAAAATGGTGAATTACCTTTAAAATTTAAGAAAGATGGAAAAGAATTTGCCATGACATTTGGAGAACTTCCTTTAAAGAAATAAATTAGCAAAATCGAAAAAAATTTGTTTTTCGATTACAAAAAACAACACAATGACCAAAGGAAAATTATTTGTATTCTCAGCACCATCAGGTTCAGGAAAAACAACCATTGTAAGACACTTATTAGAAAAAGAAGAATTAAATTTAGAATTCTCCATTTCTTGTACGACTCGTGAACCCAGAGGAACAGAAGTCGATGGAAAAGATTATTATTTCATTTCATGGGAAGAGTTCAAAGCTCATATCAAAGCCGAAGAATTTGTGGAATGGGAAGAAGTCTATACGGACAACTTCTACGGAACTTTAAAGAAAGAAATTGAAAGAATATGGGCTTTAGGCAAACATGTGATTTTTGATATTGATGTCGTTGGTGGATTGAGAATCAAACATAAATTTCCAGAAGAAACTCTAGCTGTTTTTGTAAAACCACCCAGTGTTGATGAATTAAAAAGAAGATTAAAATTGCGTTCCACAGAAAGCGAAGACAAAATCAACATGCGAATTGCAAAAGCTTCGGTTGAATTAGCAACTGCACCACAATTTGACAAAATTATTAAAAATTACGATTTAGATACTGCTAAGGAAGAAGCTTATCAATTGGTTAAGGAATTTATAAGTAAATAGTATTAAGATTTGAGTATTAAGATATCATGAAAATCGGACTATATTTCGGAACATTCAACCCAATACATGTTGGACACATGATTATTGCCAATCACATGGCTGAACATTCTGATTTAGACCAAATTTGGATGGTGGTTACACCTCATAATCCTCACAAAAAGAAGAGTACGCTTTTGGATGATTATCATCGTTTAGAAATGGTACATTTGGCTACTAAAGATTTTCCGAAAATTCAACCTTCTGATATTGAGTTTAAATTACCTCAACCCAATTATACGGTAAATACTTTAGCTCATTTATTTGAGAAATTTCCACATCATGAATTTTCATTAATCATGGGTGAAGACAATTTGAATTCGCTTCACAAATGGAAAAACTATGAAATTATTTTACAAAACCATGATATTTATGTGTATCCAAGATTAAATTCTGGTGAAATGGATGACCAATTTGCCAATCATCCCAAAATTCATAGAATTGGTGCTCCTGTGATTGAATTATCCTCTACTTTCATTCGCGAAAGCATTAAAAACGGTAAAAATATTGTACCCATGTTACCCAAAGAAGTTTGGGAATATGTGGAGCATAATTTGTTTTATAAGAAGTAAATAAAAAGGCTGATTTTTTAAAATCAGCCTTTTTATTTATAGTCTTACTCTTTTTCGAATATCTTGCAAAGTATAATCAAGAAGTAATTTTCCATCTCTAAAAACCTCTCTCATTTCTCCTTCATTTTCTTCTTTCCAAGAAACATTGTCAACTAATATGTATTTACCATCAATTAAGTCAATTTTCATTAATCCTTTTGCAGATTTTTTTGTACCATCATCCGTTATGGGGTCTTTAAAAATAGCTCTTCCTTCACCATTGACCTCTCCATAAGTTGCTTTCATCGCAAATCCAAAAGTGTCACGTGTATTATATTGGTATGTAAATGATCCAATTCCTAAAACAACATTCGTTGAAGCAAATCCCTTCTTTTTTAATTCTTCACAAATTTGAATAGCTCTATCAATTGTAATACTATCTCCATAGATTGCTCCAATTTGTGGAATTAATTCCTTATAACCTTTATCATTTGTAGTTCCTCCAAAAGTATCCCATAGCAATTCTACTACTCCTTTACGTTCCTGCTCTGTTTTTCCGTTTGGATTTCCACATAGAATATGAATAGGATCACCACTATCAGGACGAATTACAACTTTACCTTCTCTAGTTACTATCTCATTTTTCAATCTTGGAAGATAATCGGTTAATACTTTCCATAAATCCCACGTATCTGAAACAATAGACACAATACCTTTGGGATAAACCTCACTAATTAATCTTTTGAAAGTATCATATTCTCCTTCTGTTGTTCCCATGCACATTACCGAATGTTCTGTGGCTGCTACCGATCCACCAATAAGTTCTTCATTAGAATTCGCTTGATAATATTCTTCTAAAAAATCAATAGCTGGAATTGTATCTGTACCTGTAAAACTCAATAAATGTCCTGCTGCTGAAATTACCGCAGCTTCAATTCCTGCCATTCCTCTCATAGAAAAATCATGTGCTTGCCAGTCAACAAACTCTGGGATTGAAGACGTTTCTTTTGCAAACTTATCTAATACTTTTCTATATTGTTTTGCAATTGTAGCAGAATTGCAAGGCATCCAAATTACTGCTGAGAGTAGCGTTTCAAAATAATTTGTTAACCAAAAAAACTCTGGAATTGTATTATACATCGTAAACATAGGTGTACGAATTGGCACGGAAACACCTTCAGGTAACGCCTTAAAAACCATTGGTATATAACCTAAATCGTGTAAGGCTTCAATGTGACTAACTCCAACTTGATTCTCTCCTAGATAATTATTAATTCTGCGTGCATATTTCTGTACAACTTCCTCTTTTGGCTTGTCAAAAAAATAGGTTTTAAAGTCTTGTAAAATATATTTTTTAATGAAGTATTGTAATCCAAAAAAGACAACTTCATCAACAGCTTCAATCCTTGATTTTCTTGGAGTCCAATTGGAGTAAACAAGTGTCGTCCCATTTGGGTATTGTCTCCTATGATCTACTTTATAACCGTCTGTTAATAGTAATGGGTTCATATTTTATTTTATTAAATTTTTATAAAAATTATAATTCTCTTCATCAAAACAAACAAAAATTATTTCTTTAAGATGTTTAAAGGAAAAATTACTGACTGTTTCAATTGCAATTTTTGCAGCTTCATCTTTTGGAAACTTATAAATTCCTGTACTTATGCTTGGGAATGCTATTGATTCAATTTGGTTTTTTTCTGCAATCAATAAACAATTCGTATGGCAACGAGCTAACAGATTTTTTTTAATTTCTTTATCACCACTCCAAACAGGTCCAACAGTATGTATTACAAATTTTGAAGGTAAATCACCAGCTGAAGTAATCACAGCTTCACCAACATCACAACCACCTTGTCTATTCCTAATTGTAATGCATTCTTCCAAAATTTTTTTACCGCCAGCTCTATGAATTGTACCATCCACTCCACCACCACCTAGTAAAGAAGTGTTTGCTGCGTTTACAATTGCATCAGTTTCAATTTTTGTAATATCTTCTTGTGCGACTTTAATCTTCATGTAATCTTATTTCATCTCTAACTTCCATCAAAGCAAATCCTAGAAGATTTAAACCTTTCCATTTATTTGGATTATTAGAATCTTCATTATCACTTGCCATTCCAATTCCCCATATGGCATCAACAGGACTAGCTTCAACAAGAATCCTATCTTTCGTATTCAAAAGAAACTCTTATAGACTTTTATTTTGGTTGAATTTATGAAAATTTCCCTCTTTTACGATTTCAAATCTTTTTTTCAACCATAAATCGTTATTGTAATTACGGACTTCTCTTCCTAATTTTTTAGCTTCCGCTGGTGATTTACAATTCAATATTTTATCCAAAATTTCTTTATCGTCAAAAAGCTCAGCCTTTTTGGCCATCATCCAATGTTCTGCCGTTTTATATACAATTCCATCAACAATAAAACTACTTACCCACCATTGGCTAAAACATGTTTTTGTGATTGTTCCATCTTTTGAAGGTTGATGCCCCCAAAAGAATAGAAACTTATTTTCTACATTAATGTTTTGAATGTTATATCTCATATTTCTGATTTAGTTTATCACATAGTTTTGTAATGTCTTTTTTTCTAGCTAGTATGTTAATCCATTCTTCAGGAATGCTTTCGTAACCGTATAGTAATCCTGCCAATCCTCCTGCGATGGCTGCTGTTGTATCGGTATCACCACCCAAGTTTACAGCTTTTAAAGCTGTTTCTTCGTAAGTATTGTAATTTAACAAACACCATAAACTTGCCTCCAAACTATGTAAAACATAACCACTTGAATAAATACTGTCTTCATGAAATTCATAAATATTTGCCTTTAAAACTCTATCAAATAATTGAACCTCTTTTAAATTAAACTTATTATTAGCAATGAAATTTCCGAGTTTAATTTTAACTTCTTTGTATGCTTCAAATTTATCTTTCTCTTTAATTAATTCTAATGCAAAAACTACATAAATAAAGCACGCAAACACGGAACGAAAATGAGCATGAGTAATAGATGATACTTCTTTTACTTTTTGGTATATTATGTTAACATTTTCTTCTTGTTTTAGGTTAAAGACTAAAGGAAGTATTCTCATTAACGAACCATTTCCATTGTCTTCTTCATCAAATCCACCACACAATTGAGGTTGTTCACCTTTTGAAATTCTATAAATTGCCTCTCTTGTTGAAATTCCTATGTCAAACACACTGCCATGTGGTGTCCAAATCTCTGAATTGTACCATGATTTAAACTTCAAAGCAATATCTTCAAGATTATATCCATAACATAAACTCTCTGCTAAACAAAACGTTAAGGAGCTATCATCACTCCACGTTCCTTTTGGCTGATGATGTGATCCATACTCTTGCATATCAACTACTGGAAATCTTTTTAAAAACTCCCTAGATTTAAATTCTACAGGAACTCCTAGTGCATCTCCAACGGCAACACCAAATAAACCACCATATATTTTGTTTGCTTTCATACTCTATTTTAATGGTAATACTTTTACCAAATTATCATCAATATCCTTAAAAGAATTAGTAGAGTAAATTTTTTCAAATACATTTAAACCATCAAAACCTTTACTGAAAATACCATGACTTACAGCTAAGTACAAATTACCTGCGTTTTTATTTTTTAATTCTTCTGCTAAACCAATAAATGTTCCTCCACCATCACAAATATCATCAACAATTAAACAATCTTTTCCCTGTAAGTCTTCTGAATAAACTTTGAATCCTGATAATTTTCCTGTTTTCACATCTCTACTCTTGCTACATTCTATTACATCAACACCACCTAAATATTCAGAAACTTTATAAATTTTCTTTAATGCTCCTCCATCTGGTGATATTAATAAAATCTCTTTCCCAATCATTTTAGTAACTTTTAAAATGAAATCATGATTACTTATCACTTCACAATTATTTAAAAGAGCTGGCGTAACTTCTGAATGAGGATCAAACACCAATACTTTATTCAAATGCATACTGTTGATTATATCTGCATAAATTTTTACTGAAAGAGGTTCTCCTGGTATCATAACTCTATCTTGTCGAGCCGCTGGAAAATAGGGAATAAATGCATTAATCTTCATCACATCCATTCTTTTCAGTGCATCAACTGCAAGACAGAACAATCCTAAATCATTAAATGAATTTATACGATGAGTTATTGTAACTACTTCATTAAAATCTATTTTAGAAACTATTTTAATATGTGGTTCTCCACCAGAAAATGTGAAACTTTGAAAAACTATTTCATTATCTTTTCCTAATGGAGTAAATTGACTATCTAAATTAAGAACCATAATTATTTGTGTTAATTTTACACAAATGTAGAATTATTTTTCACAACCCCAAAATATTTTGCGTTATTTTTACGCTAATATAATTTCAAAATGAAAACCATTTTTCTCTAAGGCTTTGTATTCCTCTTTTTTAAACTTAAAAAACTTGCCTGGACGACCACTTTTAGGACTGTTAAACTCATTCGTTTCTTCTAAAACATTAAAGCTTAAAAGTTTTTTTCTAAAGTTTCGTCTATCAATCTTTTTATTTAAAATTGTAGAGTAGAGATTCTCCAAATCAGAGAAAAGGAATTTTTTTGGCAATAAATCAAAACCAATAGGTTGGTAAACTAATTTTGTTTTTAAACGATCAATTGCTTTATGAATTATTTCTTTATGATCAAAAGCTAAGTTAGGAATCTTGGCTACCTCAAACCATGAAACATTATCAACGTCAGAATCAGCAATTAAATTAAATTTATCGGGATTGACTATTGCAAAATAAGCAACAGAAACAACACGGTTTCTTGGATCCCTAGTGATATCGTCTCCAAAAGTATATAATTGTTCTAAATAATCTATTTCAACATTTGTTTCTTCCTTTAACTCTCTTTTAACAGCTTGTAATAATGACTCATCATTTCTGACTAAACCACCAGGCAAAGCCCAATAAGAATTTTGACTTCCAAATTTTTGCTCTATCAGTAACACTTGTAAAGTAGAATCTTTGTACCCAAAGACAACAGAATCAACTGCAATTTTAATATTTTGTATAAAATCCATAAAAGCGTATTTAATACACAAAAATAAGATTAATTAATGATATAAAGTTTTTGTAAAAATAAAACTGAAATAATTAGACCAAAAGCCATGTGCTAACCTCTTCTCTAACCTCATCCAAAATCGAATTCAACGTATCATTTTTACGAGCCAATAAATAAACTGCTGTGTCTGGCATTTTAGAACTATTCCAAAGCAATTGAATTTTATTTGCTGCCAAAAATTTCTTTGCATTAATATCCCAAACAATTGAAACACCAGAATTTTCAGCTAAAGTGGCTAACATTTCTGTTTCTGAAGGAATTATATAATTAGAAACCATTGAAGGTCTTTTTTTATCAAAAACATGCAACCAAAATAATTTTACATGTGGAATTCTTGCATCATAACTGTACCACTTTTGTTGGTTCAACCAATTTTCTACTACCTGTAAATTTGTATTTTCAATAGCCGACTGTACTTGCTTCAAGTCTAAATCGTTACTTGAAACCATAATTTGCTTGATTTTTCCTAATGGCTTTTGAATTGTATCAAAAGTATCAAAACGCTTGGTAACAATCGCAAAATCAATTTTCTTATCATCAACCAAAGAAAATAATTCATCATTCTCCCCAAAAGTGAAATCAATTAACTCAAATTTTGAAATTAATTGAGCTCCAATACTTGCAAACAAATGCTTTGAAATACCAACGGAAACAAGTTTGTTGGCGTTAAATGCTTTTTCTCTAAATCCATTTTCTACACTTTCTAAACGATCAAGTGCTTCAATAATTAAATTGTTTAAAAGTTTGGCATATTCCGTTGGCTCTACTCCTTTTGATTTTCGGTTAAATAATTTGTATCCAACGTGAGCTTCTAACATAACAATCTGTTGACTAACTGCTGGTTGACTGATGAATAACTCTTTTGCAGCTTTGGAAAAATTTCCGTTTTTGTAAACCGATTTAAACGTTCGATACCATTCTAAATTTACCATGCTATAAATATATTTATCACAAACATAATTTAAATTATTTTTACTGATATCATTTATACTGTAAATTTGTAAAATAAATAATAAATCATGAAACATATAGCATTAACATTAGTTGTAATTTTGTTTGCAAGTTGCAAAGACAAACAAAAAACAACTGAAACGACACAGGAAAATCAAATCACCCAAAAAGAAACTATGAAAAAAGTATTATTTGTATTAACTAGTCACGATGAATTAGGAAACACAGGAGAAAAAACAGGCTTTTGGATTGAGGAATTTGCCGCTCCATATTATGAGTTAGCAGATAAAAATGTGGAAATAACAATTGCTTCACCAAAAGGAGGACAACCACCAATTGATCCTAGAAGCGCTGATCCAAGTTCAGCAACAGAAGACACCAAAAGATTTGATAAAGATTCAGCATTACAAGAAAAATTAGCAAACACACTTAAACTAGCGGATATAAATCAAAGTGATTATGATGCTGTATTCTATCCCGGTGGACACGGACCATTATGGGATTTAGTATCGGATAAAAATTCAATTTCTTTAATTGAATCTTTTTACACTAATGATAAACCAATCGCATTTGTATGCCACGCACCAGCTGTTTTGAAAAATGTAAAAATAAATGGTGACTATTTAGTAAAAGGAAAAAAAGTTACAGGTTTTAGCAATGCAGAAGAAGAAGCGGTCGGTTTAACTAAAATAGTACCCTTTTTATTAGAAGATACTATGAAATCTAATGGGGCAGCCTACAGTAAAGGAGAAAATTGGGCCCCTTATGCTATTGAAGATGGTTTATTAATCACAGGTCAAAATCCTGCTTCCTCTAAATTAGTAGCTCAAAAATTAGTAGAACAATTAAACAAATAAAAAATGAATAATTTCGAATTATACAATCCCGTAAATTATGTCTTTGGAAAAGGACAGATTGAAAAATTAAAAGACTTAGTTCCAGCCAACACAAAAATCATGATTGCTTATGGTGGTGGAAGTATTTTTAAAAATGGAGTTTATGACCAAGTAAAAGCTGCTTTAGCAACACAATTTGAATCAAATAACATTGTTGAGTTTGGAGGAATAGAACCCAATCCAAGATATGAAACACTAATGAAAGCTGTTGAAATTATACGAGATCAAAAAATCGAATTTGTTTTAGCCGTTGGTGGTGGAAGTGTAATTGATGGCACAAAATTTATTTCTGCAGCTGTTAGTTATGAAGGTGATGCTGCTGATATTTTAAGAAAAAGAATTCTGTTCAAAGAAGGTACAGCTGTAATTCCTTTTGGAACGGTTTTAACTTTACCAGCAACAGGTTCAGAAATGAATTCAGGAGCAGTGGTTACTATTGAAGCAACACAAGAAAAGCTAACTCTTGGAGGAAGTGCTTTATTTCCAAAATTTTCCATTGTTGATCCAACGGTGATTACTTCATTACCGAAAAGACAGTTACAAAATGGTGTAGTAGATGCATTCACTCACGTTATGGAACAATATTTAACCTATACGCATGATGCCTTATTACAAGACAGGATTGCTGAGGGTATTTTACAAACATTAATTGAAATTGGTCCAGATGTTGTGGAAAATCCTACTGATTACAAATTGGCTTCAAACTTTGTTTGGAGTGCAACCATGGCATTAAACGGTTTAATTCAAAAAGGAGTTCCTTCGGATTGGGCAACTCATATGATTGGCCATGAATTGACTGCATTATACGAAATAGATCATGCAAGAACGTTAGCTATAATTGGTCCAAACTTATATAGAGTCATGTTTGAAACCAAAAAAGACAAATTAGCACAATACGGAAAACGTGTTTGGAACATTCAAGATGGTTCAACCGAAGAAATTGCTGAAAAAGCTATTGAAAAAACCGTTGAATTCTTACATAAAATGGGTATGAAAACCAAATTATCTGAAAACACAGCTGATTATGCTAAAACAGCCGATTTTATAGTAAATCGCTTTGAAGAAAGAGGTTGGAAAGCCTTAGGAGAAAAACAAAACATTACTCCAGAAAAAGTTAGACAAATTGTGGAAATGAGCTATTAATGCTTTGAATTACTTCCAACTTTAGTTGGATGACTACGAAATTCCCACTTTCCTATGAATATAATCAAAAAGCGTTCAAGTTATACAACCTGAACGCTTTTTTCAAACCCCAAAACAAAAATTAACTTAACCCAACTAATTTATGTAATCGTAATACTTTAAAAGTTATTACACCATTAAAACGACAAGTCAGATATTAAATTGCCTCTTAAAATTTAAAATTTTGTTAAACTTTAAAGCAACTGCTTTCAATTCGATTTGATAATGCGCTTTAAATTGTTAATTTTGGCTACTAAATCGATTTAGAAATGATATCAAATCCAAAATTTGCAGTTATTGGTGGTGGAAGTTGGGCAACAGCAATTGCTAAAATGTTATGTGAAAATCAAACTGAAATTGCATGGTACATGAGAAACGTCTATGCTATTGAACATTTAAAACACCAAAGACATAATCCAAATTACTTAAGTTCTGTTGAATTTGATATCAAAAAACTGAGACTAACCAATAACATCAATGAAGCTGTTGCTTTCGCTGATTATGTAATTTTTGCTATTCCTTCAGCTTTTTTAAGTGGTGAATTGGAAAAATTGACTGAAAATTTGAAAGATAAAGTTGTTTTTTCTGCCATTAAAGGTATTGTTCCTGAAACCAGCTTGATTGTTGGAGAGCATTTTCACAAAAAATACAACATTCCATATGAAAATATCGGAGTAATTACAGGTCCTTGTCATGCAGAAGAGGTTGCACTAGAAAGACTTTCCTATTTAACCATTGCTTGTGGTGATGTGAAAAAAGCCAAAATCATGGCTAAAAATTTAAGTGGCAATTATATTAAAGCTAAGACATCTGATGACATTATTGGAACAGAATATGCTGCTATGTTAAAAAACATATATGCTATCGCAGCTGGAATTGCTCATGGTTTAGGGTATGGCGATAATTTTCAATCCGTTTTAATGAGTAATGGTATTCGTGAAATGAAGAAATTTATCCGAAAAGTACATAAAATGAAACGCAACATTAATAACTCTGCTTATTTAGGCGATTTATTAGTAACTGGTTATTCTGTATTTTCTCGAAACCGAATGTTTGGAAACATGATTGGAAAAGGCTATACGGTAAAATCTGCACAAATGGAAATGAGCATGGTAGCTGAAGGATATTATGCTGCCAAAAGTGCTTACAAGCTGAATCAAGAATATGGAGCAAAAACACCTATAATTGATGCTGTGTATGAAATTCTTTATGAAGGCAAAGATGCCAAAAAAGTTTTCGCTAAATTGACTGATAAACTGGATTAATTAATTCCTAAAGCTATAACTTTCTGATTAAACCCAAACATCATTTTGTATAAAAATGACTCATAATCCTATTTCATAAAAAAAAATACACATTTTCTATTCAGTTTAAAAAATACAAATAATTGATTATCAATATTATATGCTTTAAATGATCTGTCCTTAAATAGTGGTATAATTTTCTCACTAGTTTAAATAGAAATAACTAATCATTTAAAAACTATATATCATGAAAAAAGTATTTTTATTATCCGCTTTAGCATTTGCAAGTTTAACAACATTTGCTACTACATTAGAGAATTCAATTGCAAGTAAAACTATTGCAATAACATTGCAAGAAGAATTTAAAGAAATTAATCCATCGGATATTGCACAACATGTAAAGGATGCCTTGAAGAGAGATTTTGCTAACGCAACCGTGAGCAACGCTTATGTAAATGAAAAACAAGAGTATAAATTAGTTTTATTAATTGGGGAAAATAAGGAAACGGTTTATGCAGATGCTAACGGCAAGTGGTTGAAAAGAGAATAGTGGGAACTATTTATCTTTTTGTAAAAAGACTATCGGCTTTCGATAGTCTTTTTTTTATAAATTTTTTAAGAGGTGTATTTATAGAATTACCCTATTTTTATAAAAAATAATAAAAATGCCCAAGATTTTAATCATTGAAGACGATACAACCTTTAGCAATATGCTTTTGCATTTTCTAAAACGAAACGATTATGAAGCAGAACAAGCGTTTTCGTCCAATGAAGGAATACAAAAACTAGACACAACTACTTTTGATATTATTCTTTCCGATTTACGTCTTCCAGATTTAGATGGCATTTCTTTATTGACCACTTTAAAAGAAAAGGGAAACAACACACCATTTGTATTGATGACAGCATATGCTGATGTTAAAACAGCCGTAAAAGCTATAAAAATGGGTGCTTCCGATTATATTTCTAAACCTTTTGTACCCGAAGAAGCGTTACTAATTCTAAAGAAAATTTTAAATTCTGACCGAAAAAAAATCGCCTCTAAGACAATCGAAGTTCCTAAAAATAAGCCTGATAATTCAGGTTATTATTGGGGAAAAAGCACCGCTTCCATTCAATTGAGAAAGCATATTGATCTTGTGGCTCCTACTCCATTATCCATTTTAATTACTGGAGAAAATGGAACTGGAAAAGAAGTAGTTGCCAAAACCATTCATCAAAATAGTGATCGAAAAAACGGACCATTCATCGCAGTTGACTGTGGTGCAATACCAAAAGACATAGGAACAAGTGAATTTTTTGGACATGTAAAAGGTTCTTTCACGGGTGCCATTAATGATAAAATTGGATGTTTTGAAGCTGCAAACTCAGGAACACTTTTTTTAGATGAAATTGGAAACTTATCTTATGAAAATCAAATTTTATTATTGAGAGCCATTCAAGAACGAAAAATAAAACGAATTGGAAGCAACAAAGAAATTGAAATTGATATTCGAATTTTAGCAGCAACTAATGAGAACCTTAAAGTAGCGGTGGAAGAAGGCCGTTTTAGAGAGGATTTATTTCACAGAATTAATGAATTTTCAATTGCCATTCCTGCGCTGAGAAACAGACATGAAGATATTGAAAAATTTGCCCATCTTTTTCTTGAAAAGGCTTCCATTCAGCTCAATAAAGAAGTTGCCTCAATTTCAAAAGAAGCTATGTTGGCTTTGTTAAAACACCATTGGCCTGGAAACATTAGAGAACTTCAAAATACCATTAAACGTGCCACTTTGTTGAGCGAAAGCAATGAAATTACACTGACTGCTTTGCCGGAAGAAATTAGAAATACGGAAAATAAGTCTGAAATTATAGGCTTGAAAAACAAGTCTGAAAAAATAGCCATTCAAGATGCTTTAAACTTGGCTAATGGCAATAAATCTAGAGCTGCAGAAATATTAGGAATGGCAAGAAAAACACTTTATAACAAGTTAAATCAATACAATTTAGAGTAATTAATAGTGTTCTAAATTTCTTGAAAAAACTTCCAATTGTGTGATTATTTTTAAGAGTTCCTCATGCATATCATCATAATTAGCGTTTTGAGCACTCCTTTTTTCAATAGCTTGCAACCTTTTAGCTAAACTTTCGTGGTTCAATTGACCAATCATCGTTTGTAATTTGTGAGTACTATTTTGAATACGCTCTAAATCTTTATTAGAGGAAGCTACTTTTAACAACTCAATATCAGCATCTAAATCTTTTTTATACTGAACCAAAAAATCATGTATCGCAACTTCATTATCGCCTAAAAAAGTTTTCAAAACTTCCACTACAGATTTCTCATCTGGAATATTAACTTTTAATGACTGTCCAGAGTATGTTGAAAGTAATCCTAAAAGTTGATTTGCAGTAAAAGGTTTCGTAAGAAAAGCATCGAATGAAATTATTTCGTCAGTTGATAAAACTGGAGAATTTCCACTGATTGCTATAACAGGAATGGATTGTGTATTTGGGTTTTCTTTCAAAAGCGTTAAAAAAGTATAACCATCCATAATTGGCATTTGAATATCAGAAAAAACAATAGACGGAATCTTTTTATTAATAAATTTCAAAGCCAAATTACCATCAGAAAAAACATGAATTTCTTCAAAATAAGGTGCTAAAACAGATTTTGTTAACTGAAGTTGTGAAACATCATCATCTAAAATCACACAAGACTTTAATTCTATATATTCTGAAGGTTGTGTTTGATTTTGGATTTTTAGCGGTAAGTCAATCGTAAAAACAGAACCTTTTCCGACTGTACTTTCTAAGAGTAAATTTCCTTCTAATAAATCTACCAAGCGTTTAGAAATTGAAAGTCCCAATCCTGTTCCTCCATACAGAATTTCAACCTGACTATTTTCTTGTGTAAAGGGTTTGAAAATTTTCTCAAACGAAGCTTTTGGAATCCCAACACCAGTGTCTTCAACGGCAATTAAAAGCCTGTCGTTGCTTATTTTTGTTTCAATTGAAATATTTCCTTTTGCGGTAAATTTAAAGGCATTCCCAATTAAATTATACAATATTTGTCGCAGTTTATTGTAATCGCTGTTCAATAAAATTCCTTCAGTTGCAGCTATCTTGAAATGTAATGCCACTTCTTGTTTTTGATGTAAATCTGCAATACTTTGTGCGGTTTCTTCTAAAAGTTCGTTCAAATCAAAATCTTGAAAAACTACTTGTATTTTCCCTTTTTCCATTCGAACATAATCCAACAAATCAGAAACCAATTGCTGAATATATTGCGAAGCGGATTTTATCTTTAGCAATTGTCCTCTATTGGCCAACTGACTTTCCTCTTTTAACAACTGCTCGCTATATCCCATAACAGATTGCAAAGGTGCTTTTATATCGTGACTAACAGTTGCCATTAATTGCTCTCTGGATTCTGAAAGGCGTTCTGCTTTCTTCTTTTGCAATTCTAATTCTCTTCGGTAATTTTTGTTTTTCAAGAAATCCATAGACAAAAGAAAAAAGAAAAATACTACTAGAATCACACAAGCAAATGCCGCATTTCGCATCAATTTGAGTGTTTCATTTTGATTCTCTAATCTTTTCAATCGCACTTTTTCTTGATCTTTCTCAAAGGTTACCCTCAACATTTGAATAATATCTGAAAGTTTTTTGGTGAAAAAGAGTTCATTTCTAAGTAGGTCAATTTCTTTGGATTTTATGGCTACAGTTTGTTTGTTTTTCTCTTTTTGAGCATTTTCTAAAATTAATTTGGAAGCCTTCAAAATAGAATCTGCCTCTTTCATGGAAACCGAATTTGTTGAATCTTTTGGAACATTCTTATTTAAGTATTCAATGTAGTCATTGGCTACTTTTCGTTGGTAATCGGTTAGTTTTTCAGGCTCCTTGACAAAATTCTCTAGAAAAAGCTTTCCTTTTGAAACTTCAAGATTTTTAATTTTGTTTAAAATATCATTCAGAGGTGAAGCTGTATCATTAGAATTGTGTAGTGCTCTTAAATCAATAATATTCTGTTCCTTAAATTTCAAATACAGTTTTAGCGTATCTAATAAACCTTGCTCCTGCTCTAAGAATTCGGGTTTTAATTGTTCTAATTTATCGATTAGCTGGGTGTTTTTATCTAAGAAAGTAGTAAGAGGTGTTTCTTTATCAGATTGAAGAGCAACTCTGGAGAGGTTATCTGTTTCATAGAAATCGCGAATAAGTTCGGTGTAAACTAAATATTTTTTATCCGTTTTATCTTCTTGTAATAAGCTATTTAATTTGGATTGTTGGTTGTACAAAAACCAAGCAGCAAAAAACATTAAACCCAATAAACATAAGTAACTTATAAGTAGTTTTAGAGAAGTATATCTTGAAACAGTAGCCATTGCATAAAATTAAAAGGAATTGACATAAACTACTATTGATTTAACTATTTATTATAATTTTAATAGAAATTTGGTTTAATACGCTTCTGAGTTTAATTAATTCTCAAAATAAACTGCTGGATTATCTGTGATTTTGAGAAGTTTTATATAGCCCATAAATGTTTCCTTTTTTTCATTTGGCCATTTCTTAACATCTGGATGTTGCAGTTCTTTTAACACAATTTTCTCTAACGCTAATTTTTCTGTTCCTTCTTTAGAAGCTGTTTCAAAACCTGTTAATTTGTCTAAATGATTCATCCAATATTGAAAAAACCCATTTTCAGTGGAATTAATTACTTCTTTTAAAATAATATAACTCGACTTACTAGAAAGTTCTTCCTTGGGAAAAGCTTCAAATAAATCATTATTGACAGTTCTTAAAAGCGAATCATTCTTTTGAATTTTCAACAGACTAGCATAGGCATAAAGTGTTCTTACGGTTCTATCGCCATTATCGTATTTTGTTTTTAATCCTGACGATCTATAATCTGCATGATAGGCTTTTTTACCTTCATTAATAACATGATCAGCAGTGACATAAACACCACTGTGATGGATGAAATTTTTGTTTCGATCAAAATACAACAAAGCTGGCACATACTCAAAATGAAGATTGGCATTATCCAGCAATTCTTGTTCTTCTTTTGAAATAAATCCTTCTTTTGTATTTAAGGCATAATTGATGAAGTTCTTGTTGTAAAATTTTTCAACTAGAGTATCATTTTTCAATAATTCTCCCAAGCTTTTACAAACTGAGCAATCAGAATTGTAGTATTCTATGAACACTAGTTTTTTCTCTTTTTGGGCTTTTTCAAAGGCTTCACTTAAAGAACCTTCAAAATGAACTTGTGCTTGTATTTGAAAACTTAATAGAACTAAAATTATAAATTGGATACTCTTTTTCATAAAAAATACTTTCTACTATAAAAGTAAAATAAATAAAAGTGAAAATATGTTAATCAACTGTTATTTCATCCACAAAAATAAACGCTTCGCCATCAAATGGATGTCCTTGATGCCATTCTGGCAATTTACCAAAATTAGTAGCGACCACTTTTACATATCTTGCTTTTTGCGGTTTCATTTTTAGTTCAAAAGGTTTTATTACCACTTCATATTCTTTTGGATCAACAGTATTATCTACGGTTCCAACTTTTGTGAAATTGATGTTGTCTTCAGAAATATAGTAATCCACTTTAGTTGGCATTAGTATCCAAGCACGTGTGTCTTGTAAGTAATTGGATGTAATTGAACTAATTTGACGTGTGGATTGCATGTCAACGACACATTCAAAATCTTGGCTTTGATAGCCTTGCCATTCTCCTTTTCTCCAGTTTTCGTTGCCGTGAATTCCGTCTAACAAACCTTCATCGCCACCAGCATGGTATTGTGGATTGTATTTTGATTTGATATTAATGGTGAAGTTTGTTGGCTTTTTGAAGAATTGGGCTGAGATGGTGTCGCTTTCATTTTTTGCTTCTAATGTTTCTTTTGAAAAAGCATAAATTTTTGTTGAATTAGATATTTCAAATGGATTTTTATAAAGTGAAAAATCTTTTTGACCTTCTATTTTATAGAAAATCATATTATTTCTATGTTTTCCATTATCTAAATTATTATTATCCATTGAGATTAATAATTTATCCTTAAACGACTTACTTTCTGCTTCAATAACTGGAACAGGTAAAATCATTGAATTTGGAGGATATATTTCCCATTTTAAATCTTCTTTTTCAAACCCAAAATCTGTGTAAGTTTCTTTGAACGATTCTTCAATTTTTCTCTTTTTGTCTTCTCCATTTACAACAATATTTTTAAAATAAGGCTCTGTTGTTGACCAATAACCTCCAAAACCTGGAGTTACATTATATATCCCCATCGAACTCAACACATACCAAGCACTCATTTGTCCGCAATCTTCGTTGCCTATTAAACCATCTGGTGTATTTTTGTAGAATTCGTTTAAGATATAATGTACTTTTTCTTTCGTTTTTTCTGGTTTACCCACATAATTGTACAAATAAGCCATGTGGTGACTGGGTTCATTTCCGTGAGCATATTGTCCGATTAAACCTGTTACATCGACTTGTTCTCTTCCTGTGGTTTTGCTTTCGCTGTTGAACATTTCATCTAGCTTGGCTTCAAATTGTTCTGGCCCACCATAAGCTTCAATCATGCCAGGAATATCTTGTAGTACAAAGAAAGAATATTGCCATGAATTGCCTTCGGTGAAATTATTATTCACTTCCCTTGGATCAAAAGGTTTGTCCCAACCTCCATTTTTCTTTGGACGCATAAACTTGGTATTCCAATCGAAAATATTTTTCCAATTTTGGGAACGTTTCATGAAGTATTCGTAATCTTCTTTTTTATCTAAAATTTTTGCCATTTGAGCAATACACCAATCGTCATAAGCATATTCAACCGTTTTTGAAACACTTTCATGGTCATCATCTATCGAAATAAAACCTTGCTTTTTGTAGGCTTCTAATCCTAAAACATCTCTCATGGCTGAGGCTTTACTCGCTTCAAAGGCTTTTTCGTAATCAAAACCTTTGATTCCTTTTGCCATAGCATCTGCTATCACAGAAACCGAATGATAGCCAATCATACAATCCGTTTCATTAGAAGCCAATTCCCAAACGGGTAACCTTCCACCTTGTTCGTATTGTTTTAGAAATGTGTTGATGTAATCTGAAGTTCGTTTTTTGTCAATCAAAGTGTAGAGTGGATGAGCTGCTCTAAACGTATCCCAAAGCGAGAAAACCGTATAATAATCAAACCCTTCAGCTGTATGAATTTGGTTATCTCTTCCACGGTATTTTCCGTCTAAATCTTGAGCAATATTAGGTTGCATCATGGTGTGATATAAAGCGGTGTAGAAAATAGTTAACTTATCGTCATTTTGCGATGATACTTCAATTTTAGATAATTCTTTGTTCCAAAGTGCGGTGGCTTCTTTGTGTACTTTATTAAAATCCCAATGTTTGATTTCTGAACTGTTTAATTTGGCACCTTCATAACTTGTTGGAGAAAGCGATACTTTCACTAGAATTTTTTCTCCTTTTTTGACTTGCTTGGAGAAACTTAAAGCTAATTCAACGCCTTCATACACTTTTCCATCACTTTTGTAATTGGTTTTTTCTTTGTTGATTTGCATTGGCACATTAAACTCAATTCGTGCATATACATATTGATTGGTTGCCCAAGCTTCACTTCTTCTTAAAACCTCAACAGTCTTATCATCAATCACTCTAATTCTTCCTTCTAATAATTTATCTCGGTGATTCAAATCTAAAATGATATTGGCTTGCCCTTTTTCATTAAAAGTATATTCGTGAAACCCTACTCGGGTTGAAGCCGTTAATCGAACATCAATATTGTGTTTGTCTAATTTTACGCTATAAAAACCTGCTGATGCTTTTTCGTTATCGTGTGAAAATGTAGAAGAATATACTTTATTATCAAAAGATGGTTCACCCATAGTGGGCATTAACATGATATCTCCATAATCAGAAACTCCTGTTCCGTTCAAATGCGTGTGTGAAAATCCATAAATCAGATTATCTGAATAATGGTAGCCACCACAACCATCCCAACTGCCATCTATTCGTGTGTCAGGAGACAATTGTACCATTCCATAGGGCGTTGTGGCACCAGGAAATGTGTGTCCGTGTCCACCAGTTCCAATAAAAGGATTTACATGTTTAGCAAAGTCTTGAGCAGAAACTGCTGTTGCCATAAAAAGTATTGAAAAAAGAAAATTCTTCATTTTATAGGTTTTAATTGGCTATAAAATTGAGAAATTTTTATGATTTAAGCAATTTATATCTCAATAAGCCATTAAACTGTGGTGTATTTTTATAAAAAAGAGAGGTATGCTCTATTGAAATTCATAACTAATTTGAGGAAATTATTTGGTTTTTATTTCTATCAGGGTACTACAACCAAAACTTTACTATATTTTAACTATGCTTTAGCTATACATTTAGCTTATGATTAACTTACTTCACTATGGCTTTATGTCTGGTTTACGGATTTACGTAAGGAAATACCAAAAACAGCATTTATCTTTGTAAATAGCATTTAAAAAAACCGTAAAAATACCTATTGGTATAATGGTATTTATTTAGTAGGTTTGAAAAAAGTATCTCTTTGATTTGGAAGGAAATAAGGGATGATTTAAGAAATAAAAGCTGTAGTTGTTTGATGATGAATACTGGTTAGCACTGATTATAAAACAAATATAAAATATGAAATTTAAAGGAACCATACCTCCAGAAATAATTCAAGCAATAAAAAGTAATAGATGTATTCTTTTCGTTGGCTCAGGATTATCTGCAAAAGTTGCAAGAACAAATGGAAAAAAATTACCTTTATGGGGTGCATTTTTGAATGAATTGCTAGATTATGCTAAATCAAAAAATGCAATATTTTGGAATGGTCCAGAAGAAATTGAAGACACGATAAAAAAAGGTAATTATCTTTTAGCTGCTCAAGAATTACAAGAATGTATTTCTCTTGGTGAATTTTCTGAATTTTTAAATTCAATTTTTAGAGACAGAAAGGTCATACCAACCACTACCCATAAAAATGTTTTTAAAATTCCTTTTAGAGCAATTCTAACAACTAATTATGATAGTTTGTTAGAAGGTGCATATGCTCTAACACATGAAGGACAAGTTCCCGTAAAATTCACGCAGGAAGATTTAAAAACAATTTCATCACCATTAAGAAACGAAGATTTTTTTCTTTTTAAAATTCATGGAGACATTGATAGACCCGAATCAATAGTTTTAGGCAGTAGATCTTATAATCAAATTTTATTTAGAACTCCTGAATATTTACACTTTCTTGAAACTTTATTCACAACACACACCGTTCTATTCGTTGGTTTTAGTGGTAATGATATTGATATGGATTTTGTTATTGATAGATTATCAACAATCTATTCACGAACACTTAATAAGCATTATATTCTTCTGCCAAATAATAAATTCAACTTAACTGAAAAAAGAAGATTATTGCTAGATAAACGTCTAGAAGTAATTGATTACGAAGCTGACAGTAATCATTCAGAAGTTGATAATTTTTTCGATGCTTTAAACGAATTACAAACTAATAGTTCTGAACAAGAAATAAAACCAAGAAAAAGAAACTTTGATTTCAAATCAGACATATTTATAATTTCGAGTAAAAACTTTCATGATAAATATGAAAACATTATTATTAAGACATTATCTAAATTTAAAAATATCTCAAGCAAAATGTGGTTTTTAGGACTTGATTCAATAAAGGATTATGAAGATTTAAATAGAAATATTGAGAGATCAGATAATGTTTTAATGTTTTTTGATTCTGAGGTTTTAAAAATGAAAGAAATAGAATCTTTATTTGAACTTATAACATTAAGAGAAATAGATGAAAAAATAAAGATTATTCCTATAGCTATAATCTCAGACTCAATAAAGCTTCCGGTCTTCATTAGAAGAAGGATGATTTTTATGGAAGAATTAAATGAAGAAAATCTAACTAACATACTAAGAAGTTATAAAATTTAAATAACCAAAATCACAATGGATAAAATATTAAATTTTCACATATTTAGGTTTCATTTAAATCCAATTTCAAATGAATCTCAGCAAATTGAGTTATTTGCGAATGAAAAAAAGACACCCGAAGAGTTAAAAGAAAAAAAGAATGATTTTTTTAACGAAACACTTCAAGAGTTAAACTTTTATAAAGATGATAGAAACCCGTTGAAACTTGAGCATTTTGAGAATGGATTTTATTTAATAAAACTTGCTCAAAAAAAGTCTACGAGAATAGTTCAAGATTTTGAAGATTTTGAGGTTAATAACGAACCTTTTGTCTACATAATTCTAAATAATAATCCAAAAGTGCAGAAAATAGCAATAAGCGAAAATTCGGAAGCATTTTCAGAACCTAAAGTTGTAAAAAATATTTTAGAAAAACTTTTTAATAAAAATCTTGCTAAATTTGGTCTTGGTGTAGCTATTGAAGAACTTTTTAAAAAAGAATCTTTTTGGAAGTTTGTAAATAGTCATAAATACGAAATCAAATTAATAGACTTTAAATATATTAGACCAAATCTAGCAAACATTTCTAATTCGCTTCCTGATGATTTTAGAAATTTCACAGATAATGTTAATAGTAAAGAAAGTCATATTGTTATTAAAGCACCTGAGAATGGTATTCTCGAAAATATTGACAAATCAAATACTGCTATTAACGGTCTTGTGGAATATACTTCGGAAGGTGCTGGAGATATAAAATTGCAAATTAAAGGTATTAAAAAACGTTATTCAACAAAAGAGAATCCTGTTACTATTCAAATAAGCGAAACACAAATAGAAGGTCCAGCCGAACAAGTAATTAAAGTTTATCAGTCAATAATTTCAGAATGAGATTAGCTAAAAACATATCGTTTTATATTATTATAGCTTTTATAATTAGTTTACTTTCAAGTTACTTGAAATCAGATTTTTTATTCAAATATTTATGTGATAATATAATTGGATTACTATTAACTCTACTTGCAATAAATACTGCAACTCTTGGTTTAGTTGCTTCAAAAATTCAAGATATGTTAGAAAAATATCCAAAGATGAGTTTTAAAAATACGACAAGAGAAATGAAATTTTCACTTACGGAACAAGTTGTGCTAATTATTATAAGTGTTATTTCTCTAATTGTTCTTAACAGTGAACTAATTAAATTTGAACAAAAAGAACTTCTGCTAAATACTGTTTTGGTTAGTGTTCTAATATATTCAGTGGACATATTATGGGATACTGGAAAAGCAGTTTTTGTAATCATCGATTTGATTGAAGAACTGAATAAGAAAAGAGAATAAAAACTACTGCCAACACACGTTTCACACAATTAAAAAATTTGTGGTAAATTTCCTCGCTCGTGAACGAATCCATTCTCGTTAGATAATTAGTAAAAAGATGCGAATTTAAGATGCTGAGAAGAGATGCTGAAACAAGTTCAGCATGACAAAAAACTGGGTTGAACGCAAGGTTTGTCAACCTGAACTTGTTTCAGGTTCTAATGAGGTGCAGAGAAGAGATGCGGAAAGGAGATACTGAAACAAATTCAGTATGACAAGATTGTGTGGATATAGGATAATGTGTTGATATTCTCGTGTTTTATGACTAGTTTTGAGATGCTGAAACAAGATTCTGAAACGAGTTCAGAATGAGAGGAAACTGGATAGAGATGTAGAAACAAGTTCAGCATGATAAGAAAGATGGTTTGAACGCAAAGTTTGTCAACCTGAACTTGTTTTAGGTTCTAATTAAATTTATAATATGTCAAAAAGAGCTTACCACAATTACTGGGTTTACATCTTAACTAACAAACCAAATGGAACCTTATACATTGGTGTCACTGGTGGAATCGATGATAGAATGGAAAGACACGTTAAAGGTGAAGGATCTGAGTTTACGGCTAAATATAAATTAAAGATATTGGTTTATTATGAAGAGTTTCAATATATAGATGATGCTATTGCACGAGAAAAGCAACTGAAAAATTGGCACAGGCAATGGAAGATTAATTTGATTGAAGAGCATAATCCAAATTGGTCAAACTTATGGAAAGGAGATGCTGAGAGATGCTGAGAGAAGATGCTGAAACAAGTTCAGCATGACATAGAAGATGGTTTGAACGCAAAGTTTGCCAACCTGAACTTATTTCAGGTTCTGAATGAGATGCTGGAACTAAATAATCAAACAAGATGCTGAAACGAGTTCAGCATGACAAAATTTAAGAATTAAACACCCATTACGCCTCTTTTACCTATTGCAGGTAAATCGGTTTGAGCGTTTATGTTTATGGCGTTGGTTTTGAAGATGAATTTTTTGTCATACATTTTATTTCCAATGAAATAAGACAATGAAAATTCGTTATTCAATTGCAAAACACTGTTTTCTAAAAATTCGATTTTTACAGCAGTTTGTGGGTCAACCGTTGCAAAGGCATGACGCAGTTGCATGGTGTTTCTGTTTTCACCGTTTATTAAACCAAAAGCTCTTGAAACAATCATTGCCATTTCTAAGGTTTCATTAGTAGCGTTTAATAAATACGCATACCAACAATTTTCTTGAAAGTCATCGCTCCATTCTTGTATGGCTACAATGTGTACGTTTTCTACTTTTGGGATTTCTATGTCTGCTTTCATGTGTCTTTTAAACCTGACAGGTTTTAGAAACCTGTCAGGTTTGAATTAAATTGTTGCTTTAAATTGCTCTAAGAATCGAACATCGTTTTCATAAAACATTCTGATGTCTCCAATTTGGTATAAAAGCATGGCAATACGCTCTACTCCCATTCCGAATGCGAAACCTGAATATTCTTCTGCATCTATGCCGCAGTTTTTCAAAACATTTGGGTCAACCATTCCACAGCCACCGATTTCTAACCAACCGGTTCCTTTGGTGATTCTGTAGTCT
The DNA here is from genome assembly GCA_964643105.1 of uncultured Flavobacterium sp. GTDB lineage: Bacteria > Bacteroidota > Bacteroidia > Flavobacteriales > Flavobacteriaceae > Flavobacterium. Next base: position 16,954 of record CAZXPF010000015.1, on the reverse strand, counting down.
GTTTCAGTTTTTAAACCCCAATAAATATCGATTTCTGCACTTGGTTCTGTAAACGGAAAATAAGAAGGTCTAAGACGGATTTTTGATTTCCCGAACATTTCTTTTGTGAAGTATAATAAAGTCTGTTTCAGGTCAGCAAAAGACACATCTTTATCAATATACAAACCTTCCACTTGATGGAAAATACAATGTGAACGAGCTGAAACGGCTTCATTACGAAAAACACGACCTGGAGAAATAGTTCTGATAGGTGGTTTGTTGTTTTCCATATAACGTACTTGCACCGATGAAGTGTGTGTACGCAAAAGCAAATCGGGATTGGTTTGTGTAAAGAAAGTATCTTGCATATCACGTGCTGGGTGATATTCTGGTAAATTTAAGGCTGTAAAATTATGCCAATCGTCTTCAATTTCTGGCCCTTCGGAAACATTGAATCCTAAAGTAGAGAAAATATCAATGATTTGGTTTTTTACAATAGATATTGGATGACGAGAACCAATTGCAATAGGCTCACCTGGACGCGTTAAGTCGCCATAAGTTCCTTTTGCTTCGTCTTTTGTTTCCAAAATTTCCTGAAGTGAAGCAACTTTTTCTTCGGCAGTAGCTTTTAATTGGTTGATTACTTGTCCGAATTCCTTTTTCATTTCGTTAGGAACGTTTTTAAATTCGGCAAATAATTCTTTCAATAAACCTTTACTACCAAGGTATTTAATTCGAAATTCTTCTAGTTTTTCTTTGTTTTCAGCACTGAACGCTTTGGCTTCTTCAATGTGTAATTTAATCTTGTCTATCATCGTTCTTTTGTAAAGGGCAAAGTTAGGAAAAAGTTAGAAGTTAGAAGTTAGAAGTTAGAAATTTGTTTAAGGATTCGTGTTGTTAAAATTCTGAAATCAAAAATCGTTAATCTTCAATCATCAATCGATCACTTCTTTTTCAAGAAAATAATTCACAATGGCATCTTTCATTAAAATGGATTGTTCTCCAGCTTTTAGCGTTGGTAATTCTTCTCTTACTTTGTAATGTGGCCAACCGTCATTATCAAAATAATCGAATTCGTAATAACCATAAGGTTCTAGTAAACGGCAAATGGCAATGTGCATTAGGTTTACTTTCTCATCTTTTTTGAATTCTCGATTGAATTTTCCCAATTCTTGAACCCCTATTAGGTATATGATGGCATCAAGATCGAGTGTTTCACCATCCGCAAATTTGTTTGATAATAGTGTAACTACTGATTCCCAACGTTCTTTTAATTGTTCGTCTCTAGACATTTTTCAAAGTTAGAAGTTAGAAGTTAGAAGTTGGAAGTGATCCAACTTTAACCAATAACAATTTTTGCAAAGATAACTATATGATTTTGACTTTCGATAATTCTTTTATCTTTGTTCTTTTACATATCCTCTTTTCTATGCATTTTATTGATATTGTTTTTGCTGCTCTTTTGGGTTTAGCTTTGTATAAGGGAATTAAAAACGGCCTTTTTGTGGAATTGGCTTCTTTAATTGCTTTAATAGCTGGAATTTTTATGGCCTTGAAGTTTTCTGGTTTTGCAAAATCTATCTTAGAGCATACTGTTTCTTGGAATCCAAAATATATTGAAATTACTGCTTTTGCATTAACGTTTATTGCGGTTGTTACTGGCATTCATCTTTCGGCAAAGTTGCTGACAAAAATTGCAGATTTCGCTTTTCTAGGTTGGATTAACAAATTAGCTGGAGCTATTTTTAGTATGCTTAAAACCATTTTAGCCTTAAGTATTGTGATTTTAATTTTTGAAAAAATCAATGTAAATAACATGATTGCAAAACAAGAAACATTGGATGATTCGGTGTTTTATAATCCAGTTAAAAAAGTTTCTAAATTTGTTTATCCTAAGATTGAGGAATGGTATGAAAAGAGTGTACAAAAAGTTGAAGAAAAATAAAAAAATAAATACAATAAAAGGGCTAACTAGCCCTTTTGTTTTCAATTTTTGATTTATACAAATATAATAATGAATAAAAATATGGTATAAAAAACATTAGTAATGTCCAAAATAATTTAATCCATTGACTTTTTTCATTTTTGTATAGGTGCATTACAGCTATTATAAATAAAATTACATGTAATAATAATAATAGTAATAATAAATTTTGTGTTAATATCATACTTATAAAATTTACAGCAATATAATACTTTTATTTGTAAAACACCATAGTTTACCAAGTACCAACAGATACTGAACCATCACAACAAAATGATAATGATGAGGTGTAAAATATTCCTGAATAATTACTTGATGTTGGTTTAGAATCTATCTGCCAACAATTTAGCTTACCTTTTGTTTGTGCATCATGAATTGTTGCTGATAAATCAGCATTTGCACCACCAGATGTCATTCCCCAACCAACTACAACAACTTGATTACTCACTGAACATCCTCTACTTGCTAGTGTGATACTCTCTCTTCTATCTTCATCACCTAATATATCACTAAAAACATTTAACAATAGAAAACTTTTTACATCGACTAAATTTGAATTTGGAAGATCATTAAAAGAAATATCATTTAGATAATAATTCCCATCCTTTTTTAAAATAAATACTTCTTGACTATTTATTTCATAAAAAACATTTTCTTCTAAAACAAATTCTAAATCATTTAAATTAAACAATTGTCCTTTTATGTAAAGATTTGGAATAGCATTTAGTTTGTACGTAATTTTCCCATTTGAAGTATTACAGTTTAATTGATAAACTCCCAAATTATGTAAATAATTAGTCAATTTGTTTGTTGATTCTTTTTGAATTACTGATGAAAATAATTCACCATGATTTCTAAATTCAATTGATTTAGTGTCATTTAAATCAAAATTTTTACTCTCATCATTCGAGCAAGAAATAATAAAAAGTGTTGCAATAATAAAAAATACCTGTTTCATAAATTTTAGTTTTAAAGTTAAAATTCAAAAATTCAAAAAAAAACAGAGATAGGCTCAAAAAAAACAGGACAATGTTTTATTTTAAAGGAAAAAAACCTACTTTTGAGGAAACTTAAACTAAGAATTATGGATTTAAAGAAAATATCTTCAAACATAAAGAAGTTTCGAGAGTTAAAAGGTTTGACTAGAGAATATATTTCTGATGAATTAGGAATGAGTTCTAGTGGTTACAGCAAAATCGAAAGAGGTGAAGTAGATTTAACTATTTCAAAATTAGATAAAATTTCTGAAATATTGGAAGTTAGTCCTTCGCAAATACTAAATTTCGATGTGTCAAAAGTTTTTAACATTAACCACAATCAAAATGTTCAAGGAATAGGTAGTAAAAAAAGTACAATCAATAATTATATTGATGAAAATACTCAAAAATACATTCATTTACTTGAAAATGAAATTGAGAAATTAAAAAAGGCTAACGAACTTCCTTAACAGTAGTACTCAAAACCCAACCTTCAGTTTTATCTGTCAATTGTATTCTTGTGTAGTTATCTAACGTTTCTTTTACATAGACTTTTGTGCCTTCGTGCAGTGTAAAGGCTTTGTCTGCGTCCTCACTTGGTTCTGCTTTTATATCTACATCATTTTCAAAAACTATGGCTGGTCTGTCTTTTAATTTTAAATTGGTTAAAAAATTTGCGGATAAAAAGGAAACCAAAACTAGAAATAAGGCAACAAAAATGGAAACAAATGAAAATCGCTTAACATTTGGATTTTCTCTATACAAAAACAAAGCAAAACTTAACAATGTCAACACGGAAAAAATAATGCTCAACCAAGTCCAAGTGCTGATTGAAAAAACAGCAGTTATGCTTTTGATAAGTTTTGTAAAGCCTAATTCCTCTATAACTTTTACGTTATCGATAGTTCTTTTTTGAGCAAAAGCTAAGTTTGTTTTTATGGCTTTATCATTGGGTTTTATCAATAATGCTTTTTCGTAATAATAAATGGATGGTGCCACTTTGTTCAATTTGTAATAGGCGTTTCCTAAATTAAAATACAAATCGGCTGACTCTTGTTTTAGGCTTTTTTCAATGAATTCGTATTTCTGAATGGCATTTTCATAATCGCCTTTTTTATACATTTCATTGGCAATTTGAAATACACTTTGAGCAGATTCATCTGTTGCTTGCCCAAAGGAAAATTGGGTTAGGAATACTAGTATGTATAATAAATTTTTCATTTTTTGACCTTTGTCACCCTGAATTCATTTCAGGGTCTTTTTAATTTATTTGCTACTTTTGATTCTGAAACAAGTTCAGAATGACAGAACTCTTTTTTTGAACCATTAAGAAATTAAGTTTCATTAAGGCTTTTTTTATTCAAAATCTTTTAACCTATTAACTTGGTAAACTTTTAAACTACTTTATTAGACAACTGCTTTTCTAAATCTGAAATAATTAAAACTGCTTTTTCAAAATCTTGTTTCATGGTATCATCAGAAGATGGTGCATATCGAGCAAATTCTGCTGATTTCATTAAATTGATAAAATCTATAACGGTTTGATCGGATGCCTTTCTGGACAACAATAACTGCTGAATGTTTTCCTTATCCATTTCAGAAGTTTCTATACTTAATTTGGCTTTCAAGAAATTGTGTAATGCTTTTTCCATAGCCAAATAGAATGGCACTTTGTTACCCAATTCTTTTTTAGCTTGACCTAAATATTTTTTAGCTAATTTGTTGTTGTAGCGTAATTTCATCGAAGTTTCGTCTCCTAAATATTCATCGGTTTTACGTTTTAAGATGAATAGAATTGGAATAAAACATAAAGGCAATACTAACATCGTATAATAAATAGTAGAACCAAAAGGCGATTTTTTATTTACAGGTTCAAAATTGGTGTTTCGATTTATAAATTGAAACGTTTCTGTCTTAGTAATGTCTTGCTTTTCTGTGTCGTTAGAAGCGACTGTTGCTAAACCTGGTCCATCTATTACCTCAACAATAAATTCCTGAGAGGTTACCGTTTTGTATGAATTTGTTTTCAAATCAAAATAAGAGAAAACTATGGGTTTTATAGGGTATTTGCCTTTAGCTTGAGGCACAATAGTGTAAGTGTCTGAAATTTTTCCAACCATTCCAGATAATGGTGTGTTTACTTCTTCGTTGTGTTTGGGTTCAAAAACGTCGAAGGCTGTTGGTAATTCTAATTTGGGTAATTCAAATAATTTTAAATTTCCTTTTCCTGAAACCTCAACGGATAAATCTAAAGATTCTCCAAACTTGACTTGATTTTTTGAAGGCACAACTTTAAAGGTAAAATCACCTACTGCTCCAGTAAAATTTTCTGGTTTGTTTTCTGGAAGAGCTTTTACATTGATGGTTCTTGCACCAGCGGAAACGGTTTTTCTTACGGTTTTGTAAGGATCATCAAAAGGTGAAGTCATTCGCACAGGAACATTCACGTCCAATGTAATGGTTAAGGGATCGAGTGGTTTATTTCCAGCTTCTTGCGGATAAAGTATTACTTTTCGCCATTCTACCATGGCATAGTCTTTTCCGTTTAATTTGGACAATACCACTTTTAAATTTTTGATGTCTTGGTATTGACTCCAAAATCCATTGTAAGCTGGGTTTTCAGTTTCTCTAACATTATTTACACCATATCTTGGATCAAAATAAATTTTGTAAACTACTGTAACGGGTTCGTTTACGTACGGATTTTGTTTTGAAATTTCGGCTACCAAATGTACTCCATCACCCACATTCACTAATGGATTATTTGGATCACGTGGCATTTCCATGGCTTTTACAATCTTTACAACTACAGGATTTGATTTGTAAACTGTTCCTTCATATTCAATTGTTGCGGGTTGAATGGTGAAAGTTCCTTTTGATTTTGGTGTCAGGTAAAAATTAAGTTGGGTAAATATTTCTCTTCGACTATTAACTTTACCGTTTACAATTGAAATTGAAGTATTATTGCCTTTGCTGATGGATGGCCCTTCAACTCTAAAATTATCTAAATTGGGTTGTTGAAAATTATCTCCATCATTATTGATGGTATAAGTCAAAAGAATTTTTTCGTTTAAAGCATAAGTATCCTTATCTGTTCTTGCTTCAAATTTTACTTGTGCAAAAGCAGTACATTGCATTAAAATTGTGAAAATTAAAAAAATCTTTTTCATTGTATTTAATCTTGTGCTTTACAATTTTTTTAGATTCTGAAACAAGTTCAGAATGACAAAAATCGTTTTTTACCAATCTTTATCCGTTTGAATTCGAACTCCTTTTTCTTTTCGTGCGTTAACCTTTTCTTGAATTTTCTTTTCAGCGTTGTTTACGGCTTCTAAGATGTTTTCAATTTTTTGTTTGTCGGCTCCTTGTGGTTGAGGATTGCCTTTGTCCTCTTTGTCTCCTTCTTTATTTTTATCGTCTTTCTTGTCTTTATTTTCGTTTTGATCTTGTTGATTTTGATCTTTTTTATTGTCCTTGTCCTGATCTTTGTTTTTGTCTTTATCGTTTCCTCCACCACCACTTTTTGGAGGATTTTCTTTTAGAAATTTTTTGGCTAAAGCATAATTGTATCTTGTTTGTTCATCATAAGGATTATTGCGTAAAGCATTTTTGTATGATTCAACTGCAGCTTGATAATTTTTTTCTAACATCAAAGTATTGCCTAAATTGTGAAATGCTTTATGTTTTTCTGCTTTAGTTTTAGCAGTAGTTGTGGCTTCAAAATACTTAAATTTTGCTTCTCCAGGTTGATTTTGCCTATAGATGCTATTGCCTAAATTATAATAAGAGGCAGATTTGACCTCTTTGTCTGATGAGGCTGAAACTCTGTAATCAGCTTCTGAAGCGATGTATTTTTTACCTTTGAAAGCTTCATTCCCGTTGTACAAACTTTTATGATCTTCTTGGGCAAAAATGAAAGAAGAAACTAATAATACCCAATAAACAATTACTCTATTCATCTTTTTTTTCTTTAAATAAATTCAACTTTTGAAACCAAGCTGTTTTGCGTTCAAACATTAATAAATCAACAAATAACAACACAAAGGCTAAGGCTAAAAACCACTGGTATTGTGATTTGAATTCAGCTACTTGTTGGGTTTCGGATTCGTTTTTTTCAATGGATGCTAAAACGGTTTGTAAATTATCCACTACTGCTTTTGTATTATTTCCGTCTAAATATTTTCCTTTGGTTTCTTGTGCTATCAATTTCAGGGTTTCTGCATTCATTTTGGTGATTACAGTTTCCCCATTAGAATCTTTTTTGTAGCCTAAAACTTTACCATTTTCTTTGATTGGAATTGTTCCTCCTTTGGCACTTCCTACACTAATGGTAACAATTTTTATGCCTTTTTCTTTCGCAATTTCTAAAGCTTCTTTGGAATCATCTCCATGATCTTCACCGTCAGAAATTAGAATTAACAACTTACTTTGTTGTTCATCGTCAAAAAAATTAATCGCTTGATTTATGGCTTGGTTCAGAGCGGTTCCTTGTGAAGAAAGCATATTGGTGTTGGCATTTTGCAAATACATTTTCCCAATGCTGTAATCTGAAGTCATTGGTAAAACTGGGTAAGCACTTCCTGCATAAGCTATTAATCCAATTCTATCTCCTTGTAAATTATTGATGATTTGATTGATGATTTGTTTTGATTTTTCTAAACGATTGGGAGCAATGTCTTCTGCCAACATACTTTTAGAAACATCTAAGGCAAAGACAATATCAATACCTTCACGCTTAATCGTTTCCATTTTGGTACCTAATCTCGGATTGGCAATAGCAAATATGATGGCAGCAAGTCCCAAAATGACAATAAGAAATTTGAGAATAGCTTTAAATGAAGAATATTCTGGAATTAATTTTTTTACCAATTCAATGTCACCGAATTCTTTTTGTTTTCTGTTTTTCCAATATAGATTGAATACAAAAAACACTACCACAACAGGTATGATTAGTAATAAATACAAATATTTTGATTCTTCTAATTGATACATTTTATATAAATCCTCTTAAAATTGTGTTTCGCAATAGTACTTCTATCAATAGTAAACCACAGGCTATTAGCAACAACGGGCGAAAAAATTCGTTATAATTGGTAAACTTTTTCTCTTTAATTTCTGTTTTTTCAAGTTTATTGATGTTATCGTAAATATCTTGAAGTTTTTCATTGCTGGTTGCTCGATAGTAAATTCCGTCTGTTTTCTTGGCAATTTCTTTCATTAAGCCTTCGTCTATTTCAACATCCATCATTTGGTACAGAAATTTTCCATTTCTATCCTTTGCATAGGGAAACATAGCTCTTCCGTTTGTTCCTATTCCGATTGTGTACACTTTTATACCGTATTTTTTGGCAATATCTGCAGCCATTCTTGGATCAATTGTTCCTGAATTATTTACACCATCAGTCAATAAGATTACAACTCTACTTTTGGCTTTGCTTTCTCTCAATCGATTTACGGCTGTGGCTAAACCTACACCTATTCCTGTTCCATCTTGAATAATTGAATCATCATATTCGATGGATTTTATGGCTTGTTGTACAATCAACCCATCTGAAGTAACTGGTGTTTTGGTGTAGCTTTCCCCTGCATACACTACGATTCCAATTCGGTCGTTAATTCTGTTATTGGCGAACTTTGAGGCTACTTTTTTTAGGGCTTCTAATCGGTTTGGTTTTAAATCTTTGGCCAGCATACTTCCTGAAACGTCAATTGCCATTACGATATCAATTCCGCTGGTCGATTTTTGTTTAACGGAAACATCTACTGTTCTTGGTCTTGCTAAAGCAACAATCATTAGTGAAAGTGCTATTAATCGCACATAGAACAGTAATGGTTTTATTTTAGACAGTATAGAAGCGTTGTTCTTAAAAGATTTAGTAGAGCTAATTTTTAGACTAGCATCTCTTTTATTTTTATTGTAATAATACCAAAATAGAGCTGCTGGAATTGTCAGAAACAACCAGAAAAAGTGAGGATTTAAAAAGGTTATATTTCCCATTACAAACTACTTTTTTTAAGTTCTATTGAATTTCGTACGCGTTCCATCATTTTTTCAGCATCTTTATCACCATCTTTATAAATTAGGAAGAATTCTTGTGCTGAATTTGCTTGTGTAAAAACTACAATTTCAAAAGCCATTTTATACTCTTTCTTGTCTGCTGGATTCAAGGCTGTGAATGTGCCGTAAGCTTTTTTCCCTGTCAATTCTTTTGTGGGCACATAATCATCTGATTTAACAATTATATTTTTGGCTCCCAATTGTTCTAAGGTTTTTATATCTTGTTCTATAACAAGGTCTTTATCAAGATTAACAGAATCTTTGAAAGTTGTTGTATTTAATGTGATTGAAAAATTATCTAATAAACTACCATAAGTAAATTTACTGGTAGTTTTAACTGTTGGTGGTAAGTTCTGTTGCACTCTTTCATCCACTAAACGTTTTAAGACTCTTGGTGTTTCAATCTTAATAGCTGGATCACCGTATTCTGAAGTCACCCATTCTTTTTCCAATAATTCTTTTGAAGTATGACCAATAAAATTGTCTTTCAAGTAATCATAACCAATAGTAGCTGCGAAAATAAATACAGATAGCATAAAAAAGAAAACAGCTATTCCTACAGAAATAATTACTCTTTTTACTTTATCTTTTTTAGCTTTTTTACGTTTGATTTCTTCTAAAAATAAATTATCTAATTCTTCCTGTGTTCTTGGTGTTGCCTTATCTATAGTAACTAAAAACTCATTAATTACTTGTTTGCTTTGTTCTATTTCTTCAGGCATAGGCTGGGATTTGGCAAATTTTACCAAATCGGCATTTTTCAATACCTGATTGAACTGGTTTAAAAGAGAAGGATTTATTTTTATACCTCTTTTTCCAGTTTCTTGTCTCAAAGCGGTGAATAATTCACTTGAGGTACTTTCCATGGCAGGAATTGATAATGCTTCTTCAATGTAAACTCTAGCTATATCTGTTAGTTCTGAATAATATTGTTTGACATTACCACTTTGCCATAAGTTCTTTTTCTCTAAACCGTCTGAATAGGCTAAAGCTTTTTCTATGGGCGAAGCATATCCTAAAAACTCTTCTTTTTTGTGATTTTGTATCTTTTTTATGATGAAATAGGCTAAAACCCCTAAGCCAATTACTAAGAGCCCATATAAAACATATTTCCACCAATCACTTGCTGGTTTTTTTACTTCTACAATCGGCTTGATGTCAAACATGGGTTGCACAACTGTATCAACTTTTATATCATTAACTCTTACAGTAGTTGAATCTGAAAAATAATCTTTGTTATTGATTCTTACAGCAATACTTGGAATTTTATATACTCCAGAATCGAATTGGGTTAAACCATACTTTTTGATTAATTCAAGTTTATCGTCTTTTTTGACCGTATCGATTGGATATGACTCTAAGACTTCCATAAGTCCAATGAACTTTCTTTCAGGAAAAACCACATGGTCTTTTAGAGAAACTTTTGCTTTTAGTATCAAGTTAAGTTGAGAACCAATTTTAATTTCAGTTGAATCAACAGTAGAAGTCATGGATTGGGAAAAAGCTAAATTACAAATCAACAGAAAACCTATCAATTTGATTGAAGATTGAAGATTAACGATTTTTGATTTTTGATTTTTTAACGTTTTCATATTAATATTTTCGTATTTCTTTTGATTTGATAGAAAATAACGATTTTTAATTTCCTTAATTAGATTTTGAAACAAATTTATAACGACAAATTTATTTTTTTTAAACCATTGAGATATTAAGATTCATTAAGAATATCTTTTAAGACTTATAAACTCTTGATTTTTAGACCTATTTTTAAATTTTAACCTTTATTATCGTGCTTTAAAATAACTTAATAATTTTTTTACATAATTTTCATCTACTCTTGAATGAATGACTCCAGCTCCTGATTTTGAAAATGTTGTTTTGAAATAATCCACATTTTCTTTATGGTTAATTTCATAGTCTTGACGCAATTTTTTTGAATTGGTATTGACATACATTAATTCATTGGTTTCCGCATCTAGCATTTGAACTAAACCAATGTTTGGAATACTTTCTTCTCTTTGATCATAAACTCTGATTCCTGTGATATCATGTTTTTTAGAAACAATTTTTAAGGTTGATTCATAGTCTTTTACCATAAAGTCTGAAATCACAAAAACAATTGCTTTTTTCTTCATGATGCTTGATAAAAATTTCAATGCTTGTGACAAATCGGTTTTCTTACTTTTGGGTTGAAACTCGATTAATTCTCTGATGATTCTCAACACATGAGATTTTCCCTTTTTGGGTGGAATGAATAATTCAATTTCGTCCGAAAACAAAATTAATCCAATTTTATCATTGTTATTGGTAGCTGAGAAAGCAAGTGTCGCCCCTATTTCGGCAATTACTTCACTTTTCAATTGATTTTTTGTCCCAAAACTTTCTGAACCCGAACAATCCACCATCAGCATCATGTTTAACTCACGCTCTTCTTCGAAAACTTTTACATAAGGCTCGTTGTATTTTGCGGTAACGTTCCAATCAATACTTCTAACATCATCTCCAAATTGGTATTGACGAACTTCAGAAAACGTCATACCACGACCTTTAAAAGAGGTGTGATATTCTCCCGAAAAGATATGATCGCTCAATCTTCTGGTTTTGATTTCTATTTTGCGTACTTTTTTGAGTATTTCTTTTGTATCCATTTCTCTTTAGTAATCAGTGTTCAGTATTAAGTGATCAGTGATTAGCTTTGTGTTGAACAATTATCAACAATTTAAATTTTTGTAATTGTAAAGTTTGAGTGTATTATTTTACATTGAGCAACTGCCAACTGTAATGTCTGAACACTGCAAACTAGACTATGGTACTTCGACTTCGTTTACAATTTTATTGATGATATCTACAGAAGTTACGTTTTCGGCTTCAGCTTCATAAGTGATTCCGATTCTGTGACGCAATACATCATGCACAACTGCACGAACGTCTTCTGGAATTACATAACCTCTTCGTTTGATAAAAGCATAACATTTTGATGCCATGGCTAAATTGATACTTCCACGAGGAGAAGCTCCAAAACTGATTAATGGTTTAAGACTTTCCAATTTGTATTTCTCTGGATAACGCGTAGCAAAAATAATATCTAAAATATATTTTTCTATTTTTTCATCCATATAAACCTCTTTCACAGCTTCTTGAGCTCTTTTAATTTGCTCCACAGAAACAACGGGATTGATTTTATCATAATTACCCATTAAACTTTGCTTCATTACAATACGTTCTTCTTCCATTTTTGGATAATCAATAACGGTTTTTAGCATGAAACGATCTACTTGAGCTTCTGGTAATGGATAAGTTCCTTCTTGTTCTACTGGATTTTGGGTAGCTAATACAAAAAACGGTTTGTCTAATTTAAAGCTAGTATCACCAATGGTAACTTGTTTCTCTTGCATAGCTTCTAACAAGGCTGATTGCACTTTTGCTGGAGCACGGTTTATCTCATCGGCTAAAACAAAATTGGCAAAAATTGGTCCTTTCTTAATTGAAAAAGCATTGTCTTTCATGTTATAAATCATTGTTCCCACAACATCGGCAGGCAACAAATCTGGTGTGAACTGAATTCTACTAAAACTTCCTTCTACGGCTTGTGCTAAAGTATTGATGGCTAAAGTCTTTGCTAATCCAGGAACACCTTCTAACAAGATGTGACCTTGCCCTAAAAGTCCAATTAACAATCTTTCAACCATGTGCTTTTGACCTACAATAGTTTTATTTATTTCCATGGTTAGTAAATCAATAAAAGCACTTTCCCTTTCAATCTTTTCATTGATGGCTCTGATGTCCAAAGTCATAGTATTTTCTTCCATATTATTATTAATTTAGTACCAATTTTCTTGGGTAAAATTGTATTATTTTTTTAACATTTCAAAATTGTAATTTTTTTTACTTTTATGTTGTTAACATTGCGTTAAAAATGAAGTGTAAAGCCTTTAATTGGGAATGATTTATGATTTAGTTTTATACTTTTAAGAAAAAATTTTAAAATACTAAAAATATGACTGCAAAACTATCATCTATTGTTGCTGGCGTAATGAATTGGGGTGTTTGGGATAAAAATCTAAGCCCCTTAGAAATGAATACTTTAATTCATACTTTTTTAGCACAAGGTATAACTACTTTTGATCATGCAGATATTTATGGAGGCTACACGACAGAGGTTCAATTTGGGAACGCTTTTTCTCATTCTAAAATAGATAGGCAATCCATCCAACTTGTTTCAAAATGTGGCATTAAGCTGCTTTCAAACGAAAGAGATTACAAGATTAAACATTACGATTATAGTGCTAAATACATTATTTGGAGTGCCGAAAATTCCTTAAAAAACTTGAGAACGGATTATTTAGACTTATTTTTATTGCACAGACCAAGCCCTTTACTTCAACCCGAAGAAGTTGCTAAAGCTATAGACCAATTGAAAACACAAGGAAAAATATTGTCTTTTGGAGTATCTAACTTTACGAATTCACAAACTGAATTGGTACAAAAAGTTGTTCCTGTTGAGTATAATCAAATTCAATTTTCTGCAACAAATTTTGAAGCTATGTTGGATGGAAGTTTGGATTTTATGCAACTGAACAAGATAAAACCAATGGCGTGGAATCCTTTGGGTTCGGTTTTCAAAGATGATTCTCATCAAACTAGACGTTTAAAAAAGCTTTTAACGGATTTAGTCATTAAATATGAAGTTTCCTCTGATGTAATATTACTAGCTTGGATTTTACAACATCCTTCCAATATTATTCCTGTTGTTGGAACGACTAATTTAACTAGAATTCCACAATTAAATAAGGCTTTAAAAACAAAATTAGACCTTGAAGACTGGTTTACTATTTGGACCGAAAGTCAAGGAAATGAAGTCCCATAACTAATAGCTCAAAATTAAAAAACATGATTAACAAACGCTTGCTTGTCAAAAATTTACTTGCTCATAATGATGAGAACAGTTTTTATGACAAAAAGCGTCAATTGAATTTGCATACCAAAGAAGGAAAAGCAAAATTTTTAAAACATATTTCTGCCTTATCAAATTCTAATCCTACGAACAGTTCTTTCATTGTGGTTGGTGTTGAGGACGAAACCAATGAAATTGTGGGTGATGATTTTTTTGATGATAGTCGCATTCAAAATTTGGTAAATGCTTATTTGGAAAATCCTCCAAAAATTCAGTATGAAAATGTTCCGTTTCCCAATTTACCAAAAGACAAAGTCGTGGGTTTAGTTACTATTAAACCAAATGGAAAAATTTCTAGATTTAAAAAAAACATTCATACCATAGTGGCAAATTCTACTTTCGTGAGAATAGGGAGCAATACTATGCCAACAGAAGAAAAAATTTCGTTTTCAAAAATAAATACTGAAACAGTCATTAGTATTGAAAATAATTCTAGAAATAGCATTGAGCATACTTTAGAGAGTGTTTTGGATTTTATCAATAAAACGCACAAAGATTTGCCATCAGAATACAAGGTTTTTAAGGAGCTTTTTGTGGTTTGCTGGGCAGGATACAAAAAAAAAGTTAAGGATAAAATTTATTATTCTAGAGTGGATATTGAGCTGGTAAATGAACAAGTAAAATTATTCTATTCTGCTTTGGATGAAATAAGCATTACTTATGACAATGATTCTTTTACGATAACTGAATATGTTAAATTAGGTTTAAATGACAAAACAAGTTACTATCCTTTAGAAAAATTGAAGATTACTTTTTTTGATAATGGTTATTATAAAATGACTACTGAATTTTTATTTGAACCACCACAATTCAATAAAAAAATATTGCATCATATTTACAATTCAACCTTAGCTTTGATTCAAAAAATGAGTAAAGGAACTATTCTTACTTTGCAAGACCATAAAGAGGTAGAAAACATTCCTTCAGTATTAATGATATGTTATCTGAATGGTTTCAGGGAAGCCAAACAAAAGTTAATAGATGCTAAATTAGTTTTAAAACACTATGAAAATTCCGAAGTTTACACTGCTTTTAAAGAAGCACTTCGTGTTTTAAGAAAAATGAAATATAATAAAAATGAATAGAAAATTAGTTATTGGTGACATTCATGGTGGATTAAAAGCTTTAAAACAGGTTTTAGAGAGAGCGAATGTTACACAAAGTGATACTTTAATTTTTTTAGGCGATTATGTTGACGGCTGGAGTGAATCTCCTCAAGTTATTGATTTTTTAATGGATTTGAACAAAACAAATGATTGTACTTTCATCAAGGGAAATCATGATGATTTGTTGATGAATTACCTTCAAACAAACACATACAATGAAGAGTGGTTTTTACATGGTGGAAAATCTACTGTTGAAGCTTATCAAAAAGTAGGTGCCTCTAAAAAATTAGAGCATATTGATTTTCTAAAAACCCTTAAAACTTATCATCTTGATGATGAAAACAGATTGTTTATTCATGCTGGTTTTACCAACTTAAAAGGTGTTGAATTTGAACACTTTAAACCGATGTTTTATTGGGATAGAACTTTATGGGAAATGGCTTTAGCTTTGGACGAAAAAATCAATCCCGAAAGTGATTTATATCCAAATCGATTGAAATTATACTATGAGATTTATATTGGACATACTCCTACAACAAAAATCAATCAAACCATTCCAGTTAACAAATCCTCTATATGGAATATTGACACTGGCGCTGCTTTTAAAGGACCATTAACCATTTTTGATGTTGAAAACAAAAAATATTGGCAAAGTGACTCATTACCCCTTTTGTATCCTAACGAAAAAGGGCGTAATTCAATTTAACTTATTATCTTTGTTCTATATTTAAAGAAGAAACAAATGAAAAAAATTACTACTCTACTTATCGCTCTAGTAGCATTTACTACAAATGCTCAAGTTTTTTCGGGCAAAGGTGATACGAAATTTCAAGTTGGTGCTAACATGCAAAAAGGAGGAACAGGGATTAATGTCACTACAGATTTTGGTTTAGGCGAAAATATGTCTTTTGGCTTTGTTGCGGTTTATTTGTTAAATGCAGACAGAATTAATGATATCAAGCCTGATTTTGAAGATAGAGCTGATATTAAAATCCGCTTTAATGCGAATATTGGTAACGTTTTAAATATAAGTGATGCTGTTGATGTGTATCCAGGTTTGAGTTTAGGCACTAGAAATTTTGGTGGTCATGCAGGGATTCGCTATTTTTTCACAGATGGTTTTGGTGTTTATTCTGAAGCTTCTTTTCCTATTGCAAGTTACAAAACAGATTTAGTGGGTTTTGACAAATACAACAATCAGTTTACCTTTAACATTGGAGCTAGTTTCAATTTATAATTAGAACCAATGAATATAGTTACCGAAAAGAGATTAAAAGACAGAAGCGGTTCCGTTTGCGAAATTAGTGGAACCGATGAAAATCTGGTTGTTTATTTAGTAGCACCAAAAACTGAAGATATTCCTGAAAACTGCATCTTAGTATCAAAAAAATTAAAAGATCAAATCGAAAATCCTGAAACAACAGACCCAAACGATTGGAGAGGTTTAAGTGATAGCATGTGGAACGAAAATCTTCCTGTGCAAATAGTATCTTGGAGAATGCATGCCCGTTTGAAAAACAACGATATGTTAGATATGATGTATTTAGACGATGATGCCTTAGAATGGGCAAAAGCTACTGGTGAAGCTGACGATGAGGAAGGAAAGATAATTCACAAAGATTCTAATGGAAATATTTTGAACGATGGCGATTCTGTTGTTTTGATTAAAGATTTGGATGTCAAAGGAGCTAATTTTACCGCTAAACGTGGAGCTGCTGTTCACAACATAAAATTGGTATGGGACAATGCTGAACAGATTGAAGGTAGAGTTGAAAACCAACATATTGTTATTTTAACGCAATATGTAAAGAAAACAAAATAGTTTTAAGTAGATCAAAATCAACCCCATAAAAAAGTCCCTAATTGTTTAATTAGGGACTTTTCGTTAGTTGTTGG
>CAZXPF010000014.1:0-90000 GCA_964643105.1 uncultured Flavobacterium sp. | reverse complement strand
AATTTAAACCTTAATGCCTTAATTAGTAGAGGAAATTCTTATTTAGCATCACCTGAGATTTTTATTATATTTGATAGAATTAATAATGTTGTTAAATTAAGAATACTTGAAAATATTGTTTCAAAGCCTAAGTTTTATTCAACAGAATTAGTTGATGAAGTAATTAAGTTAGGTAATAATAATTTAATAAATAAATTAAAAGATGGAATATTATTATGTCCAAAAAATGATGTTGTGAACCATGCAATTGAAAAAGGAATAGTTGAGCCCAATCTCAATTAAGAAATTGGGCATTCTTCAACTCAAAAACCAATGGTAGTTAGAGCTACCATTTAGTGTTTTTAACAAGCCATTTGAAAAATCAAAGGCATTTACATTTCTATCAAGAAAAGTGTCAATATAGCTTGATTTGTTTGCTTGAGTGAAAAGATTATATAGATTCCACAAGTTGATATCACCATTTTCATTTCTAGAGAAACTAGCATCTTCTTAATAGTCTTTTGCTATTGTGTTAATTTGACCAAACATTTAAGTTAGCATTGGTATTATAAACCTATAAATTCCTTATACCAACCTTATTTTAAATACCTATCACTAATGTTCTTCTCTATAAGTACTAATATTTTTTGTAATACATTATATAAACAAGACAGCCCTTTCAAGCTGTCTTGTTTTGGCTTATAAATTATTTGTGTGGCTTATATAAATTTTGTGTTTCTCCAAATAAATCCTCCAGCAGTTTTTCGCTCCCCTCTACAACATTTTGCAATGCTAGATTTGTTTGTACCTGTTGATTGACTTGCTGTACTAATGGATTCAAATTCTTGAATAAAATTACCATTTGTATCATATTGAAAAATGGCTTTTTTTCTATTATCTAATACTATATTAAATGTTGTATTATAAGTCCAATAATAACCTTTACAAGTTTTTACATCCAACAAGCAAGCATGACTTATTGAGCTTTTAGCAGTGTTTAAAGTACTTGATGCTTCATCTAAGCTTTTAAAAGTGTTTATTAATTCTCCTGTGCTATTATATTGGTAGATATTCTTTTGTATTCCACCTCCTTTATCTGCGTTGTAACCATTTCTAAAAGAATCGTATAAATCAATATAATATCTTTCCTTTTCTGCCATTTCATTAGCATTATAACTTGTGTCTATTTGTTCCCAAATAAAATTTTCTTCTCCATATTCTAAGATTGCTTTTTGAAATTTAAAATTATAATCTTTATTAGATTTGCAGACATGGTCTTTTATTCTTTCTTTCAATTTTTGAGTGGTTGCACCAATATAAACTTGACCATTAATTGTATTAGTCGCTTTGTAAATAATTCCTTCCATCATCTTCTTTCTTACATTTTAATAATTTATACTTGCAGACGTGTATACACCGTGTTTTAGAATCACTTTATTCATTACATTCAAAACATATTCAGCCTGACTTTTTTTGCAAAATAAAGCATCGTAAACATATCCTACGAATATCTCATTTTTGTTTAACTCGATAATAATATCCTCCATAATTTCAACTTCTTTTTTAAATAATTTTTGAGAGGTTATCTTATGATTGTATCTTTTCTTTTCATTAATAATTCTATTTAGCATTTCAGGTTCTTTTTCTAGGTAATACTCGAATAATATACTTCGCTTCATGTCGTTTGGATGTTTATTAAAAAAAGCTAAGTGTTCAACTTTAATATCTCTTATGTCTTTATTTAAATCTTGTGAAATTTTTTGGTGAGTTAAATACTTTGTTTGACCTCCATATAATAACATTACAATATTTGGGTGCAGTGCTCTAAAATCTACTTCTACTATTTCTTCTCCTTCAATCTTGCATTCTTCTCGAATCCAACTATTCATCAAATTAAAACTATCAGGAACTCTACCTCCAGCTTCAACAGACCCTTTTAAAGGGATTAAATACCCATGAGATGTTAAATATTTAAAGTGTTTTAAACCATCCTCAATAAAGCTCTTATTATTAAAGTTTTTAAAACTTTCTTTCTTTTTATTATTTAAACTGGCTAATACTTTCCCCCTTTTGGTTATGTAATTTCTTTTGATTCTTTTTTTACCTTCTTGTATTATTTTTTCTTCCGTTGGTAGTTCAATTTTTGGATATAAGTTTAGAAGATTGTATGAAATGGGATTTTTATAAGCAAGATTCAAATTCTCTAAGAAAAGCATTCTTCTCTTTTGGATGCTATCTGGATTTTTTAATTGGTATTTTATAACATTTCCATTACAGTATGATTGGTGAAATTTGTATTGAATAGAATATTCTCCTGCTAAGTATGAAGGATTCCCTTCAACATTCTTTTTTATTTCAAATATCGGTTGTGTTGAACTTGTTTCATAAGTAAGAGCATTAATGACTTTTTTATATACGTGAGTGTTATCTCTTCCCTTTCTTACTTGTTTATCTAATAATTCAGCTTTTAAGTTTTTCCATTTGCTATCTTCGTCCTCGTAAAAGATTGTAGATGTGCAATTGGAAGCTATTATTAAACATTTTTCTACTGCAATTTTTTTGTCTTTATCAATTGGTTTAAGCACTTTTTGTGGTAATCTCTCAATTGATCTTTTAACTCTTGATGGAATTGATATATAATCACATTGAGCCAGAAAAGTCGGGATTATGTCACTACTTATTACTCTATTGTTGTAGTGGAAATCGTTGTAAACCTTTTGTTTACAAGTGCTTAAGAACTCTTGGTTTTCATTGTTAACTACAGTAACATTATTAATAATAACAGATGTTGTTGTAGTTGATTGGTAATTAGAATAAGGTAGATAATTAGAATTTGTCTTGTCTACACTTGATCTTTCATCATTTAAATTCATGTAAATTGTATTAAATTAAACTATTGTTGTTTAATCTAGTATTTATGAATTTTTTGTCAGTTGTGGAATTTGTTGTGTATTTTGAAGTATTATTTATATTGTAGAAATTCTAGAATATTTGCAAAGGTGCAACAAATATTTGACATATGCAAGTTTTTTGTGCTTTATTTTCAATAAAAGACCGAAATAATTGAATAATCCGCAATATATTGACAATACTGCGGATTTATTGTTGCCAACTCTACATTTTCAGTGGTTTTATTTTACGATTAAAACCGTCTCAAAAGTTTTTCATACAAAATCCAGCATAAAATCGTGATATAAATCATATCTAAAGAAGATATAAATCATATCAATTAATGGTTATTTAGATTAAAATTTCAAAGTGATAAAAATAATATGCTTTACCACGTATGATGTAGATAGTTGTTAATTCCATATCTACTTTAACCTCTTCTACAAAAACTTCTTCACCACAGTATAAATCTCCAATATTTCGCACTACAAGCACCTTAAAAGGACAAAATACTTTCTTTAATATACTATTCCATGTAATAACATATAATGCGTTAGGAGAACTGTATTTGAGTGTCTCTGCAAGTTCTTTTTTTGTCATTTTATTTGATTTTCAAACATTTTTTAGTAGAATTTTTTATAGTAAATTACTAAGAAAAGGCTATTATATTATTATGTAAGAAATAATTTGACTGGTTATTTTTAAGCAAATTACCTATATAATTGATAAACTCGTATGCATTGACATTACGTTCTAAGTTTGAATCGATATAAGTTGATTTATTTGCTTCTGTGAAGAGATTATAAACATTCCAAAGACTAATTTTGTCATCATTTGATTTTGAAAAATGAGGATCTAAACTATAATCTTTGACAATTGCATTAATTTGTGTGTCATTAATTTTTAAAGGAAATAATTCTTTTCTAACCTCTTTATCTAAATGAGGATATAATTTCATTTTGCCTATTAAATGAGCAAACTGACTTTCTGTTAGATAGTAATCATTCATTTCTTTCATTAGATTAATATGCTCTTTTCTGTTGTAACTTTCAAATAATAACATGGTTCGTTCTGCTAACTCTAGAGTTGAACTAACTCTTAAATCTTCAATTAATCCATCTGAGGAAATACATAAATTTGTACAAACTTTATTTTGAAAACCTATAAAAATTTTAAACTTTTCAATGGATTTTTTACTAAATAAGTTTTCTTGATTATAAGCTCTAACTCCTCCAATGCATAAATTCAATTTGTTTCCATTGACTACTTCACTAATCTGAGGAATCTCAAACAAAAAAGCCATACGTTCGTAATAGATAGTTTTCTCTTCTTCTAGTAATTCTTTTGCAGGTTTACCAATTGCACTTGGTATTCTTCCTTTAATTACATGCGACACTCTTATTTCAGGTATCAATTCTTCTTGATATACTAAAGCCTCTTTTAAAACGTCTCTAACTGTTTTAATAAACTCAAAATGTGAAATTGTAGTTTCATTGTCCTTTGCAAACACAGGAATATTACAATCATTTTTTAAATGTTCTAATGAAACCTTGATTGTATTGGCTTCAATAAAACTAGTTTTTGTGCTTTTAACTATCAATTCATCTTCAACTATTTGATGATTATAATTTTGTACTGTCGTTTCCATGTAGTTGTAATTTAGTGTTATTTATAATAGAATTTTCTTTAACCAATTGAGTATCTAAAGCAATTAATGATTCTTTTTTTGAAACAATTATTGGATATAGTTCTTTGCTGAACTGAGGATTGTTGTTGTAAATCAATTTTAGTTCTTCATCAGTTGTACAACTTTCAATTTTGGTTTTTAATTCTTCTAAGGAAACTCCTTGATTACACCAATCTTTCAGCATTTTTCCAGTATTAGATGAAATAATAAATTCTGGTTTACCAACAAACAGACCTGTTCTGTCTTTACTTACATTTACAAGGTGTTTGTCATTTAAAAACTCGAAGTTGATTGTTAATTCATACTCATATCCTTCTCTTTGAATTTCTTTAGTTCCTAATTTCATTACTTTGGTTTTGCCACTAGAATCTTGATCTAAACTATAATCTACTTTTCTTCTTGAAGTAGTTATGATATGTATTGTAGATTGAATTATGGCGTCTAGAAAAGCATTATGACGAGGTGTAATTTTTGCCCAATCCTGAAAACGACCTCCAAGCATTTCATGTATTTCTAAACAGCCACCTTTACCACTCCACTCGTGCGAAATTGAGTCTATGATTAAAACTTCTATATCTGAGTTTTCACAAATTTTAATTGCTTCTATGTAACGTTCTGGAGTAAAAGGTTCTTTTAAATTTAAGACATTAAATTCCCCTAAATGTGAGTACAGTGAAGCACTGTTATTCTCAGTGTCAATAAGTGCTATTTTACTCCAATCATTAGTAATGCCATATGCTAGTAATAATGACGACATCGTTTTGCCAAATCCGCTTGGTCCAGACATTCCAACTTTTAGTTTGACTTGTTGCCTTTGTGCTTTTTGTAAATTCATAATATAATTTTAAAGGTTAAAAAAAAGAGGTTCCTCAATTAAGGGAACCTCTATAAATATTAATTCTGTATGGCGTATAAATGATTAAGTTATTGAATAACTTCTTCTTGATGAACGTTTTGTAATAAAACAGCATCTTCATCACTCATATAATCATAGCGATGTGTTCTTTCAATGATTTCTCCTGTAGATTCAATAGTAAACTCATAAGGTTCAACTTCTACTTTTGCAATACTTCCTGGCAAAGAAGTTCCAATTAAAGATTTACACATTATTTCGTCAAATGTGCATGAAATTCTTGCACTACGAGCTGTTAAATAAGTTCTTCCAGTTTCTTTACTTAGAACTGCTTCAACTCCTCCTTGCACGATTAAAACACAGAATGATTCTCCGTTTTCTTTTTCGTGAACTTTGTAACCTGTAATTTGTACCATAGTTTTTTAAATTTTAAGATTATACAATAAGAGATAACCTTGAATCATATTATAAAAAATCTTCTATAATAATGCACAGGGGCTATCCCAATTTTTTGAGAAAGTCGGGGTATGATCTTAGCTTAGTTAACATTTATTTTAATGAAAAAAAAAATTGAAAAAAAAAGTATTTATTATCTATCTTAATTTAAACTATATAATTATCAATCTACTATTACTAATGTTACTGATTTATATAAACAAAAAAACCCTTTAAAATAAAGGGCTTAGTGTTTAATTTGCTGTTTTTTTTGATGTCAGTTTTCCGATTAACAAAGAATAAAGCTGTTGAAGTCTAAACTAAAATTTTTACATTTAGGACAAAAGTTATTTACACGATTTAGTTTCAAATCAAAATTCTGAAAGGTGTAATTTTCACCATTGTCACCCTTTAATTCATCTTGTGTATAAAAAATATAATTAGGATTATCTTTTTCTACTATATAATTTAAACTAATTAATTCTTCTGTGATTTTATCATATGCTGGTACTGGATTATTGGTTAAATAATCAAATCTACCACCACCATATTTAAATTTTGTTTGGTAATTGCAAATTTTACAGTTGGATTTTAATATTTCTGCCATTATGATTTATCATCATTCTTTTTATTTGAAAAGTATAATATAATAAGAATTAATACTGGAATACCATAATAAACTACAGGATACTCTAAAATTGAGCCAATAAAATCTGTAATACCCATAAAAACAGATAATATTATAAAAATCAATATAAGAATTATAATAAATGCTAAACAGCCTTTTGTGTTATCATTATTCATAGTTAATTAAAACATTTTAATTGATTAATAAATAGAGCTTTGTTATCTGATATTGTAGAACTATAAATTTTACTATTCATTTTGAAAAATATACTTTTTAATTGTTTTGCTTCAAATAACTTTAAACTTTCGTTGTCTACTTCAAATAATGCAACTGTTACGTTTTTACCATTCATTTGAACTCTATTAGATTTCGCAATTTTTAGCACTATAGAACTAGAAGAATTTTCAAGTTGGATAGTCAAATCCCCCGAAATATCCTGTTGTGTCATTGTTAGAAACAAAACTGTTAGATTAATAAAATATTTTTCAGTTGTTACATTATAATAAACTGATGCTCCAACTTCATAACTAGCTTCTCTTATTATTGGCTTTGGATTAAAGTATTTAATTGTGTTTCCATCTAGACGATTATTTGTTTTGTAATCGCATTGAGCAAATCCATTTGCTATGCAAAACGTAATAATTATTAATGTTGCTAGTTTTTTCATATTTTTATTTTAGATGGGTATTTAACCGTTATTATTATTTTAAAAATGTTATGGAATAAGCTATCTTTCCATTTTTTGGATCTTTTATTGAAGATAAAAATATATTTTCATCTTCTTTAGTATATGACTCTACTTCAATTTCGTTTTTTATTGTTCTTCCTTTATTTTCATAGGTTGACTCATTCAATTCAACAACTAATTTATTATAAGTTTCGACGTTGTAAGTCAAAAAAACCAAAACTCCTTTATCATTAAATTGGATTATATCATCGTCAGATTTTGATTTCCATTGATTTACAAAACTTGATTCAAGTGAAATATAATTTTTCTTTTCTAAGAATTCTTCTATTTCATATTGTGGATTTGATTTAATCAAGTCCAATTCATTAAATGTTATTTCAGGGTTGCTTTTGTTTATTGATTTTTTATTTTCTTTACAACCAATAATAGAAATTGTTAAAAGAGTCAGTAATATTATTTTTTTCATAATTTTCCTTTTTAATTTATATTGTAATTCATAATTTCAAAAATATCATCAATTTCATAATTTACATATGTAACAGACATTTTATAAGAACGAGGAGCACTTAAAGGCTTCATTTTTGAATAATGAATTAGTTTAAAGTAATTTGAGAATGAACTGAAGTAAATTTCTTCACTTTTGTTTTCAAATCTTATAGAAATTTCTCCATTTTCATTTTTAACCAATTCATCATTGATGTAATAAAAATCAAAACTTTCTTCATCTCTTTTGTAGCTAATAATTTTAGATTTTAAGTCAATTTTCCATTCTGTCAATATAGCTTTATTGTAATACTCTCCAGATGTAGGAAGTTCAATTAAATAGATGTCTGTTGTTTTAAATTCAATTAAGTTTTCTTGACTAAATAAAACGTTAGAGATTAAGAATAAAAACAATACACTAATTAGTTTCTTTTTTTTCATAATATTTTTTTTTTTCAAATTGATAATAATGAGTAATACCACTTAAAGTAACTAAGAATAGTAAAAATCTGCTTTCTCATTTTAGTAAAGCTGTAATTCTTATTTGTTTCCTTCTTTATTCTCTAAACGGCTTAGTAAATACTCCAAATTTCAATTTCCTTATTAATTAATTTTTCTATTCGTGTGATTTGTTTTTAGTTCTAATTCAAAACCATTATCTGATTTAAAATCTAATATATAATCACGCTTAACATTGAAATTTACCATTATATTTGTTATCTTCCAATTGTCTTTTGGATTTGCAATTTCACAATACCTCATTACATCATAAATATGTGTGAATTGATACATTTTTTCATTTTAGTCTTGTGAATATGTGATATTTACATACAATAAAAGAGCTAATTTTAAAATTAAATTTTTCATTTCGATGTTTTACTTACTATTGTTTATTTTAATAAGAACTTCATCAATTTGTTTTATTGTCTGTTCGGGTAAAATGTTTTCAAATTCATAATAACCGTTTTCTTTGTTTAGAATATTTTCTACTTCAAAACTTAAATTTAGCTCCACGGATATGGATTTAATTAAAAGAATTGTTTTGCTATATGCATAAAACAATGAAATGTTTTTTTGGTTAATAGCTGGTACTAAAATTGGACCTTCCATACTCCACTCATACTCTTCCATTCTATCTATAACACCTTTTCTCGCTACATAAGCAATTATATAAATGTCTTCTTTATAATCATCATCTTCATTGCTGTTATTATATTTTGTGATTAAATCATTTAGCATAAATGCAACAGAATTCATTGAATGTCCTAACAATGAGTATTCTTTTATTTTTTTTATTGATTTAAACATAATTATTTTTTAAAAGTTTTTATAATTAAACAAATATAGGCAAATATGCCTACCGAATAAAATTCCTTTTATACGATTTTTATTGTGTGATAAAAAAGAATAAATCTGATGTTTTAAAGCTGTTCGGGAATAACCTAAGGGTGATTCGTGAATCCAAAGGTTATACCCAAGAACAACTTGCTAATGAATTAGGTTTAGAAATTTCTCAAATAAGTAGAATAGAAAGAGGAGTAATTAACACCTCAATCTATACACTTTATCAAGTTTCTACCTTTTTAGATATTGACATTAATGAATTTTTTAATTTCTCAGATTAATTCATTTGCAATATTAAATATAAAATAATTCTAATTTTTGCGGTTTTCCGCATTTGTAGAATTTAATTTTAAACTTAACTTTTTCATTTGATCACTAACGGTCTTTTGGACAATTTTTCCATAGTGTTCTTGAGTAACACTCATTTTAGAATGCCCTAAGAGTTCAGAAACTACTTCCATAGAAATATCATTAAAAAGCAAAACAGTTGTAGCAAATGTTTTTCTAGCAATATGATGTGTTAAATTAAAATCTATTCCAACTATTGTAGCTATCTCTTTTAAGTAGGCATTAAATTTAGGATTAGACATTTGAGGAAGCACAAAATCTGAATCATTTTGATATTTATCAATAATAGCTTTAGCTTGAGTTAACAATGGAACATAATAATTTTTACCTGTTTTATTCCTTTTTATTGTCAACCATTCATTATTATCAAATCTATAATTAATGTCATTATATTTTAGATTAATCATTTCTTTAAAACCTAATCCAGTGTAACAACAGAACACGAACATATCTTTAATTTGCTGAAGTCTTTCAATTTCAAAATTCTTTTCTTCTAAAACTTTTAACTGCTCTTTGCTTAGAAATACGATCTCTTTTTTAACTCTTTTGGCTTTAAAACCATAAAAGGGATCCTTATCTATATGGTTTTGACTTATAGCATAAGAAACAACCTTGCGAAACCTCTGTATGGCTTTGTTTAAAGTGCTTAGTTGTAAATTCTTTTCTGTTTTAAGGAAGTATTCATATTCGCTAATAAAATTGTATTTAAGCTCCTTAATTTGAATATCATTTTTCTTAAATTTCCATTTAATAAATGATTTCAGATGAACTAGTGATTCCTTATATTTATTATAAGTAACTTGTTGAATTTCTTTTCCAATTAACTTTTCAATTCTTAGTAAGTAATTGTCATAGATTTCAATAATTTTAAATTCTTTAATTATTGGTTTTCCCTTATAAAGATTATAAATATCATCTACATTAAACTCTGAATTGTTGACTTGTAGATATAAAAAAACCTGATTAATTTTTGTCTTAATCAGGTTTAATTGTGAATTGATAATATCGTTTTGAGAATTTGAAGGTTGTACCTCTTGTTCGTTTTTATTCCAATAATCTGGATTTATAAAAAGGTTAGTAGAAAATTGTTTTCTATTGTCAAAATAGGTTAATCTACAATATAATGGTGCTTTACCATCTTTTCTAATCCTAGATTTTGAAATAATAAAAATTAAATTGAGTTTTTTCATGGCGTATAAATAAATGGTTAAAATGGGAAGTTGAAAAAGTGCAACCTTTTGAAAAAAAGTGCAACCTTTTTGCAACCTTTAAAAATTAAAAAAGTTAATAAATAGGGAGTCTATTTGAGAAGATTTCTGCAAAAACAAAAAAGCCATCTCAACTAAATGAGAAAGCTTTTCATCGGTTTAACTACTAAACCTCGGTCAACGTTACAAAGGCTGACCAAACAACACAACTAATCTTTGATGCTTATTTTGGGCAAAAAAGCGATTCATTTCTGAATCGCTTCTCCCAATTTTGGCGGTCTGGACGGGACTCGAACCCGCGACCCCATGCGTGACAGGCATGTATTCTAACCAACTGAACTACCAAACCATCGCTTTATTACTCCACCAAACGCTTATTTTCAAAGGTGTTCAGTGAACTTGTTTGCGGTTGCAAATATAAGACGCTTTTTTAATTACACAAACGTTTTTGCTAAAAATTTTTAAATATTTTTTACTTTTTTATCCAAACTTTTGTTTTTCAACTAGATATGTTGTCAAAATTTTTTCAAATCCTTCGTCTATAGAAACAGGAATATATTGAATTTGGTATTGCATACATGTATTAGCTATTGTTTTGTTGTACGCTAAAACCTTTTTCTCGTATTCTTCTTTAATATTTTCTGCAAAGAGATTAATTTCTTCACCTGATTCTACATCTATAAACTTCCTTGGCTTATTATCATAATCAAATTCTAATTCAGTCTTTTTGTCATAAACGTGAAATAAAACTACTTTGTGCTTGTTGTGCTTTAAATGTTGTAACGCTTTGAATATTTTTTCTTCATCTTCTTTCTGAAACATATCAGAAAACAGAATAATCATAGAACGACGATGAATGTTTTCGGCAATTTGATGCAAAAATGTAACGGTGTCGGTCTGTTTCTGTTCGGGTTTACTTACCAAAACTTCTTCCAACTTGCTCAATATCATTCTGTGATGTCTGTCACTTCCTTTTTCAGAAGCATAATATTCATAATTATCCGAATAAATACTTATTCCAACTGCATCACGTTGTTTTTTGAGTAAATTCATTAAAACGGCTGAAGCCAACACGGAAAAACCTATCTTATTTTGATAAAAAAGTTGGTTTTCCACTAGCTCTGGGTAATGCATGGAAGAAGAGTTATCCAAAATTAAATGACAACGCAAATTGGTTTCTTCTTCGTATCGTTTTGTATATAGTCTATCCGTTTTGGCAAAAAGTTTCCAATCTATATGACGTGTGCTTTCACCTGGATTATATATTTTGTGTTCGGCAAACTCAGCTGAAAATCCATGAAAAGGCGATTTATGCATTCCAGAAATAAAGCCTTCTACAATTTGATTGGCTAACAATTCTAAATGTTCAAAACTGGATATTTTTTGGATTTGCGATTCTATCTTCATGTCTCAAAGATAAATAAAGTTTTTTGGATATTGGATTTTCAGATATTAGATTTTCAGACGATTCTTAACCATCAAATAATAACTCCCCTAGCCCTGATGGGAATGGCATCCTCCCAACTTGATTGGGAGATAGAATGGACAGCAGGTATTACATAACCAAATACACAACGACCATTCGCTTCTGAAATATGAAATAAAAACACTGGAGATTCTGAAACAAGTTCAGAATGACAAAAATAAAAAAAGGTTCAATCTTGTAGCATAACTAGACTGAACCTTTAAAAATATTAACTTTAAATATTATAATAATGCATCAATTGCATCTGTGTAAGTTTTCTTAGGAGCTACTCCAACTTGACGACCTACTACTTCTCCATTTTGAAAAATCAACACGGTTGGAATGTTACGAACTCCATATTTTGCTGCAAATTCTTGGTTTGCGTCAACATCTACTTTTCCTACTACTGCTTTTCCTTCATATTCAGTAGAAACCTCATCGATAACTGGCCCAACCATTCTACATGGTCCACACCAAGCTGCCCAAAAATCTACTACTACTGGTTTATCTGATTTTAAAACTACTTCATCAAAAGTAGCATCTGTTATTGCTAATGCCATTTTTTATTTTTTTAAATTATTTTTTTTATTTCTTAATTTGAGTTACAAAGTTAGAAATAATTAAGCCAACTTTTGCCATTTAATATAAATTTTACTTATAGTTTTATTTATAAATTCTTTAAAACTGCCAGCAGAAGCTCTCCTTTTAAACGTGTTGCATAATTAGGATTTATATACATGAATTCAATTTCTTGCATTTCATTAAGTACATAAACAGTTGGAACTGGTAAGAAAGTCGAATTTTTGTCTTCTGAATATTTGCCTAACATTTTTCCATACTTTTCTGGTGCTTTGAAAGCTATGCCTAATGCTTTAGTAAATTTCCCTTCACTATCAGAATACAAATTATAATTTAATTTGTCTTTAGTTGCTGTTTCTTTTAGAAAACTTGGTGCATCTGGACTAACAGCTACAATTTGGTAACCTAATCCTAAAATATCTTTTTCAATATTTTGCATGTCTGCCAATTGATTATTGCAATAAGGACACCAACCTCCACGATAAATTATCAGTACTGTCTTTTTGGAAAGAATTTTATCGGAATCTATTTTCGCTCCTTCAACATTTGACAATGTTGTATTTGGTATTTTTTCTCCTATTAATAAAGGACTTACTTCTTCTGGTGAATTTACAACTTGAGCGTGTGATATCATTGTTAAACCTAATACTACTAATGCTATTATTTTTCTCATGATTTGAATTTTAAATTATTTTTAGCAAAAGTAAGGCTTCCCTATTTGTTGGAATGTTGGGTAGCTGACATTAATTCAACTTAAAATTAATCTGCATTTTTTCCAATTCTGCTAACAATTCATTTGAAATTTGGATTTTTAGTTTTCTACTGGGCATGCTTAATTTTGTAACTACTACAATTTCCTCTACAATATTAGTCGTCGCTACTTGATTTTCAGAAACTAATACCTCATCCGTATCTTCATCAATTAATAGTTCAGCATCGGTAGCCATTGCATCATCTGTCTCCTCTGACTCAAAAGCATTTACTTCTGAAACTATTTCTTTCTTAATTTTTTCAAGTTCCAAAACCTCAATTGTTACTTGATGCTCTCCTTTACTTTTAGAAAATATTTCATTTAAAGTAAGTATCATTCTCTCTTGAAGTTCAGTAATATTAAATTGAATCACTAATTTTTTAGCATAAGTAGTTAATACATCTTGCAACATTTTAACTTCTAAAAATTGTAATCTCGGATCGCCTTTTTTACCTTCTTGATTAACCCAACCTTCTTTCACACTGAATCTAATAAACGTGAAATTATTTTGAATTAAGAAATGCCTGAATTTCAAATACTCTTCTCCAAAAATTCTAAATTCAAAACTTTCGTCATAACCTTCAAGCATGAAGGAAGCCCAACCTTTTCCATTTTTGGCGGTTCGATGTTCTACTTTTGTGATAATTCCTCCAACACTGATATTTTTTCCCACCTGATTATTCAAATCATTCAATTCTTGAAGTCTGGTGTTGCAAAAATATTTCATTTCATATTTATAATCATCTAATGGATGTCCTGAAATATAGATTCCTACTACCTCCTTTTCTTTAGCTAATTTTTCCATGGTACTCCATTCTTCACAAGGTGGAACAACTGGTTCTGCAATTTGTACTTCTGAAGTATCACCAAACAAACTCACTTGCGATGAATTTTCATTTTCTTGAAATTTAGCTCCATACTTTATGGCTTTTTCTAAAAATGTGATTCCATCTCCATCATCATGAAAATATTGTGCTCTATGGGTATCGGTAAAGCAATCAAAACCTCCAGCTAATGCTAAACTTTCGAAAGCTTTTTTATTAGCTGCACGCAAATCAATTTTCTTGGCCAAATCAAAAATAGATTTATATGATGCCTCTTTTCTGTTTTGAACTATTGTATCAACCGCATTGGCTCCGACTCCTTTTACGGCTCCCATTCCAAAACGAACAGCGTAGTTTTCATTTACTGTAAATTTATAGTATGACTCGTTCACGTCTGGCCCCAAAACGTCCAATCCCATGCGTTTACATTCTTCCATGAAAAAAGATACTTGTTTGATATCGTTCATGTTATTTGAAAGCACAGCAGCCATGTATTCTGCTGGATAATGGGCTTTTAAATAGGCTGTCTGATAAGCAATCCATGCATAACAAGTCGAATGTGATTTATTAAAAGCGTAACTCGCAAAAGCTTCCCAATCTTTCCAAATTTTTTCTAAAATAGTGGCATCATGACCTTTTGCAGCGGCTTGTTCCACAAATTTAGGCTTCATTTTATCCAAGACATCTTTCTGCTTTTTACCCATTGCTTTTCGCAAAACATCGGCTTCACCTTTGGTAAAATCAGCCAAAGATTGAGATAAAAGCATCACTTGCTCTTGATAAACAGTAATTCCATAAGTTTCTCCCAAATATTCTTCACAAGCATCTAAATCGTATTTGATTTCTTCTTCCCCATTTTTCCTTCTAACGAAAGAAGGAATATACTCTAATGGCCCTGGACGATAAAGTGCATTCATGGCAATTAAATCTCCAAAAACGGTTGGCTTTAAATCCTTCATGTATTTTTGCATTCCTGGAGATTCGTATTGGAAAATACCAACGGTTTCACCTCTTTGGAATAACTCATATGTTTTTTCATCATCGATTGGAAATTCATCAGGATTTAGTTGAATTCCTGTGCGATATTTTACCAGTTTGACCGTGTCTTTAATTAAGGTTAACGTTTTTAACCCTAAAAAGTCCATCTTTAATAATCCTGCACTTTCTGCTACCGAGTTATCAAATTGGGTTACATATAAATCAGAATCTTTGGCTGTTGTAACTGGAACGTAATTAGTTATATCAGAAGGTGTAATGATTACACCACAGGCATGAATACCTGTATTACGAAGAGAGCCTTCCAAAATTTTTGCCTGCTGAATGGTTTCACCTGCTAAATCATCTTCATTAGCAATGGCAATTAATTCTCTTACACGATCAAACTCTTCTGATCGTAATGCCTTTTTAACTTCTTCTTCTTTTTCTGAAATAAAACGTGCTAAATTCCATTTAGAAGGCATCATACCTGGAATAAGTTTAGCAATTCTATCGGCTTCAAACAAGGGTAAATCTAGTACACGAGCTGTATCTCGAATAGCTGATTTAGTAGCCATTTTACCATAAGTAATGATTTGGGCTACTTGATTTGCCCCGTACTTTTTAATTACATAATCCATCACTCGTCCACGACCTTCATCATCAAAATCAATATCAATATCAGGCATTGACACACGATCAGGATTTAAGAAACGCTCAAAAAGTAAGTCATATTTTATGGGGTCAATATTAGTAATTCCTAAACAATAAGCCACCGCTGAACCTGCTGCTGAACCACGTCCTGGTCCAACGGAAACATCCATTTTTCGTGCTTCTGCAATAAAATCTTGTACAATTAAGAAATAACCTGGATAACCTGAATTTGAAATGGTTAATAATTCAAAATCTAATCTTTCCTGGATTTCTGGTGTGATTTCACCATATCTTTTTTTGGCGCCTTCCATGGTTAGATAACGTAAATAGGCATTTTCTCCTCTTACACCACCATCAATAGCATCTTCTGGATTGATGAATTCTTCTGGAATATCATATTTTGGAAGTAATACATCTCTGTATAGAGAATAGGTTTCAACCTTATCTATAATTTCTTGAATGTTTATAATGGCTTCAGGTAAATCAGAAAATAGTTTTTTCATTTCTTCTTCAGACTTGAAATAGTATTCCTGATTGGGTAAACCATAACGATAACCTCGACCACGTCCAATGGGTGTTGCTTGTTTTTCTCCGTCTTTTACACACAATAAAATATCGTGTGCATTAGCATCTTCTTTATTTAGATAATAGGTATTGTTAGTTGCTATTAATTTGACATTGTGTTTTTGTGCGAATTCAATCAATGTTTTGTTGACACGGTTCTCATCTTCTTGATTATGACGCATGATTTCTAAGTAAAAATCAGCTCCAAATTGTTCTTTCCACCAAAGTAAAGCCTCTTCTGCTTGATTTTCCCCAATGTTTAAAATTTTACTTGGGATTTCACCGTATAAATTCCCAGATAAAACCATGATATCCTCTTTGTATTTTTCAACAATATTTTTATCAATTCTAGGAACATAATAAAATCCATCGGTGTAAGCTAGTGAAGACATTTTAGCTAAATTGTGATACCCTTTTTTATTTTTAGCTAGAAAAACAACTTGATAACCATTGTCTTTTTTGGTTTTATCGGTATGATCTTCGCAAATATTAAATTCACAACCTACAATAGGCTTAATTTCTGTTTCTGTGGGTTCTTCTCCTGCTTCAATAGCGGCATCTATTATTGCTTTTATGGTTTTGTTGTGATTGATGACAGCACTCACAAAATGGAATGCCCCCATCATATTACCAGTATCTGTCATGGCAACAGCTGGCATTTTGTTTTTAGCAGTAGCAGCTACTAAACTGGGAATTCCAATTGTGGATTGTAAAACAGAAAACTGTGTATGATTATGCAAATGAACAAACTTAGCTTCTCTTAAATCACTTTTATCAGCTTCAGAAATTGTGGTTTGCGTATGTTCTTGTTCAATTTTTTGAAGACGCTTTCTAATATCATCGGAAGCTTTCTTTAAATTGATATGTTTTAATCCAATTAATTGTATTTCGCCTAAATTATGTTCTCTAAATCTGTGAAAATAATCTGGTGTTACATCTAATTCTTCTTTGGTAAAAACTTCACGCTTGATTAACTCCAAGAAACAACGTGTTGTTGCTTCAACATCGGCAGTTGCATTATGTGCTTCTGCAAAAGGTTCATTAAATAAATATTCGTGTAGTTCAGTTAATGTTGGCAGTTTGAATCTTCCTCCTCTTCCACCAGGTAATTTCAACAATTCTGCAGTAGTTTCGGTACAAGTATCTAGAACTGGCATTTTTGACATGTCTGAACCTACATTCATACGATGAAACTCACAACCCATGATATTAACATCAAAACCTACATTTTGACCTACAATATATTTTGTTTTAGAAAGTGCAATGTTGAATTTTTCTAACACCTCTATCAAAGGAATTCCTTGTTCTTCTGCTAATTCTGTAGAAATACCGTGAATTCGTTCAGCATCGTATGGAATATTAAATCCATCAGGCTTTACCAAATAATCCTGATGTTCAATAAGATTCCCCATTTCATCGTGTAATTGCCATGCAATTTGAATACATCTTGGCCAGTTGTCTGTGTCTGTTATTGGTGCAGACCAACTTCTTGGTAATCCGGTAGTTTCTGTATCAAAAATTAAATACATCTGAGTGAAGATTGTTGATTGTTGAAAGTAGATTTTAGAACTTTATTCTATTTTCAAAAATACTATTTCAGTATTTAGAAATCAATTTTAGTTATTAACAAAAAGAAAAACCACGCTAATTGCGTGGTTTATTGTATTTTATTTTAGCAATAAGTTATTTAACTGGTATACTATAAATTACCCCATTTGTAAATCCAGCTTCGGTTCCATCAGCATTAACAGCTCTAAACTTAAATGTTCCAGACAATTTTCCTGTTACTGCAGGACTTTCAGTAATTTCTAATTCTCCGCTTCCAATATTAACTCCTGTTTCATAACTCTTTGTTGCACCATCAATCGTAATATCATATGTTGCTACATTAGCGGCATTCACTCCAAACACACGAGTTCCTATATTCGGTGAAGACACATCAAAGGTTACAACTTCAAATTGAGAGTAAGCTTCCACTGTCATTGAACCATCAGAATTTAAGATTACTCTTGCATCGTTAGCTCTCCAGAATTCTCCTTCCTTAAACCCTTGAAAAGATGGGTTATTAAAAGTTACATCGTCAGTACAGGAAATAAATGAAACTAGTATGGTTACGATTAAAATTAATTTTTTCATTTTGAGATTTTTTAGTAGGTATTGAAAACATATAAACGCACAAATGTAAAATATTGTATTAAAATAACGAACAAAAAGTAATATTTTTTAAAATATAAATTTAGTTCAGCAAAAGTTTTATATATTTGCACCCTCAATTAACAGAGGTCGAGTACCTCACAATTTAATCACAAGATTATGTCTGTAAAAATTAGATTACAAAGACACGGTAAAAAAGGGAAGCCTTTTTACTGGATCGTAGCAGCAGATGCTAGATCAAAAAGAGATGGTAAATTCTTAGAAAAATTAGGAACTTACAATCCAACTGCTAACCCAGCCATCATTGATTTAAATCTTGATGCTGCTGTTCAATGGTTACACAATGGTGCTCAACCAACTGATACAGCAAGAGCTATTTTATCTTACAAAGGTGCTTTGTTGAAACATCATTTAGATGGTGGAGTTCGCAAAGGTGCTTTAACTCAAGAGCAAGCTGATGCAAAATTAGCGGCTTGGTTAGATGAAAAAGCTGGAACAGTAAATGCAAAAAAAGACGGATTATCAAAAGCTAAAGAAGAAGCAAAAGCAAAAGCTTTAAAAGCAGAAAAAGAAGCTAATGAAAAACGTGTTAAAGCTGCTGCTGAAGCTGCTCAGGCTGCAGAAAAAGTAGCTACTGATGAAGTTGCTGAAACTACTGAAGAAGCTCCAGCTGTAGAAGAAAACAACGAAGAAACACAAGCTTAATTTGAGGCGATAATGCGAAAAGAAGAATGTTTCTATCTTGGCAAAATCGCTAAAAAATTCAGTTTCAAAGGTGAAGTCTTACTCTATTTAGATACTGACGAGCCTTATTTGTATGAAAATTTGGAATCAATTTTTGTGGAATTACACAAAAACTTGGTTCCATTTTTTATTTTAAAATCTGGGATTCACAAAAATAATTTCTTACGCGTAAAATTTGAAGATATAAATTCTGAAGAAGATGCTGAAGAAATTATGAATTGCGAAGTTTATTTACCATTATCCTTTTTGCCTAAATTGGAAGGAAATAAATTTTATTACCACGAAATTACCGATTTTATTGTTGAAGATATAAGATTAGGTAAAATTGGAACAATCAAAAGAGTAAATGATAGCAATCACCAACCATTATTAGAAATAATGAATGGTGAAGTAGAAATTTTAGTACCTTTAATTGATTCTTTCATTATAGAAGTTGACCGAAAGAATAAAATTTTTAAAATGGATGTTCCTGAAGGACTTGTGGAACTTTATTTATAGTGTTCAGTGTTCAGTAATTAGTTTTCATTTACAAAATTAGTTACATAGAAGTATGATTTTTTATTCTAAAATCAAAAATCGTTAATGTTCAATCAAAAATCAAATGTTTAAATTCAAACAATTTTCTGTAGAACAAGACAAATGTGCCATGAAAGTAGGTACAGATAGTGTTTTGCTGGGTGCTTGGTGTCCTATTGATAATCATCCAAATACCATTTTGGATATTGGTGCAGGCACAGGGATTTTATCATTGATGTTGGCACAGCGAACACATGCTGATCAAATTGATGCTGTCGAAATTGATGAAGAAGCTTATGAGCAATGTGTCGCTAATTATGAAAATTCACCTTGGAGTGATCGCTTATTTTGTTATCATGCAGCCTTGGACGAATTAGTGGAAGATCCTGAAGTTGAATATGATATTATCATTTCCAACCCTCCATTTTATGCTGAAAATTTTAAAACAAGTGATTCTCAAAGAGACTTAGCACGTTTTCAAGATGCCATGCCTTTTGAATCATTGATTGAAGCTGCTGATTTATTATTATCAGAAAACGGGATTTTTGCAGTAATAATTCCTTTTAAAGAAGAAGAACGCTTTTTGAATTTGTGTGCAGCAGTAGAACTTTACCCTGTGAAAGCTACTCATGTCAGAGGTTCACACACTACACCAATAGTTAGAACTTTATTGGCTTTTAAACGCTATGAATTATCAGTTTTAGTGGCTGATGAATTGGTCATAGAAATCAATCGACATGAATATACGGATGAGTACATCAATTTGACGAAAGATTTTTATTTGAAGATGTAAATCCTAGCCCAGATAGGAACGGCATCCTTTCTATCTTGTTATCAAAACGAGATTAAAAGATATCGTGTATAGCTAAAAAATATAACATTCGTTCGTTAAATTGTTAAATTTCTTTATGTAAATTTGCAAACGATTTCGTAAGTCATTTTACGAGATACATTATACAACAATACAATACAAAAATATGAAACCAGATTTATTTCAAGCACCTGATTACTATAACTTAGACGATTTATTAACCGAAGAGCACAAATTAGTTCGCGATTCTGCTCGTGCATGGGTGAAGAAAGTAGTTTCTCCTATCATTGAGGATTATGCTCAACGTGCTGAATTTCCTAAACAAATTATCAAAGGTTTGGGTGAAATTGGTGGTTTTGGCCCTTATATTCCCGAAGAATATGGTGGAGCTGGTTTAGACCAAATTTCGTATGGTTTAATCATGCAAGAAATCGAAAGAGGTGATTCTGGTGTGCGTTCGACTTCATCGGTTCAGTCTTCATTAGTTATGTATCCTATTTGGAAATACGGAAATGAAGCACAAAGACAAAAATATTTACCAAAATTAGCAACTGGTGAATTCATGGGTTGTTTTGGATTAACAGAACCTGACCATGGCTCAAATCCTGGTGGAATGACTACTAATTTTAAAGATATGGGTGATCATTATCTTTTAAATGGTGCCAAAATGTGGATTTCAAATGCTCCTTTTGCGGATATTGCTGTAGTTTGGGCAAAAAATGAAGAAGGAAGAATTCACGGTTTAATTGTAGAAAGAGGAATGGAAGGTTTTTCAACGCCTGAAACACATAACAAATGGTCACTTCGTGCTTCAGCAACTGGTGAATTAATTTTTGACAATGTAAAAGTACCTAAAGAAAACTTATTGCCAAACAAATCTGGTTTAGGTGCTCCACTTGGATGCTTGGATTCTGCTCGTTATGGAATTGCTTGGGGTGCCATTGGTGCTGCTATGGATTGTTATGACACCGCTTTGCGTTATGCTAAAGAAAGAATTCAATTCGACAAACCTATCGCAGGAACGCAATTACAACAAAAGAAATTAGCCGAAATGATTACCGAAATCACTAAAGCACAATTGTTAACTTGGAGATTAGGTGTTCTTAGAAATGAAGGTCGTGCAACAACTGCTCAAATTTCAATGGCAAAAAGAAATAATGTCGATATGGCAATTAATATCGCTCGTGAAGCTAGACAAATTTTAGGTGGAATGGGAATTACTGGTGAATATTCGATTATGCGTCACAGTATGAATTTGGAATCTGTGATTACTTATGAAGGAACTCACGATATTCATTTATTAATTACGGGTGCCGATATCACTGGAATTCCTGCTTTTAAGTAAAATTCTAAAACTAATTCTGTCAAGCTGAATTTATTTCAGCTTCTAAAACTGATTTCAAATCAAAAATAGATAAGATTTTGAATCAAGTTCAGAATGACACAGAAAGGTTAAATTAAACAATAAATAAAATTTATACAAAATGCTTCTCATTCTCGGGAAGCATTTTTACTTTTGTAAGGCAATTAGAAATCCTTTGGTTTGGTTTTTGCGTATATTTTGTTAGAAAATAAAACACCATGAATACAACTACAATAAATAAAACCATTAATCCATATAAAGAACAATTATTAAATCATTCTTTGTATGATAATGTGAAATCTATTGAAGATTTACATCATTTTTTAGAAAATCATGTGTATGCTGTTTGGGATTTTATGTCTTTATTGAAAGCCCTTCAAAACACATTAACATGTACAACTACTCCATGGATGCCTGTTGGAAATCCAGAAATTCGTTATTTGATTAATGAAATTGTAGTAGCTGAAGAAACGGATTTGTCTTTAGATGGAAAACGTCAAAGTCATTATGAAATGTATTTGGATGCCATGAATCAATGCGGTGCAAAAACCTCTGAAATTAATGCATTTTTAGATGATGTTGAGAGTACCAAAAATATTTTTGTTTCCATCAAACAAAGTAATCTACATCCTAATGTGAAAGCTTTCTTAGATTTTACTTTTAGAGTAATTGAACAAGGAAAACCTCATGAAATTGCAGCTGCTTTTACTTTTGGAAGAGAAGATTTAATTCCGAATATGTTTACTGAAATCTTAAAGAATTTTCAAAAAAACTTTCCTGAAACAAATTTATCTAAACTGATATATTATTTTGAAAGACATATTGAATTAGATGCCGACGAACATGGGCCTATGGCTATGCAAATGATTGATGAATTGTGTGGAACAGACGAAAAAAAATGGAAAGAAGTAGAAATTGTTTCTATTGATGCGCTAGAAAAAAGAATTGGTCTTTGGAATGCTATTGAAGAACAAATTCTTCACTCTGAACTGACTTGTTAATGCATGAAAACTCAAAAAACCATACTGCTACTTCTTATTTCTATTATTCTATTGAGTTGTAGCAGTGAGGAAAAAATGGTTAATCAAACTCCTTCAAATACAGTTCAAAACCGTAAAATATTAGCCTTAGGAGATAGTTATACGATTGGTCAAAGTGTATGTGAAACTTGTAAATTTCCAGAACAATTAAAGGATAGTTTACTTATGAATCTACCGGATTCTTATAAGATTTCACTCCAAGTTATTGCACAAACAGGCTGGACCACTACAAATCTAATTGCGGCAATTAATTTACAAAATCCAACTTCTGATTTTGATTTGGTGACTTTATTAATTGGAGTAAATAACCAATACCAAAATAAACCTTTTTCTTTGTATGAAACTGAATTTCCAAAATTAGTTACCAAGGCAATTGCATTTGCTAAAGGCAATAAATCAAAAGTAATTGTAGTTTCAATTCCTGATTATGCTTACACTCCTTTTGGGCAAGGAAGTAGTAACGCTCAAAACATTTCTACTCAAATTGATCAATATAATTTATTTGCTAAAAATTATTGTGATTCAAATAATATTGCATTTGTAAACATCACAGATATTACCCGATTGGGTTTACAACAAACTAATTTGGTCGCTAGTGATGGTTTACATCCTTCAAAAATTGCTTATTCAAAATTTGTAGAGCGAATTTTACCTTTGGCTTTGGAAAAAATTGAGTAAAAATTTTATTCGTTTGAGATAATCCTTATTTTAGATGAAATTTTCAACATGTCATCACAAGATAGATTAACCAAAGCCTACAAAGAAGCTAAGCGTATTCCTTTTGACAATACTTCCAAATTCATTTTGTTTAGTGATTGTCATCGAGGTGATAGTAGTTTTGCGGATGATTTTGCTAATAATCGAAATATTTATTTTCACGCTTTACACCATTATTATAAAGAAGGCTATGCCTACATTGAATTAGGTGATGGTGATGAATTGTGGGAAAATATGTTTTTCAAAGATATTTTTGAAGCGAATAAGAATGTTTATTTGTTGATGCAAAAATTTTATAATGAAAACCGATTGCATCAAATTTTTGGTAATCATGACTTTGTTTACAGAAATCCAAATGTTGCAAAGAGATTATTGTCTGACTATTTTGATCCTAAAGAAGGGAAAAATGTACCTCTATTTCCTGGCATAAAATTCCATGAAGGAATTGTCTTGGAACACAAAGAAACGAATCAGGAATTATTCTTAACTCATGGTCATCAAGCTGAATTTATGAATTATGTAGGTTGGAAGGTCAACCGTTTTTTGGTTCGTGTTTTGTGGAAACCTTTACAAGTTTGGGGCATTAATGACCCTACAAGTCCAGCGAAAAATTATGTTGAGCTGATAAAAGTGGAAAAAAGAATCAAGAAATGGATTGCTACTAATGGTAATAAAATTACGATAACTGGTCATACACATCGTCCACGATTTCCTAATCCAAATGAAAATGTCTTACACTATTTTAATGACGGAAGTTGCGTTCATCCTAGAAGTATAACAGGTATTGAAATAGCTTCAGGCTCGATTGCCTTAATTAAATGGTATATTGACACTAAAGAAGATGGCACGCTTCAAATTGTGAAAAATTATTTGGAAGGACCTGTTCGATTGGAGGATTATAAGAAGATTTAATTATTTCTTTTCCAAATAAAC
Source organism: uncultured Flavobacterium sp. (assembly GCA_964643105.1). Lineage (GTDB taxonomy): Bacteria > Bacteroidota > Bacteroidia > Flavobacteriales > Flavobacteriaceae > Flavobacterium. The sequence continues at coordinate 65,368 of CAZXPF010000014.1, read as the reverse complement.
CCATCTAATAGGTAATGTGTAAATTGAGGAACTGTCAACAAAGGAACTACTAAAAATTGCCATTGCAACATTTCAAACCCAAAATTGAAATTTTCTTTCCAAACTAATGTTTCCCAAAGAAATTCTTCTATAAAGGCGATTCCAATTAAAACTAAAGCGAAAAAAAATAATCCTTTAAAGTTTTTAAAATGAAATAACATTCCTATTTCTTCTTTAGGTTTTGAATCAATTTCTTTTAGATAAATTAAGGCCATATAAGGAATTCCGTGCGAAACTACATTTAAAAGTGTAAAAACTAAATCATTATTAAAATAAACAATTCCAAAATACCACGATAACAAAGTTCCAAGTATTATCATATTTTTTGGAATATTAAGCCATTTTGTTTTATAATAGATCTGAAATATTCGAACTAAATAATAGGCAACTATTAAAACATAAATACTAGTTGCAACTTGAATTAAAAATTTACTTTCGTATCTAAAAAATTCTTTTTTAACAAACCAATTAAAAGCTCTAGGCGAAGAAAAAAACCAATACAGCATTGGATAAATAGTTGCTGCATAAATAATTAATGCATCTGAATATCTATTTATTCTTGACTTTTCTTCCTTTCTTGCATACAATCTTACAAATCCGTATTGTTGTCTAATAAAATGAAAAACTGCCACATAGGCTAGTGTGGACCAAAAAACGACACCACCAAAACCAAATAAGAATAAGCCAATCAGAAAGCAAATTATTGGCAATACTATATATAATTTTTTCCTTCTTTCAAATTCTGCTTTTACGAGATATGTTTTAAAAAGTGTGGCATACACATGAGCTACATCAATAAAAACAATTAAGAAAAGCCATGTATAAAAAGAATAATCTTCTTGAATTTTTAGCAGCCATTCATGAAAAAGAAGTACAATTCCCAAGACAAAAAATGCTGGAAAAAGTATAAACCAAAAATCGGTTTTTGATTTATGTATCCAAGGTTGTTCCATTTACAATTGTATTAACCACATTAATTCCTTGATGAAAAGCTTCTTCAAAAATAGAAATTCCTGATAAATCACTATGTGCAAAAAAGATTTTATTCTCTATATTTTTTGATGCTTCTTTAAGATTGTTACTTTTCAAAAAATGTGGAACAGGACTTATCATACCATGACCAATTCTGTGAATTTCAATTGCAGATATGTTTTTTTTTATTTCAGGATGAGCTATTTTTAAATCATTCAATACAATTTTTTTCCAATGGTCAATTGGTTTTTTCAGCAATTCCTTTCTGTCCTTCTGCAAATCATTTGAACTGAAACTGTAATAATAAGTAATTACTTTTTTGTCTATGATTTGCTCCAAATTTTGATGCTGATTGTATACGTATCCTAGCCCTTTGGACTTATAAATCACATTATCCCATGATAATGGAAAACTTCCATCATCTGGAATGTCTGTGAGAGTTATTGATGCTGTAAACCAAGGAGCATAATGAAATCCTTGTGACAATTTCTTTCTTTCAGGAAATAAATATTTTGTAATATATTGAGGTGAAGTAACAATTACTTTTTCAGCTAAAATATTGATCGACTCATTTGTCTTGGCATTAAAAACAGAAACCTTTACTCCATTGGATACAGATTGAATTTCGTAAGCTAAATGATTAGTCAATACTTTATTCTCTACATAAGATTTTAAATGATTTACCAATCTACCATTACCTTCTGGCCAAGTTAAAACAGTATCATCATACTTTTTATTTTCCTGCTTTCTTGCTGCAAAATAATGGATTCCAGCCCAAGCTGACACAAATTCAATTCCTAATCCAAAGTCGTCTCTACAACAATAATCTACATACTCAAAAAGCTCTTCTGAATTGAAGTTGTTTTCTATCATCCAAGATTTCATCGTCATAACATCAAGTGAATTTAATGTATCATCTGAAGAACAAAAAGATAATGGAATGTCAAAAAAATACTTTCCATCATGGCCTTTTTTAGCTCTAAAGTGAGCCATTTTTTGAAGAAACAAATCTATTTGATTGTCAACATCTTTTGGATTTCCATACCTAGGAATTAAATCTGTTTGCCAAGAATTTCTAATAAATAAACGTTCGTTAGGATCAAAACATAGTTGTTGCTCGTCAAAAACAGGCAAATTATCTTTGTAATTTACTATAATTTTGGATTCTTCTAAAAAAGAAAGTAATTCTTTATCACGAAGATTTGGTAAAGGTAAATAATGAGCTGCTAAAGGAAATTTAGAATACTGATTTTGACCATTGGCCGAATTTCCTCCTAATTTATTTTCTAATTCTAGAACTAAAAAATCTTCAATTCCTTTCTTCATAAATTGGCGTGCTGCTGAAAGTCCGGTAACACCAGCACCTATAATCAAATACGGAATTTGAATCTCTTTGGTAGGTTTCGGAAAATTTTTCAACCATAGTCTATGTCCTAAAATATGATTTGTCCCTGTGAGTTTTAGTACAATTTCAATTACTTTATCTTTACAAGAAATTAATACATTTGGAATTACCAAAACTATTGATAAAGTTGCCAGTTTTTGAATAAAACTTCTCCGTGAATTATAATTTTCCCCATTCTTCATCAAAATATCGTACTAAAATTTGATTGTCTAGTCTATTTTCTTCAACATTAGTTGCCCTCATATCATTTGTAAATTGATTGAGTGTGTTGTATTTGTAATTATAAAATCGAAGACCTTCAACTTTTCTATTTATCTCATTAAAATCAAAACTTGAATCATTCGATGTAATTGTAAAACCCCATTCACCAAAAGAAGGCACATATACATGATAAGCGTCAGTATTTGGGAAAGAAGTTTTTACCGTTTTATTGATACACCAAAACGATTTAGGAGCAAAATATGGTGAAGTAGTTTGAATAACCACAACAGCATTAGGTGCTAAAATTTTAGAAAGTGATTGATAAAAATTAACTGAATACAATTTTCCTAAACTATAATTGGATGGATCTGGAAAATCTATAATAACAACATTGTATTTTTTTTGCGCTTGCTTAACCCAAAGAAAAGCGTCATTATTAAATACACTTACTTTTTTATGTTCAAAAGAATGATTGTTCAAACTTTTTAGTACAGGATTTGTTGTAAAAAGCTTAGTCATTCCTCCATCTAAATCTACTAAAGTTATTTTTTTAACCTTGTCGTATTTTAAAATTTCTCTTACTGCTAAACCATCACCTCCTCCTAAAACCAATACTTCATCCACAGAACTTGCACTTGACATAGCTGGATGTACAAGAGCTTCATGATAGCGGTATTCATCTGCCGAACTAAATTGTAAGTTGTTGTTTAAATATAATTTATAATCATTTTTTTGATGCGTCAAAACAATTCGTTGATAAGAAGTGGTTTTCGTAAAAACTATATTTTCACCATATAATTTCTCTTCGGAAAAAGAGAGGATTTTTTCGGAAGAAATAAAAAATCCAACTAAAACTAAAAATGATATGATGGCTTTAGCTTTCAAAAAATACACTTTTTTGATTTCTTTTTCTAAAATAAAACAAAGTGCTATTGCTACACTAAGGTTGATGATTCCAAAGAACAACGAAGTTCTTATAATTCCTAACTGTGGAATGAAAACTAAAGGGAATAATACAGATGCTAACAAAGCGCCAATGTAATCAAACGTAAAAACATTAGAAACTAAGTCACTAAACTTTACCTTATCTTTTAGAATATTCATTAAAAGTGGAATTTCTAAGCCAACTAAGCAACCTGTAATGAAAACCAAAAAATAAAGAATAAACTGAAAATAGGCTACTTTTTCAAAAAGCAGAAATAAAATAACAGAACTTAATCCGCCAATAATTCCAACTAAGATTTCAATTTCAATAAATGTATTAAGTTGATTTTTCTTTATAAATTTTGCAAAATAGGAACCTATTCCCATAGAAAATAGATACACTCCTATAATGAATGAGAATTGTTTTACAGAATCTCCGAGAAGATAACTCGCTAGTGTTCCTGCGACTAATTCGTAAATTAAGCCACAAGTTGCGATAACAAAAACTGCAAATAATAATAGGTATTCAAACCTAAAAAATTTACCCATGAATTGCAGCGCTAATAATAAGAGAAATTCCAATAATTAATGCTGCAAAAACAATTGCTAATGCAGTATTTTTATTTTCCACTATCTCTTTCCATGTGTTTTCTGGAGTTAGTTTTTCAATTACATAATAACTGATTACCAAAACAATGACTCCAATAACTGAAAAAATTAACGCATTTACGATGCCTTTTAATGCAATATATTCCATATATAATTATTTATGATAAAATCTATTTACTGTACTGTTTCCTCTATAAGTTCCTGAATTGTATTTTTCTGTAGATTCGCAATCGCAAATTCTACTTCCTGTGAAAGAATAGCCTAAAAAAAGAGAATAAATTAAAACTCCCAATAGTATTGCCCATTTATTATTAATGATAAATTGCTTCATATTATTCTGTATAAGGGGTAAAATCACTATTCTCCCATCTTCTTTGTTCAAAATTTTTCTTTAAAAAGAAAATAATTGCGAATATGATTCCTAAAAAAACTAAACTCAACATAAAATTCCAAACAGAAGATTCGTTCCAAACTGCATTGATATTAATTTTCTGATTGGAAAAATCTGTCTCTTGTTTCATGGGTACGATTACTAAATGGTATTTCCCTTGTGCTACTCCACAAAAATTAAATTTCTTGCTTGTACTTCCTTCCTTCCAGCTTTCACCATCAGTATATCCATGATAATATTCGATATCTTTTTGAGCATATTCCTCTTCATTCGTTTTTTCATTAACTAGTGAAATCTGAACATTTGCCCACGAATTATCGACATCTGTGCTGGCAGAAATTATTAATGGTGCAGGACTTCCTTTTAATTCGAAAGTTGGTGAAATAAATTCTTTACTCTTGTATTCTTCAAAATTTATTGAAGTATTTAAAACGTTTTGATTTGTTCTATTTATATTCTGATATATGTACGTTCCTAAAATTAAAAGAGCAGTTACTAAAAAAATAAGTAATGTATTATAGGTATTAAATAAAAAAGGCTGAACTAATCCAACACCAGATTTATAGGGCAATTCTACATTTCCAAATATTTTTTTTAATTCAGATTTAGTAATATGTCTGCCAAAAGTAGTTGATTGATTAGAATTAATTTTTTCAATAGACACAACAAATGGCGGATTTATGTATTCTACCATTTTTATAGCTGTTTTTGGAATTATAAACTCATAAAATCCATAAACTCTAGCAATAAATGAGTCTGTATGCTCATATAGATTATATGTTATTTCTTTATAAACTATTTTCTTTGACTTTTTAGAAATGTTGAACGTTTCAGGAATTTCTTCTAGCAATATCCAATGACCGTCAGACTCTGATAGGTATTTTATTTTACCTGACTTACTCATTAATGTGTATTCTCGCCAATAATAAATTGCATGAACCCTTTTAATAATCAATCCTACAATTTCATAGGTTTCTCCTTCAATATTACCTTTCGTACCTATTTTTAAAATTGTATCTTTTGGATTGTAATCGTATTCTTTAATAAATTTTAATTCGGAATTGTCATAGGAAAAAAGACTATTACAATTTGGACAACCAAAATTTTGAACTTCAATATCAGATTCAATATTTGAACTATGTTTACATTTAGGACAAGTTAATTGCATATTATCTTTCTACTTCTGTTTTTTTAATAATTTCCGCATCAAAATATTGTACAAACTTATTGGCTAAACTTTTTACTTTAAAAGTATTATCCTGAGAATAATTGCACAAGTACACATCAAGAGTTAAAGTATTAATTTCAGACCAAGTATGAACACAAATGTGAGATTCTTTGAGACAATATGCAATAGTAAAACTATCATTTTCAAAAACAAATGAAGTTGAGCCTACTTGCTCTAATTCAAAATCTTGTAACAAACTGTCTGTAAAATTAACAAATCCTTTAAGGTTTATTAATTTGGAAGTCTCTGAAACTTTTAGTGTAAGTAAAATATGCAATCCTAAAGGATTAATGATATTATTCATTTAATAAAATATAATACTGTAATTATACGCCATTTTTTTTAAAAGGTTACAATAATGTGAGAAATTTCTATTTTTAACCAACAATAACATACTTATTAAACAAACAAGGTCACTTTAAATTTTCATTAAAGCAACCTTATTACTAAAAACTAAACAATCTAACTAACTTTAATCAGCTCTTTATCATATAATAGTGGTTTCCATGTTTTATACGTTGAAGCAATTAGAAAAATATTTGCTCCCATTAAGGCTAAAGTTTGCAGCAATTCACCAATTTCATGTCCTTCTAAAAACAAATGAAACAAGAAGATATTTAAGGTCAAAGGCAAAGCTACAATAGCTCCAATTCTAGAAAAAACTTGACTTACCAATAAAAATCCAGCTAAAAACTCCATGATTCCTAAGAATGGCCAAAAGAAACCTGATTGCTTCATCCCAAAAATATAATTCTTGATTTTTAAAACATCTTCATTAGGTGCCACTTCTTCACCCTTTTGAACTTTTTCTATAATTTCATTGGGTTTTGGAGTAGGTTTAAATTTCCCTAAACTCCCATAAATCATGAATCCTCCGACATAGAGATTTAACATGATGATTATAATTTTAATTGGTTTCATCATTTCGCAATTAGTTTAATAATTTATAATCAAAAACAGGATAACCTCTCACGCCTTGCTCATTGGTTAAGGCTAAAAACCTTAATTTATAAAGATTTCCATCTACATCTTTAAGGACATAAAAACGATCGTCTTTTATACTTGGCAATGAACTTGGTCCACCACCATTTCTCCAATTGGCTCCAATAATTCGTTGGTCAGTGATTGAAACATTAAAATTAGTTGTCTCCACATTTGCTAATGAAAAACTTTCATACTGTGCTTCTGTTTGTGTAGCATCTGAAACTACAACTTCATAAACTTGTGTTCCTCCTAACATGTTTGTTGCCACAAAATCAGCATAGTAATATGTAATACTTGAACCTCCAAATGGAAAATAATTAGTAAAACCAGAGAAATTTAAATCCCATTGATCTTTCTTGGGTTGTACATTTACTGGTTGTCCGTTATCCAGACTTACAAATACAAAATTATAAGCTGCATTTTTAGAAATTGTGATTGATTGAGCGGTTGTTGCATTCAGATCTGCATATTGCAACACATAATCATTTCCTTGTCTTGATATCCTGATTTTTTTCCAACCACGAGCGGCTCCATCTGTGGTTACTGAACCAACTGTTGGTGGTGTTGTTCCTACTTCATAACCTAAATTTACCAAATAAACTTTGTTGTCTGCATTGTTGATTGAGATTTCAGCAATAGCTGTTCCTTCACCACTACCAGCTCCTTGTAATATTCCAGTTGGATTATCTACATAACCCATTGTTGAATAGGTTGAAAATCCAACAGCTACTGACGCATCTTCTGTTTGCACCTCTGTTATATCTGTTGATGTAGTTTGTTTGACAGCCATTTTTATAGAACCGTTTATAACTACTCTAAAATCTGTTCCAGTTGAAAATCCTAAATCCCATGAATCTCTTAAAACAGATGTTTGTTGATTGGTACTCAAATCTATGTACACTTGATTTTGTTGGTTTGGACCTCCTAAAAAAGGTTCTACAATGGCTCCAGAATTTGCTCCTGGTTCACTAGGAACTTCTGGAGTAATAGCATTGTCATCCCCTGAACATGAAGCAAAAAATAGTGCTACTAATGACAAAAAATAGAATTGTTTTTTCATGATATAAAAATTATGGTTATTAAAAATTTAAATTATAGGTTAGTTTTAAAAAATAGCTTCTTCCATAGGCTAAAAGAACTTGAGAAGATGCTGTATGGGCTCCACCTTGATTTATATTGGATTGGTTAACGTTGTCAATATTAAAAAGGTTTCTAGCTCCTACTGTTACTTCTACTTTGTCTTGGTAAAATAGCTTTCGTGCAGAAACGTCTAACCAACTGTAAGAATCTATTTCTGATAAGACATAGCCTTCTGTAGTTGATAAAAATTGTTGGGTTTTTCCAGTAAACTTATGGTATGCGGAACATGTAGTTTTCCATTTAGGAATGGTATAGGAAAAACTCGAATTAAGATTGAAGTTATAGAGAAATTTATCGTCAGTAGTAAACTCCAAATCATCTATTTTTCTTGAAATTCCTGTTAAGGATGCTCCTAAAGTAAACTTCCAATTCTCAGCTTGAAAGGTATTTGATAATGCAAAATTGATACTTTTGAATTTGCTAATATTAATGTATTCATATATAGGTGTTGCTCCATCAAAACCTGTTATAGCACTTGTAATTCTGTCATCTACATTGAGATAACTCATCATAAAATTGGAAGACAAATCTGTTGCATCTGATAAATAAACTCTTTTTTTTAAGCTTACTTCATAAGATGTACTTGTTTCAGGAATTAAATCTTCGTTTCCTATAAAATAATGTCCATCAAATATGATTTGGCTATAAAGTTCATTGAAATCTGGTGTTCTGTATGATTTGCCAATAGATGCTCTAAGTTCATAACGGTTTGGCAATAAAAGTCGATTTCCTAATGAAATGGCATATTGATTATCAAATAAAGATTGAAACGAATACCGAATTCCTGGTCGCAAAGCATAAGCATTAGAAAATTTAATTTCTGAAATGGCAAATACGTCAATGTTATCAATACCTTTATATACTTCCTTTTTTTGATTATTCTCTTCATCAACAATGGCAAAACCGTTACTTTTTACGCCTTCGTATCCTAGCTGAAAGTCAATTTTTTTGTGTTCAAAAAAATTACTAAATGTTCCTATGGAATAAAAAACTTCTGTAGATTGGTCTTTCTGTTTTGTTGTATTTAATTCTATAGCATTTGTAATATCATATCTAAATTTCTCAGTATCTCTTTTTTGATATTGATGGGAAAAGGAAATGTTATAATCTATTTTTGAATAAATTTTTCCAACTGCATTTAAATGATGGTAAAAGCGATTAAAATTATATCTTTCATCATCACCATATTTGTAAGGACCATAGGTTGAGTTGAAACCTGATTGTGCTGCTGAACTATAAAAATTTATAACTTCATCTAACCATTCAAATTTATAAAACACTCTAAATCCGTCTTTTTTATAGGAAATCAATGCATTGTTTTGCCATTGTTCTCTTGGTAACCAACTGTATCCTCTAGTTCCATCGTTAATTGTATAATTTTTCCCTTTTCTATTGCCTAAAAACCCTCTAAAATCATTTCTATTGGAACCAATAGTTGCAAACCAATTATCATTTATATTGTGAGATACTTTGAGATTTTGAATATGTCTTCCTTCCTTAAAAATGGTGTATTCTTTTCCTACTGTTTCTTCTTGAATTGTAGCGGTTAGATTCCATTCTTCTTTAGTTGACTTTTTGGTTATGATGTTTAAAATTCCTGAAACAGCATTGGCACCATGAGTCACGCCCATTGAACCTTCAATAATTTCTATTTGTTCAATATCATTTAAATTTATTTGTGATAAATCTGTGTTATTTCCTAAACTGGTTTCATTAACTAAAGGCACATTATCAACTAAAATTTTAAAATAAGCTCCCTCTAAGCCAAACATTGAAACGGTTGATCTTCCTGAATTACTGCTTGGTCTTACTGTAATATTGATATATTGATTCAATAAGTCTCCCAAATTATTGGCTGCCAAATTTGCAATGTCGTGAGCAGAAATTACTCTTACATTGTGAACCGATTTTTTCAAAGATTGAGGTTCAATTTGACCTGTAAGAACCACTTCATTCAATTGATTTACTTGCAAAGAATCTATTTCTAACTCTTGGGAAAATAGATTGCCTGAAAAAAATAATATAGAGGAAAAAACAAGTATATTTTTCATTATTTAGAATTAGTCTTAATAAAATTATTTTTGCAAATGTATTTATTATTTTTATTTATTCTAAATAAATTTAATATTTTTGTAGCAGAAATTTTAAAACAATAATTTATATCATGAAAAAAACAGTAACGCTTTTGCTTGCATCTATAACATTATCTGCGAGTTATGGTCAAGAAAAACAAAAAGACATTGACGCCATCAAAAAAATGTGTGGCTGCTATGAAGTAGAATTTAATTTCACTGAAACTTTCCAAACTACAAAAGACTCCACCTACAAGCCATCTCCAACAAAGAAAGATCGTGGTTTAGAATGGGTAGAATTGGTAGAAGATACTCCCAACAAATTAGTATTGCAACATCTTTTGATTGTAAATGATGAAATGATAATTAAACATTGGAGACAAGATTGGTTATACGAAAACACAGAGTTTTATCAATTCTTTAAGGATAGAACATGGCAATTTGAAAAACTAAAACCTGCTGATGTTAAAGGCCAATGGACACAAAAAGTATATCAAGTAGATGATAGCCCAAGATATGAAGGAACAGGAACATGGATTCACAAAGATGGCAAAGATTATTGGATGAATACAACTGATGCACCACTTCCAAGGAGAGAACACACCATTAGAAACGATTATAATGTTTTGGAAAGAAGAAACATCCATGAAATCACTTCTTATGGTTGGTTACACGAACAAGACAACAAAAAAATAGTGAGAGATGAAAAAGGTAATGATACTGAAATTGCTCAAGAAAAAGGATTAGACTTTTACGTTAAAGTAGAAGATGCTAAATGTAAAGCAGCACAAAGCTGGTGGAAAGAAAACGGTGCCCTTTGGAAAAACGTTAGAACTAAATGGCAAACTGTTTTTGATCAAGATAAAACTATTCATTTAGAGACATCGGTTGATGAAAAACCTCTTTATATGCATTTATTTGATTTGAAGCCTAATGCATCCAAAGTAGAAACAGATAAAATTATAGATTCGTTTGTAAAATAAAAATCATGTGTAAACACTTTAAATACCTAACAAAAAACAGAAACGGCTTTTTGATATATTGTTCAAAATCGGAAACTTATCAACTTTCTTATAAGAATTTGAATTTTAACTTAACTTGTAAAGAACTTGAAGGATTAGTTAGGTATTTAAAAAACATTGACTGTGATTTTTGGGAAAAGGAATATGAAAACTCTATCTATAAAAAGAAGATTCCTATTCCAACCTTACAAAGTAATTTTATGATTCTCTTGGAACGCTATGAAGTTTATGAACTTTTAAATCTTTTAGAAGTCAACATTGAAAAAGAATTTTTATCGCTGGAGGATCTCAATTTCATCTTGAGTTTAAACTAAAAAAGTGAGACAAATTGTCTCACTTTTTTTATTGTTCTGGTGCAATTTCTAATTCCAAACCATCTAGCTCTTCGCTAATATGAATTTGACATCCTAAACGGGAATTTTCTTTTACGTGATAAGCTTCCCAAAGCATCGCTTCTTCATCGGGATTGCGTTCTAATGAAATTACATCATTCAAGACATAACATTGACAAGAAGCACACATGGCCATTCCTCCACAAACACCAATGGTTCCTTCTTCCGCTAATTCATAGGAACGAATTAACTCCATAACATTCATATTCATGTCTGTTGGGGCTAAAACCTCGTGTTTAACACCATTTCTATCTGTGATAAATATTGTAACGTCAGTCATTAATCAATCGATTTAACTACAGCTTTTTCAGCTTCTTTTCTAGTTCCATCAAAACCATCAACACCAGACACTGTAGTGTATTTCAACACATACCGTTTTCCTGGATTGATTCTGTTATAAACACTTTGACACATTAAAGTAGCTTCATGAAAACCACAAAGAATCAATTTTAATTTTCCGGGATACGTGTTTACATCACCAATAGCATAAATTCCGTCAATATTGGTCTGATAATCTAAGGCATTATTTACTTTGATGGCATTTTTTTCTATTTCTAATCCCCAATTGGCAATAGCTCCTAACTTTGGAGTTAATCCAAAAAGTGGAATGAAATAATCCGTTTCCACATTCATTCTTGCCCCATTAATTTCAATGTCTATAGATTCTATTCTTTCAGCACCTTTGAAGCCAACTACTTCAGCTGGTGTAATCAATTTAATTTTTCCAGCGGTTTTTAATTCTTGTACTTTTTCAACAGAATCTAAAGCGCCTCTAAACTCATTTCTTCTATGCACTAAAGTAACTGATGAAGCAACATTGGTTAAGAAAATACTCCAATCTAATGCTGAATCTCCACCACCAGCAATAACTACATTTTTGTTGCGATACTTTTCTGGGTCTTTGATGAAATAATCAATTCCTCTACCCTCTTGTTCGTAGAAATCCACGTCTTTCAACAAGGGTTTTCTTGGCTCAAAAGTCCCTAAACCTCCAGCAATGGCCACAGCTTTTGCATGATGTTTTGTTCCTTTATTTGTAGTAACAATAAAAGTTTCGTCTTCTAATTTATCAATGGTTTCAGCCGTTTCGGCCAATGTAAATCCGGGTTGGAATTGCTTGATTTGTTCCATTAAATTGGTTACTAAATCACCTGCTAAAACTTCTGGATAACCTGGAATGTCAAATATGGGTTTCTTTGGGTACAATTCTGCTAATTGTCCTCCTGGTTGTGGTAAAGCATCTATAATGTGACACTTTAGTTGTAATAATCCTGCTTCAAAAACAGCAAAAAGTCCTGTTGGACCTGCTCCGATTATTAATATATCTGTTTCGATCATTTTTTAAAAATTGCATGGGTTGGAAAGGCAAAATTGCACAGATTTAAACTCATTAAAAATGACTTTTATCATACAAATTTACTTGGCTACGTTTTCTACGGTTTCAATCTGTGGTACAACTCGTTTTATAGTTGATTCCACACCAGCTTTCATAGTACTTTGATTGATACTACAACTATTACAAGCTCCTTCCAAACGAACTTTAACGTGTTTGTTATCGATAATATCAATTAGAGTGATATTTCCGCCATCTGAAATTAAGAAAGGTCTAATTTCATCTAACGCTTTTTCAACACTTACTTTTAATTCTTTTGCGTTCATATTTTTTTGTGTTTAGTGATTAGCGATTAGTAATTAGTGATTAGCTGTTTTTAAAAGCTGCCTACTAATAACTGAACACTACCTACTTTTTATTCACAGCAGAACAGCCTGCCATTGTAGTAATTTTTATTGCTTCTGTAGGTGCTAGATTTTCATTTCTATTGATTGTTTCTTGCACTACATTTTTAGTGATTTCTTCAAAAATTCCTTCTAAAACAGAACCAGTTTGCAAGGCTGCTGGACGACCATAATCTCCTGCTTCACGAATACTTTGCACTAAAGGAACTTCTCCTAACAAAGGAACATTTAAATCTTCCGCTAAGTTTTTTGCTCCTTCTTTTCCGAAGATATAATATTTATTTTCTGGCAATTCTTCTGGTATGAAATAAGCCATATTTTCAATAATTCCTAGTACAGGAACTTTGATGGCTTCAGACAAGAACATGGAAACTCCTTTTTTAGCATCAGCTAAAGCTACAGCTTGAGGTGTACTAACAACTACTGCACCTGTTATTGGCAACGATTGCATAATAGATAAATGAATATCTCCTGTTCCCGGTGGTAAATCAATAAGCATGAAGTCTAATTCGTCCCAATGTGCATCGAAAATCATTTGGTTTAAGGCTTTTGCTGCCATTGGTCCTCTCCAAATCACGGCTTGATCTGGTTTGGTGAAAAATCCGATAGAAAGCATTTCCACTCCATAACTTTTTATGGGTTCCATTTTTGATTTTCCATCTACATCAATTGAAGAGGGTTTTGCACTTTCCACATCAAACATTATAGGCATGGATGGTCCGTAAATATCTGCATCTAAAACACCCACTTTAAATCCCATTTTAGCCAAAGTAACGGCTAAATTGGCTGTAATGGTTGATTTTCCAACACCACCTTTTCCTGATGCTACTGCAATAATATTACTAATACCTGGAATTTGTTTTCCTTTTATTAAATTAGGATTTTCTGGTTTTTGAGGAGCTTCAACCTTAATGTTTACTTTTATTTTTGCTTTTTCATAGACTTTTTCATGAATTACTTTCATGATATCTACTTCGGCTCTTTTTTTAATATGCAAAGCTGGTGTTGACAAAATTAAATCAACCACAACCTCGTCGCCAAAAGTAATTACGTTTTGAACTGCACCACTTTCAACCATATTTTTTCCTTCACCAGCTACTGTTATAGATTCTAGTGCTTTTAGGATTTCTTTTCTATCTAGTTTCATTCTAACTTTTTTATGTCGAAATACTTGAGTCTTTATTAAGACTGAATTTGAATTGCAAAGATAGTTAGAAGTTTGCTAGTTTGAAAGCAACAAGGTTTAAAGTTTTCTTATAATTAAATAGTTGGAATTTATAATTGATTGAACTTTATCAAATTTAATTTTACAGCTAAAAATTGACGTTGCAAATTGGTTTTCAAAACTTCATATTCCGATTGCAGTAACTGGTTTTTTACAGTTGAAAACACTACTGCATCTATTTTCCCTGCTTCAAACTTAGATTGTGAAGTTTGAAAAGTTTTTTGAGTTAATTCTTTGATTGCGGTTAATTTTGAATCTAATAATTCTATCTGTTTTATTTTTTCTTCTTCTAATTGAATTTGTTGTTTTAGTTTTAAATCTTCTTGTTTTATGGCTATTGCCTCTTTTTCGTTTTGAAACTTTAATGCTTTTAGATTTCTGGTATTTTTGAATCCATTAAAAATAGGAATGTTTAATTGTAAGCCAACTTGTTGGTTTTTATTGTCAGCCAACTGATTGTTAAAACTATTTACCATTATTTCTGGCTGATTTAAAGGCCTATAATAAAAAGTGGAATAATTATAAAAAGCACTTAAGGTTGGTAAATTGTTACCTCTTTGTTGTTGGATTTTTTTTTGACCTAATTCATAAACCAGTTGTGCTAACCTTACTTTTGGATTACTAAATAGTGTTGGATTTTGATTAGAATTTGAACTAAAATAGGGTATTAAAATTAAACTATCTGTTTCAATAGTATCAGCATTTAATAGTTGAAACAGCTGTTTTTTTTGAATTTGAAGCAATTGTTTGGTTTCTAGAATAGTCTTTTCTTCTAGAGTTAGACTGAGTTGCATATCATACAAATCACTTTTGGGTTTGCTGCCAATGTTTTCTTCTTTTTTAATTCTTTCTAAATTGGATTTAGCATTTTCAATTTGACTTTCTTGAATTTTTAATAACTCTTGTGTATATAAAGCCGTAAAAAAACTTTCTGTTATTTGAAGTTTATATTCGTTTTCCAAAACTTCTTGCTCCAATTTTGCTCTTTCAACATCTAATTTTGTAAATTGAGAAGTTGCCAATGCATTGAAATCGATCAAATTCATACGTGCACTTAAAAAGAAATTATCGTATTGAATGTTTGAACTAACTCTTCCGTTTGTTGATGGATCGATGGTTGAACCAAAATTATAACTCTGATTGGCATCAAAACCAATTGTTGGCAATAAATTATTAGCTACTGAATTATGACTTTTTTGAGTTCTTTTTATCTCAATTTGTTTGATTTTTACTTCTAAACTGTTTTCTAAACCCAAAGCAATGCATTGTTCTAATGTCCAAGTATTTTCTTGTGCATTTGTATTATAATTTGATAAAACGAAAAACACAAATAGGAACAATTTGACTTGTAATTGATTTTTGAAATTGCCATTGCTTTTTGTTCTTACCTTATTCATACTTCAGATATTTTAAAACATTTACTCTAGTTGCTGCATAAGCTCTTGACAGTACAACTAACAAAGTCAATAGCAATAAAACTATAAATCCAATGGCGAAAGGCAACCAAGAAATAGAGATTCTGAATGCAAAATTTTCCAACCAAAGTGTCAACAAATAATACACTGGAAATAAAGCCAATGTAAAGCCAATGATACAGAATACTAAATATTGTTTTGACAACTCTTTGAGTAAAACAATTGTTTCTGCACCTAATGTTTTTCTGATGGCAATTTCTTTCATTCTTCTTTGGATGGAATATGTTGCTAAAGCAAATAATCCAAAAAGTGCAATTAAGATTACAATGAAATTCAATAAGGTAAATAAGTTTCTCTGTTTTACGTAGGAAGCATAGGTTCTAGCATATTGCTTATCCACGAAATCATAGGTAAATGGATATTCTGAATCTACATTTTTTACCCAAAATTTTTGAATATCCGAAATGGTTTGTTCTAAATCATCGCTTTTTACTTTGACGTGAATCTTATTGGCGTTTTGCATCATCCAATCTATAGTTTTGAAATGAAAGAAAACCATTGGCGGAATTTCAGCTTGTGGTCCATAGATATGAAAATCTTTTACAACTCCAATAATTTTCAGTTTCTTATCGTTCCAATCCACTATTTTCCCAATAGGATTTTTCTCGCCCATCATTCTTAAGGTGGTTTCATTGACCAACATGGAGTTAATAGTATCTGAAGCTATTTTATCAGATAAAAACCTACCTTCTTTTAGTTTGATTTGCATCATTTCAAGCATTCCAAAATCGATACCCATGTTTTTGGCTTGAATATTACCACTTTCCTTGTAAGAAAACCCAGAAGAAGAACCGTTTGTTGAACCAAAAGAGAAAGCTCCTGTTGTCACTTGCTCAACACCTTTAATTTTCGACACTTCATTTTTTATCATGTTGTAACGGCTAAATATTTTTTCTTTGTAGCCTTCTTCTTTCCAATTGTAGTTGTTTCTATAATCTATTGAGAGTACTTGTTCTCCTTTAAAACCCAAATCTTTGGTACTGATAAAATCAATTTGTTGGTACACTATGTATGAGCCGATAATGAAAAATGTGGCGATTGCAAATTGTAAAATAAGCATTCCATTTCGCAACCAAACTCCACTTTTATTTCGACCAAAATTTCCTTTTAAAACTTTCAACGTTTCAAAATTAGAAACATAAATGGCAGGAAAAATTCCAGCAAAAACCACAGTTGTAATGAAAATTAAAATCAATTGCATGTAAAACTGACCTCCAAAAATGAGTAGCTCTTTCCCTAAAAATTCATTATAATAGGGTAAGGAAAGCTCTACAATGACTAATGAAAGTAAGATGGAGAACAAAACCATGATGATGGTTTCAAACAAAAATTGTTTTACAATATTTCCTTTTGAAGCACCTACTATTTTACGAACACCTACTTCTTTGGCTCTACTAATTGCATTTGCAGTAGCCAAGTTGACATAGTTAACAATGGACAAAACTAAAATCAAAATGGATAACCCAAACATGGTTAATAAGAATTGATAATTTCCTTTTCCTTCAGCATAACCATCAGAAATAGAATGCAATCTTGCTGTTTTTAAAGGTTCTAAAATAAATTGAAACTCTTCTCCACCATTTTTCTTGATCCATTCATCAATTGAAATGCCTTCTTCAGCAGCCCATTTTTCTGCACGATTTTTTCGCATTAACTTTTCCATCTTGGTTTTAACTTTACCAATATCATCTGGATTTTTTAGCTTTAAAAGTAAACCATAGCTAAAATTCCCCCAATCGTCTTTATTCCCATACAACCTTGTATTAATCGTCACATTTGTTACAATTTCGGGTTGCATGGAAGATTTTCCAATCAATTCATAAACCCCTCTAACGATTAATTTTCTTCCTGAATAGGTAACTTCTTTGCCAAGAATATCAATACTTCCAAACAATCTCTCTGCCGCTTTTTTTGAAAAAATTATACTTGTATTGTCTTTCAAAGCAGTTGCTGGATTACCTCTCAAAAAAGGAAAAGGAAACATTTTAAAGAAAGTTTCTTGCGAATCAACAATCTTAAAAATTTCTTTTTTGCCTTTGTATTGTACCACTTCTTCGTAATACCAATTGTCTAAATAGCAATAGGCTTCCAATTCAGGAAAATCAGTTTTTAAATAGGGCTCGAATGGTGCCACGTTACTTGCCCAATATTCATCAGCACTAACCTTACTGATGGATTGAAAAACTTTTTCTTTTCCTGGATTCCAAGCATTATAACTGTGTTCATCATTCCAATATAAAGTTGCGAAGATTAATCCTGCAATTCCAATACTTAATCCCAAAACATTAAGGATAGTAAATAACTTGTTGTTTTTTATGTGATAGATGAAAAGGTTTATCCAATTTTTTAACATGACTATTCGTTTTTTTATCTGAATTTATTCCAGATTTTTTGATTGATTTTGATGATTATTTGTTTTTAATTGAACCCGAAGAACTTTCTTCTTTCTTTACTGCTGATGGACTTCCAAAATAAACTATTGATGCACTTGATGATGCTTTTGCTTCAATTGCTTTTGTGACTTTTATGGAAACATCAGCCGAAGAACTTGCTTCAATTATAGCTTCTTCAACTACAAGATCTTTTAAATTACAAGCTGATGAACTACTTGCTTTTACTGAAATTTTTGTAGCTTTTCCTGATAAATTTACATCGCTTGAACTACTTGACTCAATTGCAATTGAAGTTGCATCAATTTTTCCTGTTAAACCTCCACTTGAAGAAGCATCAATGGCTAAATTTGTAGAATTGAAACTCCCTGAAATACTGCCAGAAGAACTAACAGCTATAGCTAAATTTTGACTCGAATTTAAATTTTCAATTTTAACATCAGCTGATGAACTTGCTTTTATTTCCTCTAAATTTGGACCAGAAACTATGATTTTTAAAACTTGAAAATCAACCCCATTTATGGAACTAATATTGTTTCTTTTTTTACCATTTTGGGTTTCTTTTTCTCTATAGCCTTTGGTGTCTATATATAATTTTAATGTTCCGTTTTCAACTTCTGTTTTAATGAGCTTCATTTTTTCATTGTCATCTGTTTCTACTTTTACACTAATATTATCTGAAACGGTGTAAAAAACGTCAATGGATTGTGAAACACTTAATTTAGAAAAATCTTTAACTTCTCTTGTTTCAGAAACTTGTGCTATAGAAATTAGACTAATTAAAAAAGCCGTTATTGCTACAATTATTTTCACCATGATTTTATTTTTTAAGAAATTAAAATATCAACGTTTTTACTGTTTAGTTTTTCGGAAAGAATCATTCCATCTTTCATGACAATTGTTTTTTGTGAAAATGAAGCGTCATAATTAGAATGCGTTACCATTAAGATGGTAGCTCCTTGTGCATGCAAATCGGTAAGCAATTCCATTACTTCGTTTCCATTTTTGGAATCTAAATTACCTGTTGGTTCATCGGCAAGAATTATTTTAGGGTTGTTGATTAATGCTCTTGCAACGGCTACTCTTTGTTGTTGACCCCCAGAAAGTTGTTGTGGAAAGTGCTTCAATCGATGTGAAATTCCTAAACGTTCAGCTATTTCATTTACCTTTTGTTTTCGTTCTGAAGCTGAAACATTGTTATAAATTAAAGGCAATTCAATATTATCATAAACCGATAATTCGTCAATTAGATTGAAATTTTGGAATACGAAACCAATATTCTGTTTTCTGACTTTTGCTTTTTCTTGTTCTTTTAAACCCATCATTTCTTGATTGATTAACTGATAACTTCCACTTGTTGCGTTATCTAAAAGTCCAACAATGTTTAAAAGTGTTGATTTTCCACTTCCTGATGGACCCATTATGGTTATAAATTCTCCTTGATTGATTGTGATTGAAACTTCGTTGAGTGCTTTGGTTTCTATTTCTTCGGTTTGAAATACCTTTGAAAGGTTTTTAATGTGTATCATACGATTTAAATTTGTTGATAAATGATTTTTAAATTATTCACTCTTTTTTATTTCCAATTGACTTCATAACTTCCTTTTGCATTTTTACCTGTAAAGTACAAACGATATTTTTTTCCTTTTTCTAAAGTAATATCTTTTAGAACTTCACACTCATTTATGGTTTTGCAGCAAAAATAAGTTCGCTCATTTTCATCAATCAACTTTATTTCCAAGTTCCCAGATTTAACTTTTGTAAAACATTCAAAAGTTACTAAAGTTGTTTCATCAACCACTAAAAAAACATAACAAGAACCACTAAAATCAGAAAAAGATGCATTGGTGAAATCGTTTCCATTATGGTTACGCCATTTTTTATCTTTTACACCATCTACAAAATGAGTACCATCTGACTTAATGTTTTGAGCGTTTAAAATGGCTGTAAACAATACTAATAAAATTGATAATTTTCTCATATTTTTTTGTCTTAATACTTAATACTTTGATCTTAATACTCTTTACTCTAAATTTAAAATTTCTACATCTTTATAATCTTGGTACGATGATGTAATTACTTTATCGTTAGGTTTTAATCCTTCTAAAACTTCATAGTATAGTGGATTTTCTCTTCCTAACTTTATGGTTCTTCTCTCGGCTTTATTTCCGTTTACTACAAAAATCCATTTCCCTGCTGTATCTTGGTAAAAACTACCTTTTGAGAGTACCATTGTTTTTGTTTTTTCAGATAAATTAATTCGAACCCCAAAAGAAATACCTTGTTTCAAATCCAAATCATTTTTTTGGTTGATAAAATTTAATTCTACCATAAATCTACCATTTTTTACTTCAGGAATAACTTTGGTAATTTGCACTTCTAATTTCTTATTATTGAAATCAACACTTCCTTTTTGTCCTTCAGCAATTCGGTTTAAATAAAATTCATCTACATCTGCAACCAACTTATACCCTTCCATTACATCAATAGTTCCAATGCTATTGCCTTGTGTGAATGTTTTTCCTAATATAGGCTCAAAAGAAGAAAGTCTTCCAGAAAGTGGTGCTGTTATTAAAAAATTATTTTTGTTTTTTCTGAGAATCGACAGACTTTGATTCATGATTCCAATCGATTGATTTAATTGACCTATTTGAATTTGATTGGCTTGTTTTTCTTTAGTCACACTTTGCTTTATGATTTGCATTCTCTCTTTTTGAAAACGATAATTTTCTTGCGTTACTTTCCATTCATTTTTGGCTAAAATTTCTTGTTCGAATAGCTTTTTATTCAAATTATACAAGTTTTCTGCATCTAAATAATCGTGTTCGATTGCAATTAAGTCTTTGGCTAAATTTAATTCTTGGTTTCTTAAATCTAGTTTGGCTTTATTCAAATTATTAATTTGTTCGATGATAGCAGTTTCTTGTTGCATATAAGTCAATTCCGTATTCGGATTGTATAAACGAACTAAAGGTTGTCCTTGTGTCACCATAGCACCATTTTCCACATAAATCTCCTGAACCGAACCACCTTCAATCACATTGACTAACATGGAATTTAAAGGCGTAACCTTAGCTTCAAACAAAATAAAATCTTCAAAATAATCAGATTCTACCGAATTTATCGTTATTTCTGCTCTTTTTACATTAAAGGTTTTCTTTTTGGTAAAAGCAGCAAAAATCAAATAACCCAAAATCAAAATTATTGGAATTATAAGTAATAGCTTCTTTTTTTTGTTATTTTTACGACTGATGACAGTATCCATATTAATTATTTTAATAAGATACTTAACAAATTTGTGCCAGAAATTTAAAATTCATAATTTATTAATTATCAGTTTTTTATAGATTAAACATATATATAAGTGTTCGTTTTTGAACACTTTTTGTACGAAACTGAACACTATGAAATCGTAACAAATAAACACGTTTGCAGGCAAACACTTTTAAAAACTAAAACGATACCATATGACCGTTAAAAAAAAATGAAAATTTACATATGAAAAAAACGCAAGCTTCTATTTTAGTAATTGATGACCAAGAAGATATTCTTTTTAGTGCCAAAATGTTATTAAAAAAGCACTTTGAAACTATTTATACCTTAAGTAATCCTAAAAATGTGATTCAACTTTTGGTAGAAAATGAAATTGATTTGGTTCTGTTAGACATGAATTATCGCATTGGTTTTGAAGACGGAAAAGAAGGTATGTACTTACTTAAGGAAATCAAAAAATTAGTCCCAAAAACTGTTGTGATCTTAATGACTGCTTTTGGAAAGGTTGAAACTGCAGTTGAAAGTTTAAAACTAGGAGCTTTTGACTATATTTTGAAACCTTGGGACAATGAAAAAATGCTTGAAACCATCAAAAAAGGAATTCAGGAGCGAAGAAAATTGGTTTCAAAAGAAGTTAAAAATAACAAAGTGACTTCCTATTTTATTGGACAATCCAAATCGATTGAAAAAGCTTATGCTTTAGCTCAAAAAGTAGCCAAAACAGATGCTAACGTTTTAATTTTAGGAGAAAATGGTACCGGAAAATATGTGATGGCTCATTACATTCATCAAAATTCGGAACGTAAAAATGAAGTTTTTATTCCCGTTGATTTAGGTTCTTTGAATGAAAATATCTTTGAAAGTGAATTATTTGGTTACGCAAAAGGAGCTTTTACAGATGCCAAAAATGATACGATAGGAAAATTTGAAGCGGCTCAAAATGGGACAATTTTCTTGGATGAAATCGGTAATGTTCCTTTGCATTTGCAATCTAAATTATTGCAGGTAATTCAAACTAAAACGGTTACTCGTTTAGGAGAAACCAAGCAAAGACCTTTAAACGTAAGAATCATCACAGCAACCAATATGAATCTTAAAGAAGAGGTAAATCAAAAAAACTTTAGAGAGGATTTATATTATCGCATCAATACTATGGAAATTGTTCTGCCAGCTTTACGTGAACGAAAAGAAGATAAAATTCCGTTAGCTCAATTTCTCTTGGACAAAATGATTGACAAATACGAAAGAAATACAATAGTTTTTGAAGAAAAAGCTTTAGAACAAATTGAAAAACATGCCTGGCATGGAAACATCAGAGAGATGGAAAATCGTATTGAACGTGCTGTAATTCTGTGTGAAAACAATTGTATAAAAGCAACTGATTTGGATTTGGAAATCGTTACGAGTTTTGATGAAAACACAGATGATTTTCAACTTTCTGATCTAGAAAAAGTAGCGATTGAAAAAGCATTGGTGAAAAATGAATTCAACATTAGTAAATCGGCTGAGGAATTAGGTTTATCTAGAGCTTCTTTATATAGAAGAATAGAAAAATATGGTATTGAAAATAAATAATTAAAATGAAATCCTTTAAAATTTACAACCAACTTTTTATAAGAATTTTGCTAGTTCTAACTGGTTTTGGAATAGTCTTTTTCTTTTACCAACAAGGATTAATTTATACTGCTCTTTTTGGAGGATTAATTTTAATATTATTTTTGATAGAAATGTATCATTACCTCAAAAATGCTTTTTTAGTGTATGACAAAACTATTGCTTCCATTTTAGAAAAAGATTTTTCTTCTGATTTTTCTAAACATAAATCCCATGATAATTATGCCAAATTGTTTAAGCTTTATGCAGTTTTAAAAACCAAGCAAAATGAAGAAATTTCTAAAGAAATCATTTACCAATCTATTTTAAATAATATTGATACTGGCATTTTAATTCTTCAAAAACAGGAAGAAAATTGGACTGTTTTTTTAATGAATGATTTTTTTTCAAGTCATTTTAATGTGCCCAAAGTTTCTAAATGGAAATACCTTAAAAATCAATTTCCTGCTTTATGTGATTTGATAGAATCTAAAAATTTTGAAGAACTAAAAACCACTTTACAAATTAGAGTCAATAGCGAAGATTCTCAAACATTTGTCATGCAAACTTCAAGAACTAAAACCTACAATCAAGAATATTATGTGGTTTTACTGGATTCGATTCAAAAAGTTATTGAGAAAAAAGAAAAAGAAGCTTGGATTAATTTGATGAAAGTGATTTCGCATGAACTTTTGAATTCATTAACACCTATTCGTTCGTTATCACAGAATTTACATGAGTTAGTCCAACAGGAATCGCTTTCAACAGAAGATTTGGACGACATGAAACAAAGTGTTGTTACCATGTTAAACCGAAGCGATCATTTGCAACAATTTGTGGAAAGCTACAGAAAACTAGCCATGTTACCAACACCACAAAAAGAGAAAACGGAAATTAGTGCTTTAATTCAGCATTGCATTGAAATTATGAAGCCACTATTTAAACAACATAAAATTGAAATTCAGTTTGAAATCAATCAAAAACGTTGGCTTTATGTAGATGCTTATCAAATGGAACAAGTGTTTATTAATTTGTTTACCAATAGCATTTTTGCTTTAGAAAATCATGAAAAGAAGCAAATGACTATTTCGGCTGAAGCCAAAGAAAAACGCTTTTTTATTAAAATTACAGATTCAGGAAACGGAATTGATACCGAAATTGAAGATAAAATATTTCTACCTTTTTTCACCACCAGAAAAGAAGGAGCAGGAATTGGTTTAACCTTGTCTAAAAATATTTTGGAAGCTCATGGTGGTTATTTAGCTTATCAAAATAATGAAGAACAAACTACTTTTATGATTTGTTTGATGGAGTGATTGGTATGATTTTTTGAGAAATTTGTAAATAATTTTTCAGTAAACGATAACTTGCTGAACACTAAAAATCAGGTTCCCAAAAATGTTTTTCAAATTCTACAATTTGGTTATCTACCACTTTTATACCTTCTGATTCTAACAATTGCTGCATTAAATTGGTTCCTCCAAAATGATGTTTTCCTGAAAGCAACCCTACACGATTCACAACTCTATGTGCTGGAACATCTTCTCTATTGTGAGAAGCATTCATCGCCCAACCTACCATTCTTGCTGAACGAGCTGCACCCAATGCTTTTGCAATGGCACCATAAGAAGTAACCTTTCCATAAGGAATTTGGCGAGCTACTTCATAAACTCGCTCAAAAAAATTATCGTTATTGGAACTTTCTTTTGGCAAAATAAATTAGGCTTTCATCATATTATATAGAGAAGAAATAGCTACAATTCCTGTAACTGCAGCTATAAGAAAATTGATGTTATTAGTAATAAATCCTACTTTATGTTCAATTTTTTTAAATAAAATAGCATACAAATAGAAAATAAAATACGTTCCTAAGCTAGCTGCGACAGAAAAAATTGCAATGGATAAAATATCAAAATCAAAAATATTTTTAGAAGCTAATGTTAAACTTATAAAAGCGTAATAAGGAATAGCAAACATGTTTAAAGACGACAATGAAATTCCGTAAATTAATCGGTTTTTTTTATCTTTAATTTCAACTTCTACTTGCGGTTTTTTTGATTTTAAACCTGCGTAAATAAATCCAATGGTCAATAATATAAAAATAACAACTCCAAACTTCTTTAAGTTATCACTTACTACTGGGTGACTGTCTAAAAATTTAGCAAAATACAAGCCTGTAAAACATTGGATAAAAACTACCAAAACAGCTCCATAAGCAAAAAGTAAGGCCTGTTTTTTATTCTCAGTTATGCTTAATTTAGCAATGGTCATGTTTAACATTCCAGGTGCAATGATTCCAACCGCTGCAATTAAAAAACCTAAAATAAAAGGTAGAATTATACTCATGTTTGTTATTTTATTCTGAATTTGATATAAGTAATCGCTTTATTTTTCTCTAAATATTGATTCTCATAAAACGTTTGAATGCTTGTAACTTCTGTAGGTGATCCTTCATTTCTATACACATCATGGTTGGCGTAAATGACTTCATGGCCTTCACCATGTAACAATCCTAAGGTATAACCATGCATGAACTCACTATCTGTTTTTAAATTCATAATTCCGTTTTCTTTCAACACTTTTTTATAGCGTTGTAGAAACTCAGTGTTCGTCATTCTGTGCTTGGTTCGCTTATATTTTATTTGAGGATCAGGAAACGTAATCCATATTTCATCTACTTCATTTTCAGCAAAACAATCTTCAATTAATTCAATTTGAGTTCGCAAAAAAGCTACGTTTTTCATACCTTCTTCTACAGCTGTTTTTGCTCCACGCCAAAACCTTGCTCCTTTAATATCAATTCCTATGAAATTTTTGTTGGGACTGTGCTTCGCTAAACCAACGGAATATTCTCCTTTTCCACAACCTAACTCTAAAATTAGAGGATTATCATTTTTAAAAAACTCACTATTCCATTTACCTTTCAAAGGGAAGCTTCCAGAAGTTACTTCTTCTCGTGTTGGCTGAAATACATTTTCAAAAGTTTCGTTTTCTTTAAAGCGCTTTAATTTGTTCTTACTTCCCACTGAAATTTAATTTTTGGTAAAATTAATAAAAATAAAGTTTTGATAATCTTTATATAACTTTATTGCTCTTAAAAAGCTCTTTTTTTGTGAAAATATTTTATTTTGAGAAAAAGAAAAGTAGAATTGGCTGTTATTTCTGATGTGCATCTTGGAACTTATGGATGTCATGCTAAAGAATTATTAGAATATTTATCTTCCATCAAACCAAAAACACTGATTTTAAATGGTGATATTATTGATATTTGGCAATTTAGAAAATCTTATTTCCCTCAAAGTCATTTAAACGTTATAAAAAAAATAATTTCGCTAAGTTCAAAGGGAACAAAAGTGTATTATTTGACTGGAAATCACGATGAATTTTTGCGCAAGTTTACTGATCTTCATTTGGGAAATTTAAATTTACTAAACAAATTGGTCTTAGAATTGGACGGCCAAAAAGCTTGGATTTTTCATGGTGATGTTTTTGATGCTTCTGTAACTCATGCCAAATGGTTAGCAAAACTGGGTGGTTGGGGATACGATTTGCTTATTTTAATCAATCGATTCATCAATTGGTTTTTAGCTAAAATGAACAAAGAACCTTATTCACTTTCTAAAAAGATTAAAAACAACGTAAAATCTGCTGTAAAATTCATTACCAATTTTGAAAATGTTTGTACTGAATTGGCTATTGAAAACAAATATGATTACGTAATATGTGGCCACATTCATGAGCCAAAAATAGAAAGAATCAAAACCGATAAAGGGGAAACGATGTATCTAAATTCAGGGGATTGGATTGAAAACTTAACCGCTTTGGAATACCACAATAAAAAATGGAAATTATACCGACATGAGCTACATAAAATTGCTTTGGATGAGGAACATTTTGAATATGAAAATAAATTAGCGGAACAATTTATTTCTGTTTTAAAAAATTAAATTTGTAAACAATTCATAGCCATGAAAAAAATTATAGTTGCTCCTCTTAATTGGGGCTTAGGTCATGCCACTAGATGTATTCCGATAATTCAAGGATTATTAGATAATGGATATGAACCCATCATAGCCTCTGATGGAGTAGCCCTTGAATTGTTAAAAAAAGAATTTCCTAAACTTATTTCATTTGAATTGCCATCCTACAATATTCAATATGCTGAAAAAGGAAAAAACTTCAAATGGAAGATGATGGCCCAATTGCCAAAAATTATTTTAACTATAAAAAAAGAACGAAGAAAAATAAACAGAATATTAGAAGCCTATAATTTTGATGGAATTATAGCTGACAATCGATTGGGTGTTTATTCCAAAAAAGTCCCTTGTGTTTTTATCACACATCAATTGAATGTTTTGACAGGAAGAACTTCTTGGTTGACTACCAAACTGCATAAAAATTACATTCAAAAATTTGATGAATGCTGGGTTCCAGATGTGGAGAAAAACCCTAATTTATCTGGCAAATTAGGACATACCACTGAACCTATCAAAAACATAAAATACATTGGTCCTTTGAGCCGATTGTGTAAAAAACCAATGCCCATAAAATACGATTTGATGGTTTTACTTTCTGGTCCTGAACCTCAAAGAACTATCTTAGAAAAGAAAATTATTGAAGAAGTAGAAAATTATCCCAAAAAAGTAGTTTTTATTAAAGGTGTCATTGAAAAAAACCAAATCAAAGAAACAAGAGGAAACATTACGTTTTTTAATTTTATGAATAGTGCTCAACTTGAAGACACTTTCAATGAGAGCAATCATGTCCTTTGTCGTTCTGGATATACTACCGTTATGGATTTGGCTAAATTGAATAAGAAAGCTTTTTTCATTCCCACACCAGGACAATATGAACAAGAGTATTTGGCAAAAAAATTTGATAAAGAAGGTATAATTCCTATGTGCAAACAGGAAAAATTCAATGTTAAAAAGCTGGAAAAAATTGATTTTTACAAAGGATTCACTAATTACAGTAAAAAAATAACTTGGAAAGAATTATTTGACCTTTTCTAGGGTAAAAGAAAATTCCGAACCTACGCCATATTCGCTTTCAATGTAGATTTTTTCATCATGACCTTCAACGATATGCTTCACTATGGCCAATCCTAATCCTGAACCGCCTTCACTACGAGCACCACTTTTATCTACTCTGTAAAATCGTTCAAACAACCTTGGAATGTGCTTCTTTTCAATTCCTTCTCCATTGTCTGTAATTCTTATAATAATTTTATTGTTGACTAAATCTTCGATACTTACTTCTGTTGTACCATTTTCTTTTCCATATTTGATGGAATTCATTACTAAATTGGTTATAACCTGCTGAACTTTTTCTTGATCTGCAAAAACTAATATCTTAGAGTTGTATTTTTTATCAAATGTGAGTGTTATGTTTTTCTTTGCTGCACGCATTTCGAGCAAATCAAATACATTTTGAATGACTTCAACAATATTGAAATCTGAAAGTTCTAGATGAATATCTCCAGTTTCCAATTTGGTAATCATATCTAAATCTTTTACAATATAGATGAGACGTTCTACGCCTTTTTCTGCCCGTTGTAAGTATTTTTTTCGGATATTTTTATCATCCATGGCTCCATCTAATAAGGTAAGTAGATAGCCCTGAACGGTAAAAAGAGGCGTTTTTAATTCATGAGAAACATTTCCTAAAAACTCTCTTCTGTATTCTTCTCTGATTTTTAAGGTTTCTATTTCAAGTTTCTTGTCTTTGGCAAACTTTTGAACTTCTTTGGTTAAGGTTGCCATATCTGTAGTTATGGATTGATTTCTGAAAGAGCTATTTTCTAACAAAGAAACATCATCATATATCTTTTTTACTCTTTTATAAATGAACTTTTCAACTCTGTATTGCAATACAAAAAAAGCAAATAAAAAGCTCGACACAATTACCAAAACAGAATATATTATGGGTATTTCAATGATAAAGAAGTGAGTTATTACCAATAAAATTGTCAAAAACAGACTAATATAAGCAGAAGATATTGTGGCAAATTTATATGATTTCTTAAAGTTAAATAGCATTAAAACTCTATTTTATAACCAACTCCTTTTATGGTTTTAAAGAAGTCATCACCTATTTTCTCTCTTAATTTTCTGATGTGAACATCAATGGTTCTACCACCAACTATGACTTCATTACCCCAAACTTTATCTAAAATTTCGTCTCTTTTGAACACTTTTCCGGGTTTAGATGCCAAAAGATAAAAAAGTTCAAATTCTTTTCTTGGTAATATTATTTCTTGTCCGTCTTTGACAATTTTGTATTCTTCACGGTTGATTTCAATGCCATTTACGTTTAAAACATCACTTTTCTCTTCTTTTTCTTTCAATCTTCTTAACAATGCTTTAACCTTACTTACCAAAATTTTTGGCTTAATTGGCTTAGAAATATAGTCATCTGCACCTGCATCAAAACCCGCTAACTGTGAATAATCTTCTGAACGTGCTGTTAAAAAAGTGATAATTGTGTTCTCTAATTCTGGTACTTTTCTAATACTTTCACAAGCTTCAATTCCATCCATTTCTGGCATCATAACATCCATTATAATTAAATGAGGAATTTCCTTTTTAGCCTTTGTGACAGCTTCTTTACCATTATTTGCAGTTACAACTTGATACCCTTCTTGAGTCAAATTGTAACCCACAATTTC
This sequence comes from uncultured Flavobacterium sp., assembly GCA_964643105.1. Taxonomy (GTDB): domain Bacteria; phylum Bacteroidota; class Bacteroidia; order Flavobacteriales; family Flavobacteriaceae; genus Flavobacterium. The sequence continues at coordinate 35,629 of CAZXPF010000014.1, read as the reverse complement.
TAAAATATCTGGTTCATCATCAACCAATAATATTTTAATTTCTCTTTTTTTCATTTTTACAGAAATTTTTTGATTTTGTTTGGTAAAGGTAAAGATAAAATAAAATCTTTTAACTGCTTAACAATTATTTAATCTGTTAACCTTATAGTAACTTATGATAAACCTATTCATAACAAATGTGTAACATTGAAGTAATTTAACGCCACGTTCTTTGCACAAAATATAAAATCAAAAAATGAGACTACAATTTTTATTATTCACCTTATTGTTATCCTCTTTCTGTTTGGCACAAAAAGCAACAGTTACAGGTGTTATACTTGATAAAGAATATGACAATGAACCTTTAGCATTTGCCAATATCATGTTGAAAGGAACAAGCACAGGAACATCTACTGATGAAAACGGAAAATATTCGTTGACTGTTTCTCCAGGGAGCCATATTTTAGTTGTTGGATTTTTAGGCTACAAGACGGTAGAAATTCCATTCACAGTAAAAGCTAATGAGAAAAAGGTAATTAATTATACATTAGAGGCTGAAGGTGTAATGTTAGAGGATGTGGTTTTAACAGTTAGTGTAAATAAGGAGACGGAAACTGCTCTTTTATTTGAACAACAAAAAGCTGTTGAAATCAAGCAAAGTATCGGTGCACAAGAAATGTCAAGAAAAGGAGTTAGTGATGTTGAAGCTGGTTTAACCAAAGTAACAGGAATTTCAAAAGTAGAGTCAAGAGGTTTATTTGTTCGTGGATTAGAAGATCGTTATAATAATTTATTAGTAAACGGTTTAGCTGTTCCTTCAAATAGCCCGTTTAAAAAAATAATACCCTTAGATTTATTTCCTACTGATATTGTAGGTTATATGGATATTTTTAAAACTTTTAACCCTAATATTTATGGCGATTTTGCTGGTGCAACTATAGATATTAATACTTCTCAAGCTTCTGAAAGCTATACAAAAATTAGTTATGGTGTTGGTTACACAACCAATAATAATATGAGTGACTTCTTAATTTCTTCAGATGCAGACAATACAAAAAGTTTCTTCGGATTTGGCGGACAAGAAAGAAAATTACCAAATGGATTTGGCAAAATTCCAAATGGACAAATTAACAATAATTTCGAATCAACTTGGGATGTTGAAAAAACTAGATCGCCTTTAAATACCAGTTTTGGAATTACAAATGCTGATAAATTTACCATTGGAGAAAATAGAAACAAATTAAATTATGTTTTTGGAGTAAACTTTGACAATAAATTTCAAGTAAGAGAAGGTGCTGATAGATTCTTTGGAATAGGTCAAGGTCAATATGATAATAATTTACAACGTTCTCAATATAAATTTTTAACTCAAGCTTCTGCTTTGCTTGGATTGCAGTATAGATCGGATAGATTTAAATTAACGACAACTTCTTTATATTTAAAATCTACAGAGAATCAAATTCAAGATCAAGTAGGTTATACCAGAAATGCTGTTGATAATCCTAATGAAATTATCCGTTTAAATCAGTATGACGAATCTAACTTTTTTACAAATCAATTGGAGTCAGAATACAAGATAACAGAAAATGAAAACCACACCATCAAAGGAGGTATTTCTTACACCAAAACAAAGTATAACCAACCTGATAGAAAGTTTATCAATGGAGTGGTTCTGAATGAAGATGAAATTGAAACAAGATATGGAAGTAATCATTTAATCCGTCAGTTTTTAGATGTTGAAAATAATTTTCATATGTCAGGCAAATTAGAATACAACTATAAATTTGGTAAAAACGAAGACAGGATGAATAAACTATCCTTAGGTTACAATGGATATGCAGAATACATGAAAACATCTTATCGTTTTGTTTCGGGTGTACCAAATGGAATTCAAACTGCAAGTGTTGTTAACTTAAACTCAATAGATAGTTTCATCCAAAACGACATCAACAACAATAATCTTTCTTTTATAGAAAGCACAAATGGAGAGTATAAAACTAAATTAAACAATAGAGTTGATGCTGCTTACACTAACATACTATTGAATTTTGGAGAAAAAATTGAGTTAAATGTTGGTCTTAGAGCAGAAAATACTACTCGTGATTTAAAATACAGACTTATTGTTGACCCAATTGGATCGGCTTACAGAAAAAGTGTTTATGAAAAATTTGATTTTTTACCATCGATCAATTTAAAATATTTAATGTCTGAAGATAGTAATATCCGTTTTGCGGCTAGTAGAACTATTACAAGACCTGTACTTTTTGAGACTCTTCCTTTAACTTATATCAATGCTGACGGAACTTCTGAAAGAGGTAATGAAAACTTGGTTAATTCAACAAACACAAATGTTGATATTAAATACGAAATTTTCCCAACTAAAAATGAACTTTTTGCTGTAACTCTTTTTGGTAAACATATTCAAGATCCTATTGAACGTTCTTTTGATAACTTTGGTGGTGGATCTGGAAGACAAGTTGCTTATTACAACAATGAATCTGCGACTCTCTTTGGTGCAGAGTTTGAAGCAATAGTTCAATTAAGCAGATTATCAGAAAATTTAGAAGGACTTTCGTTAGGTGTAAATACTTCTATCATGCAAACTGAAGCTATTGCCGACAAAGAAAGAAACTCTTATTTTGATACTTTTGAAAAAAGACAATTACAAGGTGCATCCAATTGGCTGGTTAATGCTGACTTAAAGTATGACTTCAAATTTAATGAAAATTGGAAAAACACTGCAACACTTGTTTATGGTGTTTATGGAGACCGAATTTATGCAGTTGGTATAGCAGGACAAGACAACGAATATGAAAAAGCTTTTCACAAATTAGATTTTATTTGGGGCCAAAACATAAATAAAAAATGGGATGTGAAGTTTTCAATAAACAACATTTTGAATCCATATTACAGAAGAGTATTAGGTGACAATAATCAAATTCAAATATTAGAATCATCTTTAACCTTGCAAGAGTATAGAAGGGGAACTGGATTTTCAACCAGTATTTCTTACACTTTCTAAAAATAAAAAGCCATCCTTTGAGATGGCTTTATTCTTTACACAAAAGAAACATTTCTATTACAATTAATTGAAAATAACATAACTTTTTCGTAATCATTAGAAAACACTCAAGAAATTTAACCAATATACATTTGTCAAAACTATTAAAAACAATACAATCATGAAAAAACTATTATTTAGCTTGTCAATTTTAGGAGCTTTATTTGCAAGTTGTTCAACTGACGACGATGAAGGAACGATTCAACCAGTAGAAGGAGAATTAACAGGAGCTATAACAACAAACAGAACGGTAGCCTTTGGAAATTATACATTAAATGGAATTGTTACAATTGAGAGTGGTGTGACTGTTACTTTTGAAGCTGGTTCTACAATTACTGCTAATGCTGCAAATGGAGTAGATGCTCTTGTGGTAAAAAATGGAGGAAAGCTAATAATGAATGGTACAGCTACTCAACCAATAGTCTTAACTGAGCAAACTAAAATTCCAGGTTCTTGGGGTGGTATCATTATGTATGGTGATGCTCCAATCAGAGGAGCTGGTGACACAACCACTAAAACATCTGAAGATGGATTAAACTTACCGTATGGTGGAACAAATGCTACACACAATGGTGGAACTTTAAGATACGTTAGAGTAGAATATGCAGGTAAAAAAATTACAGATGGAACTAGCGAAATGAATGGTTTCTCTTTCTACTCTGTGGGAACTGGAACAACCTTAGATCATTTAGTTTCATATAAAGGAGCTGATGACGGATTTGAATTCTATGGTGGAACTGTAAATGCTACAAATCTTATTTCTTATGGAAATTTTGATGACTCATTTGACTGGCAAGATGGTTGGAGAGGTCAAAGTAACTCTAACTGGATAGCAATCCAAGTGGGAACTGGAAATTTCGGAATGGAAATTGAAGCTTCAAACAACAACAACAACTATTGGCCAGTAATCTCAGGTATTACTTTAAAAAGAATGGCTGGAACTCAAACTGAAGGAGGTTCTTCTGCCGCTGAATATGATGCTATTCAATTCAAAAAAGACGGTAACGGTGAATTCTCTAACGTTGTGATCTCAGGATATACAACTTCTGGAGCAACTGCAGTAAGAATTCAAGATGCCAATACCAATACCAATCAAGTTAATGGAAGTAAAATTAAGTTAACCAATATTAAAATCAACGATGGAACATCGGAATACTCTGGTGCAGGAACAATCGCAGTAACATTCCCAACAGGTCAGTTTATTGCAAACAGTGGTGCAACTGGAGCAAGTTTGACTACTGGTGCATGGGCGACTGTTGATGGTGTTAACTTACTACAATAAATCTTTGGATCTAAAACAAACCAAAATCCCTCAAATTGAGGGATTTTTTTTGTGGTATATTTTTTGTTATAAATATTTTTGTATATTTACCCTAACAAAATTCATCCCCAAATGAAGAAAAATTACATTGTTGCACTAATTATAGCATTTTGCTTCCTCACTTTCGATGGGTATTCGCAAGAGGGCAAGTCTGCTATGGGTAATTCTCAAGAACCTACCATTGAGGGATTATCTATTTATCCGAACCCCGTTAGCAACGGTAAATTGTACATTACTTCAAAATTAGGATTGGAAAAAGAAATCCAAATTTATGACGTATTGGGCAAAAAAGTGTTTGATACTACTACCAGTGTAAAAGAAATAAACATCTCAAACCTAAATGCTGGTGTTTATATTATTAAAATTAAAGAAAAAGAAGCTTCCACCACAAGGAAACTAATAATCAAGTAGTTACCCTTTATTTTTCTTTGTATCTTATATTATTTTTTTGTTAACTCCTTTTATGTTAACTAAAAAACCATTACTTTTGTATCAAATATAAAATCAAAAAAAATGAAAAAACTTTACTTTTTATCTTTAATCTTAGTTTCGACTTTAGGATTTTCACAACCAGTATTAACTGCTATTGTTGATGGCCCTTGTACTGGTGGTTTACCAAAAGTATGTGAAATCTATGCAAAAGGAACAGTTGACTTCACACAGTTTTCTTTTCAAAACCAAACAAATGCAAATACTACATGGAGCGCAACACCTTTAGACTTAAGTCCCCTAGGAACAAGAACTAATGAGTTTGTTTACATAGTTTTAACTAATTCTAATTTGGCTGTTGCAACTACTGAGTTTCCTTCTATAACTGCATTAAATTCAATTGAAAGCAACTTAATGAACTTAAATGGTGATGATAGAGTTAGAATTATCAACACAGCTACAACAGCTGTTATTGACCAATTTGGTGTTTCTGATGTTGATGGAACTGGAACTTCTTGGGAATGGTTAGATACTTATGCTAAAAGAAATAATGGAACTGGACCAGACGCGGGATTTATTGAAGCAAACTGGACTTTTGCACCAATTGACGATTTAGACGGTGATGGTGTTTGTGTAAGTGCAACAAATCCAGCTTTGCAAACAATAGTTGGTTTAGGAAGTTACACTTTATCTAACAAATCTTTCGATGCAATCGCTGGTTTATCTTTATACCCAAACCCAATTACAGGAAATGTATTAAATATTACTTCTGCTGCAAATTTAGACATGAATGTGGCTATTTTTGATGTGTTAGGAAAACAAGTTATCAATACAAAAGTTACCAACAATACTGTAAACATTTCTAACTTAAATGCTGGTGTTTACATCGTTAAAGTTACTGAAAACGGAAAAACAGCTACAAGAAAATTAGTAGTAAAATAAGTTTTAAGATCCTGAATCAAGTTCAGGATGACAAAAACATACTTATAAAAGCATCAACATTACGTTGATGCTTTTTTATTTTATACTTTTGCATTTATTCTGAACTCGTTTCAGAATCTCATCAACTGTTTTGCAGAACCTCAACAACATGATTCATTCTAACGATATATTTACCATTGCCTCCAAAAAGGAATTTGAGAAAATCGCACTAAAGGTTTTCCGATTTCAATTTGATAACAATATCGTTTATCAAGAATTTTGTATGCTTTTAAAGAAGAACAAAGAAAATGTAAAATCTTTAACTGAAATTCCATTTTTGCCGATTCAATTTTTTAAAAGTCATGAAGTATTGAGTTCAACTGAACCCGTTGAAGCTACTTTTACAAGCAGTGGCACTACTGGAATACAAACTAGTAAACATCTAGTCACTAACATCTCTTTATACGAAGAAAGTTATCGAAATGCTTTTTCAGAATTCTATGGAAACATTGAAGATTATTGTGTTTTGGCTTTGCTTCCTTCTTATTTAGATCGCGAAGGTTCTTCGTTAATCCATATGGTTGATGATTTGATTCAAAGTAGCAATCATGAAGACAGTGGTTTTTATTTGAACAATTATGAGGAGCTTATCACAAAGTTAGTTGAGTTAGATAATTCAGGTCAGAATATACTTTTAATTGGTGTAACTTATGCTTTATTGGATTTAATTGAAATGCATCAATTCCAATTAAAAAATACCATCATCATGGAAACGGGTGGCATGAAAGGCAAACGAAAAGAAATGATTCGAGAAGAATTGCACGATATTTTATGTAAAGGTTTTGGAGTTCCAGTAATTCATTCTGAATATGGCATGACTGAATTATTATCACAAGCTTATTCACTAGGAAACGGAATTTTTGAATGTCCCAATTGGATGCAAATCTTAATCAGAGATCCAGAAGATGCATTGACTTATGTAAAAGAAGGCAAAACAGGTGGTATTAATGTGATTGATTTGGCCAACATCAATTCGTGCTCCTTTATTGCTACGCAAGATTTAGGTAAAAAATATCCCAACCATTCTTTCGAAGTGCTGGGACGTTTTGATAATTCTGATATTCGTGGGTGTAACCTTATGGTTGTTTAGCACTTTGACAGGCTCAGTTTGACATTTGAGTAATTAATTAACTATTTGCAGAAATAGAAAATATTCGTAATCATTTAGAATGCAGGCAATTGAAAAGCCGAGATGTTAGTCTGTGCTTATCGAAGACCATTAAACAAACTTCACCACAAAATAATTTTTCTTTCCTCTTTGTAGTAAAACGAATTTATCACTTACTAAATCATTTGAAGTCAAAATAAATTCTTCTGTAACTTTTTCTTTATTTACTGAAATAGAATTTTCTTTTAAAGCTCTTCTCGCTTCTCCGTTTGAAGCTAGAAATCCTGTTTTTTCATTTAATAATGTAACGATATCAATTCCTCCTTTTAAATCACTAATTGCAACTTCTGCTTGTGGAATTCCTTCAAAAATTTCAGCTAATTGATTTTCGCTTAGTGTTTTTAAATCTTCCATGTCTTTACTAAAAAAAGCACCTGAAGCAAAAATAGCACTGTCTAAATCTTCTTTTGAATGCACCAACAACATCAATTCTTCTGCCAAACGTTTCTGTAACACCCTTAAATGTGGAGCTTCATTATGTTCAGTGATTACCGCTTCAATGGTTTCTTTATCTAAGAAAGTAAAAATCTTAATGTATTTTTCAGCATCAACATCAGAAGTATTCAACCAAAATTGGTAAAATTTATAAGGTGACGTTTTATCAGCGGTTAACCAAACATTTCCACCTTCTGATTTTCCAAATTTAGAACCATCTGCTTTTGTAATTAACGGACAAGTCATGGCATATGCTTTTGAACGCTCTTCGTTATCTACATTCATTCTTCGCACTAATTCAGTTCCAGTGGTGATGTTTCCCCATTGATCACTTCCTCCCATTTGTAACAAACAATTGTATTCTTTATTCAAATGGTAAAAATCGTATCCTTGAATTAATTGGTAAGTAAACTCCGTAAAACTCATTCCTTCTCCAGCATCACCAGACAAACGTTTCTTTACTGAATCTTTTGCCATCATGTAGTTAACAGTAATTCTTTTCCCCACATCACGAGCAAAATTAATGAATGAAAAATTCTTCATCCAATCATAATTATTCACTAAAATTGGTGCATTTTCATCTTTTGCCTCAAAATCTAAGAAAGTAGAAAGTAGTTTTTTGATGCCTTCTACATTGCGCTCTAAGGTAGCTTCATCTAACAAATTTCTTTCATCTGATTTTCCAGAAGGATCACCAATCATTCCTGTGGCACCACCAACTAAAGCAATAGGTCTGTGTCCAAAATTGCGTAAATGTTTTAATAAAATAATTGGCACTAAACTTCCAATGTGTAGTGAATCTGAAGTTGGATCAAATCCAATATATACTGTAGTAGGTTCTTTTAATAATTGCTCTTCTGTTCCTGGCATCATATCGTGCACCAAGCCTCTCCATTGTAATTCTTCTACTAGATTTTTCATCTTAAATTGAAATAGGGTTATACTAATTTTTGCAAATATAGGGTATAGTTTTAAAATTCTTAAATCAAAAATCGTTAATCATCAATCTCAAATTAAAAGAATCTATTTATCTTTACATTATGATACTAGTTACAGGAGCAACAGGTTTAGTAGGTTCGCATTTATTGGTTTCTTTATTGCAAGAAAATGATAGTGTAAAAGCATTATATCGAAATTCAAAACACCTTGAAAAAGTCAAAAATGTTTTTGCATATAAAAATCAATCAAACTTATTTGATAAAATTAATTGGATTGAAGGTGATATCACTGATATTCCATCATTGAACAATGCTTTTGAAAATATTTCTACGGTTTATCATTGTGCTGCTTTAATTTCATTTGATCCAAAAGATGAAGAAAAGTTGCGAAAAATCAATATTGAAGGAACAGCAAATGTCGTGAACTGTTGCATTGATTTTGGGGTAAAAAAACTTTGTCATGTGAGTTCAATTGCGGCCTTGGGTGATACTAAAGAAGGAGAAACTAGTATAACAGAAGAGACTGACTGGAATCCAGAAAAACTTCATGGTGATTATGCTATTTCGAAATATGGTTCTGAAATGGAAGTTTGGAGAGGCTATCAAGAAGGTTTAGAAGTTGTAATTGTCAATCCTGGTGTCATTTTTGGATTTGGTTTTCCAGAACAAGGAAGTAGTATTATTTTTAAATCGGTAAAAAAAGGACTTTCTTTTTACACCAAAGGCAAAACTGGAATAATTGCTGTGGAAGATGTGGTAAATTGTATGATTCAATTAATGCAAAGAAACATATCGGGTCAACAATATACTTTGGTTGCAGAAAACCCAACTTTAGAAACCATTTTATTTACAATTGCTGATGGCTTAAAGGTAAAACGACCTTCTATCTATGCCAACAAAACTCTAACCAAAATGGCTTGGAGATTAGACTGGTTTTTATCTAAAATTACTCGAAAAAAAAGAAGTTTTACTCGTGCCACGGCGAAAGCATCACATTCAATAGATACCTACGATAATTCTAAGGTTAAAATGGAATTAAACTATTCTTTTACACCTATGAAACCTTATTTACTTACTTTATCTGAGGCGTATTTATAGACGGATCAGTTGTTTTTTGAATTTTTTTACCTACAATTAACGTATCTATTGCGTTTTTTTGATTTTGAATACGCTCATTTACATGTTTGTATATTTTCTTAAAAGCCTTAATATCAGAAGCATAATATTTGTAGTTTTGAAAATACGTTAAACTATCAATATTGTATTTCTTGTAAATAAACTGTTTGATCTCTATCTTATTATCTGTTAATACCTGAGGTTTATGACTTTCTGCTGCTTGTAAAACGGCTAAATCATAAACAATTTCCTCCATAACTTCTCTGCTTAGTAAATTTTCTGGCTTCGGTATTGGTCGTTCAGAACATGAAACCAATACTATTGTAATCATTATGCATAGTAACTTTTTCATCTTACCTTCATTATCTGTCGAAAAGTAAACGTTGTCCGTGTTTTCCTTTCATTACTTTTCCATTTGAATACACTAATTTGCCATTTACCAAAGTGTGCATGATACGTGATTTGAAATTAGTTCCTTCAAAAGGAGACCAACCACATTTATACAAAATATTCTCTTTTTGAACATTCCAAGGAGAATGAGCATTAACTATGGTTAAATCCGCAAAATAACCTTCTTTAATAAAACCTCTATTTCTAATCTTGAAGATTTTCGCTGGATTATGGCACATTTTTTCCACAATTTTCTCAACAGAAATCATTCCTTTTAAGTGCTTTTCAAACATAGCTACTAAAGCATGTTGTACTAATGGCCCACCAGAAGGAGCTTTCAAATAAGTGTTTTTCTTTTCTTCCAAAGTATGTGGAGCATGGTCGGTGGCGATAACATCAATTCTGTCATCTAACAATGCTTTCCACAAAGCGTCTTTATCTTCTTGCGTTTTTACCGCTGGATTCCATTTTATAAAGGATCCTTTAGTCTCATAATCAGCAGCTGTAAACCATAAATGATGGATACATACTTCTGCGGTAATCATCTTTTCTTCGAGAGGAATTTTATTGGTAAATAAATCCATTTCCTTTGCGGTTGACAAATGAAAAACATGTAACCTAGCACCTGTCTTCTTGGCTAATTCAATGGCTCTGGAAGAAGATATATAACATGCCTCTTCACTTCTGATTAAAGGGTGGTATTTCATAGGAATATCTTCCCCATATTCAGCTATATATTTTTCGGTATTGGCTCTGATGGTTGCTTCATCTTCACAATGCACAGCAATTAACATTTTTGTAGAAGCAAATATTTTTTCCAAAACTTCTGGATTATCCACTAACATATTTCCTGTTGAAGAACCCAAAAACAATTTTATTCCAGCCACATTTTCTGGATTTGTTTTCAAAAGTTCTTCCAAGTTATCATTTGTGCCACCCATCATAAAAGAATAGTTGGCATAAGATGTTTGAGCGGCAATCTTATATTTATCTTCCAACAATTCTTGGGTTACAGCATTTGGAACTGTATTAGGTTGCTCAATAAAAGAGGTAATTCCTCCAGCCACAGCAGCTCTACTCTCAGATTCTATATTCCCTTTGTGCGTTAATCCAGGTTCTCTAAAATGAACTTGATCATCTATAACTCCTGGTAATAAATAATTTCCTTCTGCATCAATAATAACTGTTTGAGAAGATTTTGAACTTATTTGTGGTGCAATCTCAACAATAAATTCATTTTCAACCAAAACATCTCCCTCGAAAATCTGACCTTCGTTAACTATTTTAGCATTTTTTATTAAAACTGAACTCATTATAATGTATTAAATATTTTTTTTATTCTTAATAATATCACTCCAAAAACGGCTTCTTTGATAATACTTCCACTCATTTTTGATTGCCCTTTTGTTCGATCTGTAAATATAATTGGTACCTCAACTATTGAGCATTCTTTCACAAAAGCCCTATATTTCATTTCTATCTGAAAAGCATATCCAATAAATTTTACTTTATCAAGATTTACAAGCTCAAGTGTTTTACGACTATAACAAACAAAACCTGCTGTGGCGTCAGCAATTTTCATGCCTGTAATTAATCTGACATAAACAGATGCAAAATAGGACAGCAAAACTCTACTCAAAGGCCAATTTACGACATTTACTCCTTTGGAATACCTTGACCCAATTGACATATCTGCTCCTTGAGCACAAGCTTCACACAACCGTACTAAATCTTCAGGGTTATGAGAAAAATCGGCATCCATCTCAAAAATATAATCATAATTATTAGCTAAAGCCCATTTAAAACCATGAACATAAGCTGTTCCTAATCCAGATTTTTTTTCCCTAACTTCAATGAAAAGACTTTCAGAAAACTGACTCTGCAACTCTTTCACTTTTCTAGCTGTACCATCAGGTGAATTGTCATCTACAATAAGCACATCAAACGCTTTTTCAAGTGAAAATACAGCATTTATGATGCCTTCAATATTTTCTATTTCGTTGTAAGTGGGAATTATGACAATCCTTTTGTCCATTGACTATTTTTAATTTGTACAAAAGTAAGCCTTTTTAAATATATTTTTTATTAATAAAATTATAATAATCGAAATCCAGTTAATTTTGTAATTTTACACTCAATTATGATAGTACTTCAACTTCAAGAGCGAATAATTGAGAACAAAGATTGGGCAACTTTCTTGTTCTTGCTTTGCTTTATGGTTATTGCCATTGTAAAGTCTCTTTTTGAAGTTCAGTTCAATGAATTTCTAAAGTTACCTTTTTCTAAAAAATATATATCAACTTATAAAGATTCTTCCAACTTATACAGTACGTTCACCATATCGCTATTTTTTATTCAAATAATTGCGTTTTCCTTTTTAGTCCAAATTATTTTAAGTTACTATAAATATACTTCAAAAGATAACTGGATTTCTTTTATTCAAATTTTCACAACACTGTTTGTGGCCATCTTGATTAAATTTTACATTGAAAAAATTGTGGCAACCATTTTTGACATTGAAGATTTTTTGGAAATTTTTAATTTAAAGAAAGTAACTTACAGAACTTATATTGGTCTTGTTTTTCTTCCAATCGTGATTTTATTGTATTATAACAATTTTTTAAGTGTAGGAATAATCTCAGTGTTCCTAGCAATCATAGGCCTTGGAATGGTGTATTTCTATTTTTTATCCATTCTTGCCTATCAAAAGCTGATTCTAAGTAGAATATTTTATTTTATTTTGTATCTTTGCACCCTTGAAATAGGACCTTATTATATACTATATCATTGGTTTACAAAAAAATAGATAAGATTGCATATGTCAAACTTAAAAGTTAAAACAATTTTAGTTTCTCAACCAGAACCTAAAGTAGAAAATTCCCCATATTTTGACCTTCAACAAAAGTTGAAAGTAAAGATAGATTTTAGACCCTTCATTCATGTTGAAGGCGTTTCAGCTAAAGATGTGAGACAACAAAAAATCGACTTAAATAATTACACTGCAATTATTTTAACTAGTAGAAACGCTATCGATCACTTTTTTAGATTGGCAGAAGAAATGCGATACAAAGTCCCTGAAGATTTAAAATATGTGTGTCAATCTGAAGCAATAGCTGTTTATTTACAGAAATATGTGGTGTACAGAAAGCGTAAAATATATGTTGGACAAAAAGATTTTGCGGATTTAACCCCTATTTTCAAAAAATACAAAGACGAAAAGTTTTTATTGCCTGCTCCTGATAATTTGAATGATGATGTGCCTCAGGTTTTAGACGGTTTAAAATTAAATTGGACTCTTGGTATCTTTTACAGAACAGTAATGAGTGACTTATCTGATTTGAAGGATGTTTATTATGATATCTTAGCTTTTTTCAGTCCAATTGGTATTCAGTCTTTATTTAAAAATTTCCCAGATTTCAAACAGAATAATACTCGTATAGCCGTTTTTGGTGCCACAACTAAAAAAGAAGCTATGGATCGTGGATTGAGAGTTGATATTTTTGCTCCATCACCTGAAACACCATCCATGACAGGTGCCTTAGAAAAATATATTACAGAAGCAAACAAAGGAAAATAAACTTTCCTTTTCTCAATAAAAAATGCCTTTCAATTGAAAGGCATTTTTATTTTATTTTATTTTATTATCTTATTAAACTTTTGGCCCTGCATTTACCAAATTTTTACCTTCTTCATTATCTGTGTATTGCTCAAAGTTAGCTATAAAACGTTTAGCCAAATCTGTAGCCTTTTCAGTCCAAACTGAAGCGTCTTGATAAGTGTTTCTTGGATCTAAAATTGTAGCATCAACATCATGTAAAGCGGTTGGTACTTCAAAATTAAATACTGGAACCGTTTTTGTTTCTGCTTTTTCAATTGAACCATCTAAAATAGCATCAATAATTGCTCTGGTATCTTTAATTGAAATACGCTTTCCTGTTCCATTCCAACCTGTGTTTACCATGTAAGCTTTGGCATTGTTCTGCTCCATTTTCTTCACTAGCTCTTCACCATATTTTGTAGGGTGTAGCGATAAAAATGCTTTTCCAAAACAAGCTGAAAAAGTAGGTTGTGGTTCGGTTACACCTCTTTCCGTTCCTGCTAATTTTGCTGTAAATCCAGATAAGAAATAATATTTTGTTTGCTCAGGAGTTAATTTTGAAACCGGAGGCATTACCCCAAAAGCGTCTGCTGTTAAGAAAATAACTTTTGTAGCATGACCTGCTTTTGAAACAGGTTTAACAATATTTTGTATATGATTAATTGGATAAGAAACTCTTGTGTTTTGTGTTACAGAACCATCCTTAAAATCAATTTTTCCATCAGCATCAAGAGTTACATTTTCTAACAAAGCATCTCTCTTGATGGCTCCATAAATATCTGGTTCATTTTCTTTGCTCAAATCAATTGTCTTTGCATAACAACCGCCTTCAAAATTGAAAACACCATCATTATCCCATCCATGTTCATCATCTCCTATTAATTCACGTTTTGGATCTGTTGACAATGTTGTTTTTCCTGTCCCAGATAAACCAAAGAAAACAGCTACATCGCCATCTTTTCCTTTGTTAGCTGAACAGTGCATGGAAGCAATCCCTTGTAATGGTAAATAGTAGTTCATCATTGAAAACAATCCTTTTTTCATTTCACCACCATACCATGTTCCTCCAATTAATTGAATTTTCTCGGTAAGGTTAAAAGCTATATAAACTTCAGAATTTAATCCATGTGCTGCATAGTCTTTAAAGGATGTTTTTGAACCGTTCATCACTACGAAATCAGGTTCCCCATAATTCTCTAGTTCTTCTTCTGTGGGTCTAATAAACATGTTTTTTACAAAATGAGCTTGCCAAGCTACTTCCATGATAAAGCGAACTTTAAGCCTTGTATTTTCATTAGCTCCACAAAAAGCATCCACAACATACAATTTCTTTCCAGACAATTGATTGACCGTTGTCTCTTTCAACGCATTCCAAGTCTCTTGAGAAATTCCTTTGTTATCATTGGCTGCTTTATCTGAAGTCCACCAAATTGTATCTTTAGTAACATCATCCTTTACAATATATTTATCTTTTGGAGAACGACCTGTGAATTCACCAGTCATTACATTAACTGCACCAAGTTCTGATAATTGACCTTTCTCAAATCCTTTTAAGTTGGCATCTAATTCATCATTATACAATTGCTCGTATGATGGATTATAAACGATTTCATTTACATTTTTAATACCGTATTTTTCTAACGAAATCGTTTTCGTAAATTGGGTGTTTGAATTCATAAAAATTTAGTTAGTTGCTTCTATTTAAGAATGCAAAATTAAAAATATTATTTTATATATTGTGTTTTAAAACTATTTTTTAGTAATAATGCAATAAAAGAGGTAAATCCATGAAGATATTAACAACAATCCTCCTAATGGAGTTATAGGTCCTAGAAATTTTGCTTTAATACTTGTGATTGTAGAAGTAGCTAATAGGTAAATGGAACCACTAAAAAACAGTATTCCAAGTAAAGTCAACAAAAAAACAACTCCTTTTTGCCTATCTGTAATATAAGCTGTTTGTGCTACAAATAATAAAAAAAGAGCGTGATACATCTGATAGCGAACTCCTATTTCAAAAGAGTTCAATTGTTCTAATGTCAAAAACCTTTTTAATCCATGAGCTCCAAAGGCTCCTAAAACTATAGACAACGCTCCTAAAATCAGAGCAGTAAGCACAATTTTTTGCGACATATCACTAATTATTTTTACAAAGGTATAAAATCAAATTCTTGTTCTATGTGATATAAATCATAAAATTCTTTTAAAAAAAATAACATTTGCTTAGTTTTGTGTGATATTTATAACAACAATAATGAGAAATATTCTTCTTTTTGGTGCTGGAAAATCTGCATCTTCCCTGATAAAATATCTTTTAGACAAGTCTGAAATCGAAAATCTCCATGTAACAATTGCTGATTTAAATATTGATTTAGCCAAAAGCAAAACCAATAACCACAAAAATGCCACTCCAATAGCACTTGACATTTTTAATGATGAAGCAAGGAAAAATGCTATAGAGAAAGCTGATATTGTCATTTCAATGTTGCCAGCCCATTTGCATATTGAGATTGCTAAAGATTGTATCAATTACAAAAAGCATATGGTTACAGCATCCTATATAAGTCCAGCAATGCAAGAATTAAATGAAGAGGTTAAGAAAAACAAGCTGGTTTTCATGAACGAAATAGGTCTTGATCCAGGAATTGACCACATGAGCGCTATGAAAGTTTTGGATGAAATTAGAGCTAAAGGTGGAAATGTAATCCTATTTGAATCCTTTTGTGGTGGATTAGTCGCCCCTGAAAGTGATACCAATTTATGGAACTACAAATTTACTTGGAATCCAAGAAATGTAGTTTTGGCGGGTCAAGGTGGTGTGGCAAAATTTATCCAAGAAGGAACTTATAAATATATACCTTATAACAAATTATTCCGAAGAACAGAATTTCTAGAAATAGAAGGTTTTGGTCGATTTGAAGCTTATGCCAATAGAGATTCCCTAAAATACAGAAGCGTTTATGGCTTAGACAATGCTTTAACTGTTTATAGAGGAACTATGCGACGTGTTGGATATTCTCGTGCTTGGGATGTTTTGGTTCAATTGGGCATGACAGATGATTCATACACTATTGAAAATTCTGAAAACATGAGTTATCGAGATTTTACGAATTCTTTTTTACCTTATCATCCAACAGATACGGTTGAAATTAAATTACGTTACATTCAAAAAATTGAGCAAGATGATATCATTTGGGATAAATTAGTGGAATTGGATATTTTCAATGCTCACAAAAAAGTGGGACTCAAAAATGCCACACCAGCTCAAATCTTGGAAAAAATATTAACTGAAAAATGGACGTTACAACCTAACGACAAAGACATGATTGTAATGTATCATAAATTTGGTTATGAACTAAATGGTGAAAAAAAGCAAATTGATGCCACCATGGTTTGCTTAGGAGACGATCAGACTTATACTTCAATGGCAAAGACTGTAGGGCTTCCTGTGGCTATTGCAACCCTAAAAATTTTAAATAAAGAAATCACTACTTATGGCGTTCAAATGCCTATTACTAAAGAAATCTATTTGCCTATTTTAAAAGAGTTAGAAGATTATGGTGTAAATTTTAAAGAAATTGATGTTCCGTATTTAGGATATAATCCATTGAATATTAAAAATTAAAGTTTATTGTTTATTGTTTATTGTTTATTGTTTATTGTTTATTGTTTATTGTTTATTTAATTAATATTTGAATTTAATTTGTACTTTTACTATAAATTTAAAACCTTATGAAGGTAAATCACTTACAAATTGAAATAGACGGAATTGACAAAGAAATTCTTCGTGATTTGATGGAAGATGCCAGAAAGCCTATTCTTCAAATTGCAAATAAAATTGGGATTTCTGGAGCAGCGATTCATCAACGATTGAAAAAACTGGAACAAGCTGGTGTAATTGCGGGTTCAAAATTCATTGTGAACAATAAAGTTTTAGGCTACACAACCGTTGCATTTGTAGGTGTATATTTGGAAAAAGCGGCTAACAATAGTGATGCTGTTCGTGAACTAAAAAAAATTCCAGAAGTTTTGGAGTGTCATTACACCACTGGCAACTGGAGCATACTGATAAAAATAATTTGCAAAGACAATGAACATTTGATGCAAATGCTCAATAAAAAAATTCAAACGATTGAAGGGGTTTCAAGAACGGAAACTTTTATTTCTTTGGAACAACAAATTGAGCGACAGATTCAGTTATGAAGTTAGAAAGATAAAAAAACCGTTTCATAAATTTATGAAACGGTTTTTTTAGGATTAGTCAAATTTTAAAATTAATCTCTTGATCCTAATATTCTAAAAGCCCAATATAATAAAGAAGCTAAAGCTCCTATTGCAGCTACTAAATACGTTCTAGCTGCCCATTTTAAGGCATCTTCTGCACCAGCATATTCTTGTTGTCCTAACATGTTTTTATTTTTCAACCAAGCTAAGGCTCTATTACTGGCATCATATTCTACAGGTAATGTAATGAAACTAAAAGCGCTTGCAATTGCCATCAAGACCAAACCTGCAAAAGCTATATAGAAACCTATTCCAGTCGAACCGTTTCCGGTTGCTAATCCCATGATTATACCACCCATAATCAACCATTGTGACAGCTGAGAAGAAATATTTACCATTGGAACCATTTTTGAACGCATGGTTAACCAACTGTATGCTTGAGCATGTTGCACAGCATGACCAACCTCGTGAGCCGCAACGGCAGCAGCAGCAGCATTTCTCTGGTTGTAAACAGCTTCAGATAAATTTACTGTTCTATCCATCGGGTTGTAATGATCCGTTAACCTTCCTGGTGTTGAAATAACTTTAACATTAGAAATCCCATGGTCAGCCAACATTTTCTCAGCAATTTCTGCACCACTCATCCCATTTCTCAATTGAACTTTCGAGTAATAATCGAACTTGCTTTTCAATTTAGAACTAACCAACCAACTGAATAACCCAATTGCTCCTATTAGAATTAAATAACTAAAATCCATATTTGTGTGTTTTTATTTTATATTGATGCTAAAATTATAGCAAATTATATTCCAAATTTTGAAAATGACAAAATGACGTTACTTATTCGCTTTTAAGGGAAGCTTTTGCTCCTTTATTTACGTCCATCACAGGCAATAACCCGTTTGATGGCACATATATAATTTGTGGTAAATCCCCTTTATCGGCTAATTTTTCTAAGGTTCTAATAAAAAGATATTGGTTGTATGTTTCACTTAATGTTCCGTTTTCAACACGCATGGCTTCTGCCATTCCTTTTGCACGTTCAATTTCGGCTTGTGCGTTTAATTTTTCGGCTTCTAATTTAGCTTTAGCTTCTTCCACCAAGATTCTACGGTTTTGTTCTGCTTTTGCCATTTCTGCTTTTCCTGCCATTTCTTGTTGCCAAACATTATATCTTGGCAATCCAAACATTAAAGACGCAATAAATAAAAAAGCTACAAAGATTATTCCTACTACTAGTTTTCCGATATTTCTTTTTTCCATTTTTTAATAGTTTTTGGTTTAACTATTATACGCAAAATTTAAAAAAAGTTACAAATAAGCGAATAAATTAATCCTAAAAAAAGTGCTAGATCATATCAGTTTATTCTTTAAAGCAAAATTTATTAGCTCAGCCACATTCTTTACTTGATACTTGTTTAACATATTCCTTCTGTGGGTTTGAACAGTTAAGAAACTTAAAAATAGTGCATCTGCTATTTCTTGTGTAGATTTCCCTTCTGTAAGAAGCACTAGAATATCTTTCTCTCTTCTACTCAACATCGGAATTTCATTTAAATCTAATGACTGCGGATTACTAATAATCTTTTTTACATCGCTACTGAAAATAATTTCTCCAGCTAAAGCATCGTATATACATTTTCTCAATTCCTCGAGAGAAATACTTTTCAGAATATATCCATTCCCACCATTTTGAATAAACTGCATGACTAAACTTCTTTCTGATTGGCTACTCATTGCTATAACAATAACGGAAGGAAACTCTACTTTTATTGTTTTACAAAGGTCTATTCCATTAATTTCTGGCAGAAAAATATCCATAAAAATAAGATCAACTTTATTGCTCTTTATGTACGCCAATAAATTTTCTCCTGATTCAAAACTTTTTACAATACGGATATCTTTGAAATCGGACATTAGGCTAGAAATTCCAGTAATTACCATTGGGTGATCATCTACAATAACAACTTTATAAATCTTATCTATGGTGTCTTTTCTCATTTGTTTATAATTTCAATGTATATAGATGTTCCCTTATTTGGATGCGAATCAATTTCTAATTTCCCTTCTAAAAATGCCACTCTATAACTTATATTTTTGAGTCCCATATGGTCTTTATTCTCAACCTCATCAACCTTAAACCCAATTCCGTTATCTTCAACAGTTATGTAAAAAACATTTTTATTCTCTGAACATGAAACTAGAATCTCAGTAGCTTTTGCATATTTTAATGCGTTATTTAATAACTCTTGAATAATTCTGTAAATTACTATTTCTTTGTTTTTGGGTAAATTTAAATTTTGTGCCAAAAATTGAAATTCAATCTTATTTTCAGGAGTTTTTGAGGCAAAACATAAATCTCGTAGTGCTTCCTCTAGTCCTAATTTCAATAAAGCTTCTGGCATTAAATTTTGAGAAACTCCTCTTAATTCTTTAATGGAGCTATCCAAAAGTGAATTGATTTCTTCACTTGCCTTATTATTTTCTTGTTCTAATTTATTGAAATACATTTTTAATCTAGACAACATACTTCCTAATCCGTCATGCAAATCTCGTGCAATTCTTTTACGCTCAACTTCCTCTCCTTCTAATAGTGCTTTTGCTACATTTAATTTTTGTTGGTTTTCAAATACCGCTAATTCTTGTTTATAATTAAGTTCTTTTTGTTTATTTAATTTTTTCTGATTGGAATTAAGCTTCCACAACAAAGCAACAGCTGCTAATAAAATAACAGATAATACGCCAAAAATGAAACTTCTGAAACGGTTATTTTTAGCTATTATTTCTACTTTCTCTTTTTGGAATTCGAGTAGTTTTATTTTGTTTTCATTCTCAAACTTGTTGAACTTGGCTTCCATTTCAAGTATTTGTTCCTGAAACATGGATTTATTTAAACTATCGTTTAAAATTGTATATTTCTTAGCGTAGAAATAGGCTTTCTTGGAATCTCCAATAGCTTCATAAACCTTTGCCAATTCATTGTAATTGTTTTTCTTGTCTATTATTTGAGGATTATTTTCTATGAGATATTCTAGAATGTCTCTGGCTTTAGTGTATTCCTTTAACTCAAAATACACTTGATATTGTCTAAATTTTATTCTATTGATTCCGTTCGTATTTTGAACTTCGCTTTGTTTTATAATTCCTAAATCAAAACTCTTCAATGCTTTTTTATAGTCTTTTAATTTGCTATAATAGAGTCCTTCTACATAATAATAACTTCCGTTTAAGTTTGAATTAGGGTAATTTTTCAATAGGGAATAAATTTTATCTAATTTTTGTTTTGCTTCATTTAACTTATTCAATTCAACTAAAATTTCAGCATAAATGATATTGGTATCTAACTTAGATTCTAATAAAGTTGGAGATTCTTTATTTTCTTTTTCTATGTAATGCATGGCTTGCTTGAGGTATTCTTCTGCTTTTTCAAACTGATTAGTATTTAGAAGTACATTTCCAATTCCTTTATACAAATTGCATATTACTTCATTATCACCACTTTTTTTGGCCACAGGAATAGCTTCATTGACTAATATGTCCATGAAAGCTGCCTCTTTATTCTTCATTTGATATAAAATACCAATATTTTGAAGTGTAATAGACCGTAATCGATAGGCTTCAACATTAGCATATTTTTTCAATGCAAGATTGGCTTTCCCTAACTCTCTTTCAAATCCATCAATATCTCCTTTTAGATAAGGTTCATAAGCATTGTAATAAAATGCAACGTCTTTTAAGAATGGAAACTTATTTTTTAGAGTATTTGCTTTATGGAGGTAGTCTTTATATTCTTGTATATTTTGTGCTTTTAGATGTAGTAATGCAACTTTGTAACTGTATAGACACTTTATACTATCTGAAGAAGTGCTTTTGATAATAGAGGCTATACTGTCTATGTAAGCTCTATTTTCGTCTAACGAATAAATTTTTTGGCAATTCCCTTTAATACCATGCAAAAAAAGAAAGATTACTAAAATTACTACCCTCATTGAATCTATTTTAAACCAAATATAAGGAAAAATTCGCTTTTACTGTTAATCAAATTGGTGTTTTTACCTGAAATCAGGTATATGAAAAACACCTGAATTCAGGTATTGCCACAGCTGTATTTAGGGTTTAAATTTGACTATAATTTAACGACAAACCAAAATTTAATTAATTACAAAAAATGAAAAAAATTATTCTATTTGCTACTGTATTTCTAACAAGTTTAATTACTAGTGCACAAGCTCCATTAGAGGAAAGCAAGTTGCAGTTAAATGCCGGATTTGGTGCGTCAGGTTGGGGCACACCTGTGTATGTCGGATTAGATTATGGTTTGGGGAATAACTTCACAATAGGAGCTGAAGGATCTTATCGTTCTTATACAAGTTATGGCTATAAAAGCACTATTATTGGTTTACAGGGAAATGCAAATTATCATTTCAACGAAATCCTTGAGATTCCTAGTCAGTGGGATTTCTATGCAGGAGCAAGCTTGAATTATTACAATTGGAGTTTTGATGATGATTTTGCCGAAGATGTGGTGGACGACTCAAACTTTGGGATAGGTTTGCAAGTTGGTGGTCGCTATTTCTTTAATGAAAAATTTGCAATTAATATTGAAGCTGGTGGTGGAAATGCAACCAGTGGCGGAAAAATAGGAATTACATATAAACTGTAGATAATTCCAATACAATTAATGAGAATAACTAACAAGGGCTACTTTTTCAAGTAGCCTTTGCTTTTTTTTAATTCTTTATTTTATCCTACTATATTGATAATTTTTCCTGGCACAATAATTACATTCTTTGGCGTATTTCCTGCTAATTGTGCAATGGTTCTTTCGTCTGCCATTACGATTTCTTGAATTTGTTCTTTGGTCAAATCCAAAGGTAATTTCATGGTGAAACGCATTTTTCCGTTGAAAGAAACAGGATATTCTTTTTCAGATTCTACTAGATATTTTTCTTCAAAAATTGGAAAATCTACCGTTGCAATTGAACCTTCATGACCTAATTGTTTCCATAATTCTTCAGCAATATGTGGTGCATAAGGTGAAATTACGATGGCTAACGGTTCTAAAATAACTCTATGATGGCATTTTAAAGAAGCTAATTCATTCACACAAATCATGAATTGGGAAACTGAAGTATTGAAGGAGAAATTCTCGATATCTTCCGTTACTTTTTTGATGGTTTTGTGTAACGATTTGTACATTTCTGCGGTTGGTTCGTCATTGGTTACATTTAAACCGTTATCATCAAAATACAACCTCCATAGTTTTTTTAGGAACCCAAAAACCCCTGTAATACCAGCAGTATTCCATGGTTTGGCTTGCTCCAATGGACCTAAAAACATTTCATACAAACGCAACGTATCCGCACCATATTCATTACAAATATCATCTGGATTGACTACGTTTAACCAACTTTTAGACATTTTTCCAACTTCTGTTGTAGCAAAAAGCTTGTCTTTACCAATTTTTATAGCAAATTGAAACAATGAATCCTCTCTAATAATATCAATATTTATTTCATTAGTATTTGGATCAATTCCTTTGTAGGGTATTCTTTTTGGAAAAAAATTAAAAGATGTAATCTCTTCCATATCAAATTTAAATAACTCGTCTGGAAAACTTTCTAAATTTAGATTATAAATTTCCGCAAACTTCTTTTTAAAGATAGGCAGTATTTGAGTTACAACATCTGATTTACTTATTTCAGGTTTTTTTGGAAAAAAATCTTCAGGTTTAGAAATATCATTTTCTGTATCAATCTTTGTAAAAATAGAGACTTCAATATCACCTCCTACATTATTAGAAAAACTAGATGCTTTAATTTTGTCGATATCAATTTCAAATTTTACCTTAACCAAAAAATAAGGATAGAAAGCACTCATCCCTAAAATCATCCCTTGATTAATCAATTTCTTAAAGGGCTCTTCTGTTGGTGCAAAACCTCTATCTTTTAAAAATTTGTTCCAAAAACGTGCGTATAATAAATGTCCGGTTGCGTGTTCGCTTCCACCAATATATAAATCTACGTTTTGCCAATAGGCTAAAGCTGCTGCCGATGCAAATTCTTCTTCATTGTGTGCATCCATATATCGCATCCAATACCAGGAAGAACCAGCCCAACCTGGCATCGTGTTCAATTCTAAAGGGTAAACTCCGTTGTGAGATGCTTGAGATGCTGAATCAAGTTCAGCATGACAAAGCTCGTTTGAGACTACTTTGTTATTGACACTATCCCAAGCCCAATGCGTTGCATTTCCCAAAGGTGGTTGTCCGTCTTCTGTGGGTAAATACTTTTCTACTTCTGGCAAAACAATAGGTAAGTGTTTTTTATCAATCATTTGTGGTAACCCATTCACATAATAAACTGGAAACGGTTCGCCCCAATATCTTTGACGAGAGAAAACAGCATCACGTAAACGGTAATTTACTTTAGCTTTTCCTGCTCCTATTTTTTCTAATTCTTCAATGGCTTTTTTAGTTCCTTCTTTGTAGCCTAAACCATTTAAGAAATCAGAATCTACCAATTTGAAACCTTCTTTGGCTCCAAAAGCTTCTTCTGAAATATCTTGGTCAAAAATATTTTTAATTGCTGGCATTCCATTCGTTCCTTTGAAGAAATTCGCGAAAGCATAATCACGTTCGTCACCACAAGGAACGGCCATTACTGCACCTGTTCCGTAACCTGCTAGAACGTAATCGCCAATCCAAACAGGAATCGGTTCTTTGGTAAACGGATGTTCAGCATAAGCCCCTGTGAAAACTCCAGAAATAGTTTTTACATCAGCCATTCTTTCTCTTTCGGAACGTTTTGCAGTGGCTTCCACGTAAGCTTCAACAGCTGCTTTTTGTTCAGGAGTTGTGATTTGAGCAACCAATTCGTGTTCTGGTGCTAAAGTCATGAAAGTAACTCCGAAAATGGTATCTGGTCTTGTTGTAAACACTGAAATTCTGCTTTCTGAATTCTGAATTCTAAATTCTACATGAGCTCCAACTGATTTTCCTATCCAATTTCTTTGTGATTCTTTTAGCGATTCTGTCCAATCGATTTCGTTTAACCCTTGTAATAATCGTTCTGCGTAAGCTGAAATTCGCATGGACCATTGGGTCATTTTTTTACGAATTACAGGATGACCACCACGTTCTGAAACTCCGTTTACGATTTCGTCATTCGCTAAAACCGTTCCTAAGGCTGGACACCAGTTGACTTCAGTTTCTGCCAAATACGTTAATCTGTATTGTAAAAGTATTTTTTGTTGTTGTTCTGATGAAAAAGCATTCCACTCTTCCGCTGAAAAAGCAACGACATTATCATCGCAAACTGCATTTACATTGGCATTTCCATTCTTTTCGAATGCTTGAATTAAGGTGCAAATGCTTTCTGCTTTGTTGGAATCATTATTGTACCAAGACTCAAATAATTGAATGAAAATCCATTGGGTATGCTTGTAATAGTCTGGATTTGAAGTACGCACTTCTCTACTCCAATCAAATGAAAATCCGATTTTATCTAATTGTTCTCTATAACGAGCAATATTTTCTTTTGTTGTTTTTTCTGGGTGTTGACCTGTTTGAATGGCATATTGCTCCGCTGGTAAACCAAACGAATCGTACCCTTGTGGATGCAATACATTAAATCCTTTGTGACGTTTGTATCGAGCCACAATGTCAGAAGCGATATAACCTAGTGGATGACCAACGTGTAATCCTGCTCCAGATGGATAAGGAAACATGTCTAATACATAATATTTTGGTTTTTCACTGTTATTTGAGGCCGCAAAAGTTTGGTTTTCTGCCCAATATTGTTGCCAATTGGCTTCGATTTCGTTTGGATTGTATTTCATTACTTTGGTTAAAAGTTTAAAGGGTTAAAAGGTTAAAAGTTGTTTTAACTGATTTAATCCTTAAAAATTAAGGTGCAAATTTACATTTTATAATACTAAAGTTAAAACTTTGTTGTTATATTCTGTATAAACCAATTTTCTTTTTTATTTTTACAACTTAATTTAAAATGCAATATGGCTTCATCATTTGAAAAGTATAATAAAAGAAGACTAATTTCCTCATATTTTTCAGTAATTTTAAGTATATTTTTGGTGCTTTTTTTATTAGGCGCTTTAGGTTTGTTTGTGATTAATTCGAAAAAAATCACAAATGATTTCAAAGAAAATATTCCAATGACTGTCTTTTTTAAAAACGAAGCAAAAGATTCTTTACTAAGTGCTTTTGATGTGGAATTGAAAAATTCGAAATTCATCAAAGAGTATGCTTATATCCATAAAGACAGTGCTGCCAAAAACAATGTAGATATTGTAGGTGAAGATTTTTTGGAGTTTTTAGGCGTTAACCCACTGCAAAACTCATTTGATATTAAATTAAAAGGAGATTACGTTCAGGCTGACAGCATCAAGAAAATTGAAACTGATATCAAGAAAAATGAAATGGTTTCTGAGATTATTTATGACAAACAATTGGTTGATTTGGTCAATGATAACATTAAAAAAATTAGCTGGTACATTTTAATCATCAGTGGTGTTCTAGCATTAGTTGCGATGCTTTTAATCAATAGTTCTTTGAGGCTTTCGGTTTATTCGCACCGATTTACCATAAAAACGATGCAAATGGTTGGTGCTACTAAAGCATTTATTAGAAAACCTTTCATTTGGAGAAGTATAAAATTAGGACTAATTGGTTCAGCGTTGGCAGTTATCGGGCTTTTGGCATTGGTGTATTATGTCGATACCAAGTTACCTGATTTGGGTATTTCTAAAGATTATGTTTCTTTAGGAATTGTTGTAGTCAGTGTTTTCCTTGTTGGAATTATCATCACATGGATAAGTACTTATTTTGCTACACAACGTTTCTTAAATTTAAAAACAGACGATTTATATTAGTGTTCAGTATTCAGTAATTAGTGTTCAGTCGCTTTTTACTAAAAAAATAATTAATCATGAACTTTGCTCCTTAGTGACTTTGTGGCAAAAATTTAAAAAAATGAAAAACGAAGAAAACAAACCTGCTTTTTTATTTGAAAAAGTAAATTATAAAATTTTATTCATTGGTGTTGCGATTATTGCTTTAGGCTTCATCTTAATGACAGGTGGTGGAACGGAAGATCCAAATACTTTTGACGAAGAAGCTTTATTCAGTTTTAGAAGAATTAGATTAGCTCCCACAGTAGTATTGGCTGGTTTTGGCGTGACTATTTATTCTATAATGAAAAATCCTTTTAAAAAATAGTATTCAGTGTTCAGTATTTAGTTGGCAGTTAGCTACTACTTACTAATCACAACTTACTAATCACTAAAAAATGAATACACTACAAGCCATAATTCTTGCTATTATTGAAGGTTTAACGGAATTTTTACCGGTTTCTTCTACAGGACATATGATCATTGCTTCTTCTTTTTTTGGCATTGCTCAAGATGATTTTACTAAACTTTTTACGATTGTTATTCAGTTGGGAACCATACTTTCTGTTGTTGTTCTATATTTCAAACGTTTTTTTCAATCGGTAGATTTTTATTTTAAACTATTTGTAGCGTTTATTCCTGCTGTAGTTTTAGGGTTATTATTAAGCGACTTTATTGATTCATTACTAGAAAATCCGATTACTGTTGCAGTTTCCTTAATTCTTGGTGGAATTTTACTTTTAAAAGTGGATGACTGGTTTGGCAATACTCCAAAAGAAGAAGTTCCCGTTGAAATTAGTTATCCAACTGCATTTAAAATTGGGCTTTTTCAATGTTTAGCTATGATTCCTGGAGTTTCAAGAAGTGGAGCAAGTATTGTGGGTGGTATGACTCAAAAATTATCTAGAACAACGGCTGCTGAATTTTCATTTTTCTTAGCGATTCCTACCATGTTGGGTGCCACCGTAAAAAAATCGTATGACTTTTATAAAGCTGGTTTTGTATTAACCAATGAACAAGTAAACCTTTTAATCATTGGAAATATTGTTGGGTTTATTGTGGCTATGATTGCTATAAAATCATTCATTGGATACTTAAGCAAAAATGGTTTTAAAATGTTTGGGTATTACAGAATTATTGCTGGAATTGCCGTTTTATTAATTCACTTTTTTGTACAAAAATTAACGGTGATTTAATGACTAAAGAAGACATCTTAAACGGGCAAGTTCTATTGATTGACAAACCTTTAAAATGGTCGTCTTTTCAAGCGGTGAATAAATTGAAATATGCATTGAAAAGACATTTTGATTTACCTAAAAAATTTAAAATTGGTCATGCTGGAACTTTAGACCCTTTAGCCACTGGTTTATTGATTATTTGTACCGGAAAATTCACAAAAAGCATTTCAGAAATTCAAGCACAAACCAAAGAATACACTGGAACAATTACCGTTGGTGCTACAACTCCTTCTTATGACTTAGAAACTGAAATTGATGCAACTTTTCCAACAGCACATATTACAGAAGCAGTAGTCTCAGAAACTGTAAAAAAATTTGTAGGTGAAATTGATCAAAAACCACCTGTTTTTTCAGCCATCAAAAAAGACGGAAAACGATTATATGAACATGCAAGAGCTGGTGAAGAAGTTGAAATTCAATCCAGAAAAACTACGATTTACGAATTTGAAATCACTAGATTTAAGTTGCCAGAAATAGATTTCAGAGTACAATGTAGTAAAGGAACCTACATTCGTTCTTTAGCTTATGATTTTGGATTAGCCTTAAATTCTGGTGGTCATTTAACTGCTTTAAGAAGAACAAAAATTGGGAATTATAGTGTTGAAAAAGCTGTTTCTCCTGATGATTTTGTGAATAATTTATAGGATGAAATTAAGAATTATAATTTTTTTACTAATTGCTTTTTCAGCTTTTGCTCAAAAAAAAGTAACACTAAAAGAAGGTGACATCATTTTTCAATCCATGAATTGTGATTTATGTAAAGCTATAAATGCCGTTACAGAAGGGTTTGACGGAAAAGATTTCAGTCATTTAGGCATGATTCATATTCAAAATGATTCCATTTATGTAATTGAAGCTGCTGGTAAAGAAGTTAAACTTACCCCTTTAGAAGTTTTCAAAACTTATACTTCTGACACTATGTTTGTGGGAAGATTGAAAAGAAAATATCGCAAATATATTCCAAAAGCTATTGAATTTTCACTTGCTCAGTTAGGTGTTCCTTATGATGAAGCATATTTATATGATAATGGAAAGTATTATTGTTCGGAATTGATTTATGATGCATTTTTGGCAGCTTACGAAAAACCGTTTTTTGAATTAACGCCGATGACTTTCAAGGAACCTGATTCAAATGACTATTTTCAGGTTTGGATTAATTATTATGAAAACCTAAAAATCGAAATTCCAGAAGGAGAACTAGGTTGCAATCCTGGTGGAATTTCGACTTCTGATAAGTTGAAAATTATTGGAATTGTAAAATAAAATTCCAAATTAGGAATTCCAAATTTTCTAAAAATCTATCTTCCGAAAATCTGAAAATCTTTTCTTAAACCAATTCTTTATTTTTCATCAATTGCATGATTTCATTTTGCGTTGTAACACCTTTATCATGCAAATACCATTTTTGTAATTCAACTTTTATAGGCTCATCCACAACCCCATTTGCCATTTTATAATCCGCGATTAATTTTCTTGCTGGCTCAGGTCTTGGTCCAAAATCCCCTATCACATTATTTTCTTCATCCAAAATAATTAATTTCGGAATTGCTTTTCCACCATTGGTTAAAAAATCATTCATCAACGCTTCATTTTCATCACGAAATACAATTTTTAAATCAATATTTTCAGATAATTCAGCCATCTTATATATGATTGGTAAAATTTGAGCCGCATCACCACACCAACCTTCACTAATGACTAACCAAGTAACTTTTGTGTCTAATTGATTAATTTGTTCTTGAACTTCTTCTGTAATTTGAATTGTTTTTTCTAGGCGGTTCATGCGACTTTCATTCAATTCAGAATAATGCAATAAATCAGCCGATTGGGTATTCCCTGTAGATTTTCCTTCTTTAATCAGTTGAGAAATCAAATTCCTGTAAGCTGCATAAGAGTAACTTTTAGGTAGAGCCTTTTCTATATTTGTATTCATGGTAATTTAATTATTTATTTTACAAAATTACTACTAAATTTGATACTTGAATGTAAGCTTTGTTACACATAACCTTTTTTCAATGGATTTTACTTCCAAATCAATCGGATTAGTCTTATCAGGTGGCGGTTCTAAAGGGATTGCACAAGCAGGCGCTTTGAAGTTTTTGGAAGAACAAAATATTAAGCCTTCTCAAATCGCTGGAACGAGTGCTGGAGCTATAATTGCTGCTCTATACGCTTTTGGTAAAAAACCTGAAGAAATTCTAGAATTCTTCAAATCTATTTATTTTTTCCACTGGAGGCATTTCACTTTCAAAAAGGCAGGAATTATTGATTCTGAGTCTTTTAAAAGTTATTTTAATTTGATTTTCAAAGATGCTACTATTGGCGATTTAAATATCCCCACTTTCATAACAGCAACTAATTTAGTATCTGGCAAGTTGAAAGTTTTTAATGAAGAAACAAAAATTACAGATGCTATTTTAGCTTCATCGTCTTTTCCAGGCATGCTTTCGCCTTATGAGTTAAACGGGCGACTTTATAGCGATGGTGGTATATTAAACCATTTTCCAACAGATTTACTGCAAGGAAGATGTGATGCAATCGTAGGCATTTATCTCAGCCCCATTCAAACTATTGAAGCCAAAGATTTAAAGTCAATAAAATCAGTAACTACAAGAGCTTTTGATCTTCTTTCTGCTCATGGAAACTATCAAAAATTTAGTTTGTGTGATTGGGTCATTGAACCTAAAGAATTAGCTTCTTTTAGCACATTTGAATCCAATAAAACAAAAATGGATAAAATATTTGAGATAGGCTATCAAGCTGCTAAATCATCATTTCATGAATTACATTCATAATTAGAAAGTAGATTTTTTTTAAATTAGATAATAACTATATTTGCATCACAATTTTGAATCTTAATGACGAGATTGTGAACTAAATTCAGAATATAATGAAATACAAAAGAATTCTTCTAAAGCTAAGTGGTGAAGCTTTAATGGGCGATAGAGCTTACGGAATTGATCCAAAACGTTTAGCAGAATATGCTGCTGAAATTAAGCAAATTCATGATAAAGGCATAGAAATTGCAATAGTTATAGGAGGAGGAAATATCTTCAGAGGTGTCGCTGGTGCAAGTAACGGAATGGATAGAGTTCAAGGGGATTACATGGGAATGCTTGCCACAGTTATCAATGGAATGGCTTTACAAGGAGCTCTGGAAGAAGCAGGCATGCAAACTAGATTGCAAACTGCCTTAAAAATTGAAGCTATAGCCGAACCTTACATCAAAAGAAAAGCAACCCGTCACTTAGAAAAAGGTAGAATTGTTATTTTTGGTGCAGGAACAGGAAATCCTTATTTTACTACAGATACGGCTGCAGTTTTGAGAGGTGTAGAAGTTGGTGCTGATGTAATTCTGAAAGGAACTCGAGTGGATGGCGTTTACACGGCTGATCCAGAAAAAGATAAAAATGCCACAAAATTTGATTATATCTCATTTGAAGATGTGCTAGCAAAAGGATTAAACGTGATGGACACAACTGCTTTCACGTTGAGTCAAGAAAACAAATTACCTATCATCGTTTTTGATATGAATATTGAAGGGAATTTACTAAAAGTTTGTGAAGGACAAACCATAGGGACTACCGTAACTATATAGTACTAAGATTAAAGTGTAAAGTATAAAGACCATTTGAAGACGTTTATTTAAAAAAAATGTCAGAAAATCTAAAATCTAAATAAAATGACAGACGAAATTAACTTTATAATAGAAACAGCTACAGAATCTATGAATGGTTCCATTGCTCATTTAGAAAAAGAGTTTTTAAATATTAGAGCTGGAAAAGCATCTCCTCAAATGTTAGGTGGTGTTTTTGTAGATTATTATGGTTCTCAAACTCCTTTATCACAAGTAGCTAATATTAATGCTGCCGATGCCAGAACGTTAACGGTTACTCCTTGGGAAAAGAACATGATACAACCGATTGAAAAAGCCATTCAAATTGCTAATTTAGGGTTAAATCCAATGAATAATGGTGAAAACATCATCATCAATATTCCAGCCTTAACAGAAGAAAGAAGAAAAGAATTGGTAAAACAAGCAAAAGCTGAAGCTGAAGACGCAAAAATTGGTGTGAGAAACGCTAGAAAAGATGCGAATAACGACATCAAAAAAGAAGAAAAAAACGGAACAGCGGAAGATATATGTAAGAAAGCTGAAGAAGATATTCAAAAATTAACGGATGCTTTCATCAAAAAAATAGATGAACATTTAGCCATCAAAGAAGCTGAAATCATGAAAGTATAAATTTTAAGTCCTGATTAACATCGGGACTTTTTATTTTTAAATATCTTTGTTCATCAATCAAAAAAATTAATGCGATATTCATATCTCTTCTCTTTACTTTTTTTTACACACTTTATTTTTGGACAAACAAAAATTAAAGGCCAAGTTATCGATTTTGACACCACTATTCCCATTGCATTTGCAAAAATAACCTATGAAAAAACAACCGTATTTGCTGATTGGGAAGGAAAATTCTCAATAGAAATTTCAGATTTAAAAAGACCATTATATGTAACATACAAAGGCTATTATGAAAAGCCTGCTTATGCTTCAAACGAAGGCAATCTATTTATTGTTAAACTAACTCAAGACATCAATAAGGTCAAAAATGAATATTATTCCTTCAACAAAGTCAATCATATCATCAAAAATGTAATTGAAAATAAAAAAAATACACAACCGGAAAAAGCCTTAAAATCATACGAATATAAAAATTATGAATACATTCAAATAACTGCTAATCCAGATAGCATCTCTGGAGAAATTGATAAAATTTATAAAAAAAACATATTTGGAAAACGAAAAATAAAACTTGATTCTACCAATTATAAATTTAAAAAACTGGTTGAGAAAAGTCATATCTATCAAACAGAGAAAGTCAACTTAATCCAACACAAAAATAACACCAGTAAGGAAACTGTTCTCGGGGCAAGAATGGCAGGATTTAAAGAACCTTTATACGAATTTTTAGGCTTAAAATTAATTTCTTATTCGGTTTATGAAAATCCTTTTGAAATATTAGAAATTCCCGTTCAAAATCCTATTTCTAATTATGGTAGAAAGCTTTACACTTATCATTTATTAGATTCCACTCAAATTCAAAATCGCAAAGTTTATCGTATTTACTTTGAGCCCAAAAAACTTAGAGCCAACAGGCTAAGGGGATTATTATATGTTGATGCTGAGAATTTTTCTATTGCAAAAGCATATTACAGAATTTATGGAATTGTCAATGTTAATGCCACTTATACTTTTGACTATCTAAAAAAAGAAAAAATTTGGTTTCCCCAAAAAAGAAAAATAGTATTAAGTAAAGGTAGCAATTCTGAAGATTTAACCATCTTGGGTGGAACCATTAAATTCAGAGCCAGTTTAGAGCAAGATTTAGAAAACAATGCTTCTGACAGAACGGTTTTACTGCTTGAATCAACTCCTTTTGACATTAAAATAAACGAACCTGTTGCCCTAAAATTTGATGGTATAAAGGTATATGCTCCAGAAAGCAGTTTAAAAAAACCCGATAAATACTGGAATTCCATAGCTAAAGACACTGTTGACAAACGTAAAATGAAAACCTATACTTCATTAGATAGCTTGTCACAATCAAGTAATATCGAACGAAAAATATTTTTGGGAAAAAAAATTATTAATGGTTATTTGCCAATCAGTTATGTTGATTTAGATTTAAGAAGTATCATAAAATACAATAATTTTGAGGGCTTTCGGTTAGGCCTAGGAGCTGTTACAAACGACAAACTTTCTGACCAATATAAAATAGCTTTTTATGGAGCTTATGGACTCAAAGACAATGCTTTCAAATACGGAATTACACCATCCTATCTTTTGAATAAAGAAAATGAAACTTGGGTAAGTGTTTCCTATACTGATGATGTTAGCGAAATAGGACAAACCACTTTTGCTACTGATAGCAGAAGATTCAGAATTTATGACCCAAGACCTTTCAATATTTCTACTTTCTATAACAACAGAATTGCTTCGGCCTTTATAGAAAGTAAAATTATTCCTAAAACTTCTGCTTATTTTTCAATTGCTCAAAGTGAAATTACCCCTTTGTTTAATTACACCTTCATTAATAATGGACAAAGCTATACGAACTACAATACAACTTCATTGCAGTTTGCCATCCAATGGAATCCTTTCAGCAGTTATATGCAAACACCTTTAGGAAAAATTGAAATTGAAAAAAGACATCCCAAATTTGCATTGCAGGTAACTCAAACCATTCCAGAAATATTGGGTAATGATTTTGATTTTACTAAAGTGGACTTTAAAACTTTTTATGAAATCCCTTATTTATCTGGTCAAAAAAGTTCCTTGTTAATTCAAGCAGGTTTGGCTTTTGGCGATATTCCACTTACACAACTTTATGCTATTGCACCGAATAACTTGAACAAAGATGCTATTTTAAAACGTATCACTTTTGCAGGTAAAAATAGTTTTGAAACCATGTATTACAATGAGTTTTTCTCGGACAGATATGTTTCTTTGCAACTAAAGCATACTTTTAACAGAACAAATATTGGATACAAACTAAACCCAGAGTTTTCTGTAGTAACACGCATGGCTTTTGGAACTATCGATAATCCAGAAAATCATGTGGGATTGCCTTTTAGTTCTTTGGATAAAGGTTTCTTTGAAAGTGGTGTGGAATGCAATAAATTATTTAAAGGATTTGGTCTCGTTGCCTTTTATCGCTATGGAAATTATCAATTGGCAAAATTTGATGACAATATTGCTATAAAAATTTCTTATAATCTTGATTTAGGACTTTAAAGACATCGTATAACTTTTTGCGTTCATTTTACATAGTGATTTCTTGAAGGCTTTTTATAACAATTAATGTGTATCGTTATTTCAGACAAGACACACTCAAACTTAAAATTTAATTAAGTGACTTAATTTTTTAATAAAACAACCAAACGTTAAATCATTCTTCTTGTTTTTGCAGCAAAGCTCTCAAAAAAACAATCTCCTCTTTTAACGTAGTTATATGTTCTTTGTCTGCGTTGATAATGGTATTAATAGTGTCTACATTGTAAGCTTGTGAACCTTCACTACCTTGTAAATTAATTACTTTTTGTGTTTTCTCATCTATCAACTCAGCCACAGTAGTTTTTAAAATAGTAGCTATTTGCATTAAACGCGTTATACTAATACGTTCATCTTGTTTTTCAAGACGAGCATAACTAGGTTGCGTTAACCCAAGTTCATGTGCCAAACTCTCTTGAGAATAGCCTTTTTGTTCTCTTAAAACACGTATTTTATTGCCTATGTTATTCATAATATAAATAATTTTAAAACAAATATAAATATATTATTTAAAAAGCAAATTAATAATTTCATTTTTTCTATGTTACTTTGAAAACGTTAAAACAATACTTATTTTTATTTTATGAAAACCATGTACACAAATAAATAGTAAAGAAGGAGTAAATGTTTGCATCAAATTGCGTAAACACATTAACTTAAAATAGAATAATTGTTTTATTTACAAATTAGAACAAACTAATGTAAAGCAATTAACTTTAAAAAAGCATGGTATTTTTACCCCTCAAACATAATAAAGATAAGTAAAAACACGTATTAACTTATAAACCGAAGAAAACTATTTTTGAGAATTAAATAGTATGGGACAAACAAATCTTTTTCAACCCAGCAAATGCAAAATGAAAAGGTGTAATAATGTGTTATATGAAGCAAAAAATTAAATTTTTTAAAATAATAGCAGTTTTTGCTTTATTTAGCGTCTTTTATTCTTGTCATGATGATGAACTACTAGTCGAAAAAGAAAACATATCGTATCAAATCAAAACCAGTC